>JBPCSO010000001.1:0-4491 GCA_051007055.1 Roseomonas sp.
CCAATCGTCGGCAGGGCAAAAACACTAGCCAGTAATCACCAACCAGTCAAGCCCAAAAACCAAACAACCAACAGTGTGAGCGGGCTTCTAGTACCATCACAAAAACACGTCAAGCGGCCATCCAATGCCGGAACCAAGCCGCGAAACGGGGCACCCCCACCTCAATCGGTGTTTTTGGCTCAAACCCGCACAGCGCCTGGATAGCGCCAATATAAGCGAAGGTTTCCGCGACATCCGTCACGGGGCGCGGCGCGTCCTTGATGACTGCCTTCCGGCCAAGACTTTCCTCAAGCACCGCCACAAAGCGCCGCACTTCCACGCTACGGTGGTTGCCTATGTTCAATATCCGCGGTGCCCCGGCAACCGGCGGGCGATCCAATGCCCCCAAAACACCGGCCACTATATCTTCGACAAAGGTGAAATCACGCTTCAGCCGACCACCTTCAAATAAAGTAATTGGCCTTTCTGCGAGAATCGCTTCTGCAAAAAGCCACGGCGCCATATCCGGGCGCCCCCAAGGACCATAAACCGTGAAAAATCGAAGCCCTGTCTGCGGCAAACCAAAAAGGTGACCATAGGCTTCGCTGATCAGTTCATCAGCCCGCTTGGTTGCTGCATAAAGCGAGATAGGATGATCAACGCGGTCATCTTCGCGATACGGTAGATTCTTGTTGCCGCCATAGACGGATGAAGAACTAGCATAAACAAAATGCTCAAGCCTAGGGAGGCTTCTTGCAGCCTCCAACATCACGAGATGCCCCATCACATTCGCTTCAATGTAGCTGTAGGGATCAACCAGTGAGTGCCGGACACCTGGCTGCGCTGCCAGATGAATGATGCGGGTGACATTATTATACTGATCGAATAGGGCGGAAACCGCTGAACGATCGGCGATATTGTCCTCGACAAAAAGGAAACCAGCCTTGCCTAAAAGCCGATCGCGCCTGGCGCGTTTCAGGCGCAAATCATAATAGGGTGTCAGACTATCAAGGCCGATCACTCTTTCACCGCGCGCAAGCAAAGCTTCGGAAACGTGCATGCCAATAAAACCCGCAGCACCAGTCACAAGAATGGTCATAGCGCAAGCAGCCGATCTTCAAGTAACTCAAGGATAGCATGGCCTAACGAGATATGCGCTTCTTGCACACGCGCAGTTTCGTTGCTCGGCACAATCAGGGCAACATCGCAAAGGGCTGCCGCACCCCCGCCATCGCCACCCAGAAATCCGATGGTACCAATACCCATGCCGCGCGCGACCTGCAGCGCCTTGATAACATTTGGGGAGCGACCAGAGGTGGTGATGCCAATAAGTACATCCCCCTGCCGCCCCAGCCCAGAGAGCGGTCTCGCGAAAACATTCTCGAAGCCATAATCATTCCCGCCCGCTGTCAACGCAGCAGGATCAAGCGTGAGTGCGATGGCCGGCCAGGAGTGCCGTTCAACCCGCGACCTGAGACGCACCAGTAATTCTGTCGCCAGATGCTGCGCATCTGCAGCACTTCCACCATTTCCGCAGAAAAAAAGCTTCCCGCCACCACGCAGCGCTGCTTCGCATAAATCAATCGCTTGAATGACCAATGGCCCCATCTTCGTCGCCAAATGGCGACGAAGAACAACGCCATCTTCCATCATTATATTGAAACGTTCTTGTTCTTTCATGAACGGCTCCAAGCCTGCACACCCAAGCAGAGACGGGACAAGGCGCAAATCCGCACCCGGTGCATTCGGACATAAGCCTTCGGCAGCCAAAGGCCAAGCTGCATCCGCCAAAGCCTTCACCGACGCTGCCGCGGAAACTATGGTGTCTGGCGGCGGACAAAATTCCGCGCTTCTATAGCCCGGGCGGAGCCTTCAGGGGCTGTCTGGTTTATGCCGCTCCAATTCGGCAAGGCGTGCGCGAAGATTGGCTAATTCAGCCCTTAGCGCCGCTATCTGGTCCCCTACTGGGTCATCTTCAGTATTGCTAAGGCCATATCCAAGCCATGGATCGGCGCAGCTCGTCCCCGCGGGTGGGCGTGCCGGAATCCCAACAACCGTACATTCAGGCGGCACATCGCGTGTCACCACGGCATTTGCGCCAATACGAGCGCCCCGACCGATTGTGATAGGACCCAGAACCTGCGCCCCTGCCCCGATGGAGACGCTTTTTTCAATTGTCGGATGCCGTTTTCCGGGGCTGCCGGAAAGCCCGCCCAAAGTCACGCCATGATAAATCAGCACATCATCGGCGATTTCTGCGGTTTCACCGATCACAACGCCCATGCCATGATCAATGAAAAGCCGACGGCCAATCTGCGCCCCAGGATGGATTTCAATGCCAGTCAAAAAGCGGCTGAGATGCGAAACGACTCGCCCAGCGCCGCGCCAACCGCGCCGCCACAGCCAATTCGCAAGCCGGTGCCAAAGGACCGCATGCAGCCCAGCGTAACAGAAAATTGTTTCGAGCCAGGAAGGCCGTGCGGGATCGCGCGCGCGAATACTGCGACCAATTTCAACAAGCTCCGTGACCACAGGGCTACCTCACGCAAGCCAAGGGGGTATGGGCAGCCTGCGTTCGCGCAGGAATTCCGGATTGAACAGCTTGGATTGGTAGCGCGCGCCGCCATCGCACAGAATGGTCACCACGCGATGCCCTGGGCCCAATTGGCGCGCCACCTTGATGGCGGCGGCAACATTCAAGCCGGCCGAGCCACCAAGGCAAATGCCTTCCTGCACCAGCAGGTCGAATACCTGCGACAGCGCTTCATCATCCGTCACCTGCACCGCGTCATCAATCAGGGCGCGGTCGCCCACCAGATTGCCCGGTACCCGCGCAGCCTGGCCAATACCTTCCGTGATGGATGACCCCTCAGGCTTCAACTCTCCGGTCTTGACCCAGGAATAGAGTGAACTCCCCATCGGGTCAGCCAGTACAATGCGCGTTGCGGGACCGCGCGTCTTCAAGGCACGCGCAATGCCGGCGAGTGTTCCGCCCGTGCCACATGAACAGGTGAAGGCATCAATCCGCCCGCCGGTCTGGTCCCAGATCTCGGGCCCGGTAGTCGCCTCATGCGTCGCCCGATTGGCGAGGTTGTCGAATTGATTGGCGTAAACCGCCCCTAATTCCTCAGCCAAACGGCGGCTGAAATGCACATAATTGCCAGGATCGGAGAAAGGTTTGGCAGGTACCAAGCGGAGATCAGCGCCGATCATACGAAGAAAATCGAGCTTTTCGCGGCTTTGCGTCTCTGGCACAACAATGATGCTGCGATAGCCGCGCGCATTGGCGACCAGCGTGATGCCGATACCCGTATTGCCTGCCGTTCCTTCCACAATCGTCCCGGGTTTGCCGGGCGTGAGCGCGCCGCGCGCTTCCGCATCGGCAATAATGCCAAGCCCAGCGCGGTCCTTCACTGAACCACCGGGATTCATGAATTCCGCCTTGCCCAGAATGTCGCAGCCGGTCATTTCACTGGCGCGCTTCAGGCGTATCAATGGTGTATTGCCGATCGCACCGGCCAGACCATCTACGATGCTATGCATGCGAGCCATCGACATCACCGCGCCCTTTGCTTGATTATTCGCACGCCATGCTGGCCTGGACCGAAAAGCGGCACAAGCATCCGAAAATTCTTACCTTTTTATCTCATTCTGGAAATGGCGCTGCTCTCTAGCGCCACAGACACGAAAGGTATTTGCCTAAGCTAACGCAAGTGAGGCGAAGTCAGGCTGCCCCACCGCGCGCCTTTCGTGCTCTCCGGTACCAATGCCTCAAGACAAAGAAGGCCAAGGCGGAAAGCGCAATACCGGCGATGACCCAGCCTAACCTCTCCGGCCCGATGAGGGAGCCGAGAAACCAGCCCGCCGCCACAAAGCTGGCAGCCCACAGACCTGCTGCGATGAAATTCAACACCGCGAAGCGCGCCCAATTCAGGCCAGCTAGACCGCAAGCTGCCGAGGCCACGTTACGAATTCCATACAGAAACCGGAAGCTCAGAATGAACCAAGTGCCATATCGGTGCAGCAAATCATTGACCTTAGCCACTTTTTGATCTGCACCCTTGATTCGTCGCACAATGCGGGGACCAAAGCGCCGTCCCAGTGTGAACCATGTCTGATCCCCCAGAAAGGAGCCAAACCAGACCGACAAGAACAGTAACCAGGGATCCACCGCACCCGTGGCTGCGCCCAGGGCCGCCGCGGCCAAGACGAATGTTTCGCCTTCAAAGAACGCCCAAATGAACGCTCCCAGATAGGCGTAGTGCCCCCAAGAGTCCCAGATTTCAGCCAAGACACCACCCCCGGATATTAGCTATAAACTGGCCCCGTTTGGATAAAAGGGGAAGGGCCACCCAAATTTTGTTTTGGCCCATGGGGGCGCAGCCCCTGCGCCCCACTTGGATAAGGAAGTCTCGTGTCGCAAATACCGGAAAACGCCAATGGGCCCATGTTCGACCCCTTCGGCCGCCCACCCGTTCCCGATCTTGTCGTACCAAGGGCCATCCTGCCCTT
>JBPCSO010000002.1:0-4199 GCA_051007055.1 Roseomonas sp.
GCATTGCGCGGTTCCATCGGGTTGGCGGAAACGCGCGTGATACGGAAATCAAAGCGCGTGACATGCGCCGCACGCGCGAAGGCAGCATCCACCGCCGCCCTATCGCCCAGGCGGAACAGCACGCTTTCATTTTCTGTCGCTAGATCGGGCCAAACCTGCGGCGCTTCAGGCTTGATCGCCTCCGCCACATCCGTCACTGCCGGTAAGGGTTCGTATTCAACAAGGATCGCTTCCGCCGCATCCTGCGCTGCCGCACGAGACGTTGCGATCACCGCCGCCACCGCATCGCCCACATAGCGCACCTGCCCTATGGCCAGCATGTGCCAGGGCGTTTGCGCAAGCGGTGATCCATTCCTTTGCAGTCGCGGCGTAATGCAGCGAAGCACGCCGAGTTCCGCGATATCCTCCGGCGTCAGCACCAACAGCACGCCGGGCATGCCGCGCGCCTTACTCGCATCAAGCCGCGTGATGCGCGCCGAGGCATGGGGGGAACGCAGCATTACAAGTTGCGCCGCATCAGTTCCACCCAGATCATCCACATAGCGCCCCTGGCCACGCAGGAAGCGCATATCTTCCACCCGGCGCACGGGTGCACCGATGCCGGTTCCTCTCATGGTGGCGGGAATGTGGTTCATGGCCAGGCCTCTCCTTGAAGTGTTAGCTCATAGGCGCAGGGGCGCTTCGTCAATCCCGCGGGCGCATCGCGTTACGTCAGATCGCAACCCCTGTAAGCCAAGGCCTCATTACTTCTCACCCATCAGCTGCGAAGCAACGCCCAAAAACTAGGCGTCAGCGCACCCGGCGCATCACCTTCCGCAAAGACGACAAAACAATCATTGAAAAAACCAAGGAAGGCATCGGCATGGGTATGCTCGCCACGTAGTGTCTGCACCATGCCCCAAGGATCCGCCACGCCATCGGCGCGCGCGCGGAGGGATCCGGCATTATAGGCAATCGCCACCAAGGGCGGGTCGAAATGCGTGGGCATCTTGCGCCGTATCGCCTGCGCGCGGATCATTGCGGCCCCGGCGCGGATGGACGTGGCAGGGTCCAGCAAACGGGTGCGATCCATGCTGGTATCGCCCAAAACCTCTCGCGCGGTCGAAATTAGCGTTTGCATCAAGCCTGGCGAGACACGATGCGGCGTTGCTGCATCATTGATGAAGCCTGGTTCTTCACGGATTGCCCCGGGCCGCCCGCCGGATTCAGTGCAGGCTGTGGCAATCAGCAATTCCACCGGCACGCCATAGGCCGCCGCGCAAGTTTCGAACGCCGCACGAAAATCGCGCCAGCAGCGCGTGGCGGTCTCGGGCAGGCCAGGGCTGCGCGGGGGTGCCACAAACCCTTCGACGCGCACACCTTCAGGGCTGAGCCGCCAGCGCCGCACCCCCTGCCCCACCGGCGGCGCGCTGCCTGCCATCAAACGCTGCACATAGGGGTGCAGCGCGGCGCGCCAATCGGCCCCGCGTGCCAGCCCCGCTTCGGGTGTTGCGGCGCCCGTGAACGGATGCGGCGCGGCATTGGGGAAAAGCGCGCTCCAGCTTTGCCGGCCAATAATGCCATCGGCAGCAAAGCCGGGATGGCGCGCTTGCATACGCCGCTGAAAATCCAAAACGGCACGATGTGTGGCGGGGCCGAAAATGCCATCGGCGCTACCTGCCAACATGCCGGCGCGGATCAGCGCCTGCTGTACGGCGCGCACATCATCACCGCGTTGCAGCGGCAGACGGAAGGAGAGTTCACGGGCCAGTGCCATTTCAGCCTCCCTGTCTCAACTACGGCAATCGGTAATGCGCGCGGCACGCAAAGCGGCATCATCCGCCAACCGGTTCAGCGCCGAAACACCAGGGCTGAGCTGAAGCCCGCGCCGCGCCTCCGCCAGCGAATTCCGTGCGGCGGCGCACCGCATCGCCTCGGGCCCTGCTGAAGGACGCGCGGCAGAAAGCTGGGCGCGCCCGCGCAGCAAGGCGCCTTCAACATCACTGAGGGGTGCGGCTTCCGCCACCACTTCCCGCACTGCCGGGGCCGCCATCGCCGGGGGCAGGTTTTCGATAGCGCAAAGCCGCGCCTGGGCGCGCAGGCGCCGTGCGGGCAGCAGCATCTCTCCGGCGGCCTGTTCCGCCGCTTGGGCGGCGCTGGCAGCGCAAGCGAGCAAGCCTGCTTCGCGCGCGCCAGCACCGGGGCAGGCCGCGCCAGGGGCGCGATCCGCGAAAGCAAGGCTTAGGCAGGCTTCGGCGCGCATCAGATGCAAGCGCTGGCAGGCATCACCCTTCCCTGGGGCGCAATCACGCACCACCGGTTCTTCAGCAATGGCGGCGAATGCGCCTGCCGCGCGCTGCTTCTGCCAGCGTTCTAGCTGCGCCACCGGCGCATCCATCACGCTGCATGCCGCCAAGGCAAAGACCAGCAGAACCATGAACCGTTTCATGGCTTCAGCTCCGCCATCAGCTTCACCGGGTCAAGCTTCCTCTCCCGCAAATGCCCGGTCAGCATCACCAAAGCCTCAAAAGCCGCGCGGGCTTCCGGCTGATCCGCCCCCGCCTTGCCGGCTTCATCCATCAGGCGGTTCACCTGTTCCAGGCTGGGCAGCGCGCCGGGGCCAGGCGCAAGCGGTGCCAATGCCGCCGCGATTTTCTCGGGCGTCGCATCGCGGGCAGCGAGATCCGCCAGCAAGGCCGCGCGGAATTCCTGCAAGCCCGCTTCAACTTCCGCCTGGCCGCCCGGAAAACGCTCAGCATCCGCGCCATATTCCGCCCAAAGCCGTGGCCCAGCATCATCCTGGCTGATCTTGCTGAGCAGGGCGGCGAAGAAGCCAGGGCGCGTTTTCAAATCCCTGAAGGCGCGGGCGAAAATCGGGCAAGCTTCCATGCGAAGTTCCGCCGAGCTTGGCGTGATCAGCCCTGCATCAAAAAGCTGCGGCGCGAAGGGGGCGGCCAGCACACGCGCACGCCAGCGTTGATATTCCGCCGCGCCAAAATGCCAGCCCAGCCCGATCACGGTCGCCAAAGCGCCAATGGGGCCAAGCGCCGTGCCGGCGGGCAGCAGGGAAGCCGCGCTACGCAGCAGCGGCGCCAAGGGCTGCGCGCCTATCAAGCCGGCCAAGGCTTCGCTTGCTTCGGCCAATTGCGCTTCAGCGCTGGCGCCAGCCTTGGCACCTTCCAAGGCGGCAGCGGCGCTGCGGGCACGGGTAAGGGCTGCTTGCGTGCCTTCCGGGATAATCCCTTTCGGCAGCAGCGGGCCAAATTCATCCAACACCAGCCCAGCCACTTCGATATGTCGGGCAAGGCTGCCCTTGGTTGCTTCGATTCTGCTGGGCAGGGCAGCATCGCGCGCCGCGCCTTCAGCCCTGTGGCGCAGCGCTTCGGCTTCGGCCGCCAGCGCGCCAGTCGCGCGTTCACGTTCGGCCAATTGCTCGGTAGCACGGCGCGCGATTTGCGCTTCCGCCCCATTGCTGCGCGTGCCGAAATAAAAGCCGAAAACGCCGGTGACGATCCCATTCACATAGCCGGCGATGGCATCTGTCAGCCCAAGTGTCTTGGAAAAGAGCAAAAGCGGCAGGCCAACCACCCCCACAATCAATGCGAGCAGCGCGCGGACCGTGCCTTCCGGCAGGGCCAGCGGCAGGTCGCGCAGCCCGGCAAGCCTTTCGGGGGCAATGGCTGGGTTGGCCACAAGCGCGAAGCTGCGCGCGGCAAGCCACCAGAGGAAGCCAGCGAAGCTGATACCAACAAGGAAAATCATCATACCAATCAGCGCGGGCAGGCCGTTGGGACCCGGCGCAGCGAAGGCGGCGAAAAGCGCCTCCGGCCCCGGCAGACCGAGCGCCAGCGCCGCGCCCAACCCAGCGGCCAGCGACGCCCCTATCAGTAGAATACGCAATGGCAGGCGAATGATATGCAGCAATTCCAGCGCAATGCTGCGCCCGTCTGCGGGGCTTACCGTAATCTCTGCGGGGGTGGCGGGGGCAGATGGGGGCATGGGCGAGACCTCGGCTGGGTCCGCTTTTATGTTACATTATTCCTATTTTGTCAAGGAATTTTTTCGTATATAAAGTCGCTCGTCACGCCTCGGTCTTGGAAGACACCCAGAAACGAAGGTTTCGGAAGGACAGCTGATCTTCGATAGTTACCCGGAAAGTAGATTGGACTTGCCCCTATTAAACCGGACAGACGGCTTGGTGGGCTGATTGAGTTGCCATG
>JBPCSO010000003.1:0-6207 GCA_051007055.1 Roseomonas sp.
CGCGCGAGAGGGCGCGCAGGATCGGCAGGATTTGCGCCCCACCCGCGCCGAGCGCGATCAGCACGGCAACGATGCCCCAGATAGCGCCCTCAATGCGGCGTGACTGTTTGCGGAGACCACAGATTTCCTTCCGCACCGCCGTATAGCGCTCGGCACAGCGCTCGACATGCAGTGCCAGATCCTCGCGCTCACGCGCGTGGAGTTCCCCGTTACTCATGATTTCCTCCCGAAAGTAATCAGCGCAACCAACCGCCACGCGGCGCAAGCCAACCAGGTCGGCGCATCAGTGGTGGCGGATCAGGGTTTGGCGCTGGCTTAGGCCGGGGATGTTCCAGCATTTCCACCGGCGCATTCGTGATATCCTCACGCAGCCTCTGCCAGAACCGCTCGCCATAACGATCGGCACCCAGCAACCACAACGCGGCACGCGCCAGCACGGCGCAATCCAGCGCCTCATTCCTGTCCCGCAGCTTTGCCCATTCCTGCCGCACAAAGCCGCGCCTGTCCTTCACCTGATGCAGCTGCTCGGCCACCAACTGCTTGACCCACTCAACCTCAATCCCCTGCGGCAAATGCACCCAGCCGGGTGGGAATTCCGCCGCCTCGCCACGCCCGAGCCAAAGCCGACGATAGAGATCAACCTTCCAGGTCGAAACCGACACGGTCCAAAGCTTCAAACCGCGCCGCAGCTTGCGTCCATCCACCAGCGCATCGACAGGCGTCGGCCCCTGCACCGGCTGAGCGCGATTCCAACCATCCACGCCTTTAGTCGGCGCAATGCGCGGATCGCGCAGCCGGCGCAGGTGGCCATAGACCGCCGCCGTATCGCGTCCGCCGGTATCGACACACGCCTTGGCAATGCGTATCGCGCCGCCATTAGCACGCGGCCAATCACGCGCGAGTAATTCCGCCAACGCATCCCAAGGCGCACGCTCACGCGGGCTGCCCACAATGACGATGTGATCCACCAGCCAGGAGGAATAACCCTCGGCCCAGGCCCAGATATCGCATTCCAGCCGATCATCCTGCACATCGACGCCCGCCGTCAGCACCAGTGCGTCCTGCGCCACAACGCCAAGCCGGAAATCCTCGCGCCGTTCCACCAGGCGTTCCCAATCCGGTGCCTCACCACGATCCTGCCAAGTCTCGCCCAGCACTGTGTTACGAAAGGTCTTCAGGTCTTCCGCCTTGCCCTGCGCAGCCTCCCAATCGCGCGCGATCTGTTCCCAGGACAACCAGCCGACCGGCGAATAAAGCGCCGAGATATGAAAGCCGATGGTATGCGGGTTCTCGGCCAATGCTGTTGGCCGCCATTCACCTGCAGCGAGCATGGCGGTTTTGTGGTGCTCCTCAATCGGCGTGTCGCATTCCTCGCAATGGTAGCGCACGCTGCGCGGGTCACCCTTTTCCCAAATCAGGCGGTCGAATTTTAGCCATTGCATCGCGCCGCAGTGCGGACAGGGCAGGAAGTAGCGCCGCTGGTCGGAGGCAGCGTATTCCCGTTCAATCCGGCTGCGCCCGGCGATGGTCGGCGTTGACACCAGAAAGGCTTTCCTGCGCCAACCAAAAGTGCGCGCCCGTGCCTCCGCCAAGGCTATCGGATCGCCTTCGCCTTCGATATCGCCGGGATAGGCGTCCACCTCGTCGAGAAACAGAAACCTGGCCGGCATGGAACGCAGGCCGACTGCGCTATTCGCCCCCGTCAGCACGAGAATGCCGCCGGGGAATTCCTTGGACAGCATGGTATTGCCGCTATCGCGCGCGCGGGCTGGCGCCACGCGATCACGCAGCGCGGGCGTTTCCTCCAGCAATGGGTCTATGCGTTGGCGCGAGAAGCGTTTAGCGAGTTCGACGGTCGGCTGCACCGCGAGCACCGGCGCCGGAACGTGATGCAGAATATAGCCCAGCCAATTATTGCCTGCTTCGGTGTTATGCGTCGGGACCCAGGCCTTGCCGCAGAGATAAAGGTGGTTCGGCGAATCAACCTCGATGCATCGCACGGGTACGCTATCGGTGGGCTCAATACTGACAATCCGTCGCCGTCTGCTCTTGCCCGGTCGACCATGAGCGATTGACCGCATCCGCGCTACCTTGCGCGAGAGACGAAACATCGGCTCCTCGGCATAGGCGGTCCAGGACACGCGCCAGTAGTCTTGGCAAACCCGGTCGTCACCATTGATCACATGGCGGCGGGATGCGCTGAAATAGACATTCGGCTTATAGCCGAGGCTACGCAGCAGCTCGACCATTCCCTCGACAAGCTTGGGGTCACCGTTTGTGAACTCGCAGCGTTTCCCATCTGGCGTAATGGTTCCATCGGAATCCATCATGCCGCGGACCAGATCAAGGCGCTGGGAACGGCTCGCGCGCAGATAGGCGGCCGGGATATGCTTGTTCTCAAGCAGATCAAGCATGCGCAGCCGCGTGATAAACTGAGAGCGATGCTGAATGCTTGTTGGCGCTTTCACGCCGTCCACCAGCCGAAAGGTCGGATCGATGACGATGTTTGCACACCGACCTTTGCGCCATTTTGGAAGGCGGAATTCGGCATTCACGCCACATGCCTGAAGGTGCTCCGCCACCTCTGCATCGTCCTCGTGGACGCTGATATGGTTCATGATGGATGACCCATCACCCAACCACATCCCCAGCACATAGGGATGGATGATAAGATCCTGCTCGGGCAATTCAGCGGGGGCGCAGCAATCAATAGCATAGCGATAGCGTGGACCAGCACCGATGCGAACCCGATGGATCATCTCATCAGTCCGCAAGATACGCTCGGTCGGCTGCTCCGCGTCCGTGAAGTCTCTGACGGGCCAGCGATGCTGACCGTCGCAGTTTATAGTCTCCCCATCCTCAAGAGTAATCTTGAAGCATTCGCGACCATGGAACACGGGCGATGTGCCGGTTACGCGGCATGGTAGGCCAAGCTCGTCAAACAGCGTATCGCCCACCACCAGGGAGCCCATCGTGGCCCAGCCTGCTGCTGTCGGGATCGGCGTATCGATGGCGAGTGGAGCGCCCACCTGGGCGCCCTTCATGAACACAATCCGCCGTGCCGGATGCACGGCGGACAGCGCATCCATCACATCGCGGAGATAGGGCGTGCGGCTGGTGCGCCAGGGACCGGGCTCGGACGACGCCCGGCTGCCCAGAATGCGATGTTGTTCCGCCCATGCCGAGACATTGAGTTGCGGCGGCGGGCGCAGCATGGCCCCGGCACGGCGGCGCACAAGCTCACGCGTTCGGCTCTCGCTCGCCGCCGATGCATGGAGGGTCGAAGCGATCGGAAGCCTCCGTCAGAAGCTCATTGATGTGCTGCTGCAGGATGGTTTGCAGCAGATGGGGCTCGACGCTGAGTTCAGCCGCGATCACGCCCGCCACGCGCGCGGGCCAATTCAGCAGCGCGTCGCGCATGGTGCTGGCGATTTCATCAATCGTCGCATTGGCCGTCGCGACATCGAGCAGCCGGCCCTTGCTTTCATCAAGTGCCAGGCGTTGGGCTTCGACCTTAAGGGCGAGTTGCGCCACTTTCAGCCGCGCGAAGGGTGTGCCCTCGGCCGCCGCGCTGCCGCTAAGCGGTGAACGCTGTGGGTCTGCAGTTTCGCGCATTCGCACCCGTAGTTTGGCGATGTCCCATTGGCCATCGGGCTCTCGCGTGATGCGCCCAGAGCGTTCGGCCTTGTGCATGGTGGTATCGCTGACGCCCAGGCGTCGTGCGGCTTCGCGCGTGGAGGATGTCAGTTCAGCCATGGCGGCGACCTCCCGCCGCGCATTGGTGAGTAGTCAGGGGCGTCAGTGTGTGGCGCGGTGCCGCGCTGCGTAGAATACGGCAAGGGCGGCTTGCCAATCCGCGTCATGTAGCGCGCCGATCCGTTGCAGGGGTTCGAGCGTCACTTTCTGCCGGCTGTAGTAATCGCCCGTAAGGCGTGCGAGCCACCCGGAAAGCCCCTGCGCGGCAAGGGTGTCGCTGGCGGCCATCACCTCCGCCTCGCTGGGTTCGCTGCGGCCAAGGGAAACATGCCGGCCACCAGCGCTCAACACGATCCATCGCGTTTCAGTTTCTGCCTGCATCGTCACTCTCCGTCTTGCGTGACGGATGCTTCGCGCTGTGTTTCGCGAGAGCCAAGGCAATAAAGCGCCAGGGATCGCGATGATCCCTGGGCTATGCGCTGATAATCCAAGCTGTGGCTGCGCAGCTTCATTCAGCCACGCGGTAGACGGTGTAGGACCCTTTGGCGCCCTGCTTGTTCGGGCCGACTTGGCGGATGCGTTCCGCAATCTCCACCGTGATGCCCTGGCGCTTTTTCAGCCCGGCGAAAAACCCGCGCACCGTATGCTGCGCCCAGCCGGTGGCCTCGGCGATTTGCGCTACCGTCGCGCCCTCAGGGCGGCGAAGCATCGCCAGCACCACTTCCTGCTTGGTGCCTTCGCGTGCCTTGCGTGGCGCGCCCGTGGCGCGTGTGCCGCGCCGTGTCAGGGCGCTGCGCAGCATCGCCATGGCTTGGGCGACCGGGTCCTCGTTGGCGTTGTGCGGTGGCGTCGCTTCCCAGGCTGCGAGCAGGCGCTCGGCAGCCTCGCGTAGGTTCACGCTGCCCATGTTGGGCGCCTCTGGCGCGGCAGGGGCGGGTTTGGCGGAAGGCTGCTCCTCAGCCTGCGGCTTCTCGTCCTCCCCGCCCTGTGGCGCCGTGTCGGGCGCGGTGCGTCCCTCATTCGGGTCAATACCGATGGCGCGCAGCCCTTCATCCGTCACCTGGATCAGGATCGGCGTGCCATCCGCATCCTTGCGCCACACCATCGCCAATTGATCGCGCGGCGCAGCAACCTCGATCAGCAGGCGGCTCTTGATCAGGCTGTTCACCACCGCGCGGCAGGCAGCGACGGGCAAATGCTTGGGCGCAATCGCCAGCAATTGCGGGTGCTGCGCGCCATGGCTCAATATAATCCTCTGCGTGTCAGAAAGCTTCATCGTCTCGGTCTCCGGTTGCGGGCGCCGACCATCGGCCCCTACTGCCGGGAGCCCCGCGGGCGGACCCTGCGGGGCAGTGCGGCGCCGCCTTGCGGCGGGCTGCGCTTCAATCCTGTGCTTCGGCGGCAATGCCCTCGTTGATTACGAAGCCCGTCAGGTAGGGCAGGCCGGCGGGGATGCCGGTTTCGCGGCTGGTGCGCTGCGTGATGCGCCAGCCCATCCATTCCGCGGTGGTTTTCGCGATGGCGTCGGCAAGGCTCGCGCCGTAATGCATCTGGCTATTCACCCCGTCGGCGAAGTGGCGCCCGTAGCGGCTGTCGAGGAATGCGCGGACCGAGGCAGGGTCCGTGCTGGTCGCGTTGTGGATCGCGGTGAAAGCGATCGGCCAGGCATCTGCTGCGTGTTCGCGCATGGTGCCCCAGAAACCCCAGTCTTGGTTTTCGGTGGGAAGGATCTTGCTCATCTTTTTGTCTCCGTCATCGGCGGGGGAAATCCCCTGCGCGTGACAGACCATTCGCGCTGTAGTGGGGGCTGAGCCAAGCGAAATAGAGCGTTATTTCATTGCTATGATCAGCAGGGTTTGATCATGATGTGAGGGCCAAATGGCAGCACCATTCGGCCCTCGCTTTTCCTTATCGGCTGCGCTTTTTGTTGCGCTTTGCGGCCGCTTGTCCCGCGGCGTAGGCTTCCGCCAGCGAATTCCGGATGGACCAGACCGCGACATCGTGGAAATCGAGCGCGTCGCGGTTTCTGGTCTCCAGCGTTTCAACCGATGGCATGTGCCGCTTGGCGATTTCCAGGAAAAGCTGGTCGGTTGAAAGGGTGTCGTTCATCTTTGGTCTCCTTGCTGTGGCGCCGGGGCAATTCCCTGCGTGCATGGGACCATTCGCGCTGTAGCGGGGGGCGAGCCAAGCGAGATTGAGCGTTGTTTTGTTGCTATGACTTGGGAATTTCAATCATGATCTATGGATCGCGCGCGCTGCAGTGACATCAGCGAAGGTTCGATCCTCGCCATCCAGTATTGCAGGCTGGCCGGTCATGGCCTCAAACCGTGCAATCGCCACATCGCAATAGCCAGGATCAATTTCCATCGCGTGGCAGATGCGCTCGGCAGTCTCCGCCGCGATGATCGCCGTGCCGCTGCCGCAGAAGGGCTCGTAAATCGCATCGCCTGGTTCGCTATTGTTCAGCATCGGGCGGCGCATGCATTCCACTGGCTTCTGCGTGCCATGCAC
>JBPCSO010000004.1:0-19862 GCA_051007055.1 Roseomonas sp.
GCATGGCAGTCGCGGTTTCCCAAGGTGTGTGGTCCGCGCTGACGACGCTTTTGGTGCGGAACCTTTCTGCCACGGAAAGCTCCACCACCATTGTGCTGTGGCAATCGCTGTTGATGACGGCCTTTACCGCCGCTGTGCTGCCGTTTTTCTGGACCACGCCGACCGCTTGGGAATTGCTGATCCTGATCCTGGTTGGGCTGGTGGGCGGTGTGGCGCAGGTGATGCTGACGGAAGCCTATGCGTCAGCGCAGGTGTCGTCGCTTGGGCCATATTCCTATACCTCCATCCTTTGGTCAGTTGGGCTCGGCTGGCTGATCTGGGGCGATATGCCAACCATCGCCACCATCCTTGGTGCGGTACTGATTGTGCTTTCGGGGCTGTACATCCTGCACCGCGAATTGGTGCGCGGGCGGATGAAGCGCCAAGGGCAATAGGCGGGGCTTGCGAAGCGGCTGGCCTCGCCGCACCCTGGGGCGCGACATGAGGTTGAGGCGATGAGCATTCCCTTCCTGAAAAATGACAGCCTGGCCCCGGGCGCGGTAGAACAGACCGCGCCGGGCGTGCGGCGTGTGCTCTGCAACAATCCCGGCGCCTTCACCTTTCGCGGCACAAATAGCTGGATCATTGGCCAGGGGAATTCCCTGGCGATCCTGGACCCCGGCCCGGTGGATGCGGCGCATCTGGACGCTTTGCTGGCGGCCACCAAGGGTGAGCGCGTCACGCATATCCTGGTATCCCACACGCATCGGGACCATTCCCCTGGCGTGGCCGCGCTGCAGGCCGCAACGGGCGCGCCAAGCTATGGTTTCGGCCCGCATATGACACCGCCGGAACAGGGCGGCGAAGGCGGCGATCATACATTCCGCCCGGATGTGACGCTTTCCGATGGCGCCATGGTGGCGGGTGCGGATTGGCGCGTCACGGCTTTGCACACGCCTGGCCATTGCGCCAATCATCTTTGCTTCGCACTGGATAACGCCAGCACATCACGCACGCTGTTCAGCGCGGATCATGTCATGTCCTGGTCCACCAGCGTGGTCAGCCCGCCCGATGGCGATATGGCGGCCTATATGAATTCCCTCGCCAAGCTTCAGGCGCGTGATGATGATCTCTATCTGCCCGGCCATGGCCCGCCGCTGCCCAACCCGCAGCCCTTTGTCGCCGCGCTGGCCGCGCATCGGCGGGAGAGAGAGGCACGGGTGCTGGAAGAACTCCACCGCGCCGGGCGCGCGAGTGCTGAGGCGTTGGTGCCGCCGGTTTATGGTGCAGCGCTCGATCCAAGGCTGATCCCGGCAGCGGCGCGCAGCCTGACCGCGCATTTGATCAAGCTGGCGGCCGAAGGCGTGGTGCGGCAGGAAGCCGGGGAATGGGTGGCGGCATGATGCTGCGTCGTGGAATTTTCTTTCTGCCCTTGGCCGCGCTGATCGGCTGCGGGCCGCCCGATTATACGCCGGTGCGCGATTGGGCGGGCGTGGCGGGCAATCTTGCGGTCTATCCGGAAGTTGTCACGCGCCCCAGCGCCGCGCCTGCTGTTGCGCCCGCTGCTGACGCCATCAACGCCATGCAGCAGGCGTTGGCGGCTTATTTGCAGGCACTTGATACTTTGGCCGCCGATGGGCTTTTGATGATCCGCGAAGACCCGCTGGCGGCTTATGCGCCGCGCGTGTCAGCAGCCAGCCCGAAGGGTGCTGAGGCTATCCAGACACTGGGCGCGCTATTGCGCGACCGTGGGCGTTCTCTGGCACGCGCGCCGCAACTGCGCGCCACCATTCGCGAGGCCGATGCGCCCCTGCAAGCGCTGATTGCCGCGATGCAGGAAGCCATTGCCACGCTTGAGCCAGCCGAGACCGTCACCGCCGAACAGGCGCGCGCACGCTATCAGCGCCTGCTGCGCGAAGCGCGCGATGAACCAAGCCGGCAAATTCTGCGCGATCTGGCGGGGCTGCACGATGCAGCCTTTGCCAATCGCGCCGCCGCCATCAAGAATTACCAGACAGTACTGGCCGATATCGCCCGCGGCCATGCGCTATTGAAGGAACGCGTCGCGCACCTGACGCAAGAAGAAACCGCGCGCCAGATCCGCGCTGCCGAGGCTGAACTCCGCCGCGCCGGCGCGCGTCTGCCGCGTGGTGGGCTTGGCATTGCCGTGCCTGTCATGGCCGCACCACGCTGAAACACCGCGTTCTGCGCTCAGGGGGGGTGACAAGCCGCCCCTTCGCTGCTTCCATCCCGCCACCATAATCGAGGAGGATAAACGCCACTCATGAGTACCAATGGCAAGGGCTATATCGTGGGCGCCTTTGAGCACCCGACCCGCAAGGCCGATAATACATCCGTGGCGCAGCTGCACGCTGAAGTTGCCTATGGCGCACTGCAGGATGCCGGGCTTTCCAAGGATGATGTTGACGGGTTTTTCTGCACCGGCGCCGCGCCGGGGCTCGGCCCGCTCAATATGGCGGATTATCTGGGGCTGACGAAGCTCAAGCATCTCGATTCCACCGATATGGGCGGCTGCTCCTATGTGATGCATGTCGGCCATGCGGTGGAAGCGATCGCGCTCGGCAAGTGCAATATCGCGCTGATCACGCTGGCCGGGCGCCCACGTGCGGAAGCCATGGCGACCGGCACCGCGCCGCGTTCCTGGGGCGTGAATGTGCCGGATGATCCGTTTGAGATTGTCTATGGCCGCACGGTTGCCAATGCCTATGCCATGTGCGCCATGCGCCATATGTATGAATATGGTACCACTTCGGAACAATTAGCCTGGATCAAGGTGGCGGCTTCGCATCATGCGCAGCACAACCCGCATGCCATGTTGCCCAAGGTGGTAACAGTGGAAGATGTGGTGAATTCGCCCATGGTGTCAGACCCGCTGCACCGGCTGGATTGCTGCGTGATTTCCGATGGTGGCGGCGCGCTGATTGTGACCCGCCCGGAAATCGCTAAATCCCTGAAGAGGCCTTTGGTGTAGGTGAAGGGCCATGGGGAGGCTACCAAGAACCAGAATGCCGGCTATACGGATTTGACCTATTCCGGTGCGGTCTGGTCCGGGCCCCGGGCTTTTGAGGAAGCCGGCGTGACGCCCAAGGATATTCAATACGCTTCCATCTATGACAGCTTCACCTTCACGGTGCTGATCCAGTTGGAAGACCTTGGCTTCTGCAAAAAGGGTGAGGGCGGGAAGTTTGTTGCCGACGGCAATCTGATTTCTGGTGTCGGCAAGCTGCCCTTCAACACGGATGGCGGCGGGCTTTGCAACAATCACCCGGCCAATCGTGGCGGCATGACCAAGGTGATCGAAGCCGTACGGCAATTGCGGCATGAGGCGCACCCCAAGGTGCAGGTGCCTGGCTGCACGCTGGCATTGGCACACGGCACAGGTGGCTTGCTTGGTACGCGCCACGGCAGCGCCACCGTTATTCTGGAAAGGGAGTAATCACTATGGCAACCATGGCATTCGACCGCGCCCTGCCGGAAATCAAGACAGACCCGACGAATAAGCCGTTCTTTGATGGCTGCCGTGAAGGCAAGCTGCTGATCGGCAAATGCAATGATACTGGCAAATTCTTCTGGTATCCGCGCGGCTGTTCACCCTTCACGCTTTCCAACAATATTGAATTGGTGGAAGCCAAGGGCACGGGCAGCATTTATACCTTCACGGTGATGCGCACCAAGGAACCCCATTGCGTTGCTTATGTTGAGCTGGATGAGGGTATCCGCGTTTTCACCAATATTGTTGATTGCGATCTGGATAGCCTGAAGATTGGCCAGAAGGTGAAGCTGGTCTTCAAGCCAACCCAGGGTGATGGGCCGCCGGCTTTCATGTTCACCCCGGTTTGATTTCTGGGTTTTTCCGAAGGGGCGCCCCTGATGAGGGGGCGCCCTTTTTCATTGCACGATTTTCGCTGCCAAAGCGCGTCAGCTTTGTTAAACTTGCGCTCAGGGGAAATTTAGGGGGTTCGCGATCATGCGCCGCATGGTCACGATGGGATTATTGTTCGCGCTTGCCGGCTGCGCTTCCGGGCGCTTGGGCTCGCGTTCCGGCGTGCCGGGTTATGCGGGTGGGGATTTGTCCTGCGTGCCTTTTGCGCGGGAGCGTTCGGGCCTGAGTATCAGCGGCGATGCCTGGCAATGGTGGCAGGCAGCGGCGGGGCAGTATGAACGGTCCAAGGCGCCGCAGCCTGGTAGCGTGCTGGTGTTCCAGCGCACCAGCCGCAATCCTCAAGGCCATCTGGCCGTGGTTTCCCGCGTGGTTTCCGCCCGTGAAATCCGCGTGGATCACGCCAATTGGGCAAGCGGCCGCGCGCGCGGGCAGATTGCGCATGACCAGCCTGTGCTGGATGTCTCACCACGCGGGGATTGGTCCCTGGTGCGGGTCTGGTATCCGCCGGTGGATGATTTTGGTGGGACGCAATTCCCGACCTATGGGTTTATTCATGGGCGGGCGCTGATGGCTTCAGCGCGGTAGCGGCCCAGGAGGTTCGGTTGAAACAGCCACGCACCGGAATGGACCAGAGTTGAGGGCGGGGCGAATGAAGGGGCTGGACAAAACCGCCCCGGGCGCTATGTAGCGCGCCTTGGCCGTGCCGGGGGTGTTCCCTGGCCGCCGGGCGCATAGCTCAGTTGGTAGAGCAGCTGACTCTTAATCAGCGGGTCCAAGGTTCGAATCCTTGTGCGCCCACCAATGAAATCCTGCCAGCCTTGCCATTCCATGCCTTGATAAAATGTACTCCCTCCACCCGCGCAAGGCTGGCGAAACGAATCGGATTGGTTGCTAAAGCGCCCTTTGCCGGGGCAGCGGCAATCCGTGGCCGGGTGGCTGCCTATTGCCCCGTTACGGGTCAGATCGCCTTTCTTTCGAGCGCGGATAGAGCGGCCAGAAAGGCGCCTAGGCTGATTGCGATTGCGCCCAGGATTTCGAACGCGGTCGGGATCTCGTGTAGTATCAAAAACGCCAGCAGAAAACTTGCGACCGGCAGTAATGCGAGGCTCATTGCCGCCGCGGGCGCGCCCAGAAGCATGGTCGAACGCCCAAGGGAGAAGATGGTCAAGGCGCCCATCAGCACGCCCTGATAGAAGCCTTGAAAAAGCAGGTCAGAGGCTGGGATTTGCAAAAGTTTTGATGAATCCCACCAAAACCAGATGAAGAATGGAAAATAGATCAGCATGGAATAGACGCTGAGCAAGGCAGCGCCCTGCATGGCGGAAAGCCCGGAACGGCGCATGCGCATCAGATAGACGGACCCCAACATGCCCGCGCAGACGAAAAGAATATCACCCTTCCAGTAATCCGGCTGAATACTCGTGAGGCTGACACCACCAATGGCAAGCGCGCCAAGCGTTATCAACGCAAGCCCGAATTTACGCTGGCGTGAAATCGCTTCATGCAGGATATAAAAGCAGAGAAGGCTGGTAAACAGCGGCATGAGGCCAGTGGAAAGCGCCAAATGCCCGGCTGGCGCGAGGGCGAGGCCCTGTGCTGTCAGCATCGCAAGTGGCGCGCCTTGCAGGAGCGCAAACCAAAGACCCTCAAGCCAGGCATGGCGCGGCATGGAGCCCGCAAGCCGCAGCAGCACCGGCAGTAGGATCAGCCCGCCAATGCCATAGCGGAGCAGCACAATATCAGCGGGGGTGACGGATTCGGTGACCGCAAGCCGCGTGAAGGCCGGCCAGGCGGACCAGACAATGACCGTGAGCGACGCCCATAGGGTGCCGTGCAGCTTGGTGTTTGTCATGGCTTCGGCCGTGGTGCTTTGGGCATGGACCGATACGTGAGGCTTCAATCACGCAGGAGAAGCAAGGCGGCGCAAGATTTCAGCCCTTTGGCACGCCGGCCAATTCCAGGCCGCGCGCGTAGCGTTCGCGGTCTTGTTCATGCGCAAAAGGATAGCTTTGCGCGAATTTTGAAACACTGAAGTTTGGTTCGATTTGCAGGAGTTTTCGAACGTAATGTGCTGCCTCCCCACTCCGGCCGAGATGGCCGAGCGCGGCGATCAGAGGCTTATACCCGTTGGAAAAATCAGGGTTTTCGCGCACAAAACGTCGGCCATGCCGATAGGCTGCATCATAATCTGCGCCCATGAAATACGCCATCGTGAATACATTATCCCACACATAAGTAATCGGGTCCGACGGTGCCAAATTTTTGTATCGCTCAAGGTGCCTTAGGGCCTTATCCGCCTGCCCGATATAACAATAAGTTGCTGCACTAATGGCCCACATTACGGCTACATTTGGATTTAGGCGGATGGCAATACTAAAATAATGCAGTGCAGAGTCAAAATCCTTCTCAAGGAAGGCGCAGATATGGCCGCATACGGCATGGGCCTCGGCACTTTCAGGGTCACTCTTGATTGCGCCAAATGCCAGCTCCTGGGCCTTTTTCCTGCTTGCAGCGGGGTCCGACGCCCATCCCTGCCCGATATGGTAAATATACCAAAAGGCATTCCAGGCTGCTGCCTTTGCATTTCCGGGTTCCAACCGCAAGGCTTCAGCCAGCAACTCGCCAGCCTTTTCAAATGGTGCCTGCCGCATTGATGCCAGAAGCGGTATTGCCTGAACTACGAGCCTGGACGCGCTGGACCACCGAGAGGCGCTTTGCTGTCCTTCAATAAACAGGATCGCCGGATCAATTCGCGCAACCACCGGAGCCACCACGCGTTCATGCAGTTGATCCATCATATTGGTCGCAAGTTCAAACCGATCACTCCAGACTGGCCGAATATCCTGCCCGATATCCAATAGCCGGATACTGATGCTGATCTTATCCGCCCCGCTGATCAGATTACCTTCCACCGCGTATTGCCAGCCTTTGGCGCGCAGAAACGCCTCATCCCATTGGGCCGTCTGCGGCTGTGGCGTGAGCGCGGCCACCACATCAAACCAACGAAACCTGGCAAGGGCCGAGGCGATTTCCTGGCTGAGTGAAAAGGCAAGCTGGGCATTCTCCTCATTTGTTGCCTGGAAGGGAATGACCCCAACCCGTAGGCGGGAAGCCGTGGGCGCCGAAACGGCAATGCTTGCGCGCGGTTCACCATGCGCCTGGGTGGCATGCCGATTTTCAATCTTCGCGCACGTCGGCGCTGCACGAAGCTTCTCATAAAGCGCCCTGGACTCGGCTGAAGGTTCAACTTCCAACCGGCTTTGCATCGCCATGCGGCAGCGTTCGAATTCGCGGAGCGCCTGCGCCTTTTCCCCCATATCGGCCAGGGCCGTCATCAGGATGCGGCTCGCGCCTTCATGGGTGGGATCACAGGCAATGATCCGGCGCGCCAGACCCGCGCGCCTTTCGGCGGGTACATCGGCCTGGGCGATCTGATGCAGTTCTTCATCAAACACTCCAGTAATTTCGGTTGCGAAACGAGCGCGTTCCATCAGCAGCCATTCATCAAAGGCTTCCGAGACGCCGTTCAAATCTTCCAGCAATTCGCCTTCGCAGAGCGCCGCCAGATCGGTCCTGAGCAGATTGGCCGGATGCGGGCCGGCCAGGATGGCGGCGCTATCAACCCAGCAGACCCGTTGATTGAGCCGGATCATTTCGGCATCGGTTTCCAGCACCTCATCCGCCAAGGGGCCGAAGGCCAGCAGCAATTCCCGCAGCGATTGGCGCAGGCTGGCGCGGGCCTGATGGTCTGGCACCCTATCCCAGAGCAGGGCGGCCAGTTTGGCCCTTGGCACCCGCTGGCCGGCATGCAGGCAAAGATAGCCAAGGATGGCGCGGGCCTTGCGGCCGCGGGGTACCAAATCCTCCCCCAGATAGCTGATGGCCCGCAGCGCGCCGAGGAGGTGGATGCGAACAACCGCCTGCCGGACGCCAACATCCAGCGCCACAAGGTTGTTCTGATTGGCATTTTGCTGCGCCAATATTACCCCCGTGATTGTCCTTCATGGACATTTCACAACCAACCTATAACCCAGGGTTGTAGGGCGCAAGTATTATTTCACGTCTAAATGCGTTTTTTTAACGCTGCACTTATGCTGCCTTCACGGCCCTTTCACACCAGAGCGGCAAGCTGCAAACAGACGAAGCAAATCAACGGTTCCGCCTCAACCTCTGGTAGATTTCGGTGTGGACCCCAAACCAGGAGATATGAAAATGAGCGAGATGCACATCCAACAGCTTCCTTCCATGAAGCCGGTCTCCCTTGGTGGGGCCGCAATCGCCGATGCCGGCAAGGTCCGCTTCGGCGGAATGGCCCCAAGTCTCCCGCCAGTGCGCCTTTCCGCTGATGCCGCAACCGATGCCGCCAAGGTCCGCTTCGGCGGCAATGCCCCAAGCCTGCCGTCAGTGCGCCTTTCCGCTGATGCCGCAACCGATGCCGGCAAGGTCCGCATCGGTGACTACGCCCCCAGCCTGCCGCGCTGAAGCTGGCGCCAATTGCATCTGGGGCGCTGCGCCCAAGCTGGCGGAAGTGGGGGAATTGCTGAAGACTTTGGTCTTCTTCATCCTCCAACCACATAACAGGCTGGAATGTGACTGAACCCCGTAAGGCAGAAGCGCCACTTGCCACTTTCTTTCGCATGATACCCTCGGCACGCCCGCCTCAGCGTGGCGATCGTGCGGCAGCCGGCACCATGCCTACAAGGGCCTTCCGTTTTTGCGAGGCAATGACGACCGCTTCCTCCTTCGGGTGGTATGTCTTCCCGCCCATTGGCTTTAAGCTGATGTGGGATGGTTCGGATGTGATCTGGACTTATGATGGCGTAGAAGACTGGTTCCCGCTGACCACGGCGCAATTTCCGCATTTCGCTGCGCAATTCGATGACGCGGCGCCGGAAGATATCAAGGGATATTCCCCGCCTTTTCTCAGCACCTTCATCGAACCAGGCTTAGTACAGATCTGGAGCGGGCTTGCCATGCGCACGGCGCCGGGATGGGCCGCGCTTATTCGCGCACCGGCCAATTTTGTCCGCAATCGCGGCTATGAATGCTATGAAGGCATTGTTGAAACAAGTACCTGGTTCGGCCCGCTTTTCATCAATGTGCGCCTGACCCGCACGCATCATCCTATCGAATTCGATCCGAACTTCCCCTTCCTTCAGGTGCAGCCCCTTCCGCGTGAAGCTTATGGGGCAGCGGCAGAGAAGTTCACGGTGGTTGAAGATTTGACTGGTTTTGGTGATACCGAATGGGATGATTTTCGCCAGACCATCGTGCGCCCGAATAAGGACTCGCATCGCAAACTTGGTGATAACGCGGTCTACATTCGGAAAGCGCAACATGCGAGGCGCGAGGATAGGGGTTAGCACGACCGCGGCTGCGTGCCGCGCCTTGATACCAAGCTACTCAACGAAAGAAAATTTGGCTTTAAGGGAAAATCTTCAATGTCACAGGATGATTTCGACGTTTTCATGAAGAAGCCAATCTCCCCGGAGCTGGAGCTGGCGGTGCTGCATTTTTGGGCCGCTGCGCTGCAAATGGAACGAAATTTCAGCCGACAGGAAATCGCTGCCATACCCGAGCTTTCGCGTGTGATTCAAATGGCACAGGCGCTACCCTCCGCTATTGGATGGGATGATGTTTTGTCGAGATATACCCTTGAGGCAGTATCATAAATCGCAGCTTGCCGAATTTGGAGTGCGGCTTCAATTCTGGCAGCTTTCGGCTGCTTGCGGCTACCATTCGAGTTATCCGAAGCTAGAGATCATCCTCATGCCGTGCCAAGCTTTGCACGAGGGATGAGATGGAGCGCCTAACCTCAGGATCTGTGATCTGAGAGAAAGCCCGTCCGACATGATATCCTTCCCTCGACAGGTCGAGTTTATCCGCTTCAGCTGGATTGCTTGCATCTTGGCCGAGCGAATAGGCGTGTTCGTCCAGCAGAAAGGATATGGGGATTTCGAGACTTTCTGCCACCACGAGTAGCCTTCCCGCACCAATCCGATTTTGACCGCGTTCATATTTTTGAAGCTGCTGAAAGGTGACCCCAAGACTCTCGGCCAGTTTTTGCTGGCTTACGCCAAGCATTGTTCGATAAAGCCGGATGCGCTCACCAACAAATCTATCAACAGCATTGGTTTCCCGTTTGGTCTGCGTCTTCGCGGAATAACAGAGACCCCCGGGAGTGGGGTTGGAATTCGGCATAGTATTCTCTCCATCGCGCCCTTTCCACTTGGCACGAAAAGGCTCTTGATCTTGTCGAGCATCATAATGAGGGTGTGGAGTATGTTGGCTGTGATCGGGCCGCATTATTTGCGTTAATTATGCGATATAAGGATGGACCTGCCCCTGTTTCGCACGGTTGCCTCGCGTTTTTCTCGGTTTGCTATGTCCCCCGTGAACCTTCACGAACCCAAGGCCGATATGTTTTGGCCTTCCCTGCCTTTGGGGGTTTAGGCTAGAAATGATGTCAAAGCGCTTCAGATCAAAAGCGTACCCTGGCGCCCTCAATCCAAGGCCGTTTGGTGGCCTTTCTTTAGGGGCTCCAGGAACAACATGAAACGGAGGCAGAAGTGGCGAAACTCAATGTGAATGGCCGCGTGGTGGATATCCTGGTTGAGAAGGATACGCCGCTGCTTTGGGTGTTGCGCGAACAACTTGGGCTGACAGGCACGAAATACGGGTGTGGCGTGGCGCAATGCGGTTCCTGCACCGTGCATGTGGATGGCGCGGCGGTGCGCGCCTGTGCCATGCCGGTTTCCGCCTTTAATGAGGGCCAGAAAATCGTTACCATCGAAGGGCTTTCGCCCGATGGCAGCCACCCCATTCAGCAGGCTTGGCTTGCTTTGGATGTGCCGCAATGCGGCTTCTGCCAGCCCGGTATGATCATGGCGGCAAGCGCATTGCTTGCGGCTAATCCGAAACCGACCGAGGCGCAGATCCGTGAGGAGATGACCAATATCTGCCGCTGCGGGACTTATAATCGCGTCATTGCCGGCATCCAGCGCGCCGCTGGCATCAGCACAAGCGGTTGAGGGGGAACAGCATCATGAATGCCATTACACATCCTTCCCGCCGCGGGTTGCTGGCGACCGTATCCGCAACCCTTGGCGCCTTCACCTTCGGCTTTCATGCGCCGCTGGTAAAATCCGCCGCCGCGCAAGGTGGCAACGCGGTGCCGGAGATCAATGTCTGGGTCGTGGTGCGGGCCGATGATACGGTTGTCATCCGCATTGCGCGTTCCGAAATGGGGCAGGGGACCCTGACAGGTCTCGCGCAATTGGTGGCCGAGGAATTGGAATGCGATTGGTCCAAGGTGACCACGGAATATCCAACACCTGGGCAGAACCTTGCGCGTAATCGCGCTTGGGGGAATATGTCCACGGGTGGCAGTCGCGGTATTCGTGACAGCCATGATTATGTCCGCAAGGGCGGAGCAGCGGCACGTATGATGCTGGTACAGGCAGCGGCCAATGCCTGGGGTGCGCCGGCGACCCAATGCAGCGCGACCAATGGCATCATCACCCATGGTCCGAGTGGGCGCAGCACCAGCTTCGGCAAGGTGGCGGAGGCGGCGGCACGGCTGGCACCGCCCACAGATATTTCGCTGAAGGACCCAAAGAATTGGAAGCTCGTTGGTAAATCCATCCCACGGCTGGACACCGCGCAAAAGCTGAACGGCAGCCAAATCTACGGCATGGATCTGCGACTGCCTGGCATGCTGAATGCAGCGATTCATGCCTGCCCGGTATTCGGCGGTAAGATCGCCGCAATTGACAGCAAAGCGGCGGAAGCGATGCCCGGCGTCAAGCATGTGCTGCGCGTGGGCGATAATGCCGTGGTGGTGGTGGCCGATACCTGGTGGCGCGCCAAGACCGCGTTGGACGCGGTGAAGATCACCTGGGATGAGGGTGCGAACGCTACTGCGTCCTCGGCTTCCTTTGCTGAAGTGATGAAGGCCGGGCTGGATGCGTCGGAAGCCGCGGTGGGCAATCGCAATGGCGATGCGCGCGCGGCCTTGGCGGGTGCGGCGAAGCGTATTGAAGCGGTTTATGGCTATCCGCATCAGAACCATGCCTGCATGGAAGTAATGAACGCGACCGCGGTTTGGACGCCGGAGCGCTGCGAGGTTTGGACGCCCACGCAGAATGGCGAAGCGGCTTTGGCGGCAACGGCAGAAGCCGCTGGCCTACCGCCCGCGCGGTGTGAGGTGCACAAGATTCATCTGGGCGGTGGCTTCGGCCGACGTGGCGCGGTGCATGATTGGGTGCGCCAGGCGGTCGCCATCGCGAAGCAAATCCCCGGCACGCCGATCAAGATGATTTGGTCGCGTGAGGAAGATATGCTGCAAGGCCGCTTCCACCCCGTGACCATGTGCAAGCTGCAAGGTGGTTTGGACGCGCAGGGTAATCTGGTTGGTCTGCATATGCGTATTTCCGGCCAATCCATTGTGGCCGGTATTTTCCCGCAGAATATCCGCGACGGGCGCGACCCCGTGGTGTTCCAGGGGCTGAATGCCAGCGGCGGGGAAGCTGATATCGGCTACAGCATTCCGAACCTGCTGATTGATCATGCCATGCGCAACCCGCATGTGCCGCCGGGTTTCTGGCGCGGGGTAAACCTGAATCAGAACGCGATTTATCTGGAATGCTTCATGGATGAATTGGCCCATGCGGCGGGCAAGGATCCTTTGGCGTTTCGTCGCGCGCTGATGGGTAATCATCCGCGCCATCTGGCCGTGTTGAATGCGGTTGCCGAGAAGGTCGGCTGGGGTAGCGCAGCCGCACCGGTGAATGGGCAGGCGGTTTTCCGTGGCCTTGCTCAGACCCATGGCTTTGGCAGCTATGTCGCCGCCTGCGCTGAAGTTTCTGTCAGTGACCGGGGCGAGCTGAAAATCCACCGCATTGTGGCCGCGACGGATTGCGGGCATGCGGTCAATCCGCAGCAGATTGAAATGCAGGTGGAAGGGTCCTTTGTCTATGGGCTTTCGGCTGCGCTCCATAGCGAAAGTACTGTCAAAAATGGGCGGATTGAGCAGGAGAATTTCGATACCTATCAGGTGCTGCGGATGGATGAGATGCCAAAGGTGGAGACCATCATCCTGCAATCCGGTGGCTTCTGGGGCGGTGTTGGTGAGCCCACCATCGCCGTTGCAGCGCCTGCGGTATTGAATGCTATCTTTGCTGCAACCGGGAAGCGGGTACGCCAATTGCCGTTGAAGCATGCTGACCTCAGGCGGGCGTGAGGGCTGCACGATTTCTGGCGGGCCTGCTGCTGGCCATGGCAATCCCGGTCATGGCCAGGGTGCAAGTAGGCGTGGTGAGGGATGACGCTGTGGCGCAGTCGCTCACGGGCAGTGCCGGTGATCCTCAGCGTGGGCGCGCAATCATCATCGATCGCCAAAAGGGTTTTTGCCTGCTGTGCCATAGCGGGCCATTCAATGAGGAACCGCTGCAAGGCAATCTGGCGCCGAGCCTGGAAGGTACCGGCAGCCGTTGGAGTGAGGGTCAGCTTCGGCTCCGCCTGATGGATAATAAGCGCGTCAATCCGGAGAGCATCATGCCTGCGTACCATCGTATTGAGGGATTGAATCGCGTGGCGCCCACCTGGCGTAACAGGCCGATATTGAGTGCCAGTGAGATTGAGGATGTGCTGGCCTTCCTGATGGGCCTGACGGTGGAGAAAGCACCATGAAGATAACGCGCCGCGTTTTTCTGGCGGCGCCTGGGGCGTTGCTGATGCCAGCGTCAACACGTGCGGATCAGCAGCGCCTTGCGGCAGCCTTGCGGGACTTCACGGGCGGTCAACCGATGCGTGAAGGGCGTGTGCGGCTTGATGTCTCACCGCTTGTTGAAAATGGCAATGCGGTGCCGCTTTCGGTTTTTGTTGAAACGCCGATGACCGCAGCGGATCACGTGCGCCGCATCGGTGTTTTCAATGAACGCAATCCGCAACCCAATGTCATTACCGCGCAATTCGAGCCGCGATCGGGGCGCGCATTCTTGGCCACACATATCCGCCTGGCAACATCTCAGGCCTTGGTGGCGGTTGCGGAAATGAGTGATGGCAGTTTCTGGTCGCAGCGTGTTGAGGTGATTGTCACCTTGGCCGCCTGTATTGAGGGCTGAAGCATGGCGCGCGTTTTATTGCGGGTGCCCACAATGGCAGAAAGGGGCTCAGTGATCGAAATCCGCGCCCTGATCCAGCATGTGATGGAAACCGGCTATCGCCCGAATGCGGAAGGCGTCTTGCAGCCGCGTGACATCATCTGGTGCTTCACCTGCCGCTATGACGGAGAGGTTGTCTTCAACGCGACTTTTTCGCCCGCTATCGCGGCCAATCCCTTCATCGCCTTTACCACGATCGCGACGCAATCGGGCCCGATCAGCTTCAGCTGGGAAGGTGATAACGGATTCACGCAAACCGAAATACGCTATATCACCGTGACATGAAACGTATAGCGCTGGCGCTGATTGCCTGCTGTTCGATGGCGGGCGCTGAAGAAAGGCGATCTGGCCTTTTGGATATGCGCCCCGAAGCGCAAGCGATGCAGCGTGATGACAGCATGAACCCCGGTATGCTGTGGGTACTGGATGGGGAGGCGCTATGGCAGCGGAAACTCGGGCCCAATGCGAAATCCTGTGCCGATTGCCATGGTGATGCAGCTGTCAGCATGCGCGGTGTGGCGGCGCGATATCCAGCCTTTGATCAGGCACGCGGTGGCGCGATTGATGTGGAAGGGCGCATTATGCAATGCCGGGAGACGCAGCAAGCCGGCCCGCCCTTGGCGCGTGAAAGCCAAGACCTGTTGGCGCTGACCAGTTTCGTGGCGCATCAATCGCGCGGCTTGCCGATTGCACCGCCGGAGGATGCCGGCATGCGCGCTACGCGTGCGTTCGGACGGGAACTTTACACAACGCGTTTTGGGCAAATTGATTTATCCTGCGTGCAATGTCATGACGATCAAGCGGGGCGCCGGCTTGCCGGCAGTATTATTCCGCAAGGGCACCCAACCGGTTACCCGATCTATCGCCTGGAATGGCAGGGTGTGGGATCATTGCATCGGCGGTTGCGCGGCTGCATGGTGGGTGTGCGCGCTGAACCCTTTGCTTTTGGATCAGAAGAATTTATTGCCATTGAAGCCTATTTGTAGGAGAGGGCGCGCGGCATGGTGATTGAAACCCCCGCGATCAGGCCGTGATAATGCCAGGGAGGAGCCAAACCCCCATAGGTGCCATGAGAAAACTACCCTGAATCATCCTGTAGGGTGTGAGGCAATGCCCGAAATATACGTCATTACGGCTCACTCTAGCATCAAGGACCAAAAACAACCCGTAGTTGTTTGTGTTTGAAAATATTGCACCGGGGGTTGCTACTTTTGTTTCGGGGCATGTTATTTTGACCAAAAAAGTTAACGGGGTTTCATTGTTATTGAATATATCTATAAAACAACGTAGTTGAGAACCCAACGTTTGATTGGCATCTGTTAGCCTTCAGGGAATTATTGTAGTTTAGCATGTCTATTTCGTTTGAAAAGAAATCCGCAAGTTCCCCAAGGGGTAGCCGTTAACGTTGGACCGTGCGGAGAAATGGTGACTGTTTCTCTGACTTGAGTGGATTAGGAGCTACGGAGTTAGAGCATATGAGTGGTGTGACGGTTAGTTTGGCGAATGGTGGCGATACCTTCCCCGGTGTCGCCTTTACCAACAATTCCGGTAACGACTCTGTGCTGGGCGGTACTGGCGGCGACAGCATAAATGGCGGCAATGGTAGTGATACGCTGCAAGGTTCTGCGGGCAATGATACGCTGGTCGGTGGCATTGGCGCCGATTGGGCCATCTATGCTGATGAAACGGCGACGATCACCGTAGATCTCGGGGCCGGTACATCCGCAGCCCTGGGCGGCATTGATAGTCTAGCCACCATTGAAGCTGTTGCCGGTGGTGCCGGCAATGATGTGCTGCGTGGTAGCAGCGGCGCCGATACTTTGGCTGGCCTTGCAGGCAATGATACCCTGGAAGGAGGCGCCGCAAACCCAGGAATTATCCAATCATACCTGTCGCGGCTCCGCGATTGGGCGGACTACAGTCAGGCTAGTGGCGCGGTGACCGTGGATCTGGGCGTGGGCCGCAGCAGCGGCGCTGCCGGGAATGACAGCCTTGTTGGCATTGAGAATGTACGCGGCGGCGGCGGGGATGACTTCATTATTGGCATCACCTCATCCAGTTGGGATGAGGCTGCTTCAAACTGGCTGGAAGGCGGCCTGGGCAACGATACCTTAGTGGGCGGCGGCCATGATGCCGTGGGGGACTGGGTAAGCTATAGCGGCGCCACCGGTTCGGTTACGGTAGATCTTTTGGCTGGCACCAGCAGCGGTGCACACGGCCAGGATAGTCTTGTTGGTTTTGAAAACATCATGGGCGGTAGCGGCAATGACCTGCTAATTGCCGGCACAGGCAGCAGGGCTGCGCCCGCAGCGGGCGGTCACTTTGTTGGCGGCTATGGTGATGATACGATTATCGGCGGTAATTTATACGATTCGCTTTATTATCGGTTCGCCAGTGCTTCTGTTACGGTTAATCTTGGTGCAGGTACGGCTTCCGGCGCTGATGGCAATGATATCTTCACCAGCATGGAAGAAGTGCTGGGTAGTGATTTTGATGATTGGATTGTGGGTTCCAGCAACACGCAGCAATTACGCGGGCAATTGGGCAATGATACCCTGGTAGGTACCAATGGCCAGGGCTTTATCTGGTATTTTGACACATCATCCACGGGCATAACCCTTGACCTTGCCGCAGGCCGGGCTTGGGGGCCGGAAATTGGCAATGACAGTATCTACGGCATTAATCTTATTCGCGGCACCTTCTTTAATGACAGCATGATGGGGAATGCTGAATCCAATTCGCTTGATGGTGCCGGTGGCAATGATACCTTATTTGGCGGTGTAGGCGATGACAGCCTTTGGGGTGATAGTGGCACTGATTGGGTAAGTTACGCTGGGGCTAGCGGCGCGATCATCGTTGACCTTGGTGCTGGTAGCGCTACCGGGCTGCACGGCAATGATAGTTTAGCTGGTATTGAAGGCGTCCTGGCGGGCGACGGAAATGATAGTCTTATTGGCAGTAGTGCTGATGAGGTTCTTGCCGGCAGGCTAGGCAATGACACGCTAGTGGGTGGCAATGGCCTGGATTTTGCCAGCTATGCCGCAGCAACCGCCTCTGTAACCGTTGATCTGATCGCCGGTTCTGCCAGTGGCGCCCATGGTAACGATAGCCTTACTGGATTCGAAGGCGCGATAGGCGGTGCTGGTAATGATAGTTTGCTTGGCGGTGCGGGGGATGAATTTTTCTTCCCCGGTATCGGTAATGATATTTTAGATGGCGGCAATGGACTGGATGAGTATCATTTTCGCGAAGAAACTGCCTCTGCAACTGTAGATTTGCTGACCGGCCGCAGCTACGGGGCCACAGGCAATGATACGATTTCGGGTATTGAAAATATCTGGGCGGGCTCTGGCGACGATTTGTTGATAGGCAATGAAGCTTCTACCAAGTTGGTTGGCGCCAATGGTAATGACACGTTGCTTGCGGGCGGCGCCGCTGGCCTGGTTTCCTTTGGCCAAAACGGTAATGACTGTTTGCGGGGCGGTAGTGGAGTCAACCAAATTCTGTATGGCGAGGCTGGCGACGATACCCTGGTTGCAGGCAATGGTAACACCCAATCGCTATGGGCTGGTTTTGGCAATGACAGGCTGGTTGCAGGCGGTGGGCAAAGTCAGGTCCTGGTTGGCGAAGGTGGTGACGACACCCTCCTTGGCGGCAGTGGTGCCACACAGGCTCTTTACGGCCGAGAGGGCAACGACAGTCTGGTGGCAGGTATCGGAAGTAGCCAGAATCTCCATGGCGAGGACGGCGATGATACCCTGGTTGCGGTAGATGGCAGCAATCAAAGCCTATGGGCTGGCGCTGGGAATGACAGCCTTGTGGGGGGCAGCGGCAGCAGCCAAGGACTTGTGGGGAGTGATGGTAACGACACCTTACTTGGTGGCAGTGGCGCAAGCCAAAATCTTTACGGTCAGGACGGCGATGACAGTCTGGTAGCCGGCACTGGCGCTAGCCTCAATTCATTTGGCGATAACGGCAATGACACGCTGGTTGCTGTAAATGGCAGCAATCAAAGCTTCTGGGCTGGCGCTGGGAATGACAGCCTTGTGGGGGGCAGCGGCAGCAGCCAAGGACTTGTGGGGGATGATGGTAACGACACCTTACTTGGTGGCAGTGGCGCAAGCCAAGTTCTGTATGGACAGAACGGCGATGACAGTCTGGTGGCCGGCAGCGCAGCCAGCCAAAATCTCGTTGCAGAAGCTGGTAACGATACTTTGGTTGCGATGGACGGGAATGCCCAGGTACTGTGGGCTTTCACTGGTAATGACAGCCTTCTGGGCGGCACTGGTTCAAGCCAAAGTCTGGCTGGCGAAGATGGTAATGACACTTTGCTTGCAGGCGCTGGCAATACGCAGACGCTTTTGGGTGGTAATGGGGATGACAGCATTTTCGGTGGCCTTGGTTCCAGTCAGCGCTTGGCTGGCGATGCTGGTAACGACACGCTGATCGCTGGCGGGGGCACTTCCCAGATACTACTTGGCGGTTCCGGCAATGACAGCTTTTGGGGGGGCACTGGTTCAGGCCAGAGTCTGGCCGGTGAAGATGGCAATGACACCTTGCTTGCAGGTGCCGGCAATGCACAGACGCTTTTGGGCGGTAATGGTGATGACAGCATTATTGGTGGCCTTGGTTCCAGTCAGCGTCTGGCTGGCGATGCTGGTAATGACACGCTGATCGCGGGCGGGGGCATTTCACAAACCCTACTTGGTGGCGATGGCAATGACAGCCTATTGGGCGGCGCCGGGGCCAGCCAAACTCTCTCCGGTGAAGCTGGTAATGATACCGTGGGTGCAGCAGGCAATGCACCACTTTTTCTTTTGGGTGGTGCTGGTGATGATAGCCTGTTTGGCGGGAATGAAAATGATAGCCTTTCTGGTAGTACCGGCAATGACAGTTTGAATGCGGGCGCTGGTGATACCGATTTAATTCTGTTTGATACTGCAACTGGCAGTATTACGGTGAATCTGGCCGCCGGCTCGGCCACAGGCGCAGATGGCAATGATTCGTTTATAGGTTTTGAAGCGGCACTCGGCAGCAATAGCGCCGATAGTCTTTTGGGTGATAGCGCGGCCAATATGCTGTTGGGCAATGGCGGTGCGGATAGTTTATCCGGGCAGGACGGTGCCGATACATTGCTTGGGGGCCTTGGTAATGATTCATTGCTTGGTGGCAATGGCATCGATTGGGCCAGCTATGCTGATGCCACGGCGGCTATCACGGTCAATTTGGCGGCCAACATTTCTTCCGGTGCGCTTGGCAATGATATATTGAGCAGCATTGAAATTGCTTTGGGCGGTAATGCGGCTGATAGCCTGCTGGGTAGCAATGCAAATGATACGCTGCTTGGTGGTAATGGTAATGACACGCTGGCTGGCGGCAATGGGGATGATAGCCTGGTTGGCGGCGCAGGCGATGGTGATTTTGTTCGCCTGGAAAACACGACCGCCAGCATCACCGTGGACCTTGCCAGCGGGCGCATCTTTGGGCCGGAAGGCAATGACAGCCTGACCGGTATTGAAGGCCTTATTGGCGGCAGCGCGAATAGCATGTTGCTGGGCGACAGCCTTGGCAATCTTCTGGTGGGCGGCAACGGCGATGACACGCTTGCTGGTTTGGGTGGCGCTGATTCATTAACGGGCAGCTCGGGCAATGATAGCGTGGATGGCGGCGCCGGTGATGCTGATTTGGTGCGCTACGATACAGCCACCGCCAACGTCACCGTTGATCTCAGCGCCGGTCGTTCTTCTGGTGCGCATGGCAATGATACGCTGACAGGCTTGGAAGGTATTTGGTCTGGTTCTGGCAATGATTGCCTG
>JBPCSO010000005.1:0-6643 GCA_051007055.1 Roseomonas sp.
CCCCCGTCCCGCGCTTTCGCCATAGACGACAAACTCACGCCCTTTGGCAAGCAGCGTGACATAGCGTCCCTGCGCGGCAGGGCATGGGCTAGCACTGCCAAGCCGCGGCCGCAGCGAGGCCGGCGCCGGTTCTGGCGTGCCCGTGAGCGACCAACGCGCGAGATCGAAAATGCGCCGAAGGATATGCGCATGTTGCGCCCAGGCCAGTTCATCGCCTTCTGCCGAGAAACCTGGAACCCGCATCCGTAGTGCATAAAGGTGATGATGATGCCGGGCAGGGCGCATCTTCAGAAATTCATCCCAAGTAGCGCCTGCTGCGATGAAGCGTGTTTCGGCTTCCGCATCTGGTGAAAGGTGAATAGCGTCCTCGGTCAGCTCGATAGTAATCGCAAAGCCAGGCTGCATGACGGCGAAGCGCCCACCGGAACCGGGAAGCCGAGAGCGCAATATGTCATCGCTTGCGCAAAGCCTACGCCAGCGATCTAGCAATTGCGCCGTGCCAAATTTTTCCCAGCCGATTGGCATGCGATCCCCCTTTAAAACGCGCACAGCATCCAGGTTGTGCCCGGGCGTGACAAGGGGATTATTCAGTTGGTGCTGGTGGTTCACTGGCAGCACGCGGTTGCGGCGGCGGCGGTACCCAGGGGCGATTACCGCGCCAGGCGCGATCTGAAACCACCACTGCGCCTGTGGGCAAAAGCCATATGGCGTGTGGACCGTCGCGCCAGACTGAGAAGCGGTCAATCATGATGCTTTGGCGGCACCGCTGCCGGATGGGTTCAGCGGAGATGATCACCGCAACCGCGCCGCATTGCGCCATGATAGTACCACGCCGCACCAGGAAGGCGCCCGTACCGTCATCCACAACGCAACCCTCAGCGCTACAGCGTAGTTTGCCCTCGGCGGTGCTACCCTCGGCGGGCAAGGCTTGTGCGGCGGTTTGCCCGTAAAGGCGAAGCCATGCATCGCGCGTGAGCGACGAAGCGCCCTGCTGGCGCTGGAGGAAAAGTGTATCGGCGGAAGAAATGGCAACCAGGCGCGCATCACCTGAAATCAGAATATGCGGTGGCCGGACAAAGGTTGCGCTTGAAAGCCCGAGGATCATCGGCAGTAAACCAAAAGCGCGCCACCATCGCCGCCAAAGACACAGCCAGCAGAGCCCGAAAGCAAAGACCATCAGTCCCCAGGCGGGGATGGGCGTTGCGGCGTGGGTGGCGCCTGGCCAGCCAGCCACAATTCGGGCAACCCATAAAACACCTTCTACACCAAGCCCCATCACCCAAAGCGCCGGCGCTTCAAGGCCAAGCGGCATCAGTACGGCGGCCAGCATGCCGGCGGGCATAACGATGAAGGAAGTGAGCGGCACAGCAACCGCATTTGCAGCTACGCCATACCATTGCAGCCTACCAAAATGTGCAAGGCCAAAGGGCGCGGTGGCGGCGCCCGCAAGGATGGAGGTGAGCATCAGCCCCATCACGCCCAAAGCGACACGCCGCGCCCAACTATTTTCGCCGCGCAGCGTCGCCAGGCGTGGTTGCAGCGCTTCCCAGCCCGCGATCAGGGCGAGCACTGCAGCGAAGGACATCTGAAAGGACGGGCCAAGCAGCGACGCTGGATCAAACACCATTACCACCGCCGCCGCCCAAGCGAGTCCTCGCAGCGATATCGCTTTTCTTCCGGCTAGAATGGCAAGGGTGACAAGGCAGGCCATGGCGAAGCTACGCTGCATGGGCACCTGCGCGCCGGTCAGCAGCATGTAGAAGCCACCCGCAAGTAGCGCGCCACAACCGGCGAGTAGCTTGCCCGGAACACGCAATGCCAATGGGCGATAAAGCGCCGAGAAAAGGCGCAACACCCAGAAGGAAACGCTCATCACAATCGCGATATGCAAACCTGAGACAGACAGCAGATGCGCCAGACCAGAATCCCGCATGGCATTCAGATCGGCGATTGGAATGGCGCTTTGGCCACCGGTGAGCAAAGCCGCCGAGATCGCGCCAGCCGCGCCTGGTAGCGCTGCCATGACGCGCGCTTCCAAGTCACTACGCAAGCCTGACAGTGGCGGCGCTTCACCCGCGCCTGGTTTCAATTCGGCGGTGCCGATGGCGAAACCGACGCCGCCCTGACCGCTAAAATAAGCGGCGCGCTGGAAATCCCATGCACCAGGATAGGCGGGTGCAGCTGGCGGACGGATTAATGCCCGGACGCGCAGGTGGTCGCCCGGCGCAGGCCGTGCAGGGTCATCATTACGCAGGCGCAGGCGCAGCCTACGTTCCAGGGCTGGCGCATCAGGGGCAAGCCTTGCCTCTGCCAGCGTAACCCTTAGCCCCTGTGGCAATGCCTCAACATTCTGGACGATGCCTTGAACCACCACGGCGCGCATTGGCGGAGATATTGGCGGCGGTGCTCTTTGTGCATGCCATAACGCCACGGCGAAGCCAAAGCTGAACGCCGCCGCCAATCCGCAAAGCCAACCGCAAAAAGGCAACCTACGCGCAACCAAAAGGGCAAGGATGATCAGGGCTGGGGAGAGCCAAATGAGGCGGTAATCCGGTTCGCTGCGAAGGCTGAAATAGAAAAGGATGCCCCCACCCATCGCCACCGGCAGCCAGAGAGCTTGCTGCTGACGCTGCGTAGCAAAGGCGTCTCGCCACCTTGCCAAGCGCACGCGCCAACTGACCGAGACTGAGGTCATGTTTGGGGCAAGGCCGCAGAGGGGGTTGGTGGAAACACAACCATAAGTTTATATTGGGTTGAGCCGACAACCAAATGGGAAAATGGTCGGTTGCCTCGCCAAAGCGTCAGATTTGCCCTTCGCGGCTTGTGCTTTAAAGGCGAGACATCAGGAGAATGATCTAGACACCATGACTGTTCGCACACGCTTCGCACCATCCCCCACCGGCTATCTGCATATCGGCGGGGCCCGCACCGCGCTGTTTAACTGGCTTTTCGCGCGTCATCACGGCGGGGAATACCTGCTGCGTATTGAGGATACGGACCGGGAACGCTCGACCCGGGAAGCGGTTGATCAGATCCTGGATAGCTTGGCGTGGCTTGGGCTTTCGCCGGATGAGCCGCCAGTCTTCCAGGCAGAGCGCGAGGCACGGCATCGCGAAATCGCCGAAGGGCTGCTGGCCATGGGCAAGGCCTATCGCTGTTGGGCGACGCCGGAAGAACTGACCGAAATGCGTGAACGCGCGGCGGCGGAAGGTCGTCCACCACGCTATGACCGTCGCTGGCGGGATCGTGAGCCCGGCCCGGAACAGGCGGGCAAACCTTTCGCCATCCGCATCAAGGCGCCGCTTGAAGGTGAAACCATTGTGCCCGATTTGGTGCAGGGTGAAGTGCGCGTCGCTAATACCGAATTGGATGACATGATCATCCTGCGCAGCGATGGTACGCCCACCTATCTGCATGCCGTGGTGGTGGATGATCATGACATGCGCATCACCCATGTCATCCGTGGCGATGACCACCTGACCAATACCTTTCGCCAATGCATGGTCTATGATGCCATGGGCTGGCACCGGCCGCATTTCGCCCATGTGCCGCTGATCCATGGCGCGGATGGCGCGAAGCTATCCAAGCGCCATGGCGCGGTTTCTGTACTCGATTTTCGTGAGCAAGGTTATTTGCCCGATTCTGTCTGCAATTACCTGTTGCGGCTTGGTTGGGGTCACGGCGATGAGGAATTCATCCCGCGTGATCGGGCGGTGACGTTGTTCGACATCAAGGATGTTGGGCGCGCTGCGGCGCGCATGGATTACGCCAAGCTCACGCACTTGAACGGCCAATATCTGCGCTTGGCTGATGATGATCTACTGACGCGCGATGTTCTGGAACGGCTTGCCAAGCGCACCGTGCTATTTGGGCCCGATGGTGCAAAGCGCTTACGGATGCTGATGCCTTCCTTGAAGGAAAGGGCAAAGACGCTGGAAGAACTGACCGGCGCTTCAGTCTTTGCCGTGCAGGACGGTCCCCCCGTCATGGAAGCCAAGGCCGAGGCCTTACTGACTCCCGAAGCAAAAGCGCGTCTTGCTGATCTGGCCGCGTTTTTGCAGACCGCACCTTGGGAGCGGAGCGATCTGGATCAATGGCTGCGCGATTACTGCGAGGTAAGGGGGATCAAGCTTGGCCAGGTGGCGCAGCCCTTGCGTGCGGCGCTGAGCGGCAGCACCACCAGCCCACCCATTGATGCCGTGCTTTGGGCACTTGGGCGGGAGGAGGCGACCTTGCGCATCCTCTCCGCTGCGGGGTGAGATTCCACCAACGATTTTTCAATCGGCGCGGATATTGCCGCGCCGAATAACGTCTCCCCATTTGGCCATTTCGGCCTTGATGAAGTTACCGAATTCCGCGCGGCTATTGCCACCCGGAACGGCGCCTTGATCAAAAAGCTGCTTGGAGATCTCGGGGTCCCGTACAGCGCCGGCAAGGGCGCTGTGCAGCCTTTCCAGAATGGGTTCCGGCACGCGTGCTGGCGCCACAAACCCGTGCCAATTATTTGTATCCACACTGGGATATCCGAGCTCAATCATGGTGGGCACATCAGGCAACCAGGGCAGGCGCTGCGCGGAGCCAACCGCAAGCGCGCGAATCGTACCCGCGCGGATCTGCGGCAGCAGGATCGGTAGATCAGCCAGCCCAACTTGAACTTCATTTTGAATCAGGGCGGTTGTGAGTGGCGCACCGCCGCGATAGGGCACATGCGTCATCTCGATCCCGGTTGCGTTTTTCAGTAATTCACCGGCCAGGTGTGGAAGGCTGCCTGAGCCAGTGGAACCCTGGTTGATCTTGCCTGGTTGTGCGCGTGCCGCTGCGATGAGTTCCTGAAGGGAACGAAAGGGCGTCGCTGAGGATACAACAATCGGTTCCGGCACCAGAACGCCCAGCGTCAATGGTGCGAGGTCGCGCAATGGAACGTAAGGCGTGCCACGATCAAGCTGCGGCGAAATCGCAACGCCGCCAGCGCTGCCAAGAGCGATGGTGTAGCCATCCGGCGTGGCTTTCGCGGCGACATCAACACCTGTGACACCGCCCGCGCCGGGACGATTATCAACGACTACTGGCTGTCCGAGCGTTGCTGTCATCTTAGGTGCCAATAGGCGCGCGACAATGTCGCTCGGCCCGCCGGCGGCAAACGGTACGATAATGCGGATCGGGCGATTTGGAAAATTCTCCTGCGCTGCAGGCGGTGTGCACTGGAGAAAAGCGAATAGGGCGGTAGCCAAGAATCTCAGCATGATAGACGTTCCTTCGTTCTGATCTTTTGTTCTTTTTGTTCAGATGCCATGATTGCGAAGACCGGATGAAACCGCAAGGCAATTGGGGAAGATCACAGCATGAGAATCACACGGATCGAAACCCGGATTCATCGCAGCCCTTTTACCTGTGGTGTTGGGCTTGATGCGGGGGGCGGTACCAGCCGTGCAACAGGCGGCAATTTGGCACTCAAGACCATGGATACGCTGTTGGTGAAGGTCGAAACGGATGAGGGCATTCATGGCTGGGGAGAGGGGTTTGGCTTTACCCTGGTGGACACAACGCGTGACGCAGTTGATCGGCTGATCGCGCCGGCCTGTATTGGTCAGGATGCGCGGGATATCGGTGCGCTTAGTCGCATGTTGCAAAAGCGCTTTCATAATTTTGGCCGTAACGGTCCTGTGACTTTTGGTATTTCCGCAATTGATATCGCGCTTTGGGATATCGCTGGAAAAATCGCAGGAAAGCCATTGCACGCACTGCTGGGAGATGCTGGGCGAGACAAGGTTCGTGCCTATGCCAGCCTACTGCGCTACGGCAATCCTGAAGATGTCGCACGCAATGCGGCTGAGGCAGTGCGGCGCGGGTATCGTGAAATCAAACTGCATGAAATTGATCTGGGCTGCATCCGTGCTGCACGTGGTGCGACGCCAGCCGACATCCCCCTCATGCTCGATATCAATTGTGCTTGGGATAGTGAGAGTGACGCGTTGGACTTCTGCGAGGCTGTGAAAAATCTGGGTGTTGCCTGGGTTGAGGAACCTACCTGGCCGCCTGAGGATCACGCAGCCATGGCGCGGGTACGCGCGGCATCGCCTTGTGCCATCGCCGCGGGGGAGAATGCATCGAACGCTGAGGATTTTTGCCGAATGATTGAAGCCGGCGCAGCCGGGATCCTGCAACCCAGCGTGACTAAGCTTGGGGGGCTCACAGCAATGCTTGAGGTGGCGGAGCTGGCGCAGGGTGCCGGCCTGCGGGTGGTGCCCCATTGCCCATATTTTGGGCCTGGGCTGCTGGCGAGCCTACATTTCCTCGCGGCGATGGAGGTGGCCGAGCCCTTGGAAATTTATTTTGCGGACCTGGAGAAGCCGCCTTTTGGGCGGCATCTGCTGCCGACCAATGGTGAAATTTTTGTGCCAAAAGGGCCGGGGTTGGGGTTGGAGCCTGAATGGTGAAATTTGGGGCGCTGGCCGGCGCTCAAGGCAAAATCGTTTTATAACAGTACGTTGTGAATTTTTGTCGCTGTTTTGCGGCGTTTGCTACCCCGCTTGACGTGTTTTTGTGATGGTACTAGAAGCCCGCTCACACTGTTGGTTGTTTGGTTTTTGGGCTTGACTGGTTGGTGATTACTGGCTAGTGTTTTTGCCCTGCCGACGATTGG
>JBPCSO010000006.1:0-7885 GCA_051007055.1 Roseomonas sp.
GCATGTGGAATTTGCTTGGGTTGCTGGCTTGGGTAGAGCTGCTGCCATGCTTCTCTTATGCACAAACGTCTTCGCCCAATCGGCCCATCAGTCTGATTGTGCCTTATCCGCCGGGCGGCAGCACGGATAATGTCGCGCGGCCCTTGGTGCAGGAATGGGGCAAGGTGCTGGGCCAAACCGTGGTGATTGAAAATCGCGGCGGTGCGGGAGGGACGATTGGCGCTGATCTGGTGGCCCGCGCGCGGCCTGATGGCCATACGTTGCTGCTTTTCCCGACTGCGATTTTCACCATCAGCCCGCATATGATGCAGCTTCCCTATGATGTGGATCGCGCCTTTGTGCCGATTGCGCGTGTGGCGGCTTCCGATGCTTTCGTGATCATCCATCCCTCGGTCCCCGCGCGGCATATCCGCGATCTAGTGGCATTCGCCAAACAAAAACCGGGCGAGTTGCGCTTTGGTTCCGCCGGCAATGGCACCATCACGCAGCTGCAGTGCGAGATTTTTGCCGAAGCGGCTGGCATCAAGCTTGAACACGTGCCCTATCGCGGCTCAGGCCAATCCTTCATTGATCTGCTGGCCGGGCGCATTCAGATGATTTGCGACCCCGCCGCCCTGCCTGGTGTGCGCGATGGGCGGCTGATTGCGCTGGCAAGCTTTGGTGACCGGCGGCATGAGGAATTCAAGGATGTGCCGACACTATTGGAAGTGGGGCTCGCGGAACGTGGCGCCATGTCCTGGTTCGGCATTGCCGCGCCCGCAGGCACGCCACCTGAAATTCAAGCACGCATTACGGCCAGCTTGGAGGAATCGCTGCGCGCCCCAGCGGTTGCCTCCGGCATGGCGATTGGCGGGCTGCGACCCGCCTTTGAAACAGGGGACGCCTTCACCCGACGCATTCGCGAAGACCGCGCCGTTTTTCAAGGTGTGATCGAAAGAACAGGAGCGAAAGTGAACTGACATGGAACATGTAACCATCACCGATGAAGGCCCGATCCGCATCGTGACGCTGAACAATCCCTCCAAGGGCAATGCCATCAGCAAACCAATGGGGGAGGCAGTGCAGGCGGCCATGCGCGAATTCGAAGCGCGTGATGATTTGCGCTGCGCCATCATCACCGCCGCCGGCACGCGTGCCTTTACCTTTGGCGCGGATGTCTCTGATCCGCCCGAATTATGGCGTACCATTCCAAGTGTCGGCTATCGGCCGCTGAAGCCCGTGATTTGCGCGGTTGAAGGCTGGTGTGTGGGTGGCGGCATTGTGCTTGCCATGATGGCGGATCTGCTGGTCTGCGGCAAAAGCGCGAAATTCTATTATCCGGAAGCGAAGCTTGGCCTGACGGGCGGGATGATCGCCGGCCTGGTCAGCCGCATTCCGCACAAGATCGCGATGGAAATCATGCTGCTTTGCCGTACCGTGGATGCGGATCGTGCGGCTTCAATCGGATTGGTGAATGAGGTGGTGGAGGACGGCAAGGCGCTGGAGACCGCAAAAGCCTGGGCGATGGAACTTACCGGCATGGCGCCCATGGTTGTTGCGGAATTGAAGCGCATGGTGACCGAGGAAATCCTGCCGCGCGGGCCTTCCGAGCAAATGGCGATCCATGGCCAGCGCATGGGCGCCATTCGCGCTTCAGAGGATTTTGCCGAGGGCAAGGCCGCCTTTCGGGAAAAGCGCCCGCCGCGTTTTCGCGGGCGCTGATCCCAGAACTTATCAGGGGAACATGGCCACGGCACGAATCGGGCTTGCCGTGCCGCCCCGGATTTTCAGCGGAAAGCCGATGAAGGTGAAGCGCCCGCGGCCAATCAGCTTATCCAGATTGGCGAGGCATTCCATATGCGTAATGCCGCGTTCCGCGCAGGCCATATGGGCCTGGAAATTCAACTCGCCTTCCGGGGCAGGGCTGATCGCTTCCACGCCGAACATGCCAATGCCGCGATCCGCAAGCCAATGGACGGATTCCAGCGCCAGGCCCGGAAAATCATGCAAATAGCCCGGCTTGCCGAGCAGCCTTTCATTCGTCGCCATCCAGATCAGCACGGTATCGCCCTTGCGGATTTCCTGACCTGACGCCGCGAGTGCGGCTTCCATTTCCTTCACGGTAATGGCGTGCTTCAGCGACACATGGGAAAGATCGAGGCAAATGGCGCTGGTGTAGAATTTTTCGAGCGGCATCTGTTCGACAGAAAGCGCATCAGGGCGCGGGTCGAAATGCACTGGCGCATCCACATGCGTGCCGGCGTGATCCGACATGGAAAAATAGAGTGCCTTGCTGGTGAAGGTGGTATTGCCGGCGACCTTCTTTTCGGAATGATCGCCCCAAACCGTCATCACTACGGGTGGGTGGCTTGGGTGCGTCTGCGTGCGGTGAAAGATTTCACGGCTGAGATCAACGAATTCCATGGACGTTCTCCTTTGTTGCAACGCGTCTAAACATTCACGCCGCGAATGGCGTTGATGATGGCGTCTGTTACCTGATCCGTGGTGGCCTTACCGCCAAGGTCAGGCGTCAGCACATCCCCGCGCCCGGTCACCAATTCCACCGCGTGCATAAGCTGTGCCGCTGCCGGTGCCTCGCCCAAATGCTCCAGCATCATGGAGGCGGTCCAGAAGGCACCAAGCGGATTGGCAATACCCTTGCCGGTGATATCGAAGGCCGAGCCATGGATCGGTTCAAACATGGAAGGGCGTTTGCGCGATGGATCAATATTGCCGGTAGCACCGATCCCGAGCGAGCCGGCCAAGGCGGAGGCCAAATCAGACAGGATATCGGCATGCAGATTGGTGGCGACCACGGTATCAACGCTGCCTGGCTTCATCACCATGCGCGCGGTCATTGCGTCCACCAGCATTTTCTCAACCGTGAGCGCCGGATATTGCGCGGTGATTTCCGCGCAAACCTCATCCCACATTACCATGCCGTGGCGCTGCGCGTTGGATTTCGTTACCACTGTCAGATGCTTGCGCGGGCGCGCCATGGCGACTTCACAGGCATGGCGGCAAATGCGTGCAACTCCTTCGCGCGTGAAGACCGAAACATCCATGGCAACTTCAATCGGCAAACCCCGATGCGCGCGGCCACCAACGCCGGCATATTCGCCTTCACTGTTTTCGCGCACGATCACCCAATCAATCTGTTCCCCTAGATCAGGCCGCAATGGCCCCTTGATTCCGGGCAGAAGGCGTGTTGGGCGTACATTGGCGTATTGGTCAAAACCCTGGCAGATCGCGAGGCGTAATTCCCAGAGCGTGACATGATCAGGAATGTCTGGCGCGCCAACGGCGCCGAAGAAAATCGCATCAAAGCCTTCCAATCGCTTCAAGCCATCTTCCGGCATCATGCGCCCGGTACGGCGATAATAATCGCTGCCCCAATCGAAATTCTGAAACTCCAGCGAAAAGCCGCCATTCTTATCAGCCAGCGCCTGTAGGACGCGGCAGCCCGCCTTGATCACATCTGGCCCAATGCCATCGCCACCCATCGCGGCGATTCGGTAATTCTTCATGGTAAAAGCTTTCCTTTCACGGGCGCCTCAGGCGCAAATCCAGGCCGCGTGCAATCCAGGCGGCTTCAATGACATCAAGGTCGGTCTCACCGGAAGGATTGGCCTTGCTGGGGCGCGACGCAAGCCCTGGTTCCGCCTGAATGCGCCAAAGGTCGAGCAAGCGGCGCAGTTCCGCGAGTGGTGCCGTGTGATCATCAACCCGCAGATTGATATCAGGGAAATCTTCCGTTGTGGTCAAAACAAGCGCGGCAGATTGCCGCCCGCGCTTGTCGCCGCCGGCGGCTTGACCAGCATCAAGCGCGGCAAGTAGCCGCTCAGGCAGCGCAAGGGTGGTATTGGCGCGAAAGCTATCGAAACTTGCCTGCACCACGGCGCCGCCTGCCAGCATATTGCCTGCTACGCTGAAACTATCGCCGCTGAGATGCCCGCACCATTCAACGCAATTCTCACCCGTCCAGGCAGCGTTGCGGCCATGGCAATCCACCGCATGGATTTGGCGCAGCCCCTTGCCATCATCGCCGACTAGCGCTGCTTCAATCGCGCGCGCGGGTGTCAGGCCGCGTTCCAGCCCCTGCAATACGGCGGGCCCCAGGTAGCGATTGCTCATGGATTGGGTGCTGACGGCGCCAACGCCCGATTTCAAGAAAGGGCAGGTAGCGCCGACCGCGATATTGCAGGTGGTAACAGCAACCGCGAAGGCGCCCGAGGCGGGATCATGCGCGACAATTGACCAGGTCATGCGGGGAGCCTTTCTTGAAAGTGTATAAGAAACCTTAACCGCCCAGAAGCGCTTGCAGGAAGCCCACCCCATGCCAAAATAAGCCGAAACGGGAGGTTTCTTGCCATGTCCATTTACATCTCACGTCGCGGCTTTGCCGGTATGGGCCTTGCTTCGCTGTTACCATCAGCGGTTTCTGCGCAATCCCCTTGGCCGGATCGGCCGGTGCGGCTGATCGTGCCGTTCGGCGCCGGGGGGGCGGTTGATACGCTTTCGCGTCTTGCCGCCAATGGCTTTGCAGCGCAGGCGAATGGTCAAGCCTTGGTGGTTGAAAATCGCTCTGGCGCTGGTGGCGCCATTGCGGGCGCCACTGTGGCGCAAAGCCGGCCGGATGGTTATACGCTGATGATGGCGGATCTTGGTGCCAATTGCATCGGCAAGGAATTGCAGCCGGGGCTGAATTACGACCCGATGCGCGCCTTCACGCCGATCTCGCATTTGGTCAATCTGCCCATCGCGGTGATTGTACCTGCCAATCTGCCTGTGCAAACACTGGAAGATTTGCTGGCACGTGCGCGGGCACGCGCGGATGGCATTCAATATGCCTCCCCGGGTGTTGGCCATGTCAGCCATTTGGCCGCCGAGCTTTTGGGCCGCCGTGCTGGCGTGAAGCTGACGGCCGTGCACTACCGGAGCGGCGCTGATGTGATGCGGAGCCTGATCCAGGGAGAAACAGAATTCTCCTTCCCCTCTGTCTCCACCGCACTTCCTTTCATTCGTGAAGGCCGTGTGCGTGCGCTTGCCATTGGTACGCCAGCCCCGGTTTCGGCGCTACCGGGTGTGCCTTCTGTCGCGGCAAGCTTCCCTGGGTTTGAGGCAATGACCTGGCACGGCATTGTTGGCCCCGCCGGTATGTCGGATGATGTGGTGGCGGCGGCTAATCGTATATTCCGCGCGATCATCACCTCAGCCGAGGTCAAGGAAACCGTGCAGCGCGTGCAGGCGGCGGACGTTATTGCTTCCAGCCCCGCCGAATTTGCTGCCTTGATTGCGCGTGATCACGCGAAATGGACGCCGGTCATTCGTGAAGGAAATATCCGCGCTGAGTAAACCCCGGCGCGGTTTGCGCGTTTAGCAGCCGAGCTTGTCGGCCAGATCCTCAAAGCTGGTCGCGATAGCGCCCCAATCCTGTTCGGCCTTCGTATCCGTTGCTTGATCCGCCCCATGTTCATTGGGGCGGAGCACGAAGGCGGTCGCCAGGCCGCATTTGCGTGCGGCAGCCAAATCCCCATTATGCGCCGCCACAAGTGCCACTTGCGCAGGCTTGAGACCGAGAATCTCGCAGGTGCGCAAATAGGCTTCCGGCTGCGGCTTATAGGCTTGCGCGGCTTCAGCGCCCAGGATCGCATCCCAAGGCATGCCGGCGCGCTTCGCCATATTGGCGAGCAGCAGGATATTGCCGTTGGATAATGGCGCGATGAAGTGCTTGGTCTTCAAGCGAATAAGCCCGGGGATGGTATCCGGCCATGGGTCCAGCCGGTGCCAGGCGCGGTTCAGCCACTCAAGCTCCCCCGCGCTGACGCCAGAAGTGCTCACACCGAAATCCTTCAAGACGCCATCAAGGTTCTCCCGATGCAGCACATCAAGCCGGGTGAAGGGGCGCCGCCCGCTGCGCACTTCTTCCATGGCGGGTTGGTAGCGCTTGCGCCAGGCATCGGCGAATAGGTGCGGGTCTATATCACTGCGTCCGTGACGGACCAGAAAGGTCCGTGCATCGCGCGCGATGCCATTACGCCAATCCACTACCGTGCCGAAAACATCGAAGACCAAAGCCTTCACTTCGGGAAGTGCGCTCATGCTACGTTGTCCTTTTCCGGAACGGCCCATTTCTTTTCAAAATCCCAAACATCCGGGAAGCCCATGAGCTCGGTCATGTTCTTGAAGCCATAGGATTCGCCAAGCGCCACGCTATCGCCGGCTGTCTTCAAATGCCCATAGGCGCGTTCAAGGGCGGCGGCGGCGGCAAGGAAGCCAATGGCGGGATAGATCGCCATGGCGTAGCCAATTTCCTGCAAGCGCGCGGCGGGTAGAATGGGCGTGCGTCCGCCTTCCACCATATTCGCAAGCAGCGGCTTGGAAATCGCCTTGCCGATGGCGCGCATTTCATCCTCGGTTTCTGGGCTTTCGATGAAGACGATGTCAGCGCCCGCATCGCCATACATGCGCCCGCGCCGAATGGCTTCATCAAGGCCAAGCGTGGTACGGGAATCCGTGCGCGCCACAATCAGGAAATTCGGATCGCGCCGCGCTTCGGCGGCGACCTTGATTTTCAACACCATTTCCTCGGCCGGGATCACGCGCCGGCCAGGCGTGTGGCCGCATTTCTTCGGCATTTCCTGATCTTCAAGTTGAATGCCTGTCATGCCGGCGGCTTCATAGCCAAGCGTCGTGTGGCGCACATTCAGAAGACCGCCATAGCCAGTATCGGCATCTGCGACCAAAGGCGTTCTGCATCCCCGTGCCATGGTGCCCATGCGCGCCACCATATCGGCATAGGTGGCAATGCCCGCATCCGCGACACCAAGGGCAGAGGCAACAGCGCCGAAGCCCGTGCCATAAATGCAGTCAAACCCCATTCCATCAGCGATCTTGGCGGAGATCATGTCGAAGACACCGGGGGCGAGGATAAAACGCTTTTCGGCAAGCGCCTTCCTAAGCGATGGGTTGGCCATGAGCTTTCCTTTGTTGCTTATTGAGGACGGATATGGCCGGCAGCACTCGCTGCGGCCCAAATGCGATCATCGCGCTGCATGGCTTCCAACAGCGCTGCGCCTGGGCGCATATCGGCTTCCACACCAAGCGCCACCAGCCTTTGCTTGAAGGTCTCATCGGCGAAAACTGCACTGACGGTGCGATAGATGCGATCCACCAGAGCAGGTGCCATGCGCGGCGGCCCCAACATGGCGACCCAGCCGGAAAGGTCAAAATCACGCACGCCCTGTTCCGCTGGGGTAGGTGCATCAGGAAAGAAGGGCGAACGCGTGCCGGTAGAAACCGCCAACACGCGCACGCGCCCGGTTTGCATATGCGGCATGGCACTGACCGTGCTGGTCCAACCGCTCGGCAAATGGCCGGCGACGATATCATTCATCAGTGGCCCACCGCTGCGATAGGCGATATCGGGCATCTCCAGTCCCGCGCGCCGCGCCATTTCCTGCCCGATGAAGGAAGACAACGCCTCGGTTGAACCAGTACCTACCTTGCCTGGATTGGCCCTGGCATAAGCGAGCATGGAAGTGAGTGTATCAAAAGGCTGACTGGCGCCCGCGACCAGCACCATGGTGTTGCGGGTCAGCATCGCAATCGGCGTAAAATCGCGTATCGCGTCATAGGGCAGGCTAGGCAGATGGTATTTGTTCATGATGTGGGTTGAAACCACGACCAGCAGCGTATGCCCATCGGGTTCCGCCCGCGCCACAACTTCGGAACCAATCACGCCAGCTGCACCCGCGCGATTTTCCACAATGAAAGGTTGCGGAAGCGAATTGCGCAAGGCTTCGCCAATCGCGCGGACCAGAATATCTGTCCCGCCACTGGCAGCATAAGGCACCACACCGCGCACAGGCTTGGTGGGCCAGGGGATGTCTTGGGCCTGCGTCAT
>JBPCSO010000007.1:0-10527 GCA_051007055.1 Roseomonas sp.
GAATGAGCGACAGCGTGCGGTTGGCAAGGTTGCCGAGCGCATCGGCCAATTCGCCATTCAGCCGATTGGCCAAAGCCTTGCGCGAAAAATCCCCATCCGATCCAAAAGGCACTTCGCGCAGCAGGAAGTAGCGCAGCGGATCAAGCCCGTATTCCGCGACCAGAGCGACAGGATCAATCACATTGCCGAGGGATTTGGACATTTTCTGCCCCTCGATCGTCCACCAGCCATGGGCAAAAACCCGCTTCGCCGGCGCGATCCCCGCCGCCAGCAAAAAGGCCGGCCAATAGATGGTGTGAAAGCGCACAATATCCTTGCCGACAAAATGCGCGGTGGCGGGCCAGAATTTCCAGCGCTCGGCGTTCGGGTCGGGATAGCCAGCCGCAGTGATGTAATTGGTCAGCGCATCAAGCCAGACATACATCACATGCGCAGGATCGCCCGGCACTTTCACCCCCCAGGTGAAGCTGGTCCGCGAAATGGAAAGATCGAGCTTTTCCGGCCTATCGGCGAAATCCTTGAGCCCCTGCTGCACAAAGGCGCGCACTTCGTTGCGCCGCGCTTCGGGCTGCACATCAATCCGTTCCGCATGGCCTTCCGGCAGATCAAAGCGGCGCAGCAATTCGGGCAGCCATTTGGATAGACGGAAGAAATAAGATGGCTCCCGCACCCATTCCACCGGCGCGCCTGATGGGGCGTATTTCACACCGTCGCGCTCGGTCAGCTCATCCGGGCCGTAAAACGCCTCATCGCGAACCGCGTACCAGCCCTCATAATGGCCAAGGTAGATTTCGTCGCGCCGGGCCAATTCTTCCCATAGCGCGGAACAGGCGGCCTTGTGGCGCGCTTCCGTGGTACGGATGAAATCATCATTTGAAAGGCCGAGCGTGCTGGTCAGGTCGCGGAAATGCTGGCTCACTTGATCCGTGAAGGCTTGCGGGTCCATTCCCGCATCGCGCGCGGCCTTTTCCACCTTCTGGCCATGCTCATCCGTGCCGGTCAGAAAGAAAACCTCATGGCCCCGCAAGCGCCACCAGCGCGCCAGCACATCCGCCGCGACCGAGGTATAGGCATGGCCGACATGTGGCTTGTCATTGACGTAGTAAATGGGCGTGGTGACGTAGCGCGTCTGTTTCATTTCTCTCGGCCTTGGTCCGGTAAAATCAGGCTGAAAGCCAGGAAAGCCCGGTCAGCACTGCCTGTTTGCGGTCCATATTCAGTCTTTCGGTTTCATCCACGAGCCGCCCGAGCCTATCCCATAGCGCGGGCCAAGCGGCAAGCGGATGGGTGCTGATCCAGGCGGGCGCCGCTTCCCCACGCGCGGCTTGGCGCAGCCCGGCGGCAATTCGCCCGCGTAGCAGCCCCATGAAGGTCACAAAAGCGCTGCCACCGCGATCCGCGGCGCAGCGATCCGCCAACGCATGCAGCCGCGCGGCATCAGGGCGCTTCAGGTTGGCGAGGCATTCTTCCACCAAAGCCTGCAATTCCAACCCATCGCCTTCGGCCAACTGCATGGCGCGGCCGGGCGAGCCTTCCGCCATCACGGCCAGCCGCGCGCGATCCACCGCCGGCAGATCCGGCAAAAGCCGCGTGAGCAAGGCTTTCATATCCGCTTCCCCTAACGGGAAAAGATCAAGCCTTCGGCATCGGCTGCGAATGGTCGGCAAAAGCCGCGTGGGGGATGAGGAAACCAGCAACAAAATCGCCCGCGCCGGGGGTTCTTCCAGCACTTTCAGAATGGCGTTTTGTGCCTGGAGGTTCATCGTCTCCACACCATCAACCACCACAACGCGCCAGCCGCCCTCGGCGGCGGTCTTATTCATGAAGCCTGGGATCAGGCGCGCCGCATCCACATTGATGTCATTGCGCTTGCGATCGCCCCGCAGCGTATCGGCATCAATGGTCAGCAAATCCGCATGGCTTTCGGCAGCGACACGGCGAAACACCGGATGCGATGGTTCAAGATAAAGCGGCGGCTTTCCATTGGGGGATTCGGGCATGCCCGCCAGCAACCAGCGTGCGAAGCGCCAAGCCAGGGTTTCCTTCCCAATACCGGCAGGTCCCGCCATCAGCCAGGCGTGATGCAGCCGCCCGGAAATTGCGGATTCTACCAGCGTGGCAGCGGCAGCTTCATGGCCGAAAAGCTCTGGATTGGCGCGCGGTTCCGGCAGGCTCACAGCTTGGCGCCCAGCCTTTGGCGTAGGGTATCGGCAATGGCAGCATAGACCGCTTCCGCATCCCGCGCCGCATCCAGCACCACGCAGCGTGCGGGTTCACGCCGCGCGATATCGTGAAAGCCTGCGCGAATGCGGGCATGGAAATCAGCGCCGAGCCTTTCGTAACGATCCGCAGCACTCCGCCCTGCCGCACGTGCCAAACCCACTTCCACCGGCAAATCCAGAATCAGCGTGAGGTCGGGCTGCAAGCCCTCTAGCGTCAGATCACAAAGCCGCGCCCAGGTTTCATAAGCGAGGCCTTGCCCTGCCCCCTGATAGGCCAACGTCGAATCCGCAAAGCGGTCACAAATCACCCAGGCGCCGGCTTCGAGCATGGGGCTGATGGACCGCACCACATGTTCCCGCCGCGCGGCGAAATGCAGCATGGCTTCCGTCACCCTGTCCCAGGAACCGGGTGAGAGCAGCAAATCGCGGATGCGCTCCGCCCCCGGCGCGCCGCCTGGCTCACGCGTGCGCAGCACTGGCACCCCTGCGGCGGCAAGCGCAGCCGCAAGCTGCCGCGCCTGGGTGGATTTTCCAGCGCCTTCGCCGCCTTCAAGCGTGATGAAATAGCCCCGCGCCATTGGCACTTCAGGCGCCGGAGACCCAGCGCCCGATCACCGCCGGAATGCGCGGCAGCAGGCCAAGTTTTTCAACATCCGCTCCGGCGACCAAGGGCACGGAAAGGGTTGGCACCCCCTGCCCAGCCACCTGCAATTCGCCAATGGTCTGCCCGCGCAGCACGGGCGCGGTCAGCGGCGCCTGGTAGCGCACCCGCACTTCCAGCCTATCCCGCCAACGCCTGGGCAGGGTTAGCGTAATATCGCGCCCCCCCACCATGGGTACAGTGCGCCGTTCACCGAGATAAACCGGTACGTCCTGCACGGTATCCTGCGCGCGGAATAGCGTGACGGCTTCAAATTCGCGGAAGGCCCATTCCATCAGGCGTTCGCTTTCCTCCGCCCGCGCGCGCATGCTGACAAGGCCATTGACCACCAGGATCACACGCCGCCCATCGCGCATGGCACTGCCGGTCAGCCCATAGCCCGCTTCTTCCGTATGCCCGGTCTTCAGCCCATCAGCGCCGGGAACGCGGGAAAGAAGCGGGTTGCGATTATCCTGGCTGATATTGCTGAAGCGGAAGCTACGTTCATTGTAGAAACGATAATAATCCGGGAAGTCCGTGATCAGCCGCCGCGCCAGGATGGAAAGATCACGCGCGGTCATGCGGTGTTCCGGATCGGGCCAGCCGGTGCTGTTGCGGAAATTGCTGTTGGTCAGGCCAATGCGGCGGCCGGTTTCGTTCAACAGTTCGGCAAATTGCTGTTCGCTGCCGGAAATCGCTTCTGCCAGCACAATACAGGCGTCATTGCCCGATTGCACGATCACGCCGCGAATAAGGTCCTCAACCCGCACCTGCTGGCCGATATCCACGAACATCTTGGAACCGCCCATGCGCCAGGCGCGTTCACTGACAGGCAACATCTGATCCATTTGCAGCCTGCCCTGCCGCAGCCGATCAAACACCACATACATGGTCATAAGCTTGGACATGCTGGATGGTGGCATGCGTTCATCGGCGTTCTTCTCCAGCAAGGTCGTGCCGGTTTCGAAGTCCACCACCAGCGCCTGACGCGCCAATACATCCACATTGCCAACCGGCGTCGCGACCGGCGTGCCTTCCGGGCGCGGCGCGGGGCGGCGCGGCTGCTGGGCAGGGGCTGGCGCAGGCCGTTGCTGCGCAAAAGCCTGATCCGCCGCAAGCCAAAGCGGCAGGCCGCCTAAAACGCCCCCAATGATGCTGCGACGCGATGCCATGCCCGGTTCCTTCATGCCTTATCGCCCTTACGCCAAGAAAAGGCAGCAGCGCTATTCCACAATAATCCTTGCCCCGGATAGGCCAGCGGCCAGAGTCCGCTCAAGCGCAAAATCCGCTCCCGCGACCTCGGCAAAGGGGCCAAGGGCCACGCGGAAGTTAGCATTACGACCCCTGCCCTGCTGGCTGATCCTTGCCCCCGGCAGGCGCGCCGCCACCGCTTCCGCCGCATCACGGCGGGAGAATTGCCCGGCATCCACGAATAACCGGCCCGGGCGCGGGCTGCCTTGGGTGATCGCTTCCGGTAAGGGGGCAATAGCAGCGCGGGCGGGCGTGGGCAGTTCAGACACTGCGGTAACGCTTGGCAAAGCTTGGATCTCGCGGCGCGGCGCTTCCCGGGTTCCTGGCAAGGGCGCCAATTCCTCACGTGCTACCGCCGCACGCGGGGCGGCGATGATGGCCATGGGCGGTGGCGCATGGCCAGGCAGGCCTTCCGCCGCCGCGCGGCTTTTCTCAGCATCTACGCTAAGTGAGATTTGCGTAGCACGCCCCGGCGTCATGCCAAGCAAAGCGCCGGCGCGCTGCGAAACGCCCAGGATGCGCCCGAGCTTCTCGGGGCCGCGATGATTGACGCGGAGCAGCATGGAACGGCCATTTTCCAAATTGGTGACGCGTATGATGGCCGGTAATTGCAGGCTGCGATGCGCCGCATGCAGGCCCTGGGCGGTTACTACTTCGCCATTCGCCGTCTGGCCGCCAAAAACCGGCACGGGCAGCACTTCCGCAAGGCCCGTTTCCGACAGCCCGTAATCCTCCTTGGGGTAGGACCACACCCCGCCCATGCGATAGGGGTCGCCAACCACAAAGCGTGGTTCAGGCTGGGCGCAGCCCGCAATGGCCAGTAGCGCCGCGGCCAGGACACTCCAGCGCGTCACGCCACGCGATCGGACAAAAGCCCGACGGAAAGCCCATAATTCACCGGGGTATTGTAGCGGCGGATAACGCGTAGATTGTGATGACCAAGGAAGATCTGCGCGCCATTGCCGCGTGATGGCAAGACAATCTGGGTTTCGATATCCGAAGACGGCAGCGGGCTGCCATCAGGCTTGCGGAAGCCCATGCGCGCGAAATCGCGCAAGGGGCGCTTACTTTCCGTATCTGCGCTGCTGGCTACAAACCCTGCCGGCGGGCGCACTTCCCGCCCCCAGGCCTCACCATGGCGCCAGCCATTGCGCTGAAAGTAATGCGCGATAGAGCCAAGCGCATCGGCGCGGTTGTCCCAAATATCGCGCTTGCCATCACCATCGAAATCCACAGCCAAACGCTCAAAATTGCTCGGCATGAATTGCGGTTGGCCCATGGCACCCGCCCAGGAGCCCTTCATGCGGTCCGCGCTGGTATGGCGGTCATTCAGAATGCGCAAAGCCGAGATCAATTCATTACGAAAATATGCCGCGCGACGGCCTTCCCAGGCGAGTGTCGCCAAAGCCTCCACCACGCCAAAGCCGCCGGTATTGCCGCCGTAATTCGTCTCCACGCCCCAAATGGCAACGATCACCGAAGGGGCGACATGATAACGCGCTTCAATCCGGCGCAGGAGATCAGTGTTTTCCGCCATCAAACGCCGGCCATTCTGAATGCGCGTTGGCGTCAACATGATGCGGTCGCGGTAATCTTCCCACTGCATACCGCCTTCCGCTTGGCGGCGGTCCAATTCGATCACGCGCTGATTGGGCTTCAGGCCAGCAAAGGACTGGTTCAGTGTCGTATCCGAAATCCCAGCGCGGCGCGCATCGGCGCGCACCCCTTCCAGAAAGCGTTCAAAGGATTGGCCAGACACAGGCACATAGGCCGGGGCGCCATTGGGGCCAGAAATTTGGTTGGCGGAATTTGCCTCTGGGCTGCAGGCCGCAACCAGGGATACGACTCCGCCGAGCAAGAACCTTCTTTCGATCATGGCCATATGTGGTGCCATGCGGCAGGCGGCATGGCAAACCCTTTCGCAGCCCCATATTGGCCAGAGCAGAACTGGTGCTAGACTGCCCCGTCACGTGAGGAGGAATGCCATGGTTGCCGTAACCCGCGAGCTTGCCGCTTTTGTTGCTGGGCTTCGTTATGAAAGCCTGCCCGCCAATGTCCAGGAACGCACGCGCTTCCTGATCCTTGATCTGGTCGGCAATATGCTGCGTGGCCGGCATGAGGCGGAAAGCACCCCGCCCCTTCTGGCCGCTGCCCGCGCACTTGGCCTGACCGGCGGTTCTGCAGCCGTATTCGGGGATTCGCAGCGCTATACGCCCGCGGGTGCCGCGCTGATCAATGGCGCCATGGCCCATTCGCTTGATTTTGATGACACCCACGCTGCGGGCACGTTGCATCCCGGCGCTCCAGTCATCCCGGCCGCGCTTGCCGCCGCTGAGATGACCGGCGCTGATGGCAAGACCGTGCTGGCCGCCATTGTGGCGGGGTATGAAACCACTTGCCGCCTGGCGCTGGCTTTACCCGGGGGCGATCATTACGACCGCGGCTATCACCCGACCGCCACCTGCGGCGCCTTTGGCGCAGCGGCAGCGGCGGCGCGGGTCTTCGGCCTTTCCGCCGCTCAGATTGAAGACGCTTTCGGCATTGCGCTTTCCCAGGCCGCCGGCAGCCTGCAATTCCTGGCCAATGGCGCCTGGACCAAGCGCTTCCAGGTGGGTTGGAGTGCCATGAACGGGCTTGCCGCCGCAACCATTGCGCGTGAGGGCTTCCGTGGCGCGGGTGAGGCCATTGAAGGCAAGGCTGGCTTCCTGCGTGCCTATGCCCCGAACCCGAAGCCAGAACGTGTGCTTCAGGATCTGGGCAAGGCGTGGGAGCTGATGCAAACCGCCGTGAAGCCTTATCCTTCCTGCCGTTATGGCCATGCGAGTGTGGATGCCGCGCTGGCGCTGCGCGCAGAACTCGGCCTGAAGGCAGAGGAAATCGAAGCCGTGATCATGGGCTTGCCAAATAAGGGCATGCTGCTGGTCGGTGCGCCTCTGGCCTATAAGCAAAACCCGCAAAACATCGTGGATGGGCAGTTCAGCGGACCCTTCGTGGTGGCTTGCGCTTTGGCGCGCGGGCATTTCGGCTGGGATTCCTATGCCTGGTTGCAGGACAAGGATATCCGCGCGCTCATGCCGAAAATCTTGCCGGAAGAAGATGCCGATGTGCAGGCGGAATTCCCGACCTTCATGTCGGGCAAGCTGACGATCAAGGCGCGTGGTCAAAGCTTTGTGCGCCACATCAAAATCCCGAAGGGCGAGCCCGATAATTTCCTGACGGAAGCTGAACTCCGCGCCAAATTCCATGGCCTGGCCGATGCGGTGCTGGGTGCTGAGCGCGCCAAGCAATTGGCCGATGCGGTGGTTGGGCTTGACCAAGCGGGTGATGTGAATGCGCTGATGCGCCTTGGTGCCCCCCTTGTCGCGCAGCGCATGGCGGGCGAATAAGCGGCACGCATCATTTGGCTTCGCGCCGTGCTTTTGGTGCGAAGCTTATGGATGGGTGGCCGAGCGGTTTAAGGCACCGGTCTTGAAAACCGGCGTAGGTGTAAGCCTACCGTGGGTTCGAATCCCACCCCATCCGATTTTCCAAAAAAACACGCAGATGCGTACCCTTTCCGGCTGTACACCTACGATATCCCCCTGACAGTGACCGCATTTGAAGCGGGCCTTAGGCGGCTTTGAGCTTGGCAGTTTTTGTCTGTCTGGTCACCTCCGTGTTGCTGGTTTTGGGCATGCCCTCGGTAAATGCGCGGATGGGCGTGCGCCCATTCATGCCGCGCCCCTGATGGGGCCGCTTGGTGTTGTAGCCCTCGAGGTATTCATCGAGCACCGCCTGCATTTCCTCGATGCTTTCAAACCAGGTACGCCGCCCCTCAACCCGGAAATGCTCGTCGAGCAGGGTGCGGTGGAAGCGTTCAAGGATGCCGTTGGATTGCGGGCGCCTCACGCGGGTGGTGCGATGGGCAATATCCTCAAGTTGCAGGAATAATTCATAAGGATGCTGGTCGGGCCTACCGCAGAACTCCCGCCCATTGTCGGAAAGCACCGTCTCGATCTTCACCTCGTGCGCCTCGAAGGTTGGCAGGATATCATTATTCATCAGATGCACCGCGGTGACCGGCAGCTTGGATGGGTAGAGCCTGGCCCAAGCGTAGCGGGAATGGCAGTCAATCGCGGTCTGCAGAAAGATCTTGCCGACGCCCTTCAGCGTACCGACAAAGAAGGTATCAACGGCAACAAGCGCGCCGGTATAGGGCGCTTCGATGTGGCGTTCGCGGAATTCCGGGCTGAAACGTTCCAGCACGCGGGTTTGCTCCTCGGTCAGCGTGATGGTCCGCTCAGCGGTTACCTTTTCCAACCGCAGTAGTCTTTCGTGCTTGGTCAATAGGTTATGGCGCATCCAGACACCGCGCACACCGCCTGAGGAGACCTGCAGGTCCTTCAACCGAAGCTCCTGCTCGACACGCGTGGCGCCCTGGCAGGGATGGGCAAGGGCGTGGTCGAGGATCGCGGCCTCAATCTCGGCCGGAACGCGGTTCGGGTGAGGCCCCTTGGCGCCGGGCAGCCTATCGATCAGGCCATCCGCGCCGTAGGTCTGGAAATTGCGCCAGATTTCATAGAATTGCTGGCGGGATTAGCCCATCACCTTGCAGGCGCGGCTCACATTCGACAATTCGCTGGCGAGTTCGAGCAACGACAGCTTGCGTCGTGCTACCTTGTCTTTCGTGGTCATCGTCGTGGTCTTTCGTGTTTGAGGGTTGTGTCGCAACGCCATCAAACCCGCTTCCACGCGGTCCGGCCACCGCGAATCGGGCGCGCAGACCCTTGCGGTCCACGCCCGGTTCCGTCGGTCGCCTATGTCAGGTGATTACCGTAGGGGGACATTCCGGCACAGCGAATAGCCGGAGGTTCCGCTTCACAAAAATCATCTGATCCTCGTACGGGCATTGCCGAAATAAAGCTTGGTGAGCTCGGAGGGATTCGAACCCTCGACCTACAGATTAAAAGTCCGTTGCTCTACCAGCTGAGCTACGAGCTCCCGTTCGACAACTACCCCTACAGGACGAAAGACCAAAAGTCATACTCCCTGGCAGCTGCGCCGCAGCCAACCAACCGACGGCGCGGCCTTAGCACGGCGCCGCGCATTTACCAACAGAAGGCTCAGGCGTTATCTGCTGCCACCTTCATGCTGCGAATACGATCTGGGCCCTGCACCATGCCGGAACCGCCAGACCCGCGCTTGATCTTGTCCACGGCTTCCATGCCACCCGTGACCTCACCCCAAATGGTGTATTGCCCATCCAGGCTTGGGATTGGTGCGAACATGATGAAGAATTGGCTATTCGCGCTGTCAGGGTTGCTGGTGCGCGCCATGCCGCAGACACCGCGCAGGAAGCGCGCCGTGCTGGGTTCGCTGAATTCCGCAGGCAGATCGGGCAATTCAGAGCCACCTGTACCAGTGCCGGTAGGATCGCCACCTTGGGCCATGAAGCCTTCAATCACGCGGTGGAAGGGCACATTGTCATAAAAGCCCTGCCGCGCAAGGGTTTTTATCCGTTCCACATGCAAGGGCGCCAAATCGGGGCGCAGCTTGATGGTCACGGTCCCGTGCTCGATTTCCATGAGCAGGGTGTTTTCGGTATCCCCGGTAGGGGCTTCAGTTTCAGACATCGTCTTTGGTCTTTCGATTCGGGTCTCAACGAATATCAGCGGCCACGCGCATGCTACGCAAGCGATCAGGGCCGCGCACAACGCCGCTGGGGGGATCGCCGCGCTTGATTTTGTCCACCGCTTCCATGCCGGCGGTCACACGGCCCCAGATGGTATATTGCCCATCAAGCGACGGTGCTGGCGCAAACATGATAAAGAACTGGCTATTGGCGCTATTGGGGTCAGAAGACCGCGCCATGCCGCAAACACCGCGCACAAAGCGCGCGCGAGATGGCGGGCTGAATTCAGCGGGCAGATTGGGCAAGGGCGATCCACCCGTACCGGTACCGGTGGGATCACCACCCTGCGCCATGAAGCCTTCAAGCACGCGATGAAAGGGCGTATTGTCATAGAAGTTGCGCCGCGCGAGGGTCTTGATCCGCTCCACATGGCGGGGCGCCAGATCAGGCAGTAATTGGATGGTAACGCGCCCATCCTTCAATTCCAGAATCAGCGTGTTTTCCGGATCATTCGTCTGCGCCAAGGCGGGTGAGGCCAAGGCACCCAAACCGACGGCAAGCACATAACGGCGATGCATCACGTTTCCCTTTCCTCAGGCCCCAGCTTTAACGCGCGCCATGGTGCGTTCAAGCGTCAGCTTCGGCACAAAGCTGCTGATATCGCCGCCCAGTCGGGCGATTTCCTTGACCAAGCGCGATGCGATGAATTGATTGGTTTCCGACGCCATCAGGAAGACGGTTTCAATTTCATGATCCAGCCGGCGGTTCATGCCGGTCATCTGGAATTCGTAATCGAAATCCGT
>JBPCSO010000008.1:0-4442 GCA_051007055.1 Roseomonas sp.
GCGCTACAAGAATGAAGGCGTGCCGCTGGTGGTGATTGGCGGCAAGGAATATGGCACGGGGTCTTCGCGCGATTGGGCGGCGAAGGGCACCTATCTGCTTGGCATCAAGGCCGTGATCGCCGAAAGCTTTGAGCGTATCCATCGTTCAAACCTGGTCGGCATGGGCGTGCTGCCGCTGGTCTTCAAGGAAGGCGAAAGCCGCTCAACACTCGGCCTAACTGGTGATGAGAAGATTGACATCCTGGGCGTGGAGAAGCTTTCGCCCCGCATGATGATGGATGTTGTCATCACCCGCGCCGATGGGTCTCAGGTGAAGACCCAGGTGCTCTGCCGCGTGGATACCGCCGATGAGGTGGAATACTACAAGAATGGCGGCATCCTACATTACGTGCTGCGCGGGATGGCCAAGGCGGCGTGATTTCCGTCAGTGACCTAAAGAAGCGCGGTGCCGAAAGGGCCGCGCTTTCTTGTGGCCATGCTAAGCCGGAAAACTGATTTCTACCTGTGCGGGTACGGCGCACTTCTTCAGAATGGAAATGCTTGCGCCCCGAGGTGGAAACGGATGATAAGAGGAGGGCGTTTTGACGGAGGAACGATGGTGTGCCGCGCTGTCTTTTTGTGCATAGTTACACTTTCGCTTCTGGTGCCAACCCGCGCTATGGCGCAAACGGCCAAAACGATCTGGGGTGCCGATACCGGTGCGTTTACGGACGCATTTAACGCGGCAGCCGCCAAGCGCAATCTGCGCCTGAACATTGGTTCGGTGATGTGCGTGGCTGGCAGATCGCTGAATTGCGACGCTAATACCGGTAATCTTGGTCTCAAGCTGCGAGGCACGGATAACCCACCCTCGGTAAGAGAAGTAGCCATTCCCTACACGGGCAGTACCCCAATGGCCATGGTTTCGGGCTTGAGTCATGTCATCATGGAAATCGCGGAACCGAGTGCAAACCCAGATGAACGCCGTGCTGCCGTCCTAAGCCTATTTGGTCTTGGTGGTGTGCCGCGCAACGAGAGCCCGCAGGTGGGCCAGACGCGGCTACGCATTCGCGATGGCTTTCGCGGCGGCGAGGTGATTTTCCAACTCGCCGCGCAGCCCTGACAGAACGGCCAGCTTGAAGCGCCGTTGCTGCACGGGTCGCTGGTGGTGCCTATTTTTTAAATCAGCCTAACCACTCGGCCATCGCCGCATTCACCGCTTCCGGCACTTCCATGCTTGGCAAGTGTCCTGACCCGGCGAAGCGCATCATGCACGCGCCGGGAATGGCAGCGGCCATTTCTTCGGCCAAATGGGGCGGTGTCAGCAGAACATCCTCGCCCACCGCGACCAGCGTCTTGGCGCGGATCGCGGGCAGATCAGGTCTGGAATCGACGCGGCCCATGATGGCGGTTTGCTGGCGAAGGAAGGCATCGCGCCCGACCCGTTCCGCCATGGCCATCACCTCAGCCGCCAAGGGGCCGTCCAGGCGGGAAGGATGCACCAGCATGGGCAATAGGCGCGGTGTCACACCGCGAAATTGCCCGCTTTGCGAAAGGGCAAGCAAGCCGCGGCGGCGTTCGGTTTGTTCCGGCGTATCGGGCCGGGCGGAGGTATCAAACAGCGCGAGGCGCGTAACCTGCCCCGGCGCGCGGCGGGCGATTTCCAGCGCCACATAGCCGCCCATGGAAAGCCCAGCGACGGCAAATGGTCCATCAAGCCCGGCCAAAGCCGCTTCCGCCATGGCCGCGATGCTGTCATGCCCGGTCAGGCAGGCCACCACCACGCGGCGGGATGCGCCGAAGGCTTCAATCTGGTCACGCCAAAGCCGCCCATCACAGAGCAGGCCGGGCAGCAGCAGCAGGGTTTCTTTCGGATCCATGGGCGGGGTCTAGCCCTTGGGCAGCGCGGTGGTCCAGATTGAAGCGGTGAAGCGACGGAAATCCTTGATTCCCGCGCGGTATCGGCGCATAGGGGGCGGGCTCGCGGTTAGGCGGGCCGGATCCGCCGGCCCCGGCATGCGCGCCCCGCCGGGGCTCGGCCTTTCCCGCACCCACCGCCAAGCGCTCTCAGCGCGGGCCTAGAAAGCAAGTGACGTTGAACGAAAATACTGAAGTGACCGCCGCCGAGGCTGTCCAAGCCGACCATCAAACCCTGCCCCCGCCGCCCGCCATCACCGAAGCCGCGCCGGCAGAAGAAGCTTCCGTGACCGAGGAACCCCAGGCGGAAGCCGCCCCAGAGGTGGAAGAAGATCGCGCCACCTTCGATTCCATCGGTCTTTCTGAGGAAATCGTGCGGGCCGTGACGGAAGCGGGGTATCGCCACCCGACCCCGATTCAGGAACAGGCGATCCCGCAGGTGCTGATGGGGCGCGATATGCTGGGCTGCGCGCAAACCGGCACCGGCAAAACCGCATCCTTCGTGCTGCCCATGCTGGATATTCTGACCGGATCACGCGCCAAGGCGCGCATGCCGCGCAGCCTGATCCTGGAACCGACCCGCGAATTGGCGTTGCAGGTCGCCGAGAATTTCGAAAAATACGGCAAATACCTGAAGCTCAATCATGCGCTGCTGATCGGTGGCGAAAGCATGAATGACCAGCGCGATGTGCTGGAAAAGGGCGTGGATGTGCTGATTGCCACACCGGGTCGCCTGCTTGATCTGTTTGATCGCGGCCGCGTTTTGCTCGCGGATTGCAAGGTGCTGGTGATTGATGAAGCGGACCGGATGCTCGATATGGGCTTTATTCCGGATGTGGAGCGTATTGTCTCCATGCTGCCGCCGCTGCGCCAGACGCTGTTCTTCAGCGCCACCATGGCGCCGGAAATCCGCCGCCTGGCCGATGCCTTCCTGTCAAACCCGAAGGAAATCACGGTCGCTCCGCCCGCGTCAGTCGCGACCACTATCACCACGGGCCTCGCTTACGTGCAGCCCTTCGACAAGCGCGAGGCGTTGCGCCGGCTGATCCGGCGTGAACAGGTCACCAATGCGCTGATTTTTTGCAATCGCAAGATCGAAGTGGATATCCTGTACAAGTCGCTCAAGAAGCATGGCTTCAGCGTGGGCGCTTTGCATGGCGATATGGATCAATCGCAGCGCTTCGCGACACTCAATGCCTTCAAGGCCAATGAATTGCAGCTTCTGGTCTGTTCCGATGTCGCCGCGCGCGGGATTGATATTGGCGGGCTTTCGCATGTGTTCAATTTCGATGTGCCCTTCCATTCGGAAGATTACGTGCACCGGATTGGCCGCACGGGCCGCGCCGGGCGCGAAGGCCATGCTTACTCCATTGCCACCGCCGATGACGCTAAGAATGTCGCCGCCATCGAAAAACTGACCGGCAAACCCATCCCGCTGCTGGATATTGAGGGGCTGGAGCCGGTCACGGAAGCCGAGATTCAGGAAGCGATGACCTCTCCCCGCCGTGGTCGTGGCCGGGGTGGCCCGGCGCGCCGGCCGGATCGCCGTGATGGCGGGCGAGGCCGGCCGGAGCGTGGCCGCCGCGATGGCGCGGACCGCGCGCCGCGCCCGGAAGCGCCGGAAGAAATCTCAACCGAAGCGCCCGCGCGGCGGGAACGCCCGGAACGCCGCCCGCGTGCCGAAGCCCAGGAAGGCCGCGACCCCCAGCGCCGGGATCGCGCGCCACGGCGGGACCGTGATACGCAGCCGAGTGAATTTGCGCTGCGTGAGGCGGCGATGCGCGATTACGCCCCGCGTGAGCGTGAGGCGCCGCGACAGGATCGCGATTATCGCAACCGCGACCGCCGCGATGACCTCGGCCCGCCTGTGCAGGGTTTTGGCGATCTGGTGCCGGCCTTCATGCTGATCCCGATTCCGCGCAGGAAGCGCGAAGGGGCGGTTGAAGCGCCCGCCGAGGAAGCGCCGGAAGCCAGCGCCGCCTGAACCCGCGCCCGGCTTGCCGGGCGCGCCGCGAAGGCCCTAATTGAGACCACGCCTGAGTTGAGGATAGTCATATGAATGTCGTGAGCCCACCGAAGAAGACCGCCATCGCGCCCTTCACCTGGGAAGACCCGCTGCTGCTTGAAGAAGCGCTGACGGAAGAAGAACGCATGATCCGCGACAGCGCGCGGCAATTCTGCCAGGAACGCCTGATGCCGCGCGTCTTGGAAGCCAATCGGCATGAGCGTTTTGATCGTGAGATCATGAATGAATTTGGCGAAATGGGTTTCCTCGGCGCCACGCTGGATGGTTATGGCTGCGCCGGCGTTTCCTATGTTGCCTATGGGCTGATGGCGCGCGAAGTGGAGCGTGTGGATTCCGGCTATCGCAGCGCGTTTAGCGTGCAATCCTCGCTCGTGATGTTTCCGATCCATGCCTATGGTTCGGAAGAACAGAAGCAGAAGTATCTGCCGAAGCTCCGCACTGGGGAATGGGTGGGCTGCTTTGGCCTGACCGAGCCCGATGCGGGGTCTGATCCGAATTCCATGCGCACGCGCGCGACCAA
>JBPCSO010000009.1:0-67332 GCA_051007055.1 Roseomonas sp.
CGATGACCTGCTGCTTGGTGGCGCGGGCAGTGCCGATTGGGCGAGCTATACCGGTACAGTGACGGTGGACCTTGCCGCTGGCACGGCCATCGGTGGCGATGGGTTCGATACGCTTTCCGGCATTGAGAATGTTTTGGGCGGCGCTGGTGCTGACAGTATTTTGGGCGATGCGCAGGCCAATATTCTGAACGGCGCTGCCGGCAACAACACGCTGTCTGGCGCGGCTGGCAATGATACTCTCATTGGCAATACGGGTGCTGACTGCCTTGCCGGCGGCATTGGCGATGATTCGCTATTCGGCAGCACGGGTGTTGATTGGGCTTCGTATGTCGGTGCCTCTGGTGCAGTGACGGTTGATCTGCGCGCGACGGTGCCGAACGCCATTGGCGCTGATGGCAATGACACGTTGTCTGGCATTGAGAACGTACAAGGCAGTAACTTCGCTGACAGCATCCGGGGTGACAGCCTGGCCAATAGCCTTGATGGCGGCGCGGGCAATGACACGCTTGATGGTGGCTTTGCCAATGACACGCTGATTGGCGGGCTTGGTAATGACTCCTTGGTTGGCGGCGCGGAAACCCTGGATTGGGTGACCTATATCACCCCCAGTGGCTCGATTACTGTTGACCTTTCCGCTGGCACAACTTCTGGCGCCGATGGTACTGATACGCTTTCTGGCATTGAAGGCGTAGTGGGCGGCAATTTTGATGATAGCTTGTTGGGTGATGATAACTCGAATTTCTTGATAGGACGCTTCGGCAGCGACACGGTTGATGGCGGCGCCGGCAATGACACCTTGTATGGGGATTGGGGTGTCCTTTCCGGCAGCTTGCGCATTGGCGGTGCGGGGACAGGAGATTGGTTGAGCCTTTCGGGCGCGGGCTTTGCGCGGACCATTGATTTGACCGAAGGGCGTGTCTTCGGGAGTTTCCCAGCAAGCGACACCCTTATTGGCATTGAAAACGTGCTGGGTGGTACTCTTGCCGACAGCATCTTGGGCGATGCGCAGGCAAATATTCTTGACGGTTCCACTGGCAACAATACGCTGTCTGGTGCTGCTGGTAATGACACGCTCATTGGGAATACCGGTGCTGATTTCTTAGCGGGCGGTATTGGCGATGACTCGCTATTCGGCAGCACAGGCGTTGATTGGATTTCCTACATTGCGGCTTCAGGTGCGGTGACTGTTGATCTGCGCGCAACGGTACCGAATGCTACTGGTGCCGATGGTAATGATACGCTTGCTGGCATTGAAAATATTCAGGGCGGCAATTTTGCGGATAGTATCCTTGGCGATAGCCTGGCCAATAGCCTTGATGGCGGTGCGGGTGATGACACGTTAGCTGGTGGTTTTGGTAATGACACGCTGATTGGTGGCCTTGGTAATGACCTGTTGGTTGGTGGTGCAGAAACTGCGGATTGGCTGAGCCATGCCTTTGCCACTGGCGGCGTGATTGTTGACCTTTCGGCGGGTACAACATCTGGCGCTGAAGGCAGCGATACGCTTTCCGGTTTGCCGAACGCGCTCGGCAGTAATTTCGATGATAGCTTGCTTGGCGATGGCGCGGCTAACGCGCTGACGGGCAATACCGGGCATGACACGCTTTCTGGCGCGGCGGGGGATGACACGCTGCTAGGTGGCCTTGGCGATGACCTGCTGCTAGGTGGCGCGGGGAGTGCCGATTGGGCAAGCTATACCGGTACAGTAACGGTTGATCTTGCGGCTGGCACGGCCATCGGTGGCGATGGCTTTGATACGGTTGCGGGCATTGAGAATATTTTGGGTGGCGCTGGCGCTGACAGCATCCTGGGCGATGCGCAGAACAATATCCTGAACGGCGCTGCGGGCAACAACACGCTTTCGGGTGCCGCGGGTAACGACAGCCTGATCGGCGGCGCCAATAATGATTTGCTTGATGGCGGCTCAGGCGATGATTCATTGTTCGGCGGCGCAGGCGTGGATTTGGTTTCCTATGCCGCAGCTTCTGGCGGCATTACTGTGGATTTGCGCGCCGGGATACCAACCCTTGCCGAGGGCGGCGGCGACACACTCCCCGGCATCGAAGGTGGCGAGGACAGTGCGGGTACCCAGCCCATCGGCATGCCAAATTCGGTTGGTGCGGGTGGCAGTGATACGCTTTCGGGCATTGAGAATATTCTTGGCAGCAGCTTTGCCGATAGATTGCTTGGTGATGCGGCAGCCAATAGCCTTGATGGTGCTGCCGGTGATGACACGCTGGTGGGCGGTTTTGGTAATGACACGCTGAGTGGTGGCCTTGGTAATGACTCGCTGGTTGGCGGAGCGGAAACCGCCGATTGGCTGAGCCATGCCTTTGCCACTGGCGGTGTGATTGTTGACCTTTCGGCAGGCACCACATCTGGCGCGGAAGGCAGCGATACGCTTTCTGGTATCCCGAATGCGCTTGGCAGTAACTTCGATGACAGCTTGCTGGGCGATAGCGCGGCTAATGCACTGACGGGTAGTGCTGGGCATGACACGCTGGATGGTGGCGCGGAAAACGACACGCTTTCTGGCGGGGTGGGTGATGATTCCCTGCGGGGTGGCGCGGGTAGCGCGGATTGGGCTAGCTTTACGGCGGCGGTGACGGTTGATCTTGGCGCTGGCACGGCCCTTGGTGAAGGCCTTGATACGCTTTCCGGCATTGAAAATGTGTTGGGTAGTGCTGGTTCTGACAGCATCTTGGGCGATGCGCAGGCCAATATCCTGAACGGTGCGACCGGCAATAACACGCTGTCTGGTGCGGCTGGCAATGATACGCTGATTGGCAGCACGGGTGCTGACTGCCTTGCTGGCGGCATTGGCGATGATTCGCTGTTCGGTAGCACGGGCGTGGATTGGGCCAGCTACGCTACAGCCTCAGGCGCGGTAACGGTTGATCTGCGCGCAACAGTGCCGAACGCTATCGGTGCTGATGGCAGTGATATACTGTCCGGCATTGAAAACATCCAAGGCAGCAACTTTGCGGACAGCATCTTGGGTGACAGTCTGGCCAATAGCCTTGATGGCGGCGCGGGCAATGACACGCTGGTGGGCGGTTTTGGTAATGACACGCTGATTGGCGGCCTTGGCAATGACTCGTTGGTTGGCGGTGCGGAAACTGCCGATTGGCTGAGCCATGCCTTTGCGACTGGCGGCGTTATTGTTGACCTTTCGGCGGGTACCACATCTGGTGCGGAAGGCAGCGATACGCTTTCTGGTATCCCGAACGTCCTCGGAAGTAACTTCGATGACAGCTTGCTGGGCGATAGCGCGGCTAATGCGCTGACGGGTAGTGCTGGGCATGACACGCTGGATGGTGGCGCGGAAAACGACACGCTTTCTGGCGGGGCGGGTGATGATTCGCTGCTGGGCGGTGAAGGTTCCGGCGATTGGCTGAGTTATTCCGATGCAAGCGGTGTCGTCAACACTATTGATCTTACCCTAGGCCGGGCAACATCTTCAGGCGTTCATGGCTTTGATACGTTTTCTGGCTTCGAGAATGTTTTGGGCAGCAACATTAACTCCGACAGTATCTTGGGGGATGGCCAGGCCAACGTGCTGAATGGCGCTGCCGGCAACAACACGCTGTCTGGTGCGGCTGGCAATGATACGCTGATTGGCAGCACGGGGGCTGATTGCCTTGCTGGCGGCATTGGCGATGATTCGCTATACGGTATCACAGGCGTTGATTGGGTTTCCTATATCGCGGCCTCAGGCGCGTTAACGGTGGACCTACGCGCAACAGTGCCGAACTCTATCGGTGCTGACGGCAATGATACGCTGGCTGGCATTGAAAACATCCAAGGCAGTAACTTCGCTGACAGCATCCTGGGTGACAGTCTGGCCAATAGCCTTGATGGTGGCGCGGATAATGACACGCTGGCTGGTGACTTTGCCAATGACACGCTGATTGGTGGGCTTGGTAATGACCTGTTGATTGGCGGCGCAGAAACGCTGGATTGGGCATTGTACAGTCAGGCGACCGGCGCGGTTACCATTGATCTTTCTGCCGGCGTCGCATTTGGCGCTGACGGCAATGACACGCTTTCTGGCATTGAAGCCGTACTAGGCGGCAATGGCGATGACAGCCTGTTGGGCGATAGCGGCGCAAACTTGCTAAACGCCTTATTTGGGCGTGACACGGTTGATGGTGGTGCCGGCAATGACACAATCGGCTATTCCACCTCCATTGGGTCAGCATCCCTTATTGGTGGCGAGGGGACCGGGGACTGGGTTGGCTCGCCTGGTGCAGCCGCCGCGCGGACCATTGATCTGAATGCTGGGTTCATCTTCAGGGATGGCATTGCGTCCGATACGCTGACGGGCTTTGAAAATGTGCTCGGCACCAGCGCCAGTGACAGCATCCTGGGTGATGCCGGGGCCAATATTCTCGACGGCGGCTTGGGCAATAACACCGTCGTCGGCGGTGCTGGCAATGACACGGTGATTGCCTCCACCGGGGTTGATTCGCTTGCCGGCGGCATCGGTGATGATTCGCTCTTTGGCGGAACCGGTACGGATTGGGCTTCCTACGGCTCAGCTTCAGGCGCGGTGACGGTTAATCTTTCCGCGACGGTGCCGAATGCGATTGGCGCTGATGGTAATGACACGCTCTCAGGCATTGAAAACATCCAGGGCAGCAACTTCAATGACCTCCTGATTGGCGATAGCCTGGTCAATAGCCTTGATGGCGGCACGGGCGATGACACGCTGGTGGGTGGCTTCGCGAACGAAGGTATCTATGGCGGTCTTGGCAATGATTCGATTGTAGGCGGCGCCGATACCTATGATTGGATAGGTTTCTCGGGCGCTTCGGGCAGCATCACCATTGATTTCGCTGCCGGCACAACTTCCGGCGCGCATGGCAATGATACGCTTTCCGGCATTGAAGCCGTTGCGACTGGCGGCTTCGACGATAGCCTGCTGGGCGATAGCCTGGACAACCTTCTGGATGGTGGCGGCGGGCATGATACTTCGGATGGTGGTGCGGGTAATGACAGCATTCGCGGATCTTCGGGCGATGATTCCATCATTGGCGGCGATGGTCTTGATTGGTGGGGTGACAATTCGGGTGCCAACAACACCGCCGGCGCGCTGACCATAGATTTGGTGGCAGGCACAACATCCGGACAAATGGGCTTTGATACCCTTACCGGCATTGAAAATGTGGTAGCTGGCGCCGGGTCCGACAGCATCTTGGGCAATGGCCAAGCCAATATCCTGAATGGCTTCACGGGCAACAATACGCTGTCCGGCGGTGCCGGCAATGACACGCTGATTGGCAATACCGGCGCGGATTGCCTTGCTGGTGGGCTGGGCGATGATTCGCTCTTTGGCGGAACGGGCGTTGATTGGGCTTCCTACATCGCGGCTTCAGGCGCGGTCACGGTTGATCTGCGCGCAACAGTGCCGAACGCTATCGGTGCGGATGGCAATGATACGCTGTCTGGCATTGAGCATGTTGAAGGCAGTAACTTCAATGATTGCCTGATAGGCGACAGCCTGAGCAGTTCGCTGAACGGCGGCAGCGGTGATGATACGCTGGTGGGTGGCCCTGATGTTTACACTTCTCGGGATTGGCTTGCGGGTGGGCTCGGCAATGATGTGATCATTGGCCGCAGCGGTAATCAGGTTACTGAAGTGCAGGGGGATAGGGCGGTCTATGTCCTTGCGACCGGGGGCGTCACGGTTGATCTTGTTGCCGGCACCAGTTCCGGTGCGGATGGCAATGATACGCTGATCAGTATCGAAGAAGTTTCAGGCGGCAATTTTGATGACAGCCTGCTTGGTAATGATCAGTCCAACCGTCTGGTTGGTTGGGGCGGTCACGATACCCTGGTGGGTGGTGGCGGTAACGACTCATTCGGCAGCATAAGCGGCGATGATCTGATCGTCGGCGGAAGTGGTATTGACCTACTTATCCTGAATACCGCTACAGTTTCGGTCACGATTGATATGGTGGCCGGAATGGCCTTCGGTGAAGGCGCCGATACATTCTCTGAAATCGAGCAGGTTTTTGCTGGCGAATTGAGCGATACCATCCTTGGCGATACGCAGAATAATCTTTTGGGCGGCCTGGGCGGTAATGATACCGTATTCGCAGGTGGCGGTGATGACACGGTGGATGGTGGCGCCGGCAGTGACTCGCTAGCCGGCGGCCTTGGCGATGATTCAGTCTTTGGCGGCACCGGTACTGATTGGGTTTCCTACATCGCAGCTTCAGGCGCGGTAACGGTGGATCTGCGCGCAACTGTGCCGAATGCTATTGGTGCTGATGGCAATGATACGCTGTCTGGTATTGAAAACATTGAAGGCAGTAGTTTTAACGATTTCCTGATGGGCGACAGCCTGGGCAATTATTTCTCAGGCGGTGCGGGTGATGATACGCTGGTCAATATCTTCGGCAGCGATATCTTCTTTGCTGGCTTGGGCAATGATTCGATTGTTGGCGGCACGGGCCTTAGTGATTGGCTGACGCTTGAACGGGCGACCGGCGCGGTCACTATTGATCTTGTCTCGGGCACTACTGCCGGTGCGGAAGGCAATGATACAATCACGGGTATTGAACGCATTACCGGCGGCGTGGGTGATGACAGCCTACGCGGTGATGACCGCGATAATTATCTGCAAGGCGCAGGTGGGAATGACACGCTTGATGCCGGTGCCGGCAATGATGAGCTTGAAGCTTGGCTCGGCGATGATTCGCTGCTTGGGGGCGATGGCATTGATCGGGTGATCTACTCTGCGACAGGCGCCATTACGGTTGACCTTGGTGCGGGTAGATCCTTCGGTGCGACTGGGTTTGATACGCTTTCGGGCATTGAAAATATCATCGGTACACAATCCTTCAACGACAGCATTCTTGCTGACGCGCAGGATAATACTGTGGATGGCCGCGGTGGTGATGACACTATCGCTGGTGCTGCGGGCAATGACACGCTGGTGGGTGAAGCTGGTAATGACTCAATCACCGGCGGGCTTGGCAATGATTGCCTGATTGGTGGCGCGGGTACGGATTGGGGCTTCTATGGTGAAGTATCCGGTGCCGTCACGGTTGACCTGGCCGCCGGCACGGCATCCGGCGCTGATGGCAATGATACGCTCACCAGTATTGAAAACATCCAGGGCAGCAACTTCGCCGATAGCCTGCTTGGTGACAGCCTTGCCAATAGCCTTGATGGCGGCCTGGGTGATGACACACTGTCGGGTGGCTTGGGCATTGACACGCTGTTTGGCGGGCTTGGCAACGACCTGTTGTTCGGTGGCGCTGATGCGCAGGATCGTGCGCTTTATACGCTGGCGACTGGCGCCATTACGGTTGATCTGGCCGCCGGCCGGGCATACGGTGCGGATGGCAATGATACGCTTTCGGGCATTGAAATTGTCACCACCGGCAATGCGGATGACAGCCTGCTGGGTGATAGCCTGAACAATGAACTTGAAGGCGGCGCCGGCAATGACACGATGATCGGCGGCGCGGGGAATGACGTTCTCCGTGGCGGGCTTGGCAATGATTCGATGCTCGGTGGCGATGGTTGGGACCGCTGGGGCGGCCAGGGCCATACAAGCGCAGTGACTGTTGACCTTGCCGCCGGTACTTCTTCAGGTGGGCTTGGCTTCGATACGCTGATTGGCTTTGAAGAAGCCCATGGCGGCATTGTGGCCGATAGCCTGCTTGGCGATGCTGGTACGAACTTGCTGGTTGGCAATAGCGGCAGCGATACCCTGTCTGGTGCGGCGGGCAATGACACGTTGGAGGGCCAAGGTGATAATGACTCACTTTCTGGCGGCCTTGGCGATGACCGGCTGGATGGCAGCACAGGGATTGATTGGGCGTCCTATGCTGCGGCCACTGGCGCCGTTACGGTTGATCTGCGTGCGACGGTGCCGAATGCCATTGGCGCCGATGGCAATGACACGCTGATTGGCATTGAAAATGTGCTGGGCAGCAATTTCAATGATAGCTTGCTTGGCGATAGCCTGAACAATACTTTGGATGGCGGCTCGGGCAATGACACGCTGGTGGGTAGTGCGGGTAACGATGTTCTGCGTGGTGGGCTTGGCAATGATTCTCTGTCAGGTGGTGGGCAAACTGATGACAGGGTGGACTACATCTTTGCTACGGGCGCTGTCACAGTTGATCTTAACAATGCTTCAAGCTCCGGTGCCGATGGTAGTGACTCTTTCCTCGGCATTTCCGGCGTTTTTGGGAGCAATTTTGACGATAGTCAGCTTGGCGACAGCCAGGATAACCGTTTCACGGGCTGGGGCGGCAATGACACAATTGATGGTGGCGCTGGCAATGATGCGATGGGCGGCGGGAATGGCAATGACTCACTCGTCGGCGGCGCCGGCATTGACCGTGTGACTTATACCTCGGCCACCGGTGCAGTGACGGTTGATCTGTTTCTGGGGCGCGCATGGGGCGGAGAAGGAAATGATTCGCTTTCCGGTGTTGAGAATGTAACTGGTCATGCCGTCTTCAACGACAGTATTTTGGGCGATGCGCAGGACAATACTATTGGTGGGCTGGGTGGTGACGACACCATCGCTGCTGCGGCAGGCAATGACACAGTTGAAGCCAGCAACGGCAATGACTCGCTTGTTGGCGGCCTTGGCAATGATTCTCTGGCTGGTGGCGCTGGTACGGATTGGGCCTCCTATGAAGCTGCTGCGGGCGCGGTCACGGTTGACCTGCGCGCCACCGTACCGAATGCCATTGGCGCTGATGGTAATGACACGCTCGGCGGCATTGAAAACATCCGCGGCAGTAATTTCGCCGATAGCCTGCTTGGCGATAGCCTTGCCAATAGCCTTGATGGCGGCGCGGGTACTGACACGCTGGTTGGTGGCTTTGGTAATGACACGCTGGAAGGCGGGCTTGGTGATGACTCACTCATCGGCGGCGCTGATACGGGTGATTGGCTGAGCTTTGCGCAAGCCACCGGCGCGGTGACGCTTGATCTGGTTGCCGGCACGGCGGCAGGCGCGGCGGGCAATGATAATTTCACTGGCTTTGAAGCGGCCATTGGCGGCAGCGGCAATGATCTGCTGCTGGGCAGTGATGCAGACAATACGCTTGCCGGCGGCATGGGTGATGACACGTTGCTGGCCGGCAATGGCAATGATTGGGTGACCTATGCTGCAGCCACCGGTGGCATCACGGCGGATTTGAATACTGGTGCTGTCAGCGGCGCCGATGGTGCTGATCTGATTTCCGGCTTTGAGAATATCTTGGGCGGTAATTTTGCCGATAGCTTGGTTGGTGATGCCAGCGCCAATATTCTTGATGGTCGCGGCGGTGACAACACTCTTATCGGTGGCGCTGGCAATGACACGTTAATCGCTTCTACCGGGATAGATTCCATTGCTGGTGGGCTTGGGGATGATTCCATCTCCAATATCTCCAACAAGGATTGGGTCTATTACGGCGCGGCTTCGGGTGCGGTGACTGTTGATCTCGTCACCGGGCGCGCTACGGGCGCGGATGGCAATGATACGCTATTCCAGATCAGGAATATTCGCGCGGGTGATTTTGATGACAGCTTGCGCGGTGATTCCATTGGTAATGCGCTCGCCGGCGGCGGTGGCAATGATGTGCTGGATGGCGGGGCCGGTGATGATGCGCTGCAAGGTGGCGCGGGCAATGATACGCTGCTGGGTGGGCTTGATAATGATACGCTTCGCGGTGATGCCGGCAATGATTCGCTGATTGGCGGCGCGGAAAGCGCGGATTGGGCAAGTTATAACACTGCATCTGGCGCGGTGACGGTTGATCTTGCCGCAGGCCGCGCTTCTGGCGCGGATGGTTTGGATACGCTTTCAGGCGTTGAAAATGCTGAAGGCGGTCAGGGCAATGACAGCCTGTTGGGCGATGCGCAGGCCAATATGCTGTCGGGTGGCTTGGGTAATGACACGCTGGATGGCGGGCTTGGCGCGGATACGCTCAGCTACGCCGACATGGCGGAAGCCAGCCAGGGTGTCACGGTAAGCCTTGGCGCTGGCACATCCTTCGGTGCGGCAGGCACGGACAGTTTCCTTGGCTTTGAAGCGGCAATTGCTGGCAGCGGGAATGATAGCCTGCTGGGCGATAGCGCCGCCAATCTATTGGCCGGTGGCGACGGTGAGGACACTTTGCTGGGAGGTGCTGGCAATGACACCCTGATCGGCGGCGGCTGGAATGATCTAGTGCGCTATGATGGCGCCAGCGGTGCCGTCACTGTGGATCTGGGTGCCGGTAGCAGCGCGGGCGTTGAAGGTAATGACAGCCTTGTTGGTATTGAAGCCGCGCTTGGTGGCAATGGTGATGACCAATTGGCTGGCACCAATTTCGATGACACGCTTGCGGGTGGTGCTGGTAATGACACGCTGTTTGGAACGGCGGGCTCTGATTCCGTCGCCGGCGGCGAAGGCGATGACCTGGTTTCCTATGCCGGGCTGAACGGCGCGGTGACGGTTGATCTGAATGCGGGTCTTGCACAGGTTAGCCGGAATATCGGGATTTCGGGTGACGACACATCGGCCATCCTGAATGGGCGCCAATATGTATTGAGTGGCGCAGCCATGACCTGGGATCAGGCGCAAGGCTGGTCGCGTGGGCTGGGTGGTGATCTGGTCACGATCAATGACGAAGGGGAAAACACCTTCGTCACCAACACGCTGCTTGTGCCAGCGGGAATTGAAGCCTGGAGTGGGTTCAACGATCTCGAACAGGAAGATGTCTGGCGCTGGAGCAATGGTGAGGCTGTAACCTACACCAACTGGCCGGGCGGGCAGCCTGACGATCACCTCGGGCGCCAGGATGTCGCTTCAATACTCACGACGGGTTTTTGGAGTGACAATTCTTGGACGTCTTTGCGCGCTCTCGCCGAATTCATCATCGCATCCCAGGCGACCCTTGCCGGCATTGAAAATGCCGAAGGCAGCGCGGGCAATGACTCGCTGCTTGGCAATTCCCTGGCCAATAGGCTGAATGGCGGCGCCGGTAATGATACGCTGGATGGCGGCAATGGCGCCGATACGGTTTCAGGCGATGCCGGCAATGACAGCGTCTTTGGCGGCAACGGCGCTGATCTGCTTTTCGGCGGCAATGGTGATGATACGCTCGGCGGTGATGCGGGCGATGACAGCCTGCTGGGTGATGCGGGGAATGACTCACTCGCGGGCGGCGATGGCGCTGACACACTCTCCGGCGGTGCGGGGAATGACACGCTCGCTGGTGGGCTTGGCAATGACTCGCTCTTTGGCGGCGATGGCAGCGGCGATATCGTTGATTATCGCGGTGCAACGGGCAGTTTAAGCATTGATCTTGTAAACAATATCATCGTCACCGCAGACGGGAATGATACACTCTCCGGCATTGAAGGTGTTCTTGGTGGTAGTGGGAATGATTGGCTGCAGGGCGGGAATGGCGATGATACATTCTCAAGTGGTGACGGCCAGAACACGCTACTTGGCCTAGACGGCAATGACAGCCTGGTTGGTGGTACTGGCAATGACAGCCTGGATGGCGGCAATAACCACGACACGCTGCGTGGCAATGAAGGTCAGGACACGCTGCTTGGTCACCATGGTAATGACAGCCTGGATGGCGGCACCGGCAATGACACGCTTGATGGCGGTATCGGCGATGATACGCTGAATGGCGGTTCCGGCGATGACAATATGGATGGCGGGGCTGGTAATGACCTGCTGTCTTACGCGGGTGCCACGAATGGCGTGATTGCCAATCTGTCGCTTGGCCGTGCGACCGCCAGCGCGGATACCATCACCGGCTTTGAAAGCCTGCTTGGGTCATCGAATGATGACACGCTGGTGGGCGATAACAGCGCCAATGGTGTCACGGGTGGTGCGGGTAATGACTCGCTCTCTGGTCTTGCTGGCAATGACACGCTGGATGGCGGCGATGGTGATGATACGGTCAGCGCCGAAGCCGGGACTGACTCGCTGTTCGGTGGTGCGGGCAATGACTTGCTGGATTACAGCGCCACGGGTGGCGCTGTAACGGCAGACCTTGGCGCTGGCACGATAAGCAGCGCTATGGGCAATGATTTTGTCAGCGGGTTTGAAAGCGTGCTGGCTGGCAACGGCGCGGATACGCTCTTGGGCGGCAATGCGGCTGAAATGCTCTCAGGCGGCGCGGGCAATGATACGCTTGCGGGTGGGCTGGGTGATGACAGCCTTTCCGGCGGTGATGGCGCGGATACGGTTGCGGGCGGGCTTGGTGATGACTCGCTGTATGGCGGCGCCGGCGTGGATTGGGCTGATTACGGCAGCGCAACGGGCGCGGTTACTGTCAGCCTTGATGCAGGTGGCGGCATTGGTGAGGCATTCGGTGCGGTGGGTAGTGATTTGCTCGCCGGCATTGAAAACCTGCGCGGCGGCAATGGCAATGACAGCCTGCTGGGCGATGATGGTTCGAATACGCTGCTGGGAGGTGATGGCGTAGATGTGCTGTCCGGCGGCAATGGTAATGACCTGCTGGATTTCGGCGCCGGTGATGAATTCTACCGCTATCTGACAACGGACAGCTTCGGCAATGAAACGCTGTTCGGCGGTGCTGGGAATGATACGCTTGACCTTGGCGTGGTTGGTGCCGGTGGCTGGTCAGTCTTTGTGGATAATCCGAAGGATCCCACCCCAAGCCCCTGGATGAATTACCAGCGTGCCGATGGCACCATCATCTGGACGCAGGGCTGGGAAAGCGTGGTCTGCTTTGCGGAAGGCACGCGGATCATGACACCGGCTGGCGAAGCGAAGGTGGAGGATCTGCGCGCGGGCGATATGGTGCTTGCGATGCGCGAAGGTGAGGCGGGCTTTGAGGCGCTTGCGTGGGTTGGCTCGATGGATGTCGCAGTGCCGCGAGATGCGGTGATGGCGGCGAAGACGGCGCCGATCCTAATCAAGGCGGGTGCTTTGTCAGATGGTATGCCGGCGCGTAATTTGCGCGTCAGCCCTGATCACGCGATTGAGGTGGATGGCTACCTGATCCCGGCGAAGCATTTGGTGAATGGCACCAGTATTGTGCAGGAAGCCTGGTGCCAGCGCGTGCGGTACTTCCACCTTGAACTGGAAGCGCATGGGCTGCTGCTGTCTGAAGGCACTTGGACGGAAAGCTATCTGGAAGATGGCAACCGGCATGTGTTCAACAACGCGGCGCTGACCGGGTTGTTCCTGGACTTCGAAGCTGGGCGTTCTGCGGGGCAATATGATGCCCGCGCCTGCCTGCCCGTGCTGCGGCATGGTCTGAAGCTGGATCTGATCCAGGGGCGGATCGCGCTCCGCGCTGAAGAACCGGCGCAGGCGGCGAAGGTGAAGCGGGGTCAGTAATGGCCGCGCGCGTTTCCAAGCCAAGTGGAATGACTTGGCTTGGATATACTCAGGGCGCCGGCCTGGCAGGCCCAGGCTTAGAGCGTGTTTCGTTCACTTGGGTTCACGCAACCCACTCTACATCTTTGTTTTTCGGGCATCTTCGTGCGTTCAGATGATTCAATCTGAACGCGATCTGCTCTGACGTGGAGCACAAACGCAAAAAGGGCGGGTAAACCCGCCCATACGATCCAAAATGCCAGGCGCCGCGTTGGGCGCCAGCTTTTGCTACTTAATCTTGGCTTCGCGGAACACCACGTGCTTGCGCGCCACGGGATCGTACTTCTTCTTTTCCATCTTCCCGGAAATATTCCGCGTGTTCTTCTTCGTCACGTAGAAATAGCCGGTTTCCGCGCTGCTGACGAGGCGGATGAGGATCGTGTTTGACTTCGCCATAGCTCAATACTCCAGGCCCAAGACCAGGGGGGCCTTAGGTGTTCGAGCTCTCTTCCTACCCAAGCGGGCGCCTGCGTCAAGGGGGCTCGCGGTTCAATTCAGATAAATCGGCCGAGTTACTGCGACCCCGCCTTCAAGCCCGAGCAATTCAAGCCTGCCGGTCGCCGGGGACATCATGGCCGCAAGGCGTGAACCCTCATTGGCGATGGGGGGTGTCAGCCAGCCGAAATCACTCGGCACTGGCCCGGCCAGCAGCGCTGTCATGGCGGCGTGGCGTTCGGCGCTATAGCGCCAGCGTGGCGCGCCAGGATTGGCAATGCCTTGCCAACCATTGGCGGCGGCGGCGACGGGGGTGGCCTTGATGACGGCGTGCGATGCCTCCGCCCGTTCAATCACCGCAGCCTCACCAGGATGGATGCCAGCCAGGGAAAAAATCGCGCCGGCGGCAAGCGGCGTGTCGCGCAACATGGCCAGCGCGGCAGCGTAATCCGGCGCGGTGTCGCAAACCAGACGCAAAAGATGCGCTGGCGGCAGGCCACGGTGGCGCCAGCGCGCCGGGCGAATGGCCAGCCAATCCACAGCGAGGCCCCAAAAAGGTGCTCCTGCGCCCCGCGCTGCGCGCGCCAAGGTGCCCTGCGGCAGTGGTGGTTGATTGATGGCAATGCCAAAGCGCCCGGGGGCGAGCGCAGTAATGGCGCCGGCAAAGCCCGGCCAGCCGAGATTTAGCCATTCCCCCGCCGACCCTGCCTGCCGAAAGACGCAAAGCTGCTCTCCAAGCCCCTTCAGATCCCAATCCAGTACGCGCAGCATGAAGGGCGCGTCTGCCGCGCCAAGCCCCGCCGTACAGCCCCATTCATAGGAAAGGTTCAGCGCATGCCCGCCAGGACCCGGCAGGGCTTCCGCAATTGCCGAGATTTCCGGGAGCAGCGGATTGCCATTGCGCGCCAGCCAATACCGCGAAGCCCGATCCGCCAAGGCAAGGCCCGGCGCGGTATAGCGCGCGCGCGCACCGCGCCAGAGAGCTTCCGCCCTAATCGGGGCGGCACGCAGCGCAGCCAGCGATGGTGCGGCTTCCTCACGAAGATCGAAAACGGGAATCGCAGGTAACAAAGTGGGCCTCCTACCGGATGATATAGTTAATAAGGGGGTGGCTGTCTGTTACCTTGCGTGAGAAAATGTGTCGTGGGCGGGTGGGCATGGCCGGGCGCAGTTCCACCATGCTCCTTTCTGGCCTAATCCCTCATTCATGTCGCATCCCGGCCTGCCCATCGCCATCGCCCTTCTCGCCGCGCCCTTTGTCGCGGTGCTCCAATCCAAGGCCATGGCACCGCTGGCGCTGATCCCCATGGCCATCACGCTGCTGCTTGGCTGGCGGGCAGGTTGGCGGCCAAGCCTGCCAATAGGCGCTGTGCTGATGTTTGGGCTGATACTCGTGACCTGGGCGGCCATCACCAGTCTTTGGGCGCCTGATAGCGGGCGCGCCGCCCTGCTGGCCCTGAGCTTGGCCGCGATGATGCTGCTGGCGAATGGTGCGGCAAGCGCGGCCCAAGGTGCGCGGTTGATGCCCTGGATCGGCTTCGGGCTGGTTCTGGGCCTGGCTGCGGCGTTTGCCGATTGGCAAAGCGGCAATGCGCTGCGTGCCGCAGTGCGCGGGCTGAAGGAAGTGCCGGAAGCGCTGATGTTCGGGCTAAAGCCCGCCGCATCACTCATGGCGCTACTGATACCCATGGGCTTTGCCTTGACCTGGCCATGGTTTGCGCGCGCGGCGCTGCTGCTGGTGGGGGCGGGCGTACTGATCAGCCTGCCGGGTGAAACCGCGCGGCTTGCGACCATTGCCGGGCTTGCCGCGGCGCTGCTCAGCTTGGCCGCGCCACGGCTGGTGCCACGGCTGATTGGCGCCATGCTGGGCCTGGCCATCCTTGTTATGCCCTTGTTGATTGGCCTCATTCCCAAAATACCAACAGCCAATCTGCCGCCCTCCGCTGTGCATCGGCTGGTGATCTGGGACTTCACCGTCGCGCGCATTGCGGAAAAGCCGCTCACCGGCTGGGGGCTAGAAGCCAGCCGCGCCATGCCGGGCGGGCGCGCCCAGCCGGATACCGCCACGCTGGACCGGCTGAACATCACCAACCCCGCGCAGCGTGCATTCCTGGCCAATCCGCATGTGGAAGTTATGCCGCTCCATCCCCATAATGGCGCCTTGCAGCTTTGGCTGGAACTTGGGGGTATTGGGGCGCTGCTCGGCGCTGTGCTGATGCTCGCCCTTGGCTATGCCGCATCGCGCAGCGCGGTGCCCGCAGTGGGTGCCGGGATGCTCGCCTCCGCCGCCGTGACGGGGATGCTTTCCTTCGGCCTCTGGCAGGCTTGGTGGGTGGCCAGCCTGATGTTGGCAATGGTCGCGCTGCATTTGGCACCCCGGCGCGGCTGATAGCCGAGAGCCCTTTACCGCGCCCGATCAATGCAAAAGCGCACCACTTCCGCCAGTGCGCGGCGTTCCAGGCTATCGGCGAAAACATCCAGCGCTGAGATTGCTTTCTCTCCATAGCGGCGCGCGCGGGCGATGGTTTCGCCTATCGTGTCGTATTTCGTCATTAGTGCCATGGCAGTGGCAAGATCAGCTTCCTGCTGATCACCTTCTTCCAGCACGCGCCGCCAAAAGCCGCGTTCTTCTTCCGAACCACGCGCAAAGGCCAGCAGCACGGGCAGGGTGATCTTGCCTTCGCGGAAATCATCGCCAACCGTCTTGCCAAGCGCTTCCTGGTCGGCGGCGTAATCCAGCGCGTCATCCACCAATTGGAAGGCAATACCAAGCGCGCCGCCGTAATCGCAAAGGGCGGTCTGTTCCGCGCGGGGCCGGTCCGCAATCACCGCACCCACTTCTGTGGCTGCCGCGAAAAGCGCAGCCGTCTTGCCCTCAATCACCGCCAGATATTGGTCTTCCGTGGTCGCGGTATCATTCTGCGTCATCAATTGCAGCACTTCGCCTTCAGCAATGGTCGCCGCGGCGGTGGAAAGGATGCGCAACACCTCAAGCGACCCATCGGCCACCATCAACTGAAATGCGCGGGCGAAAAGGAAATCACCCACCAGCACGGAAGCCTTATTGCCGAACAGCGCATTGGCACTGGCCTGCCCGCGCCTGAGCGCGCTTTCATCCACCACATCATCATGCAAAAGCGTCGCCGTATGGATGAATTCCACACAAGCCGCGAGTGATATATGCCGCGCCCCGCGATAGCCACAAAGCCTGGCAGCGGCCAACGTCAGCAAAGGCCGCAGCCTTTTGCCGCCAGCAGCCACCAGATGCGCGGCCAATTGCGGGATCAGCGCGACCGGGCTTTGCATCCGCTCCACAATCAGGCGGTTGCAGGCTTCCAGATCATCCTGGACAAGCGCCGTCAGCGCCGCCAGGGCATCTTCCCCCCGACCCTGATCCTCGCCAGGTAATTGCTGAGGCGCTAAGTCCACTCTTGCCCACCTTGATTTAGCCGCCGCACCATAGGCGCCACATGCCGGACCGGCAAGCGAAGGGGGGCAGGCGGAGAACATCCCAATGCGCGTCTTGGTGAGAAGCAATAACCCGATCAGGCTTGGCTTCCTGCAAGCGCTGCTGCGGGATGCGGGCATCGCAAGCGTGCTGCTGGATCAGCATATCAGTGCCGTTGAAGGCGGCATCGGCGCCTTTCCGCGCCGACTTGCCGTGCGTGAGGAAGATGCAGCCGAGGCCAAGCGCATTCTGCACGATGCGGGAGAGGCGGAGGATGGCGCGTGACCCCCCCGCCTGAAGATTGCACGGAAGATCATTTGCTGAATGGCCGCGTGGCGCTGCGCCAGCCGCGCCAAGGCTTCCGCGCCGGGCTGGATGCGGTGCTGCTGGCCGCCTTCATCCCCGCCCGCCCTGGGGAGGCTGTGCTGGAAGCCGGCCCCGGCAGCGGCGCGGCCTTTTTATGTTTGGCGGCCCGCGTACCGGGGGTGGCGATTCGCGCCGTGGAACGCGAAGCCAGCATGGCCGCCTTGGCGCGCGATAATGCAGCGCGGGCTGGGCTTTCGGCAGTGATCGCGGAGGGCGACGTGGCGGATTTGGCGCTGGCGCGCAGGCTTGGGCCGGTGGCGCATGGCTTTGCCAACCCGCCCTATTGGCCGGGCGGCACCCCCCCACCGGGGGCGATCCGCCGGGCTGCAACCCATGAAGCCGGGGCGGAGCTTGCTGATTGGGTGGGATTTCTGGGCGCCGCCATTGCGCCCCGCGGGAGCCTGAGCTTGATCCTGCCGGCTGCGCGATTCGATGTAGCGGTTACGGCGATGCGCGCCATGGGGTTTGGCGCTGTGGAGCTGCTACCCCTTTTGCCGCGTATGGGCGTGGCGGCGAAACGCGTATTGCTACGTGCCCGCAAGGGCGCGCGCGGTCCCGCCAAGCTTTGGCCTGGCTTTGTGTTGCACGAAGCCGATGGCCGATTTACCCCAGCCGCCGAGGCTATTTTGCGTGATGCCGTGCCGCTTTGTGCAGCCTAGCCCTGCAGCCTAGCCCTCACGTGCCTCAGGGTGGCGCAGCATCCATAGCCTTTCATGCGCGGCGATCAGGCTTTCAATGCTCTTGCGGCGATTGGTGTCCGAACCGACAGACGGGCGCTTCAGCATTTTTTCCAGAATGACCAAAAGATCATTGGCGACTTCAAAGTCGGATTGATCGCATGCGTGATGAAAGGCAATCAGGATCTTATCCGATAGCCTTCTTGTGTGGCGCGGGGCGCTTGCGGCGCCGCGTTCAGCGCCGGCATCCCTATCAATCAACTCATTCCCCATTCGGATTCCCTCTCCGAGCCGAAATTTTTTCCGCTAAACGGATATATAATCATAGCCGAAACATTTCCTTTTTTAAAGCGATGATGAAACTAAAGTTGACGCATTTGCCCACGAATGGCTGCGGCAATCGTCTCCGGCGGGGTATTGGGGCGGAAAAGCTGCCGCACCCTGCCATCTGGGCCCACGAGATAGATGAAGGATGAATGGTCCATGAGGTAATCGCTGGCGCCGGGTGGTTGGACTTTCCGGTAGTAGACCCGGAAGGCGCGGGCTGCAGTGGCGATTTCCTCATCCGTACCGGTCAAACCGATCAAGGCCGGATGAAAGCGGGCAACGTAATCAGTCAAAGCTTCCGGTGTGTCGCGTGCCGGGTCAATCGTAATCAGCGCTGGTAACACCCGGGATGCGTCGGGGCCGAGCAGGTCAAGCGCGGCGGCCATCACGCCCAATTCCGTTGGGCAGACATCGGGGCAATAGGTGAAGCCGAAATAGATCAGACCAAGCTTGCCCGCGAAGGCGCGTTCCGTGATGGGGTGCCCGGTGTGGTCCCGCAGGCTGAAGCCGCCGCCAAGCGCGATTCCCTGCGGCAATTGCACGCCGCCGGCTGAAGGGGCTGGCATATCCGCGCCGCCAAACTGCGCCAATTGCCGCAGAAAGGCATCGCCCATCGCCTCCTCAGGGGCGCGCAGACACCAGGCCAGCCCCCAAAGCCCGCCCAGGATCGCGAGCAGTAAAAAAGTGAAAACGCGGATCAGTTTCAGCATGATGCTTTCAATTGGGGTGCATGACTGGCCAGGCGCAAGGGGGGGCGCGTTGCCTCTCACGCCGCGCCGGGTACGCCTTTGCTGGTGGAATATTCAAAATGCAGCGCGGTATCGGGGAAAACGCGCGGATGGATCGCATGCGCTGCCATGGCGGCCTCAGAAAACCCTTGCAGGATCAGCTTCAGCTTGCCGGGATAGGTCGCAATATCGCCAATGGCGTAGACGCCGGCGATATTCGTCTCACAAGTTGAGGGCGTGACGCTGACATGGCTGCGTTCCAGCCCAAGCCCCCAATCGGCGATGGGGCCAAGGTCCATGGAAAGGCCGAAAAACGCCAGCAAATGATCCGCCGGCACATCACGGATTTCACCTTGTAGCGTCGCCAATTCAACCGCTTCCAGCTTGGCGCCATCGCCCTTCAGCCCGTGCAGTTGATAGGGGATGGCCAATTCCACCTCTCCCCGCGCGGCGGCGGCTTCCAATTGCGCCGCCGTTTCAGGCGCGGCACGGAATTTCGGGCGGCGATGCACCACCACCACCTTGGCCGCAATATCCTTGAGCGAGAGCGCCCAATCCACGGCAGAGTCACCCCCGCCTGCGATCACCACGCGCTTGCCGCGAAATTCTTCCCGCTTTGCGACCATGTAGCGCACAGCGCCCGAGGCTTCGTACCCGGCAAGCCCAGCCAAGGGCGGGCGATTGGGGCCGAAGGCGCCGGCACCTGCGGCTAGGATCACCGCCTTGGCGCGAATAGTGTCACCGGCCGAAGTGCCGAGCAGCAGCGTGCTGCCTTCCTGGCGCAAGGTCTCCACGCGGCGGCCAAACAGGTATTGTGGCGCGAAGGGCGCAGCCTGTTGTTCGAGCTGACTGATCAGATCAGCTGCGGCGATTTGCGGATGCGCGGGAATATCGAAAATCGGCTTTTCGGGATAAAGCGCCGTGCATTGCCCTCCAATCGCTTCCAGCGCGTCAATCACCACGGATTTCATGCGTAGCATGCCGCATTCAAACACTGCGAAAAGCCCGACAGGGCCCGCGCCAATAATCGCGACATCGGTTTCAATCTCGGCCGGCATGGGCTCTCCCCCGAATCCAGGGGGGCGTGATAGAGCATTTCCAAGCCAAGCGGAAACGCTTGGCGGCTCGGGAAATGCGACCAGAGAAGCATGAGACGAGGCTCCGGGTTGGGCAAGGTTTTACGGCAAAAGGGGGATCAAGGGCCGATGGAGATAGCCTTGGATCTGCCCGATCTGGCGGCGACGGAAGCACTCGCGGCGCGGCTTGCGCCATTACTCCGCCCCGGTGATGCGGTGCTGCTCGATGGGCCCCTTGGCGCCGGTAAAAGCGCCTTTGCCCGCGCCTTGCTGCGCGCCGCAACCGGCGATGCCGCGCTTGAAGTGCCAAGCCCCACCTTCACCCTGGTGCAAAGCTATGATTTGCCCGCCGGACCCGCGCATCATTTCGACCTTTATCGCCTATCCGGCCCCGATGGCCTCGCGGAACTCGGATGGGAGGAAGCGCGGGAGGGGATTGTGCTGGTAGAATGGCCGGAACGGCTGGGGCCTTTCGCCCCACCAGAAGCGCTGCGCATCCATTTGACCCCCGGCCTTGCTGACGAAGCCCGCCATGCGGTGCTGAGCGGATGGGATGCCAGGCTTGAGGGGCTGCGCCCATGATCGCTGCCTTCCTGAATAATGCCGGCTTTGGTGCGGCGCGGCTGGACCCGCTGCCCTCTGACGCCTCTGCCCGGCGCTATACGCGGTTGCATGGTGGGCCGCGCAAGGCGTTGCTGATGGAAGCGCCACCGCCGGAAGATACGCGCCCCTTCATCGCCATTGCTGGTCATATCCTGGGGCTAGGGCTTTCCGCGCCCGAAATCATCGCCGCCGACCGCGAAGCGGGCTTGGTGCTGCTGGAGGATTTCGGCGATGCCACCCATGCCGCATTATTGGACGCTGGCGCGGCAGCCCCCACGCTTTACGCCGAAGCCGCCGAAACCCTGGCCGCCCTGCATGAAGCGCCCCCGCCGCCCGGCCTGCCCGCCTGGGATGCAGCGGCCATGGCGCGGGCGACGGCAGCGACCTTCCTTGATTGGTGGTGGCCCGCAATGATGGGCAGCGCGCCCGGGGATGATCTGAGCGCTGGGCTTGATGCGGCGCTGCGCGCCATGCTCGCGCCTTTTGCCGATACGCAAGGTTTTGTGCATCGGGACTATTTCCCGGCCAATCTGATGCGGCTTGAGGCGCGCGCGGGCGCGCGGCGCACGGGCTTGCTCGATTTCCAGGATGCCGGGTTGGGGCATCCGGCTTACGATCTGGTTTCCTTGGTGCAAGATGCGCGGCGCGATGTGGCTCCAGAAGCCCGCGATGCGGCGATCACGCGCTACTTCGCCGCACGGCCAAGTGTTGCTCGGGATGACTTCACCGCCGCCATGGCGGCCTGTGCCGCGCAACGCCATTTGCGCGTGGCGGCGCTTTGGGTGCGGCTCTCGCGGCGCGACCAGAAGCCGCATTACCTTGTCCACGGGCCGCGCTGCTGGCGGCTTTTGGCTGAAGCGCTCGAACACCCCGCCACTGCACCGCTGCGCCTATGGTTGGATGATGCCCTGCCGCGCCACTTGCGCCGCAACCCCGATGCGGCGAAGGAGCCTGCATGATCACCCTCTCCCGCGCCATGGTTCTGGCAGCCGGCCTTGGCACCCGCATGCGCCCCTTGTCGGAAGCCATGCCCAAACCCCTTTTGCCCTTGGCGGGGCGTAGCCTGCTTGATCACGTACTGGATCGGCTGACCGATGCGGGTGTGGCGGATGCGGTGGTGAATGCGCATTGGCTGGCGGACCAGGTGGCGGCTTGCGTGAATGCCCGCAGCGCACCAAGCATCACGCTACAACGCGAGGAAACCTTGCTTGAGACCGGTGGTGGTGTAGCGCGCGCCCTGCCCGCTTTGGGTGATGCGCCCTTCGCCGTGGTGAATGGTGATGCGTTTTGGCTGGATGGTCCGCATTCCGCGCTCAAGCGCCTGGCCGCGGCCTTCGATCCTGATCGCATGGATGGGCTTTTGCTGCTGATCCGCACGGCGCAAATCGCGGGCGAGGTGGGTCGCGGCGATTTCATGCTTGATCCGCTAGGCGCCATTCGCCGACCGGAAGAAGGCGAAGTTTCGCCCTATCTTTTCGGTGGTGTGCAAATCCTCTCACCAGCGCTATTTGCCGAAGCGCCCAGCGGCGCCTTCAGCCTGAACCGGCTCTATAATCGTGCCATTGAAGCTGGGCGGCTTTACGGGTTGGTGCATGATGGGGTGTGGTTTCACTTGTCCACTCCTGACGATTTGGAACATGCCGAAGGTGTGTTGCGCAGCGGCGTGATCCGCGCGCTGTTCTGAAGCGCTGCCCTTGCGCGTTTTTGTCATCCCCGCCGAACAGCGCTTCCTGCCCTCGCTGGCCGAGGGATTGCTCGCGCAAGTGCCTGCCGATAATCCCGCCGCACTCGCCACCCACACGCTACTGCTGCCAACACGCCGCGCCGCGCGCGCCTTGCGTGAAGCCTTTCTGACCGCCGCCGGTGGCCGCGCGCTATTGCTGCCGCGCATGCGCGCACTGCCCGGGCTTTCGGTGGAAGAAGCGGATGAATTGGCGCTGCCCGCCTTGCTTGACCTGCCGCCGGCAGTGGCACCGCTCACGCGGCAAGCGGTGCTATCGCGCATTGTGCTTGGCATTCCGCGCCGCTATGGCGGGCCACTTGGCGCCGAGCAGGCTTGGTTATTGGCCGGGGAACTTGCGACACTTTTTGATGAAATCGCCTTTGAAGAAGCCGATCTTGACCTGATTGAAACCGCTGACCCTGCGGATTTCGCGGCAAGCTGGCTCGCGCGGCTTGATGGTCTGGTGCCGGATAAACTGGCGGTGCATTGGCAGATCACGACACGGCTATTGCAGGCGGTGGTGCGCGATTGGAATGGCTGGCTGCAAGCGCAGCGCCTGATGGATTTGGGCCTTGCGCGTGTGCGTGCGCTGATTGCGCAGCGCCGCGCTTTGGAAGCGGCACCGCCACGCGAGAAGCTGATCGCCGCCGGCATTGGTGCGGGCGGCACCATTCCCGCCGCGACCGCTTTGCTCCGCTGCATCGCGAACCTGCCGAATGGCGCGCTGGTTCTGCAAGGCATGGCAGAGCCCATCACGCCAAGCCTGGCTGACGCCATTCGCCGTGCGCCGAGCCATCCCTTTGCCGGACAATTGAAGTCGCTTGCTGATCTTGGCGTGGAGCCCAATGCGCTGCGCCCCTGGGGAAGCGCTGATCATCACGCAGCGCCGGCGGATCGCGCGGTGATGCTGGCGCGGAGCCTACGCCCCGCCGAGGGCTTGGCCGCTTGGGCGGAACGTGATGCGCCGCGCTGGCAGGCCGCACTTGCCGGGATTACTCGGCTGACGGCAGCCGATGCGCAGCAGGAAGCCGTCGCCATTGCGCTCTTGCTGCGTGAAGCGGTGGAGGTTCCGGGCAAGCGCGCGGCGCTGATCACGCCGGATCGTGATTTGGCGCGGCGCGTATCCGCCGAACTCGCGCGCCACGGCATCACCGCGGATGATAGCGCCGGCGCACCCTTGGCCGATGCACCGGCAGCGGCATTTCTGCGCCTGATCGCGCGCATGATCGCCGATGGTTTTGCGCCTGCGGCGTTGCTCGCGGTTTTGAAGCATCCACTATGTAGCGCTGGCATGGAACGCGGCGCTTGGCTTGAAGCGGCGCGCGGCCTTGAGCGGAAGTGTTTGCGCGGCCCGCGACCGGCAGCGGGGCTTGCGGCGCTGCGCGCGGCTTTGCCCGCAGGCGATACCGCCTTGGTCGCGCTGGTTGATGCCTTGCAGGCAGCACTTGGTGATTTCACGGAATTGCCGCCAAGCCCTTCACGGCCGCCCGCTGATCTTCTGGCGCTGCATCTGGCGGCGGCAGAAGCGCTTGCCGCAACACCTGAACTCCCTGGCGGAATCAGGCTTTACGCTGGTGAAGAAGGGGAAGCTTTGGCGCGGCATTTGGCCTCACTTGGCGAAGCATTGGCGGAAATGCCGCCCATCGCCCCCGCATCATGGCCCGGCGCTTTTGATGCCATGCTGGCCGGGCCGATAGCGCCGCCCTTTCGCGCGCGGCGTGGTACGGCCGCGCATCCGCGCATTGCCATCCTCGGGCTTTTGGAAGCGCGGTTGCAGCATTTTGATCGCGTGATCCTGGGCGCGCTTGAAGAAAACGTCTGGCCGCAAGCAACCGAGCCCGGCCCTTGGATGAGCCGGCCCATGCGCGCGCGTTTCGGCCTGCCTGCGCCGGAAGCGCGCATTGGCCGCGTGGCGGCGGATTTCTTCCATGCCGCGGCCAGCGCTTCGGAATTGGTACTTTCCACCGCGCGCAAACGCGGCGGCGCACCAAGCGTGCCGACACGCTGGCTCACGCGCTTGGAAACCTTCCTGAAGGGGCAAGGTGAGATTGCGCTACCCGCCAGCCTGGCCGCGCGCTGGGCGGCGGCTTTGGATGAACCTTTGCAGGAGCCAAAACCGTGCAAGCGTGCTGCCTTCAGCCCACCGGTAGAAGTGCGCCCGCGCCGCTTGAGCGTTTCAGACGCGACGCAATTGATCGCCGATCCTTACGCCTTTTATGCCGCGCGCATCCTGCGCCTGCGCCCGCTTGATGATCTGGATGCGGATATTGGCGCGCGGGAATATGGCACGCTGGTGCATCACGCCATGCGGTTTTTCCTGACGGGGCTTGGTACAGGCTGGCCAGGTACCGAAGCCGCACTCGCATTGTGGGATCGGGCCTGTAATGAGGCATTGAACAAGGAAGCGGTGCATCCAGGCGTGCTCGCCTTTTGGGGGCCGCGCATGACGCGCATGGGCGAATTCGTGATTGCCGAGGAAGAAAAGCTCCGCGCACAAAACGGGCTGCTGCGCTGCCTGACGGAACATAAGGGTAGCCTGACGCTGAATCTTACCGGCGGCGATGTGGAGATTGTCGCCACAGCTGATCGCTTGGACGAATTGGCCGGCGGCGGCTGGCGCATTCTGGATTACAAGACCGGCCAGGTGCCGGGCGCTTCCCAGGTTGTTGCAGGCGCCGCGCCGCAATTGGCGCTGGAGGCGATGATTCTGGAGGCCGGCGGCTATCCAACCATCAGCGCGGACGCGAAAGCCGTCGCGTTGGTCTATTGGAAATTGAGCGGCGGCGAGACACCGGGCGATGCGACGGACCTTGGCGCAGCAGCTAAGGATGGCAGGCTTTATGCTGAACTGGCGCGTACGCGGATTTCGGCGCTGGCAGAGCGCATGTTGCTGGGTGACGCGCCTTTTGAAAGCCGCCCGCACCCCGCACGCGGCACGCCTGGCGATGATTATGATCATCTGGCGCGGGTGGATGAATGGGCCTCAGGCGACGGGGACGGAGAATGAGCGAGGCTCGCCAACGCGCCGAAGCCGCGCAAACCCGCGCTGCCAATCCTGCCATCTCTGCCTGGGTGGAAGCTTCCGCAGGTTCGGGAAAAACCAAGCTGCTGACGGATAGGTTGCTGAGGTTATTGCTAGCCGGAGTGCCACCAGGGCGCATCCTGTGCCTGACTTTCACTAAGGCAGCGGCGGCAGAAATGGCAACGCGCTTGGCGATCAGGCTTGGTGAATGGGCTATCGCGGATGATGCAAAGCTTACGGAGACATTGCAGAAGCTGACCGGTACAACGCCGGGGCGTGAAGGTTTGGCATCGGCGCGGCGGCTCTTTGTGGAGGTTTTGGAACAGCCAGGCGGGATGCGGATGTCAACGCTGCATGGTTTCGCGCAATCGCTTTTGCGTGGCTTTCCACTGGAAGCGGGCCTCGCGCCGCAATTCGCGGTGATGCAGGAACAAGATGGCCGGGCGCTGCTCGCGCGCGAACGCGATGCGCTATTGGCGGGTGGGGCGGCGCAGGATGCGCTCGCGGTTTTGGCGAAACATCAGGCGCCAACACGCTTTGCCGAGGTGATCGGCACCATGGCCGGCGCCAGCAGTAAATTGTTGGATGCCGTCCAGAAGCGCCAAGGCATGGCGGGGCTGCGGGCGGCGCTGGCGCGCAAGCTTGGTCTTTCCCCAGGCCGCATGGAGGAAGCAGAAATCCTCGCCGAAATTGCGGCGCCGGATCAGGAACCGGCGTTGAGACAGGCAGCCGAGACTTTGAAGGGCGGCAGCACCAACGACCAGAAATTCGCTAACGCCATGTTGGATTGGCTGGCACTGGATCACGCGGCCCGTGCGGAAGCTTATGCAGGGTGGCGGCGCATTTTCTTTACTGACGAAGGCAGCATTCGCAAGAAATTCGCGACAAAATCCATTCCCGCGTCTCGGCAGGCCGACATCCAGCAATTGATGGAAGACGAAGCCGCGCGCCTGCAAGTGCTGGATCAGGATCACGCCGCCGCACGCGTGCTTGCCGCCAGCATGGCGCTTTTCGCCCTTGGCATACCCGTACTGCGCCGCTACCAGGCGGCAAAGGAAAGCGCCGGCTTGCTTGATTACGATGATCTGATCGCGGGCGCGCGCAAATTACTCGATAATCCAGGCAGTGCATGGGTTTTGTATAAGCTGGATGATGGCTTGGATCACATACTGTTGGATGAAGCGCAGGATTCCAACCCGGAACAATGGGGCATTGTGCGCGCGCTATCGGCGGAATTTTTTGCAGGCCTAGGCGCGCGCGATGAACCGCGCAGCATCTTCGCCGTTGGTGATCAGAAGCAATCTATCTATGCCTTCCAGGGCGCGGAGGTTGAACGCTTCAAGGAAGCGAAACAGCATTACCAAGCCATCGTGACAGCGGCTGGGCAGGATTTCCGCCCCGTGCCGCTGGATGTTTCCTTCCGCTCCACTGAACCCGTGCTTGCCCTGGTGGATGCAGTCTTTGCCGATGCGCCGGCGCGTGATGGCGTCGCGCCCGAAGCGCCCGAAGCGCCCGAAGCGCCCGAAGCGCCCTTGCGCCATTACGCTGATCGCGCCGGGCATGCCGGCAGTGTGGAGCTTTGGCCGATTCTGCAAACTGCAAAGGCCGATGCGCCGCCCGATTGGGCGCCGCCGGAACAGGCCGTTGCGGCGGAAGGTGCGGCACCACAGCTTGCAGCCGCCATTGCCGCACGCATTGCCCAGATGGTCGGTCACGAAACCCTGCCGGCGCGTGTTGAAAAAGGTAAGGAAGACGCGCAACCCCAAGGCCGTCCCATCCGACCCGGTGATATTCTCGTGCTGCTGCGCGGACGCAAGCGCGGCGGCTTTGCGCCCGCCCTTGTGCGCGCCTTGAAAAACCGCGCCATCCCCGTTGGCGGCATTGATCGCATGGTGCTCGCCGATGAATTGCCGGTGCAGGATATGCTGGCGCTGGCTGCCTGGTTGCTGCTGCCGGATGATGATTTGAATCTGGCGGCACTTTTGAAATCTCCGCTGATCGGGCTTGATGAGGATGCGCTATTCACGCTGGTGCATGGGCGCCAAGCGAGCCTGCATGCGGCGCTAATGGCGCATCGTGGCAGTGCGACAGATTTCGGGCGCGTGGCGGATTGGTTGGCAGCGCAAGCGGCGCAGCTTGATTTCATCACGCCCTATGGCCTGTTTGCCGATGTGCTCGGTGCGCCCGGCCCGCTTGATCCCCGCGCGGGGCGTGCGCGCATGCTGGCGCGGCTTGGGCCGGATGCGGGCGATCCGCTCGATGAATTGCTCAATGCCGCGCTGGAACATGAAAAACTCAACCCGCCATCCTTGCAGGGCTTTGTGCATTGGCTCAGGCAAGGTGGCGCCGAGATCAAGCGCGAAGCGGAAGCCGCGGGCGATGTGGTGCGCATCATGACCGTGCATGGTGCCAAGGGCTTGCAGGCGCCGATCGTCATTTTGCCCGACACAACAGGCAAGGGGCAGGACCGCAAGACGCTCCGCTGGTTTGAAGATGGCGAAGAGGCCCTGCCGGTATGGGCGCCGCAAGTGAAGGGCTTTGAAGCGTCGGCTTTGACCGCGCAGCGCCAGGCAGATCAGGCGCGAGAGGCAGAAGAAGAACATCGGTTGCTTTATGTGGCGCTGACGCGCGCTGAGGATAGCCTGATCATTTGCGGCTGGAATGGCGCGCAGAAACTGTCCCCAGGCTGCTGGTATGATTTGGTGACGCAGGGCTTTGCGCGCCTGCCGGGCGTTGACGCTTGCACCTTTGACCCCGTCGCTTTTGGTGTGCCGGCAGATGGTTTCGATTCAGCACCGAATCTGCTGCGCCTGAGCGCACCGCAAAGCGCGCCACCGCGCGTGGAAGACCCCGTGGTGACAAGTGCGGCTGAGGCGCGCCCACCGGCATGGGCTTGGCAGAAAGTGCCGGAAGAAGCGCCTGCCGGTAGCCTCGCGCCATCTGCCCTGCCCGGTGAACAGGAAACGCCCGCTGCGGCACCACGCCCGGCGCAAGACCCGCTTGGGCTGCGCTTTCGGCGCGGGCGGTTGGTGCATGCGCTATTGCAAAGCCTGCCGGAGCATCCTGAAGACACTTGGGCGGAACTTTCACGCCGCTTCCTCGCGCGCCGCGCGCCGGGGCTTTCGGCAGCCGAACAGGAAGCCACCTTGCAGGAAGTTTTGGCCCTGCTGCGCCAGGGATGGATGCAAGCAGCCCTTGGTGCGGGCAGCCTTGCGGAAGCGCCCTTGGCGGGAGAGGTGCAAGGGCGGCTGATCGCAGGCCAGGTGGACCGGCTGAAGATAGAAGCCGACCGCGTGCTGGTGCTGGATTACAAAACCAATCGCCCGCCGCCGGAACGGGTTGAAGATGTCGCGCCGCTTTATCTGCGGCAAATGGCGGCCTATCGCGCGCTGCTGCGCGCAGCCTTTCCGGGGCGGCGCGTTGAATGTGCGCTGGTCTGGACTTACGGCGCGCGCTTCATGGCCTTGCCGGATGCGGTGCTTGATCCGCATGGGCCGGGGGGCGGGGTTGGGGCGTAGGAGTTGTTGGTGGATTGAATTCTTGCTGTCACGAGACCAGCCTAAAGGAGAGTGTTGTGGAGCTAAATTCCGTTTTGGAAAATAACCAGTGAATGTTTTTGCTCGAACTAATTAAATAGTACGAAAAAATTTTTCGTAGATAAAATAGAACCAAAATACCATAGTCATACCCATGGATTCTCGAAGAGGACTTCCACAACTATACTGATTGCCCTTTGCGCCTCTTTCTCGTGTATTGAGCGATTTGAGTAATGGTAATCGACCGATAAAATGGGATGGTTACGCGTGTTCCAATGAACAAGGAAGTTTCGTCGTTGTCTTAGCCATTCAAGTTCTATGCCGAAAGCTGAAACCGCAAATGCCGCCTTCATCCCTCCACCAAAATTCTCGTCAAGCTCGGTTTCTCGCAAATGAGCGTCTATGACGGCGCATGAGATGATAGGAACTGACACAAACGCGCCAGAACAGTAGATGGCTTGAAGATCCACCAGTAGTGCTGTGGCATGCTCCCCCAAAATGAAAGCTCCCCCGCGAGCCTCAGTGTCGAATTTATGTTCGAACCACTCGCGCCGACTTTCCCAAATTTCCCGAGTTGGAAATTCAATTTGATCCATTTTCTTGATAAGAACTAAGACGTCATCGAAATTTCAGGGTAATCAACCCATCTGCGCCTGTTGCACAGCTGTACCACCTCATCGCGGAAACGACCGCTGAGAGTTTTATGTTTTCCGCCTCACTACGTTTCACTCACGCCCTCCTCAATCCCTCGGCCCCGGCGCCAGCACTTCCCGCTTACCGACATGGTTCGCCGCGCCCACCACGCCTTCCTTTTCCATCTGCTCAATCAGCTTCGCCGCGCGGTTATAGCCAATGTTCAAATGCCGCTGCACGAAGCTGGTGCTGGCTTTGCCTTCGCGCGTAACCAGCGCAACCGCCTGATCATAGAGCGATGCCTCCGCATCGGTATTGCCGCCCAGCATGCCGAGCATGGCGACCGAATCACCCTCATCCTCCGTTTCGGTTACTTCATCAACATAAGCGGGCTCGCCCTGCGCGCGGAGGAATTCGACAATCCGCTCCACCTCAGTATCTGACACAAAGGGGCCATGCACGCGGGCAATGCGCCCGCCGCCCGGCATATGCAGCATATCGCCCTGGCCGAGCAGCTGTTCCGCGCCCTGTTCACCCAGGATGGTGCGGCTATCAATCTTGGATGTGACCTGGAAGGAAATGCGGGTTGGGAAATTCGCCTTGATCGTGCCGGTGATCACATCCACCGAAGGCCGTTGCGTCGCCATGATCACGTGGATACCGGCGGCACGCGCCATTTGCGCCAAGCGCTGGACCGCGGCTTCAATCTCCTTGCCGGCCACGATCATCAGATCGGCCATTTCGTCAATCACCACCACAATCATCGGCAGCGCTTCCAGCGCCAGCGGCTGATCTTCAAAAACCGGCTTATTGGTTTCCGGATCGAAACCGGTTTGCACACGCCTGGTCAGCACATCGCCGCGTTGGCGCGCAGCGGTCACTTTTTCGTTGTAGCCCGCGATATTGCGCACGCCCAATTGGCTCATGGCACGGTAGCGGCGCTCCATCTCCCGCACGGTCCATTTCAGCGCGCCAATCGCCTTGGGCGGTTCCGTCACCACCGGCGCCAGCAGATGCGGAATGCGGTCATAGACCGAAAGCTCCAGCATCTTTGGGTCAATCATGATGAAGCGGCATTCATCAGGGCTGAAACGATACAACAGGCTCAGGATCATGGTATTGATCCCGACCGATTTGCCCGAACCCGTGGTGCCCGCAATCAGCAAATGCGGCATGCGCGCCAGATCGGCGATCACCGGCGCGCCGCTGATATCCTTGCCCAGCGCCAAGGGCAGCTTACCCGGATGGCGATGCCACCCCTCATCCCCGAACATTTCAGACAGGAAGACGGTTTCGCGCTTGGCATTCGGCATTTCAATGCCGATCACATTGCGCCCCGGCACGGTTGCGATGCGCACCGCAATCAGGCTCATGGACCGCGCGATATCATCCGCCAGGCCAATCACGCGCGCGGATTTGGTGCCGGGCGCCGGTTCCAATTCATACAGCGTCACCACCGGGCCGGGGCGGATTTCCACAATGCGCCCGCGCACGCCGTAATCTTCCAAAACGCTTTCCAGAAGGCGCGCATTGGCTTGGAGCGATTCCTCGGAAGGCCGGCCCACGCGCTGCACGGGCGCTGCAGTCAGCAGATCAAGCGGTGGTAGCGCCCAGGCGCCATCGCCCAGATCAAGCGCCGGCTGCTGCGTTGGCCGACGCGCGGGTTCGGCAGCTTTGCGTTGACGGACGGGCGGGGCTTCGCGCGGCGCTGCCGGTTCAGGACGGATCGGCATGGCCTCAGCCGCTGCATCGGCGGCGCGTAGCATTGGGCCCAGCGGAATTTCCGGTTCCTGCCGACGAAACAGCCGCCCGGTGCGGGTTTTGAAGCGCGCGGTCAGGCGAGCGAAGAAGCCGGGCTTTTTTGGTTCCGCCTCCTCATGCGGGCGCAGCCTTTCGGCGCCATGCCGCGCCGCTTCCAGGGCGGCTTGGCTGGCCCCCAAAGCCGCACGCCCCGCGCCGCGCCATTCGCCAAAGGTCAGGCCGCAGCCGATAAAGCCGGCGCCGACCGCGCCGAACACAATTCCAGCTTTCGCCAGCAATGCGCCATAGGGGCCGAAGCTGCCCGAAAGCCAGGAAATCAACCCATCCGCCAAAAGCGGGCCAACCGCCCCGCCAGCACCGGCCAAGCCTGGTGCCTCTCCGGGCAGGGGGGCAAGGCTCAGCGCCGCCGCGCCAAGCGGCAGGGCAAAGGCCAAGCCCAGCAGCCGAAGGGGAATGAAGCCAAGCCCGCGCTGGGTTACCAGCCGAAAGGCCCAGGCAAGCAGCGCCAGTACTGGCAGCGCCGCCGCATAACCAAAGCCTTGCAATAGAATATCTGACAGCACCGCCCCGGCGGGCCCGGCAAGATTACTGACAGGGCGACTGGTTGCCGTATTCAGCGAAGGATCGGCGGGATCATAACTCAGCAACGCCGCAGCAAGCCCAAGCGCGATAAGCGCTGAAAGCAGCCCGCAAAATTCCATCAGGCGCCGGCCTAAAAGCGCGCGCAGATCGGCCGAGGCAAAGCGCCGTCTGGTGGCGCCCTGTTCGGCGGAAGGCCGGGATTCGGCCGGAAGAAAGAGGCGAGGCATCAAGGCAGCGCTTCAGAGTGATTCACAACATTAGGCCGGAAGCCGTTCTTTGCCCAGGGATTTTTACGCTTTTGGCGTGTGGATGATTAGCAGCGACTCGCCACCGTTGCAGCAGAGTCACGCTTTTGGGATGGGGCCCCTGCGCGCTTGCCCGCTTCATGCCATGATCCAGCGCGTATGAGGGGGGAGCTTGCCGATGCCGAATAATGGTGCCCAGAAGGGATCACGCAGCTATCTGCTGGCGGTTGAAGACCCGGAATTCCTGCTCCGCGATGAAATGCGCCCGTTCCGCTTCGGTATGGAATACGCCAAGGCTGAATATGCGCTGCGCGATTGGGGGGTGCGGTCCACCGTGGTGGTTTTTGGTTCCGCCCGCTGCCCAAGCGCCGAGGAAGCCGCCGCCCAGGTCAAGAAGGCGCGCGGGGCGGCAGAAAAACGCGCCGCGCAAAAGGCGCTTGATCGGTCCCGCTTTTATGAGGATGCCCGCGCCTTCGCCCGCATTGTCTCCATGCGGGGCGGTGCGCTGGCTGCTTCCGGTGCGCCGCGTGATAATGTGATTGCAACGGGCGGCGGCCCGGGGGTTATGGAAGCAGCTAATCGCGGCGCGTCCGAATGCGGCGCGCCTTCCATCGGCTTCAACATCACCCTGCCGCATGAACAGGCGCCCAACCCCTGGTCCACGCCGGCGCTGACCTTTCGCTTCCATTACTTCGCCATGCGTAAGATGCACCTTGCCATGCGCGCCAATGCGCTCGCGGTTTTTCCAGGCGGCTTCGGGACTTTTGATGAGTTGTTTGAGGTGCTGACGCTGGTGCAATCGCAGAAAATGCGTGCCTTGCCCATTGTGCTTTTCGGCAAAGATTACTGGAACAGGGTGGTGAATTTCGCGGCCCTCGCCGAAGAAGGCATGATCAGTGAAGCTGATTTGAAGCTGTTCGAAATTGTGGACACGCCCGAAGAAGGCTGGGCCAGCCTGATCCGGCGCGGGCTATCGCCGGAAACCAGCGCACCCTTGAAGCTCAGCCTGCCGCCGGTGGCAGGCAGGCAGCGGCCAGCAACGCGAAAGCCGCAGCGCGGTGGCTGATGCGGTGCTTTTCGTCCGGGTCCATTTCACCGAAGGTTGCTGAATAGCCCTGCGGCACGAACATGGGGTCATAGCCGAAGCCATGTGCGCCGCGCGGCGGCCAAACCCAAACGCCCTCAGCCTTGCCCTCAAAACCTTCCTCATGCCCATCGGGCCAAGCGAGCACCAACGCGCAAGTGAACCAGGCTGCGCGGTCCGGGGCATGCTGCGCCAAGTCATGCACCTTGCCCATGGCAAGCGCGTAATCCCGGCCACCTTCCGGGCGCATCGCCCAATCGGCAGTATAGACCCCTGGCGCGCCATCCAGTGCGGCAACGGAAAAACCGCTATCATCGGAAAGCGCCGGCATCCCCGCCGCGCGCGCCGCCGCATGTGCTTTTATGCGCGCATTGCCAAGGAAGCTGGTCTCTGTCTCCTCCGGCTCCGGCAGGCCAAGCGCGCCGGCGCTGGTCACTTCAATGCCATGCGGCGCGAGCAATGCCGCCACTTCGCGAAGCTTTCCGGCGTTGTGGGAGGCGATGATAATCTTCTCCCCCCGCTGCAGGCGCCGATGCGCCATCACTTATCCACCGCAAGCCGCTGCTTGGCGAAAAGCGCCGCCGTGCCTTCGCGCGCATGGCCCATCAGTGCCTGCAAATCGGCTTCCGTGAAGGGCGCGCCTTCGGCGGTGCCCTGAATTTCAACAATCCCGCCCGAGGCTGTGAGGACGAAATTCGCATCTGCATCGGCCTTGCTGTCCTCATCATAATCAAGGTCAAGCACGGGCACGCCCTGATAGATGCCGCAGGAAATCGCCGCCACCTGATCCTTGAGCGGATTACGCGTGATGATGTTCATGCGCTTGCAATGTTCAAACGCCAAATGCAGCGCGACCCAAGCGCCGGTGATGGAAGCGCAGCGCGTGCCGCCATCGGCGGTCAGCACATCGCAATCCAGCGTGATGGTCATCTCCCCCATCGCCTTCAAATCCGTCACGGCGCGTAGGCTGCGCCCAATCAGGCGCTGGATTTCCTGCGTGCGGCCGGATTGCTTGCCGCGCGCGGCTTCGCGGTCACTCCGTGTATGGGTCGCGCGCGGCAGCATACCATATTCCGCGGTCACCCAGCCCTGGCCCTGGCCGCGCAGGAAGGGGGGGACCTTGCCTTCAACGCTCGCGGTGCACAGCACCTCGGTCAGGCCCATGCGAATAACGCAGGAACCTTCCGCATGGCGGGCGACGCCTGGTTGGATGGAAACGGTGCGAAGCGCGCCGGGGGCGCGGCCTGATGGTCTTGTCATGGGCGCGCGATTAGCACAGGCCTCCCCGGCTTGCTAACCCGTTGACGCGCCCAGCCCAGGCCCCATACTCGGGCCATGCCAAATCGGGACCACAACCCGTGACCCATACGCCCGCGAAGCTCGCGCCCGGCCTGCCCGCCTATGCCGGGCTGGATAGTCGTTCGGCGCTCATCCTGCGCGAATTGGTGGAAACCTATGTCGCGACGGGGGAACCTGTGGGGTCTCGTACCCTATCGCGCCGGCTGCCGCTGGGCTTGTCCCCCGCCACCATCCGCAATGCCATGGCGGATCTGGAAGATGCCGGGCTCCTTTACGCGCCGCATACCTCGGCTGGCCGCCTGCCGACCGAACGTGGCCTCAGGCTTTTCGTGGATGGCTTGCTGGAATTTGGCGCGCTGGGCGAAGAAGACCGGGACGCAATTGCGGCGCGCTGCGCGGCATCGGGCCGGTCCTTGCAGGAAACGCTGGCGGAAGCCGGGCTGATGCTCTCGGGCCTTGCGGGGGCGGCGGGGCTGGTGGTGGCGCCGAAAACGGAAAATCCGGTACGTCATATTGAATTCGTGGCGCTTGGTCCGGGCCGGGCGCTGGTGGTGTTGGTGCATGAAGGCGGGCAGGTGGAAAACCGCGTCATTGAGGTGCCCGCGGGCTTGCCGCCCTCGGCACTCACGCAAGCATCGAACTATCTGAATGCGCGCCTTGCGGGCCGCACTTTGGAAGAAACCCGCACCCATGTGGCCGAGGAAATTGCCGCCGATCGCACCGCGCTTGATGCGCTGACAGAGCAGGTGATCTCAGCGGGGCTTGCCACCTGGTCCGGCGGCGGTGGTGGGTCACTGATTTTGCGCGGTCAGTCGCGGCTTTTGCAGAATTTGGATCAGGCAGCGCAGGTGCAGGAAATCCAGCGGCTGTTTGAAAGGCTGGAAGCGCAGGAAACCATGCTGCGCCTGCTGGAATTGGCGCAGCGCGGCGAAGGCGTACAGATTTTCATCGGCGCCGAAAGCGGGTTGTTCGATACCGCGGGGCTTTCGGTTGTCGTGGCGCCCTTCCGCAATGGGCAAGAAAAGATCGTCGGCGCCATTGGTGTGATTGGCCCCACGCGCATCAATTACGGCCGGGTGATCCCGGTGGTGGATTACACGGCGCGCGTGATCGGCAGATTGCTCGGCTAACGGCCCGAGCCATAATTTCTCAGCTCCTCAAGCCAGGAACACAAGATGCGTATTGCCTCCATCCGCCAGGGCGTGGTGCCCATCAGCAGCGCAATTGCCAATGCCTATATTGATTTTTCGAAAATGACAGCGAGTGTCGTCGCCGTCACGGTGGAAGATGGTGCGGGCAAAAGTGCCACGGGCTATGGCTTCAATTCCAATGGCCGTTATGCGCAGCCAGGTTTGCTCGCGGAACGCTTCATCCCCCGGCTGCAAGCAGCGACGGAAGCGGAATTGGCGCGTGGCGAAGGCGGCCTCAACCCCGCCAGCGCTTGGGGTGCGATGATGCGCAATGAGAAGCCAGGCGGGCATGGGGATCGTTCCGTCGCGGTTGGCGTTTTGGATATGGCGCTGTGGGATGCGGCGGCAAAGCTTGAAGGCGTGCCGCTCTGGCGTTTGCTCGCGGATCGTTATCGCGGCGGTCAGGCGGATGACAGCGCCTGGGTCTATGCCGCCGGCGGCTATTACTACCCCGGCAAGGGCGTTGATGCTTTGGTTGAGGAAATGAAACGCTATTTGGGTATGGGTTACACCACCGTCAAAATGAAGATCGGCGGTGCGCCTGGCACATCCATGAAAGACGCTTTGACCGAGGATTTGGCGCGCATTGAAGCGGTGGTGAAGCTACTCGGCGGTGATGGATCACGGTTGGCGGTGGATGTGAACGGCCGCTTTGGCCTGCATGCGGCGCTGACCTATGGTGCGGCGCTGCAACCCTTTGGGCTCCGCTGGTATGAGGAACCGCTCGATCCGCTGGATTATTCAACCCATGCCGCCTTGGCAGAACAGTATATGCCGCCGATTGCGACGGGCGAGAATCTGTTCTCCATGCTGGATGCGCGCAATCTGATCCGCCATGGTGGGCTCAGGCCAGATCGGGACATTCTGCAATTCGACCCAGCGCTTTCCTATGGCTTGGTGGAATATCTCCGCACGCTGGAGATGTTGGTGCGCCATGGTTGGTCGCCCCGGCGTTGCGTGCCGCATGGCGGGCATCAATTCGCGCTGAACATTGCGGTTGGCCTTGGGCTTGGCGGGAATGAGAGCTACCCAGAGGTTTTCGCGCCCTTCGGCGGTTTCGCCGATAGCACGCCGGTTGTGGATGGGCGGATCAAAATGCCTGATATTCCCGGCATTGGGTTTGAGGCGAAATCGGCGCTTTGGGCCGTGCTGAAGGATCTTTGAACCCATGGAAGGCATCTTCCCCCTATTGCTGGCAGCCGCGTTCTGGATCGCAACGCATAACGGCCTGGCCGGCACCGATATCCGCGCGCGGCTGGTCGGCAGGATTGGGGAGAATGGCTTTCGCATTTTCTATTCCATCTTCTCCGTGTTGGCGCTGGTGATGCTGGCACGCGCCTCAGGTGCGGCGGAGACAGTACCGCTTTGGACCGCGCCTGCCGGGCTGCGGCTTGCACTTGCTGTCATCATGCTGCCGGCCTTCCTGTTTTTTGCCGCGGGGCTGTTGCGCAACCCAACCGCAGTGGGTGGAGAAGCTCTCGTCGGCCAGCAGGCGCGCGGCATCCAGCGCATCACGCGCCACCCCATGCTTTGGTCCTTCGCGCTGTGGGCTTTGGTACATGTCATTGGCAATGGCGATGTGGCGAGCCTGATCTTTTTCGGCACCTTCGCCATCAGCGCCTTTCTTGGCATGCCTTCCATTGACCGCAAGCTTGCCGCGCGCAGCACAGAAGCGGCGGCAAAGCTTCGCGCTGAAACCTCGATCCTGCCCTTTGGCGCCATATTGGCCGGGCGCAACCGGCTGGTTCTGGCTGAAATTGGCTGGCTGGCGCCGCTGCTGGCACTGATTGGCTGCGCGGCGCTGCTGCATTTCCATGCGCGCTTCTTTGGCGTACCCGCGCTGCTGCCCTTCTGATCCGCGCTTGCATGCTGGCCACCACGGGGGGTAATTCGGCCAGTATAGGTTGAGGAGTTCTCTCGCATGCAAGCCGCCGCGCTGCCGCGCCCCGTGATGCTGGTAATTCTGGATGGCTGGGGCTGGCGGGAGGAGCGCGCCGATAACGCTGTACTTCAGGCGAAAACACCTAGCTTTGACGCGCTTTGGGCCAGCTGCCCGCATGCTTTCCTGAAGACCTCCGGCCAGGATGTTGGCCTGCCGGAAGGGCAGATGGGCAATTCTGAGGTCGGGCATCTCAATATCGGCGCCGGGCGCGTGGTCATGCAGGATCTGCCGCGCATTGATGCCGCTATCGCCGATGGGTCCTTCGCGGAACTGCCTGCAATCACGGGCTTGATCGCGAAGCTGAAAGCCTCAGGCGGGACTTGCCATTTGATGGGGCTACTCTCCCCAGGTGGGGTGCATGCGCATCAGGATCATGCGGTGGCGCTGGCGAAATTGCTGTCAGCTGCGGGCATACCCGTTGCTATCCACGCCTTCACCGATGGGCGGGATACGCCGCCGCGTGCCGCGCCCGATTATTTGAAGCGTTTCGAATCTGATTTGGCTGGCGTGGCAGGCGTGCGCATCGCCACCATCATCGGGCGTTATTTTGCGATGGATCGCGACAAGCGTTGGGATCGCGTAGCCCAAGCCTATGCAGCGATGGTGGAAGCCAAGGGCGCACATGCCCCAACCGCCGCCGCCGCCATTACCGCCGCACATGCCGCTGACAAGAGTGATGAATTCATCCCCGCCAGCGTGATTGGTGATTACGCTGGTATCAAGGATGGCGATGGCATTCTCTGTTTCAATTTCCGCGCCGATCGCGCGCGGGAGATTCTGACCGCGCTGCTCGATCCTGGCTTTGATGGTTTTGCGCGCGGGTACCTGCCGCGTTTTGCCGCCGCGGTTGGCCTCACGGAATATAGTGATGCGCTGAACGCGAATCTCGCCACCGCTTTCGCGCCGCAATCCATGGCGGATAAGCTTGGTGAAGTCGTCGCGCGTGCGGGCCTCACACAGCTCCGCATGGCGGAGACGGAAAAATACCCGCATGTCACCTTCTTCCTGAATGGCGGCGAAGAAGCGGTTTATCCGGGCGAGGAACGCATCATGGTACCATCGCCCAAGGATGTGGCGACCTATGATCTGAAGCCGGAAATGTCGGCGCCTGAACTGACCGACAAGGCCGTGGTCGCCATCAATAGCCGCGCCTTTGATCTGATTGTGCTGAATTTCGCCAATGCCGATATGGTCGGTCACACCGGCAGCCTTGCCGCCGCGACGCAAGCCGTGGAAGCCGTGGATGCGGGGCTTGGGCGTATTGTCGCCGCACTCAAGGAAGTCGGCGGCTGTCTGCTGGTGACTGCCGATCACGGCAATGCCGAATTGATGAAAGACCCAGCAACGGGCGGGCCGCATACCGCGCATACCACCAACGTCGTGCCGATTATTCTGATGAATGGCCCCAAGGGTACCGCCATCAAGGATGGGCGGCTCGCGGATATCGCGCCAACGCTGCTCGCCCTGCTTGGCCTGCCGCGCCCAGGCGCGATGACAGGGCATTCCCTGCTTGCCTAAAGCGCGCCTCGCTTTCGCCGCGCTATGCCTGCTGGCGCTGCCCGGCCTTGGCTTTGCGCAGCCTTCGCGTGAGGCGCTGGAAGAAGCGCGCCGGGCTACCGCCACCAGCCGCGCCGCCGCCGAAGCCGCCGCGCGGGAAGCGGAAGCGGCAGCGGCAGAACAAAGCGGGCTTGCGCGGCAAAGGGTCGCCATGGCGGCGCGGGTGCAGGAAGCCGAACGCGCCTTGGATGCCGCCCAGCAGCGCCAGCACCAGGCGGAAGCGGCGGCCGCAGTGGCTTTCGCCGAAGCGGCCTCTCGCGCTGCGGCCCTCGCCCCCATGATGCCGGCCATGCGGCGGCTGGCACTTTGGCCCGTGGAAACGCTGCTCGCGCAGCCCGCCCCACCGGATGAAGCGTTACGCGGGCTTTTGGTCCTGCAAGGCACGGTACGGCAAATCCGTGCGGAGGCTGAGGAACTGCGCCTGGCCAATGCTGAGGCCGAACGTCGCGCCCGGGTAGCGGCGGCGGAAGCCGTATTGGTCGCGGCAGCCGAGGCCGATTGGCGCCAAGCCGCCGCAGCGCTGGATGAGGAAATCGCCCAAACCCGGCTGCGTGAACGCGAAGCGCGCGCGACCCAAAGGGCTGAAGCCACCCGCGCGCAGGAAGCGCTCGCCCGCGCCAATGATTTGGCCGAAATGTTGACGGCGCTGGAACGCGAACAGGCAAGGCAAGCCGCGCTGGCGGCAGCGCGGGCGCGGCAGGAAGCGCGCGGGCGCCCGGCAAGCCCGGTGGCGCTGCCTCAGGCCACCGCGCCTGAGTCAAACCGCCCCGCCCCGGTGCATGGGCGGGTCAGCATCGCCTTTGGCCAAAGGGGGGAAGCGGGGCCTGCGCGCGGTGTGACCTTCAGCGCCGCCGCCGGCGCGCGCGTGGTCAGCCCGTGTACCGGGCGCGTGGCTTTCGCCGGGCCGTTTCGGCGCTTTGGTCAGCTTGTCATCCTGGAATGCGGGCCTGGGCTGCATCTGGTGTTGGCCGGGTTTGAGCGTTTGGATACGGAGGCGGGCACCGGCTTGCTGGCCGGGGAGGCTTTGGGCCTGCTGGCGGCGGGGGCGGATGGGCGCGGTTTGCTCTACCTGGAATTGCGCCGCGATGGGCAGGTGGTGGACCCAAACCCTTGGCTTGCGGGGCAAGAATAGCGCCACACGCGATTTTTCGCCTGTCAGGATGCGTTCAAGAGTCGCGCATCGCGCGCTGAAAGACTATCTTGGCTAGTGTCGCCGGCGCGTTTCGCCGGATGTGAAGAAGGGTTGCGGCGCATGAAGCGCGGTTATTTGCGGTTTGCGAGCATTGGTGCGGCCTTTGCTGCCGGCGTGGTGGTGGGCCCCATCGTCGCCGCCTGGGCGCAGGAAGGTGGCCGGGCGGAAACCTATCGGCTGCTCAACCTTTTCGGTGATGTCTTTGAACGGGTGCGGGCAGAATATGTGGAACCGGTGAATGACCGGGACGCGATCGAAAACGCCATCCAGGGCATGCTCTCCAGCCTTGATCCGCATTCTTCTTACCTGAACCAGCGCAGCTTTCGTGACATGCAAACCCAGACCCGCGGTGAATTCGGTGGGCTTGGGATCGAAGTGACCCAGGAAGGTGGTTACATCAAGGTCATCAGCCCTATTGATGAAACCCCCGCGGCGCGCGCCGGCGTCAGGCCAGGGGATTTTATCACGCATCTGAATGGCACTTCGGTACAGGGGCTGACGCTGCAGGAAGCGGTGGAACAGATGCGCGGCCAACGCGGCACGCAAATAAAACTCACCATTCGCCGCCAGGGTGCAGAACGGCCCCTTGAGCTCACGCTGACGCGCGATGTCATCCGCCCGCAAGTGGTGCGCTTCCGCCTGGAAGAAGGCAATCTTGGCTATGTGCGCATTACGTCCTTCAACGAACAAACCGAAGTGGGTCTCCGCCGCGCCTTGCAGCAGTTAAAGCAGCAGGCGCAAGGTGGGTTAAAGGGGCTGGTGCTTGATCTGCGCAATAACCCGGGCGGTCTGCTCGATCAGGCGGTGCAGGTCACGGATGATTTCCTGACGCAGGGGGAAATCGTGTCCACCCGCGCGCGCCGGCAGGAAGATGCGCAGCGCTGGAATGCGAAGCCCGGCGATATTGCCGATGGACTGCCCATTGTGGTGCTGATCAATAGCGGCAGCGCAAGTGCAAGTGAAATTGTCGCTGGCGCTTTGCAGGATCATCGCCGCGCCGTCGTTTTAGGGGTGAAATCCTTCGGCAAGGGCAGCGTGCAAACCGTGATGCCCATCCCCGGCAATGGCGCCATTCGCCTGACCACGGCGCGCTATTACACGCCTTCGGGCCGGTCCATCCAAGGCACCGGGATTGAACCGGATATTGAAGTGCTGGCGACGCGTGAAGAAACCCGCGCCGGTCAGCCGCAACGGGACCGGGAAGCTGATTTGCGCCGTTCGCTGCGTAATGACGGGCAGGCAGAAACCCGCGCCCCCATCCCGCCGCCGCCACTCAATCTGCCGGCAGGCTTGGTGGATCGCGTGGTGCGCCAGCCTGCGGAAGGCGCCCCAGCTTTTGACCCGACCAAGCCGGAAACGGATCATCAACTTCAGCAGGCTTTAGTGTTGCTGCGCGGCATGGCTTCGGCGCCACGCGGCGGGCAACGCTGAGGGTCTGATGGCAGAGGGATTTCCGCGCCGTATCTTCGCCGGCTGGCGCGGGCTTGGCCTGTTCTGGGTCCTGGTGCTGCTGCTTCTGGGCGGCGGCGGGTTTTGGCTTGACCGTCTGGGCCCACCCGGACCGCCCGAAACAGTGGCGGAAGCACCGGAAACGACAGAAACCCCGGAAGCTAAACCGCCAGAAATACTAACCGCTGAGGCGCCCGCACCCGCACCCACGCCTGCGGCTGAAGCACCTAGCCCGTCAGCGCCAGCGCCCGCGACAATGCCCACGCCCGCCCCCGCACAGGCTGAAGCAGCAGCACCCGCCGCAAGGGCAGAGGCTGCGCCGCCCACAGCACCGGAACCAGCGCCGCCACCCGCCGCGCCAGCGCCACCGGCTTTTGATGCGCCGCCAATCTCTGCCGAGGTCCCAAGCGCACGGCCCATCCCGCCCCCCGATGCCACCCTGCAGGAACAGGGGCGTTTTGGCCCATTGCCGCGTGTCGGGGCAGATGGCCGAACCTCCATCCGTGCCTATGGCGGGCAATTTGATCGTCAGGATACCCGGCCCCGCATTGGCATTGTGGTGGCCGATATCGGCATTTCCAACACGCAAACGGAAGATGCCATCCGGCGCTTGCCCCCAGCCGTGACACTGGCGATTTCGCCCTATGCCCCCCGCGCGGCACAGGTTGCGGAACGGCTGCGCGCCAAGGGGGTGGAAAGCTTGGTGGGGCTGCCCATGGAGCCGGCGGGATATCCGCTGAATGATCCGGGTAATCGCGCCTTGCTCACCGGGCGTTCAGGGCCTGAAAACATGGCCAATCTGGAATGGGTGTTGTCGCGCTTTCCGGGCTATGTCGGTGCGATCGGTGTGGTGGGCGGCATGCGCGGTGAACGCTTTGCGGCAATGGAACAAAGCTATCAGGCACTGCAGGAATCACTCCGCAATCGCGGACTGCTCTATGTGGATGCCCGCCCAGGCGCCAACGCGCCCATGCGTGCCTGGGGGCGTTCGGTAGACGTGATACTGGATGAACCGGCAACACGGACGGAAATCGAAAAACGGCTGGGCGAACTTGAAGCCATCGCCAAGGCGCGCGGTTCCGCCCTTGGTTTGGCGCATGCGCCGACGCCGGTGGTGATTGATCGGCTGGTGGCCTGGGCGGCTGGGCTTGAACGGCGCGGTGTGGTGCTGACCCCGGTCACGGCCCTTATCCGCCGCCCTGCCGAGGCAGGCGAAAGCCGCACTCAATGACCCTGCCTTACCGGGACAATGTGGGCGCCTTGCTGTTCAATGCAGCGGGCCAGGTGCTGGTAGCGCGCAGGGCGGATTTACCAAATGCCGAAGGGGCAGCCGGGGGCTGGCAATTGCCCCAGGGCGGGATGGATGCGGGCGAAGACCCCGCCATCGCCGTATTCCGCGAATTGGAGGAAGAAATCGGCACAGCGCAGGCCGAAATTCTGGCCGAACATCCGCGCTGGCTTTTCTATGATCTACCGGCGGCGCTGATCGGCAAAGCCTTGGGCGGCAAGTATCGCGGCCAAAGGCAGAAATGGTTTGCATTGCGCTTTTTGGGCCGTGATGCCGATATCCGGCTTGATCTGGACCCGAACCCTGAATTTGACGCTTGGCGCTGGGCGGCGTTGACGGAATTACCCGCCCTTGCGGAGGATTTCAAACGCGCGATTTACGACGACCTAGTCCAGGAGTTTGCCCAGTTTGCCAGACAGCACCAATGAGAGCCAAGTGATTCCACTTGGTTCCAAAATGCTATAAGATAGCGATCCTCCCTCGGCTTTGATGCCCTCCCTTTCCGCGAGTAACCACGCGATACCATGATGACCGATACGAACGACCCCAACGCCCCCCAATCGGCGGCGCCCGAGGCCGCCCCCGAAGCCCCGGCCATGAGCGCCGAGGAACGCCTTGTCATGCTGGCGCAGGAGCTTGAGGCATTACGCGACAAATGGCTCCGTTCTGAGGCTGAGATGCAGAATCTCCGTACGCGCACCCAGCGCGAAGTGGCCGATGCGCGCGCCTATGCGACGCAGAAATTCGCGAGCGATGTGGTTGAGGCGGCAGAAAACCTGCGCCGCGGCATCGAATCCCTGCCGCCAGCGGCTGATGATGAATCCGACCTGCTGACCAAGCTTCGCGCCGGTTTTGAGGGGGTGGAACGGTCCTTCCTTGGCATTCTTGAGCGTAATGGCGTGCAGCGCCACGACCCCAAGGGCCAGCCCTTCGACCCGGAAAAGCATCAGGCCATGGCGGAACAGCCTGCGCCTGAAGGGGTGGCGCCGGGTACTGTGCTCCATGGTTGGACATCAGCCTGGACGCTCAATGGTCGCTTGCTTAAGCCCGCCATGGTGGTGGTGGCGAAGGCCGAGGGGTGATTGCTGCCCCATGCGTGGGGCGCACCCAATAGACTGCCTAGCCGATCTTGAGCGGAGAGAGCAGAACGCAAGGTGATGGTGGGCCTTCCGCGCTTGCCATTCGTCACCACCCTGACCGGGTAACAATCTTTACGGCTTTATGGGCGCATAGCGATTGCAGAAAGCCGTGACATCTTCTGTCTGAAATTCCGCCAATCGCGCCATGATCACTTCAAAAGGCCAATCCCACCAGGCGATGGCTTGCAATTGCCCGGCAATATCGCGCGGGAAGCGTTCCCTGATCCTGCGCGCAGGCACGCCGCCCACAATGGTGTAAGGCGCCACATCGCGCGCCACCACGGCGCCGGCGGCCAGCACCGCGCCATCACCCACCGTGACACCGGCCAAAACCGTGACGCCATGGCCGATCCAAACATCATTTCCAATCTTCACACGCGCAGCCCGGCGTTCGGCAAAAAACGCAGCATCGCGCCGCTTAGTCGCCTCGTAATATTCCGGCACATAGGTAAAGCGATGCTGCGCCGGGCGGCCCATCGGATGATTGGGGGGGCCTATTCTGACGCAAGCGGCAATGGCGCAGAATTTGCCAATTTCCGCATCTGCCACTTGGCAGTCATGGCCAAGATAGGATGCATCCCCAAGCGTCGCGTATTCCATCGCCGATCGTTCCAGGATTTCACAGCGTGCGCCTATGGTGGCTTCACGCAGCTTCACGCTTGGGTGGATGAAGGTCTCGGCAATTTTGGGCTTGGTCTGTGTCATGCCGGCGCTTCCCATCAGTGCATCTTCAGTCCAATAGCCTTCACCGGACATGCAGTGAATCAGTGTTGGTGGCATTTTCCGAGCCACTAAGTGGGCTCACTTGGCGTGAAAATGCTTGATTGCGCGCGGTAGCACGCCGCAAAGCGCGGGCGCGGTCAATCGGATGGGTCGCGCGCCTGTCTGCGGTGCGGCCTTATTCTTGATCTTTCGCAATATGCGCAAATGCGCGCCGTGCATCATGCAGGTGCGGAGAGACATTCCGGCAGAATGACAATCGGCGCGCCGCACGAAGCGGCAGAGCCTTGGGGGTTATATGGCTGAAATTGACCATCTTGTGATTGGCGCAGCAACGCTGGAAGCGGGTGCGGCCTATGTGGAACGCCTTTTGGGGGTGCGGCCCGTCCCTGGCGGCGCCCATCCGGGGGTGGGCACGCATAACATGCTGCTGGGGCTTGGGCCTGACCAATATATTGAAATCATCGCGCCTGATCCCGCGCAGGGCACGCCCGCCCATCCGCGACCTTTCGATCTGGATGATCCTGCCCTGAAACTGGCGTTGGAGGCAGAGCCGCAATTGATCGCCTACGTCGCCGCGACGCCGGCCATTGAGGCGGTAGTTGCCCGCCTTGGTGCCTCCCATGGCGGAGAGGTGCGCGCGATGCGTCGTGGAGCGCTTTCCTGGCGCATGGCCTTCCCGCCGCAGCGCCAGGATATGGGCAATCTGATCCCGCCGCTGATCCAATGGGATGGCGCCGGGGCAGCAGCGCAAATTGCCGATTCCGGTTGGCGCCTGACCAGCTTGGAAGCGCAGCACCCCGATATGGATGCGCTGCGCCAAGCCATTGCCGCCCGTGGCCTGGAAGAAGCGATCAAGCTTCGCCAAAGCCCAAGCCCCCGGTTGATTGCCCAATTAAGCCACCTGGAGGGCCGGGAAGCAGTGCTTGCCAGCGCCTGAAGCCAGGCCGTGGCCCTGCTTGGTACTCTATCTTTTCGCCTAGTTTCGGGACATATTTGGCCGATGGAAAGCGCATCCTGCCTTATCCACCATCGCCATCCCGGCGCTCTATCGGTGTTTCCATTGGCACCGAGTGGTGCGCCGCGCTTTTGCGTGACTGGTGCTCATGCCCCGGGGATGACCCTGGCATGACGGCGCGCGTTCTGGTGGTGGATGACAGCTTGCCCAACCGCAAGTTGCTCGAAGCCCGGTTGCAGGATGAGTATTTTGAAGTTGCGGGCGCAGCTTCGGGCGCTGAGGCGATTACGCTCGCGCAGCGTTGGTCGCCCGATATCATCCTGCTTGATGTGTTGATGCCAGTGATGGATGGGTTTGAAGCCTGTCGCCGCCTGAAGGCGCAGCCCATTACCGCGCATATCCCGGTGGTGATGGTGACATCCCTGAATGATCAGGGCGAAAGGGTGCGCGGGCTGGAAGCCGGGGCGGATGACTTCCTGGTGAAGCCCGTGGATCAGGCGACACTTTTTGCCCGGCTGCGCGCGCTGCTCCGCGTGAAGCAGGTGCTGGATGCCTGGCGGCTTCGCGCTGAAACGGTGCGCGATCTGGGCTTTGAACCGCCCAGCGCGCCGCCAGAGGATTTCCAAGGCACCAAGGTATTGCTGCTTTCGGGTGATGCGACGGAAGCTGCCGCCCTTTCCCGTGCACTCGCGACCGATGGCATGACGCTGGAACAATACCGCGACGAAAAGCTGGTGTGGCAAAAGCTGCAAGACCCGAAGGCGCAGTATGATCTGGTTTTGGCCTCACTGCCCATGACGGAAGGCGACCCTTTGCGTCTTGCTTCCAGGCTGCGGGCCGAAGCGGAAACGCGCGACTTGCCCCTGATGCTGATCGCGGATGCGGAACAGCGCGAATTGGTGCTGCGTGCCTTTGAACTGGGCGCATCCGATCATGTGTTGCGACCGATCAATGAAGAAGAATTGCGCGCGCGCGTGCGCAATCAGGTGCGGCGCCGGCGTTATCAGCTGCGGCTGCGCGCTGAATTCGACCGTTCGCTGGAATTGGCAGTGACGGATGGGCTGACTGGGCTGCGCAATCGCCGTTACGTCTTCCGGCATCTGGAATCGCTGCTGCGCGCGGGCACCGCTTGCGGTGTGCTGATGATTGATGTGGACCGCTTCAAGCCGCTGAATGATTATTACGGCCATGCCGCGGGCGATGCGGCGCTGCGCGAGGTTGCTGCACGCCTCAAGGAACATGTGCGCGCTTCCGATGTTGTGGCGCGATATGGCGGGGAAGAATTTCTGGTGGTGATGTCAGGCGCCGGGCCTGAGGAGACTTCAGTAATCGCCGAGCGGCTGCGCGCCGCAATTGGTGATCGCCCGATTGATTTGGGGCAGGCCAGGCTGCCGGTTACGGTGAGCGTCGGCAGCGCCCTGTCAGTCAAGAACACTGAGGCCGAGGCGTTGATCGCCGCAGCCGATACCGCGATGTACCGCGCCAAAGCGCTTGGGCGTAACCGCGTGGAGTCAGCCACCGAAGCAGACTGGCGGACCGGCTGAGGTCTTTATTGAATACGTTTCCCGCGCCCATTCCTTCACCAGGCACGCACTGAATTTGTGTCTGATCACATTTCCCAAGTCGCCGAGTGAAATCACTTGGCTTGAAAATGTTTGGTGGTTTGATCGCATTTTCCGAGTCGCCAAGTGAAATCACTTGGCTTGAAAATGCTTAGGCCTCAATCGCCTGATAGGTCAGCATGTTGATGAGGCGACGATAGCGCTGGCGCAATTCGCCCGGCGCATGGGCCATGAACACTACACTCAGCCGTTCAGCCGGATCGGCCCAGAAATAAGTGCCCCAAACGCCAGACCAGCCAAAGGCGCCGGGCGCCCCCATCAGGCCCGAGCCACCACGCGCGAGCCGTACCGCAACGGTCAGGCCAAAGCCATAGCCTTCAAGTGCAGGGTCCATACCGGCCACACGATTTTCGATGCCCTGCAAATGATCGGATGCCATCCAGGCCACCGTCTGTGGCGCCAGTACGCGCACGCCATTCAGCGTACCGCCGGCGCGCAGCATCTCGGCAAAGCGCAAATAATCGCTGGCGGTGGAAACCAACCCCGCGCCGCCGGTTTCCATCTTCGGTGCGCGCAGCGGTGCTTCAACCGATTGCGCTGCGCCAGTCACCGGGTCCTTGGAAAATGGCCGGGCGAAGCGTGCTAGTTTTTCTTCGGGCAGCACGTAGCTGGTTTCTTCCATACCAAGCGGGGCGAATACGCGTTCGCGCATCAGCGCACCAAGCGAAGCACCGCCCGCGCGTTCTGCAACCCCGCCCAGCACATCGGTAGAAAGCCCATATTCCCAGACCGTTCCTGGATGATGGCGCAGCGGCAGGCCAGAAAGCGTCTGCGCAAAGCCTGCCGTATCCATATTCTCGGCGACCCAAAAGGAACCAGGGGGTGCCACGGCGTGCACAGCAGAAGCACTGCGGCCGCCATAAACCAGACCTGTCGTGTGGCGCATGGCATCCTGCACCGTCATGGGGCGGATGGCCGCTTCGGTTTCAATTGGGCCTTCACCCGAAAGCATCGCAGGCGTTGGCTTCGCCACCTGCATATTCATCAGCGGTGGCAACCAGGCGCCGACCGGGTCCGTCACCAGCAACCGGCCTTCTTCAATCAGCGAAAGTGCAACCACGCCCGTCACCGGCTTGGTCATGGAGGCGATGGAGAAAATCGCATCCGCCCCCATTGGTGCGCGGCTTTCAGGATCACGAGACCCAATCGCTTCCAGATGCACCAGCTTGCCATCCCGCGCGATGGCGACAACGCAGCCAGGCAGCCTGCCCGCCGCTATTTCGCGTTCCATCGCGGGGCGAATGCGCGCAAGCCGCGCAGGCGACATGCCAACCAGTTCCGGCCGTGTCACCGGCAGCGGTGGTGCATCGGTTTCAATCACCGGGCTCATGGCGCGTTTTCTCCCACAAAAGGATTGCTCTGCCGTTCCGCACCAAAGCTGGAAGCCGGCCCATGGCCGCAGAGGAATTGGATGTGATCCCCGAGCGGAAACAGTTTTGTGCGAATGGCATCCAGCAAAGCCGCTGTATCACCATAAGGAAAATCGGTGCGCCCGACGGAGCCCTGAAACAGCACATCACCCACAATAGCAATGCCCATATCCGGATTGACGAAGACAACATGGCCAGGTGTGTGGCCCGGGCAATGCAGCACATCAAAGGCGATGCTGGCGATCTCCACCGTCTCACCTTCGTCCAGCCAGCGACCAGGTGTCACGGCGCGGCATTCCAGCCCGTATTTGGCGCCCTGTTCCACCAAGCCTTCCAGCAGGAAAGCATCGGCGCGATGCGGGCCTTCAACCGGCACATTGCCGAGTGCTTCAGCCAATTCCGCAGCACCGCCGGCATGGTCCATATGCCCATGGGTCAGCAGAATGCGATCAATGGTGATGCCCGCTTCGGCAATCGCGCCTTCAATGCGCGCGACATCACCGCCAGGGTCTATCACCACACCGTGCTTGGTGTCCTGATCCCAGATCAGGGCGCAGTTCTGTTGAAAGGGTGTCACGGGGATGATGGCGGCGGCGAGGGTCATGAGCGAAGGCTGGCCCGAACCGCGCCAAAGGTAAAGCCAGCCCTATTCGATCTTGAGCCCCGTTTCGCGGATCAATTGCCGCACCAAGTCGCGGTCCTTGCGGATGCGTTCCCCAAAAGCCGCCGCGCTTTCCGTCACCACATCATTGCCAGAAGCTGCCAGCCTTTGGCGGGTTGGTTCATCGGTGGTGGCGTGGCGCAAAGCCGCTTCCAGCCGGGCGCAAATGGGGGCCGGGGTTGCTGACGGTGCGAATAGCCCGTTCCAGCTTGTCAGATCGAAACCGGGAAAGCCGCTTTCGGCCAAAGTTGGCAAATGCGAAAGGCTCCCGCGACGCTCACCACTCGTCAGCGCAATGCCGCGGGCGCGGTCATTCTGGATGATGGGGGCGAAGCTATTCGCCGTGCCGATGGCGCCATCAATATTGCCCGCCGCGACATCGCGCGCGCTTTCCGCGCCGCCGCGATAGGCGACATGTTCCATTTTGATGCCCGCCCGCATTTCTAAAAGCGCGCCGGCCAAATGGCCGATGGTGCCAATGCCTGGCGTGCCATAAGTGAAGCCAGGCCGCGCTTTCACGGCGGTAATGAATTCCGCAACCGTGCTGGCCGGGTAATCGCGCTTGGTGACCAGCACATAGGGCAGCGCCACCGCCTGGCCGATCGGCACAAAGGCGGTTTCATAATCGAAGGGCAGGCCGCGATGGATCAGCGGTGCGACCGCAAAGGCGAAGCTTTCAAAGAACAGCGTATAGCCATCCGCCGGTGCATTCGCGACAATACCCGCGCCAATCGTGCCGCCACCACCGCTACGATTTTCCACAATGATATTCTGGCCGAGGAATTCCGCCATGCGCGGGATCAGCAACCGCATTACGGTATCGGATTGCCCGCCCGGCGCGTAGGGCACCACCACGCGAATGGGGCGCGCTGGGAAATCCTGCGCGCGGGCCAGCATGGGCGCGGCCAGAAAGCCGCCGGTTGCGAGCATCAAACTACGGCGCTGCATGGTGATGCTCCTTCAAGCACTTTCCGCCGGCGGCACGCTGCCGGGCCTTGGCGTGATGGGCAAAAGCTTATCCAGGCCCATCATTTTCTCGAACAGCGCTGCCACCTGCAAGGCGCGCGCATCCTGCCGCGGTGGGGCCACAATATGCAGCCCAACCGGCCTGCCATATTGATCAAAGCCGCAAGGTACCGAGACAGCGGGGCAGCCCGCCAAGGTCGCAAAGGCATTGATCAGCGATCCGCCCATGTAGTTTTCAAGCTTTTTGCCGCCAATGCTCTCAGGCGCGCGCAGCATCACATCAAAGGCGGGCGTGGCCGCGCCCGGCGTGATCAGCACATCATAACGCTTGAACAATTCGCGCATGCTGATGAAGAAGCGCCGGCGTTCATGTTCCGCCCAAGCCAGGCGCGATGCAGTTTCCTTCAGGCCGCGTTCGGTCTGCCAGATGATGTCGGGCTTGATCTTGTCCCGATGCTCCTGCAGCATTTTCTCGCGGTCCACCACGAAATGCTGGCTGCGCAGTACCAGAAACGCCTCATTCAAATCGCCAATCTCGGGATGGGCTTCTTCCACCATGGCGCCGAGCGCTTCAAAGCGCCGTACCTCGCGCGCGCAAATTGCCTCTGTCTCCCGGTCCATCGAAATCGCGCCGCCAAAGCGCGCGGTGAAGGCAATGCGCTTCGGTGCCTCGGCCTCGGCTGACGCAACCGCCGCCGCATAGGGGCGCGCGGGCGCTTCCCAAGTCAGTGGATCAGCCAAATCCCAACCCGCCATGGCGTCCAGGAATAGCGCCAGATCAGGGATATTGCGCGCCATCGGCCCATTCACCGAAAGCGGCGAATAAAGATCATCCGCCGTCCCGCGTGTGACGCGCCCGGGTGAAGGCCTCAGCCCCACCACGGAACAATAGGTCGCGGGGCGCCGGAGTGACCCACCATGATCCGACCCATGCGCCAACCACACCTGGCCCGTTGCCAAGGCAACCGCACCGCCACCGGTGGAACCACCGCAGGTGAGCGATGTATTCCAAGGATTGCGCGTGCGCCCAAAAACTTCGTTGAAGGTCGAACCCCCCGCGCCAAATTCTGGCGTATTGGATTTGGCAATGACAATGCCGCCCTTACTTTCGATCCGTTCCACCACCGGATGGCTTTCACTTGGTACGTAATCGGCAAAGATCGGGCTGCCATAGGTGGTGCGCACGCCAGCCACTTCCGCCAAATCCTTGATCGCCACGGGTATACCGCCAAGCCAACCGGCTTCTCCTTCCGCCTCGCGCCGCTTGCCCGCCATCAGCGCGCGGGCATGGTCGCGCGCGCGATCAAGGCAAAGCGTGGGCAGCGCATTCACATCACCATCCACCGCCGCGATGCGCGCCTCGGCCGCGTCAATCAGGTCAAGCGGCGTGATCTCACGCGCCTTCAGCTTCGCGGCGGCTTCCGTGGCACTCAAGCGGATCAATTCATCAGACATTCTGCTTTTCCCTAGAGCGTGTTGTGTTCACATGGGTTCACGCAACCCACTCTACATGTTTGGTTTTCGAGCATCTTCACGCGTTCGGAGGATTCCATCTGAACGCGATCTGCTCTAAACTCAAGGCAGGCTAACACCAAACGAGATCAGGAGAAGACCCCGATGTACAACCCGCCCCTGTTTCGTGAAGACCGCCCGGAAATCCTGCAGGCGATCCTGCGGGAGGCACGGTTGGCCATTCTGGTCAGCGCGGGGGCCGATGGCGTGCCGGAAGCGACCCATGTGCCGCTGCAATTCGTGGCCGATGAAGGCCCGCATGGCACGCTTTACGGTCACCTTGCCAAGGCCAATACGCATTGGCGCGGGCTTGCAACTGCGGGCCGCGCGCGCGCGATTTTCATGGGGCCGGAGGCTTATGTCTCACCGTCCTTCTATGCCTCCAAAAAGGAACACGGGAAGGTTGTGCCGACCTGGAATTACGTTGCCGTGCATGCCATCGGCGCTGTTGAGGTATTTGAAGATGCCGCGCTGCTGCATGCGCTGGTGGATCGGCTGACCAATCATCATGAAGCGCCGCGCGCTGAGCCCTGGGCAGTTGATGACGCGCCTGAAAGCTTCATTGCTTCTCAACTCAAGGGCATTGTCGGCCTACGATTGGAAATCGAAACCCTGATCGGCAAGCGAAAGCTCAGCCAGAACCGGCCAGAACAGGATCAGCATGGCGTTATTGAAGGGCTGGCGGGCAGTGAAGATGCGCGGGACCGGGATGTGGCAGCGCTGATGCACAAGGGCGCTTGACGCCCTGGCTTACAAAGCCCTTGCCGGGCCAAAGACAGGGATGAAGACCCGCCCATCCGAACGTGTCGCCGGGTCAGAAAAACGGCCCGCAGCGGCGCGGGTTACATCCGCAATCAGCCGCGCCATTTCGCCTTCCAATTGAATAAAGCGCCCTGAATCGCCGGGGCGATAGGAAGCGGTAATGCGCACGCGCAATTCCTGGCCAGCAACTGCCGTGGCACAAGCAACATGTTCGGTTCTAAGCACATGGGCATAAGCGCGCCCTGTGATGCAGCGTTGTTCGGGTGCATCGGGGATCCATACCATGCGCAGGCGAGGAGTATCGCCTGGCGCATTGGCGCGGATGGTTGCTTTGCCGTCGTCAAAGGCCGCCATCAGGGCGGGCGAGGCAAAGCCATCGGGCAGCGTCGTGTCGTGATCATTCACTGCAACCGTCGCCCAGCTTCCAGTGCCGGGCATGGAGTAGCGCACAAAGGGCATGGGGCGGCCATTGCGCGCAATGGCGCCTTCATCCGGTGGGCCGGCGGAGCGTACCCAAGGGCCGATGCGAAGCGGCAGCCGCGCCGCAACCGCCAAGGCTTCGGCGGATGGCGTGCCAGGCGGCATTTCAATATCCGGTGGCATGGCGACAGGCTGCGATAGTTCTGTTGCAAGGTTAGCCTGCGGCGGCGGCAAAGCTTCAGTCGTTACCGTCTGCCCATGCTCCGGGCCGCACCCCAGCAACAAGGAAGTGAGGAGCAGGGCCGGCACCGCGCCACGCATAGGCTAAACACGCTCACTGATTTTGATGGCAATTTTGCAACTGGTCTTGATCGCAGCACTTAGCAGCCGATAGGCCGGCGCCTGTTCTGCCTCATGCTCCAGCCCCGTGTCGCGATGTTCCAATTCCTCGGCGCGGAAGCGGGCGATATCGGCGCGGAGTTCCGCCTCATCATCGCCAAGCGTGTCTTCCTGGGCCCGGTAATGCTCATCAATCGCTTCTTCCACGGCAACCGTGCAGGCCATGGCGCCGCGATGGCCAAGCAGCGCGGTCGCCGCACCCAGCGCGAAGCCCGCGACATGCCAAAAGGGCAGTAGGGCCGTGGGGCGCACCCGGCGTTCACCAATCAGGCGAGAGAATGTGTCCAGATGGACCTGTTCCTGCGCCTTCATATGTTCGATCAGTGGGCCGTATTTCGTGCGGCCCAGCACGGCCAACTGGCCTTCATAAATGCGCTTGGCGCCATATTCGCCGGCATGATCCACGCGAATGGTGCGTTCCACCACGTCACGCGCCGTGGGGTCGCCGGGCAGGCGGTATTCGGCGGTCTTGCGTGTCATGTTTTTGCTCCTTGCCGGGCGAGATTGAGGGAGAACGCCCCAATACCCAAACCATAAACCATATTCATCGCCGCCATCGAAATGGGAAGGCCGGGGATCAGAAAAGCCGGGGCATCGCAGGGCTTATTCGGGATGGGCGCCAAGCTTTTCATCATATCCTCAATACTCATGGCGCCGCCCGCTGTGGCGGCCTTGCAGCCAGCCAGCGGCGATGGCCAGAAACCTTGCTCCACCCCCAGATGAAACCCGCCCAAAACCCCGGAAATGAGCGCCGCCAAGCCTGCCAGGCCCAGTAACACCCCAGCATGGCGCGGCAATGCCAGCGCCAGCGCTGCCAAGCCCGCCGCCACCCAATAGGGCCAGCGCTGCCATAGGCAGAGCTCGCACGGCGCCAACCCCAGCCAGGTTTCGCTGGCCTGGGCCAAAAGCGGTGCGGCGGCGGCCAGGGCCAGAATAATCAAAGCGCGCTTCATGGCAGACAGATTGCGCGCCATGGCGCCGCTTGCAACTGGACCCGCCCGGCTCAGCCCTCTAGGCTTACGTCATGTGAGGGAGATGAGCGATGCGCAAGCTTTGGGGCCGGACCAGTTCCAGCAATGTGATGAAAGTGCTGTGGCTGATGGAAGAACTCGCCCTTTCCTATGAACGGATAGATGCGGGCGGCGCCTTTGGCCGCACCAAGGAACCGGAATACCGCGCCATGAACCCGATGGGTCTGGTGCCGACCTTGCAAGAAGAAGATGGCTGGGCGCTGTGGGAAAGCAACACGATCTGTCGGTATTTGTGTAATGCCGAGGCCCCGGATAGTCCGATCTACCCGCGCGATGCGCGCCAAAGGGCGGCCGTGGAAACCTGGATGGATTGGACCCTTGGGCATCTGACCGCGCCGATGGTGACGATCTTTTTCACCCATGTGCGCCTGCCGGAACCCGAACGCGATTGGAAGGCAGAAGCCAAGGCGCGGGATGAAGCGGGCCGGCTTTGGGGCATTATCGAAAAAAAGCTTGAAGGGCAGCGCTTTCTCTGTGGCGATACCCTTACCTTGGCTGACCTTACGCTTGGCTGCTGGGTGCATCGCTGGCATGTGCTGCCGATCGAACGCCCAAGCCTGCCCAATCTGCGCGGCTATTATGATGCGCTGCTGACGCGCCCTGGCTTTACCCGCCATGTCGCGCTGCCGCTTGCTTGAAGGAGAGAAACGCCATGACCACCACCACGACCAGCCATGCCGAGGGTTCCGAATTCATCCGCGGGCTGCGCCCATTTTTTGAATATCGTGATCTTGGCATCAAGGGTGCGACGGACGGCGCCTTTGGCGCGCATGTCATCCGCGCCATTCCCGGCGCCCATGCCACCGGGCAATGGCACACGCATAACCTGAAATTCCAGATGTTCTTCGTGTTGAAGGGCTGGGTGCGCTTTGAATATGAGGATATTGGCGTCAAGGAATTCCGCGCCGGCGATAGCTGCTATCAGCCGCCCTTGGTTAAGCATCGTGAAGTCGCCCATTCGGAAGATCTGGAATTGATCGAAATCACGGGTCCGGCGGAATTCGAAACCAAGGACGTGTGACCCCAAATCGCCGGGGCGCGTAAGACAGGAAGAAGCATAATGTCGCGATCTGTGGTCGTGCTCGGCGCCGGCATGATCGGCGTTTCCATCGCGCTGCATCTGCAACGGCGCGGCGCGCAAGTTGTGCTGCTGGATCGTGCGCCGCCGGGGGAGGGGGCTTCCTTTGGCAATGCAGGCTTGATCCAGCGGGAAGCGGTGCATCCGCATCCCTTCCCGCGTGATATCGCAACCCTGTGGCGCATGGCGCAGAACCGATCGGTGGATGCTTCCTATCACCCTTCTGCCTTGCTTAACCTGGCGGGGCCTTTGTTCAAATACTGGTGGCATTCGGCGCCGTCACGCTATCAGCCCATTGCGGAAGCCTATGCGCGGCTGATCGTGACCTGCATTGATGAACATGTGGCACTCACACGCGGGACGGATGCGGAAGCGCTGCTCCGCCCCATCGGCTGGATGCGGCTTTACAACAAGCAATCAGAATTGAACGCCGCCATTGCCGAAGCCGAAATGCTGAAGCGCGCGCATGGCGTGAATTATGCGCTGCTGGATGAAGCGGGCCTTGCTGCGGCGGAACCCCATTTGTTGGTGAAACGCCTTGGCGCCATTCATTGGACCGATCCGCTTTCGGTCAGTGACCCGCAGGCGCTTACACTATTCTACGCGCGCTGCTTCACTGATGCCGGCGGCCAAATCCTGCGCGGCGATGCACTCAGCCTTGAACGCCATGGCGCCGGCTGGCGCGTGCAAAGCAGCGATGGCGTGCGAGAGGCTGAGCAGGTGGTGATTGCGCTTGGCTCGGCTTCTGCAAAACTCACGCGCCGCTTTGGCTATGCGCCGCCGCTTTTCGGCAAGCGCGGCTATCACCGCCATTACCGCATGCAGGGCAATGCGGTGCTCAATCACGGTTTCATGGATGCTGATAGCGGCTTTGTGCTGGTGCCCATGCGCGCTGGCGTCAGGTTGACCACGGGGGCGGAATTCGCGCCGGATGAAGCGCCGAAAACCCCGGTGCAATTGGCCCGCGCTGAACCAATTGCGCGGAAGCTTCTGCCCTTGGCGGAAGCGGTGGAAGACGATCCCTGGCTTGGGGTGCGCCCCTGCACGCCGGATATGCTGCCCATCATCGGGCCGCTGCCCGGCCAAGCCGGCGCCTGGTGTGCCTTTGGCCATGCACATCAGGGCTTCACGCTTGGTCCCACCACCGGGCGGCTGGTGGCGGAGATGATGATGGGCGAAGTGCCCTTCATTGACCCTGCCCCCTATCGCCCTGGGCGCTATTGAAGAGGGATAGCTTCGCCGGGGCGTGGGTTTCAGTTATAAGGGCAACAGTTTCGCTGGCTTACAATCGGAATATTCGATGATCGCGTTGCCCACCCCACAGCAGCTTCGCTACCTTGTTGCCTTGGCCGAGTATGAACATTTTGGCCGCGCTGCTTCGGCCTGCGGTGTCACGCAATCCACCCTTTCGGCAGGCATGATTGCGCTGGAACGGCAGTTGGATGCTGCTATTCTGGAACGCAGCGGCGCCAAGAAGCCGGTCTTCACGCCGCTCGGCGCGGAACTCATCCAGCGCGCACGGGCCGCCCTTGCGGCGCTGAATAGCTGCGTGGAAACCGCCACTGCCGCGCGGGAGCCACTTTCCGGGCCCATCCGCCTTGGCGTCATCCCGACCATTAGCCCCTTTTTATTGCCCCGTCTGATGCCAAGCTGGCGCGCGGATTTCCCGCGGCTCCGCCCCTGGTTGCGGGAGGATTTAACCGAAAGGCTGGTGGACGCCTTGGAATCCGGGCGGCTTGATCTGCTGCTGCTGGCGCTGCCCTGCGATTGCGGCGGGGCGGAGACACTCAGCATCGCCGAAGACCCGTTTCTGCTAGCCTGCCCCGCCGACCATCCCTTGGCCGAGCGGCCCAGCATCCCGCCGCGGGCGCTGATGGATGAAAAGCTATTGTTGCTCCAGGATGGCCATTGCCTGCGCGATCACGCCTTGGCGGCTTGTGGGCTTTCGGGGGCTTTGGCGGCGGAGGAGTTTTCGGCCACATCGCTCCATACCCTGGTGCACATGGCCGCGAGCGGGCTTGGCGTTACCTTGCTGCCGCGCCTTGCCGTGGCGGGCGGAGTCTTGGCGGGAACGGGGCTTGTGACCAGGCCGCTCGAGAATGGCATGAGCCGTCGCATCGGCTTGGCTTGGCGTGCACGCAGCCCAAGGGCGGAAGAATTCCGCGCCTTGGCGCCGGCGATTGCCGCAGTCACGCAGGATTTGTAATTCTGCCTTCAAAGGGGGCTCATCATGGCCGGTTTCGATCTTGGGCAAGTCATTGGGGCCGTTCTGGGCGGCGGCGCGGCACCCAGGCGCCGCAGCACGGCTGGCTATGCAAGGCGCGCCCCCGCCGGCAATGCGCAATTGGCCCGCGCCTTGGCGGGTTTAGCCGGACTGGCCATGGAAGCGTTGCGCAATAGCCAAGCGCCCGCGCCGCCCCCCGCGCCACGGCCAGCACCCACCGGCAAGGCCGTTAAGGGAGGCGGGGGCGGTTTCGATTGGGCCGGGCCGTCGCGGCAGAGCCCTGGCACCGCGCCCCCCATCAAAAAAGCACCAGGCCATGGTGGGTTGAAGGATGCGCCGGGCGCCGGCACAGAAGCCGCCGACCCCTGGGCGCCTGTCACTGCCGGGCCAGAGGAAGAATCCAGCGCCGAAAGCGCCGAAGCGCTTCTGATGCTGCGCACTATGATCGCTGCCGCCAAGGCCGATGGCGGGCTAGATGCCGAAGAACGCGGTCGCATCGCCGCGCAATTGGATGGTGCAGGCCTCAGCCCCGCGGCGCGGGATGTCGTGCTGGCGGATTTCGACAAGCCGCTTCCGCCCGCAGCGTTGGCGAAACAGGCGAGTGACCCCATGCTGGCCGCGCAGCTCTACGCCGCCGCCGTGGTTGGCGCGGGTGAAATCGCGGCAGCGGAACGCGCTTGGCTTGGTGAATTCGCCAAGGCGCTCAAACTGGACCGCGCCGCCGCAGCGGCAATCGAAGCGCGTCTCATATAAAGGCTGAAATCATGGATGGCTTGACCCCAGAACAGGCAAGGCTGCGCGACCGGGCACGGGAATTGGCGCGCGAAGCCGCGGCACAAGCTGCTGAGACCGATCGCTCCGGCGCTTATCCCTGGCCCATGGTGCGGCGCATGGCGGAAGCGGGCTTCACTGGCCTGACCGTGCCGCGCGCCTGGGGCGGGCCAGGCGGGGATTACTTCGACGCTGCCTTGGTGATTGAGGAATTTTCCAAAGCCTGTGCGGTGTGTGGCCGTATCGCCGTGGAAGCGAATATGGGCGCGATTGGCGCCATCATGGCCTATGGGACGGACGCCCAAAAGCGCATCGCCGCTGATCTGGTGCTGGCGGGCGACAAGCCGGCCATTCTGATCACGGAACCCGAAGCCGGCTCAGCCGCGACAGAAATGACGACGCGCGCCGTGCGCCATGGCGATATTTGGGTGATCAATGGCCGCAAGACCTGGATCACGGGCGGCGGTGTTTCCCGCCTGCATCTGATATTCGCCCGGGTGATTGAGGATGGGCGGGATCAGGGCATTGGTGGCTTCCTGGTGGTGCGCCACGGCGATGGCCCGCCGCCCGGCATTACCTTCAAGCGCATCCCCTCCCTCGGGCTCTGCGGCATGCCGGAAGCCGAGACAGAGATCGCGGGGCTGGAAGTGCCGGATTCCATGGTGCTGCGCCCGCCCGGTGGCTGGTCACGCGGTTTTGGCCGGCTGATTGATGCCTATAATGGCCAGCGCGTGGGGGCGGCGACGGTTGCCTTGGGGCTGGCCGCAGGCGCCTATGAACATGCGTTGGACCGCGCGCAGACGCGGCGCCAATTTGGCCGGCCCATTGGCGAATTCCAGGGGCTCGCCTGGATGCTGGCGGATATGTCCATTGAGGTGGAAGCCGCCCGCGCCTTGGTTTGGCGCGCGGCCAAAAGCGCGGGGCCGAATGGCTTTCCGGACCGGCTGGCGGCAGCCCAGGCCAAAGTGCTGGCCGGGGAGATGGCGATCAGGGTGACGAACCAGGCTTTACAGGTTTGGGGCGCGGCGGGGTATTCACGCGACAATCCGATGGAACGCTATTTGCGCGATGCCCGCATGTTCGCCATTGCCGGCGGTACCGCCCAAGTGCTGCGCACCCAGGTGGCCGAACAAATCATGGGCCGGAAATTGCCCCAGACGCGGGATGGGTTTCTGCGTATCATGCAGGAGGAACGCCGCGCCGCTGAATAGGCGCGGCGATGGGTTGACTTGGCCCCCTGCCTTGCTTAGACACCGCGCCTTCGAAAGGTTTGACCAATGAAAATTCGTAACTCGCTGAAGACCGCCAAGACCCGTGACAAGAACTGCGTCGTGGTACGCCGCCGCGGTCGCGTTTACGTGATCAACAAGAAGAACCCGCGGCTGAAGGCCCGCCAGGGTTAATTTGGCGCAGGCTTCGGCCTGCGAGATAGGATTGCGCGCTTTGGAGGGGGCTTCGGCCCTCTTTTCGTGTTTAGGGTGAACCGGTGGCTCTGCCCCCATCACTTCAATGCAGCTTCACCTGAGGCTGACCCCGATCCGCGACCATCCCCACCAGCGTTCGCCATAATACCGGCGCATGCCCATGCAGCGCGGTCTGGTGCATTTTATACAGCGAACGATACATCATCCGCGCGAAATAGCCTTCAATGAACATGCTGCGCCCCACCAGGAAGCCCATCAGGCTGCCGACGGTCGAATACTTTCCAAGCGAAACGAGCGACCCGAAATCCCGATAGGCGAAGGGCTCCACTTCAAGCCCGCTAAGCCGGCGCTCAATCTGCCGGTACAGATGCGTGGCTTGCTGATGCGCGGCCTGGGCGCGGGGGGGTAGGTTGCCCTTGCCATCGGGGCGCGGGCAGGCGGCGCAATCGCCAAGCGCGAAGATATCGGGGTCGCGCGTGGTTTGCAGCGTGGGCAGCACCACCAGCTGATCATTGGGCGTGGTCTCCAGCCCGCCGATATCGCGCAGCACCGCCGGGCCCTTTACCCCGGCGGCCCAGACCACAAGCTCACCCGGGACGAAGTCCCCATCGGCCAACACCACGCCATCGGCGCGCACTTCGGCCACGCGCCTTCCGGCCAGGACCTCCACGCCCAGATCTTCAAGTAGTTTCATGGTGGCAGCCGAGATGCGTTCGGGCAGAGCGGGCAGGATTCGGGGGGCGGCTTCAATCAGGCGGATGCGGACATCGCGTGCCGGGTCAATCTTGTCCAAACCATAGGCGACGACGGCGCGAAGGGTCCGGTGCAGTTCAGCGGCCAATTCCGTGCCCGTGGCGCCCGCGCCAATGATGGCGACATGAAGCTGGCCGGGGCGCACCGGTTCGGATTGGCTATTGGCGCGCAGACACGCATTGACCAGGCGGCGATGGAAGCGGCTGGCCTGGGCCACGTTTTCCAGCGGCACGGCGTGTTCGGCTGCGCCCGGCGTGCCGAAATCATTGGTGACACTGCCAATGCAAACCACCAGCGTGTCATAGGGCACGCGGCTGGGGGGCGTGACCTGGCGGCCTTCATCGTCGAAGGTGGCGCCCACTAGGACCTCTCGTGCCTCCCGATCAATGCCGGTCATGGGGCCAAAGCGATAGGTGAAGTGGTGATTATGCGCCTGCCTTAGGTAATGAAGCTCATGCCGGTCTCGATCAAGGCTGCCGGCGGCAACGGCATGGAGCAATGGCTTCCACAGGTGGGTGCGGGCGCGTTCCACGAGCGTGACTTCTGCCGCGCCGCTGCGGGCATAGCGGTGCCCGAGCCTGGTCACGAGTTCCAGCCCCGCCGCCCCGCCGCCGATCACGACAATGCGATGGGGGTTTGTCGTGCCTTGGGGAAGGCTCATGCTGGTTGCTCCGCTGCGTCTTGGACAGTCTTGGGCTTGGTTGGCCATTCGATCAAGCGCGACTTTTGGATAGTGTGCCGCCCATTTGCCGCGCTACCCTTGCCCTTCCGCGCCGAGATGCGCATCTTCCGCCCCAGTAAAGGAAGCCGCTGTGATTGCTCTGCCCGCGCCCAAGCCTGAAATCCTCGCCCGTCGTGCGGACATCATCGCCGCACTTCACGCCATTGTGCCCGGCGATGGCGTGATCGCGGAAGGTATTCGCCTCAAACCCTATGAAACGGATGGGCTTGCTGCCTATCGGCAGATGCCGCTGGCGGTGGTGCTGCCTTCCACCACCGAACAGGTCGCCGCAGTGCTGCGGTATTGCCATGAACAGGGTATTCGCGTGGTGCCGCGTGGGGCGGGGACCAGCCTTTCAGGGGGTGCGCTGCCCCTGGCGGATGCGGTTGTCGTGGGCCTCATGCGGCTCAATGCCATTCATGAAATCAATTATGCGGATCGCTATGCGGTGGTGGGCGCTGGCGTCACGAATATCGGCATCACCAAGGCCGTAGAAGGGGAGGGGTTTTTCTATGCGCCCGATCCGTCATCTCAGCTGGCCTGCATGATTGGCGGCAATGTGATGATGAATTCCGGCGGCGCGCATTGCCTGAAATATGGCGTGACGGCGAATAACCTGCTCGGCGTGAAATTCGTGACCATTGAAGGTGAGGTGCTGGAGATTGGCGGCACTTATCTTGACGCGGCGGGCTATGATTGGCTTGGATTGATCACGGGCAGTGAAGGCCAATTGGGCATTGTGACGGAAGTGACGGTGCGCATTTTGCGGAGCGCCGAAGGGGCGCGCGCCATGCTGGCCGCCTTCAATTCCATTGAAGTCGCGGGCGCTGCGGTGGATGCCATCATTGGCAGTGGGATTATTCCGGTGGCGCTGGAATTCATGGACAAGCCCTGCATCCATGCCTGCGAAGCTTTCGCCCATGCTGGCTATCCGCTGGATGCGGAAGCCATGCTGATCATTGAAGTTGAAGGCAGCATTGCGGAACAGGATGCGCTGCTGGCAAGCATCAAGGATATCTGCGCGCGGTTTGACCCGATCAGCCTGAAGGTTGCGGAAACTGCAGAACAAAGCCTTGCCATCTGGAAGGGCCGCAAGGGCGCCTTTGGCGCGGTGGGCCGCATCAGCCCCGATTATTTGTGCATGGATGGCACCATCCCCACCAGTGAATTGCCGCGCGTCTTGAAGCGCATTGGGGAAATGAGTGGTGACTACGGGTTGAAGGTCGCCAATGTGTTCCATGCCGGTGATGGCAATTTGCATCCGCTGATCATGTTTGATGCGAATGACGCGGATAGTTTCCGCCGGGCAGAAGCCTTTGGCGCCGATATCTTGAAGCTTTGCGTTGAAGTCGGCGGCTGCCTGACCGGGGAACATGGTGTTGGTGTGGAAAAGCGCGATCTGATGAATGTGCAATTCCAGCAGCATGAATTGGCGCAGCAGCGCGCCATCAAAACCGCCTTTGATCCCGCCTGGTTGCTGAACCCCGCCAAGGTATTTCCGCTGGAAGGCGCGCTCGCGCCCGCGCTGGCCGCGGAATGAGCAGCCTGATCGCGCCGGCAGATGAGGCTGGCATCATTGCCGCGGTGCAGGCGGCGCGCGCGGCGCGTGAACCGCTTGCCGTTGAAGGGCAGGGATCAAAACGCGGCTTACTGCGCCCCGTACAGGCGGCGCGTAGCCTTTCGACGCGTGGGTTGACTGGCGTCACGCTCTATCGCCCGGCAGAGCTGATCATCAGCGCGCGCGCCGGCACGCCTTTGGCTGAGATTGAAGCCACCTTGGCCGAAAAAGGCCAGCAGCTGATTGCTGAAGCGCCCTATTTGAATGGCGTTTTTGGCACATCGGCTCCGCCCAGCATTGGCGGTGTGGTGGCGGCCAATCTGTCTGGGCCCCGGCGCATCACCTGGGGTGCAACGCGCGATCATGTTATGGGGCTCCGCTTCATCAATGGCGCTGGTGAGGCGATCCGTTCCGGTGGGCGCGTGTTGAAGAACGTGACAGGGCTTGATTTGTGCAAGTTGCTGTCAGGTTCCTACGGCACGCTTGGCGTGATCACGGAAGTGACGCTGAAGGTACTGCCGGCACCAGAGGCAACCGCCACGCTGCTGATTGAAGCGCCGGATATCGCCAGCGCCATCGCCGCGCTTTCCGCTGGGCTTGGCAGCCCCTTCGGCATTTCCGGCGCGGCGGCACTGCCCATGACAGATCATGTGATTGCCGCGCTCAGGCTTGAGGATTTCGCGGCCTCGGTCGCGTATCGGATGGATAAGCTGCGCGCTTTACTTGGCAGCTTTGGTCCGCAGCGCGTGATGGCGGATGATGAAAGCCGTGCTTTCTGGCGCCGGGTGCGGGAAGTGGAACCGCTGCAGGCCATGCCGGATGATGCCATCTGGCGGGTTTCGGTGCGCCCTTCCGCCGGGGCGCAGATCGCCGAAGCTGCAAATGCCATTGGTGGGCGGGTGGTGCTGGATTGGGCCGGTGGCCTGGTCTGGATCGCGGCCAGCCCAAGCATGGCCAATCATGCCGCAATCAGCGGGGCAGCGCGCAGTCAGGGCGGGGCGGCCATATTGTTCCGCGCGCCGGAAGATTTGCGCCTTGCGGTGCCGGTGCTGCCTGAAGAAGCCGCGCCCATCGCCAAGATCGGCGCGCGGGTGAAGGAAGCGCTGGACCCCGGCGGGCTATTCAATCCAGGGCATATGCGCGCAGCGTGACCCGTAAGCCCTAAGGCAGCTTCGTGGTGCCCGCTGCGCGGATAATGCCGGCGGGCCGCGCGGCTTTTTCGGCAATACCGCTAATGCCCTGGCGCCGTGCCAATTCGGCCCAGACTTCGTCTGGCCTGATACCGGCATCCACCCAAACGACCATCAGGTGATAAAGCACATCGGCGGATTCCAGCACGATTGCGCTGCGATTGCCCATGGTGGCTTCAATCACGCATTCCACTGCTTCTTCGCCAAATTTTTGTGCAACCTTGGCGGTGCCGCGGGCCATCAGCCGGGCTGAATGGGATGAGGTGACATCACCGGCAAGCCGGCGCTGTTCCACGGTTTGCCAAAGCTTGTCCAGAATCATCGCATCCGCGCCCGCAGGCGATAAATCCAGTGGTTGCAGCACCCGCGCTTCTACCTTGCGGATGCGCTTTGGCAGTTTGGCAGCCTTTACCTTAAGCCCGCCAGGCAGTGGCAGCGCCACTTTCTTCTTCACGGCTTTCGTGACCTTCAGCTTGGCGACGGGCTTCTTTTTTGCCTTGCCCGCAGGTTTGATCTTGTCCGCCGACTTCATCTTGGCGGGCTTTATTGCCTTAGCCATTTACGCGGCCTCCTGCCGATGCGGAACGGGGCGGATCGGCAGGCCGGCGGCAGCCAGCGCGGCCTTGGCCTCGGCAATCCGGAAGACCCCGTAATGGAAAACACTGGCGGCCAGCAGCCCCGTGGCGCCAGCGCGCGCGCCTTCGACGAAATGGCGCAATTCACCAACACCGCCTGAAGCCACAATTGGCAGCCGGGTTGCTGCACGTACCGCCGCCGTCAGTTCAAGGTCGAAGCCTTGCTTGGTGCCATCACGATCCATGGAGGTCAGCAGGATTTCACCCGCCCCCAGGGCTTCAATCTGTTTGGCCCAGGCAATGGCATCAATGCCCGTGCCGCGTCGCCCACCATGGGTGAAGACTTCCCAGCCGCCACCCACATCGCGCCGGCGCGCATCAATCGCGACCACAATGGCCTGGCTGCCGAAGGCTTCTGCCGCGCGCCGTACCAAATCCGGGTCAGCGACGGCGGCGGAATTGATGGAAACCTTATCGGCACCCGCCAGTAAAAGCCGCCGCGCATCTTCCACGCTGCGCACGCCACCGCCGACCGTCAGCGGGATGAAAACCTCAGCCGCGGTGCGGGATACCACATCCAGGATAGTGTCGCGGTTTTCGGCGGAAGCGGTGATGTCAAGAAAGGTGATCTCATCCGCACCTTCGCGGTCGTAATTGCGCGCCTGTTCCACAGGGTCCCCGGCGTCGCGCAGCTCCACGAAGTTCACGCCCTTGACGACGCGACCATCCTTAACATCCAGGCAGGGAATGACACGAAGGGCGAGCAAGGGTCCTCAACGGGCTTTATGGTTGCGGGGCATGCGGCCAAGGCTGGCGCGGCACAAGAAATCGCGATGCTCCTGAATGGTCCCATGGTCAAGCCCTGTCAGGCAAGGCTTGCAGCGGACGGCCTACGGCGCCACATTTGCGGCATGGCGAGAAAGGGCAAAACCAGCTCCAGCGGTGCTGGCGATTACCTGACCGGGCATTTGCTGATCGCAATGCCGGGGATGGAGGATGAACGCTTCGCGCAAAGCGTTGTCTGTCTGTGCAACCATTCCGCTGAGGGGGCGATGGGGCTGATCGTCAATCGCCCGATTGAAGGGCTGCCCTTTGACAAATTGCTGAAGCAGCTTGGGCTGAAGCCCGTGCCTTCCCAACGCCAGATCCGGCTGGTCTCTGGCGGCCCAGTGGAAGCCGGGCGCGGCTTTGTGCTGCATACGGATGATTGGTCCGCCGAGGGTAGCCTGAGTTTTGGCGCGGGCCTGGCCTTGACCGCGAGTGTGGATATCTTGAGCGCGATTGCCGGCGGTGGTGGCCCGCGCGAAGGCCTGTTGGCGCTTGGTTATGCCGGCTGGGCCCCCGGACAATTGGAAGAGGAAATCCAGCGCAATTCCTGGTTGAGCGTCCCGGCGGATGAAGCGCTTTTGTTCCATGAAGATGCCGCCACGGCGTGGCATGCGGCGCTGGCAAAGTTGAAGGTCCACCCCGCCTGGCTGTCTTCAGCGGCGGGGCATGCGTGAAGGCGGGCTAACCATGCACATGTCCACCATCCCCTTTGATACGACCGATTGGGCTGAGATTGAACCCACGCGCCACGCCGGCACCAGTGGCGAAGCGCTGTGGCGCACCCGCCATGTCGGTCCGGCGGAAAACCCTATCCGTGTGCGGATGGTAGAATATTCGCCGGGTTATGTTGCGGATCATTGGTGCCAGAAGGGCCATGTGCTGCTGGTGCTGGAAGGCGAATTGGAAACCACTTTAGCTGATGGGCGTGTGTTCTTGCTCAAGCCCGGCATGTCTTACCAGGTGGCTGATGGGGCAGAGCCGCATATGTCCCGCACCGCAACCGGCGCCAAGCTTTTTATTGTGGACCAAGCTTTTTATTGTGGACTGAGCATTTTCAAGCCAAGTGACTTCACTTGGCGGCTCGGAAAATGCGATCAAACTACCAATCATTTTCAAGC
>JBPCSO010000010.1:0-11601 GCA_051007055.1 Roseomonas sp.
GGCGTGATTGCCGCCGAACTCAGCGTCGAGCCCCATCTGCTGCAAACCATCCTGCAGCAGCACATCAACGAGCTTCTGACGGAGGCTTCCGATCGCTTCGACCCTCCCGGCATCGGCGGCGAGCGAGAGCCGCACGCGTGAGCAGCCCTTTCATACCAAAAACAGCTTGTGCATTGAAACCGAATGAGCAAATGATTGACCATCAAAGGTAACTTAGCCTCGAGGTCGCCTTATGCTTGTTCGGTTTCTTGCAGCACTGCTGTTCCTGTGTCTTGGCCAAAACGTAAGTGCGCAAGTTATCGAGGAACAGTTCAACCTTCCCGTGGCCATCCGCCATGCAACGGCGGGTGAGGTCCGGCAGGAAGTGGTCGTCACGGTATTCAGGGATTCCCGCAGGCCACGCTCCCCCTATCTGGTTCTCGGGCACGGACGCGCGCCGAAGCCTGAGGACCGCGCTGGCATGGGCAGAGCACGCTACACAGCGAATAGCCAGTATTTCGTCTCGCTTGGCTTTGCGGTCTTTGTTCCAACGCGCATTGGTTACGGTGCCACAGGCGGCCCCGACCTTGAAGATACTGGCCCGTGCAACATCAAGAATTACCCGCCGGGTTATGATGCTGCTGCACAAATTACGACCCAAGTCATCGCCCATGCGCGGCGCCTGCCCTATGTGGACCCAGGGCGCGGCCTTGTTGTTGGGCAATCCTTTGGCGGCGCCACCGCCATCACCATGGCAACCCGGCCAACGGAAGGGCTGGTAGCCACGGTCAATTTTGCGGGCGGCGGAGGCGGGCGGCCGGCCACCCATCCCGCCCAACCTTGCCGCCCTGACATGCTGCGCGCGATGTTTGCCGATTACGGGCGCAGCGCGCGCATCCCGACGCTTTGGCTGTACTCGGAAAATGATCGCTATTTCGGACCATCCCAGCCAAGGGCGTGGTTTGATGCCTTTGTCGCTGCTGGCGGGCGTGGGACCTTTATCCAATTGCCCGCCAATGGTGATGATGGCCATTCCAGCTTCACCCGCAATCCTGCGGCCTGGCGCCCACATTTTGAGGCCTTTCTGCAGGAGGTTGGCTTCCGCAACGCGCGCTAAGGCTGGTCTGGCTTTGGCCGGGAACCGACCATCCCCGGCAATGCCCCGCCGCTATTTCGGCCCTCGGTGCTTTTGCGCGCGGCGTTCGGCGCGGTTGCGGGCGGGTGGGGTTGGGTTGTCCACCACCCTTGGCGTGAAGCGCTCGCTCGGTGGGCTGATGATGCGTTGCAGGGTGGCGCCGACGGTTTGTTCCTCTCGCGCTTCCTCGGCCACGGCCTGGATCCATTCGGGCACATAGGGCTTGCCATCCGCGGTTTCGATCACCCAGTTGCGGCGGAAATCCCCCTCCATCGGAGTTGAGTCCTCCGGCCAATCGGTCGCCTCCCCATAACTGCCATCGGGGCTTAGGATCAGCCCGTCAGGCGTGAGGGTCTGATGATAGGCACGCAGCATCAGCGCGAGGGAGAGGAAGCGCTTCGTGCCATCCCTTTCGCGTATCAGGCGGCAGGGAATGCCAGCGCGGACGCGGACAAAAATCTCCTTCCCGGTTTTCTCATCGGGGTAGGCGATCAGCACGGGGGTATCTTCCATGGAGCCGACCTTGGCGCCGGTGCGCGCGCGGATGGGCGTGCCATCGGCTTCCACCAGAATGCCATCGCGCAGCAGAATTTCTGCGATGGTTTCAAAGCGGCCATCATCGGTCAGGCAGACATGGCCTGGCGTCATGTACAGGCCGCGCAGATCAATGATGCTGCGGGTGATGTTCTGGAAGGTGCGGCTGACGGGCTTGGGCACCAGCGCGCCGCGCCCCTGATCCGCCGAGGGATCGAAAGACATCACCATGTCACCCACGCGAATATCCTCGATGGGCTTTTCCTGGCCATCGGCCATCAGGATGGGGGTGCCGGCGAGGAAGCAGCGGGGGGCAGGCGACGGAGGTTCCTGCGGATACCAGTTTTCACTAAACCCCTCTGCGGGGTTAAAATTTGGAGCCCGCGGTATTATCTCCCTGCCCTGTGAGCCCGGCGCCGGCGTTGACCCACCCGGAGTCGCTTCGGTTGCATCGGCTGAACCAATATGAACAATTTGCAGGGCGGAATTTTGACTGGTTGAATTCGAAATATCTATTGCAGCCCCGATACGTTGGAGAAAAAGCCTTAACGACGGATTTGATGTAAACCTCTCGGTGAGAAACTCTGAACCAGGAATGCTCGCACCTTCATTAAAGATAGCAATTTGCGTTTCCCCGACGCTTTGCATCCCATCTATGCTTCCTGTCACAATTCTTATCCGGGCGGGTGAAGTTGATCCGCCGATCAGAAATGTTTCTCTTACTCTCTCGCCGACATACGGGTTAAAGTAATCGACGGCAACGGTTGATGGCGCAATATATGAACCAGTTGAGCCCGCTGATCTTATCTCGAAGGTTTGTACGATTGGGGCATTACTATTCCAAGCCTGTGAAAAAACAGAGGAGGCTGATCTATCCACCCAACCCAAGCCACCATAAATCGGCCCCTCCCCCAAAGGGGTCGTAATGCTTGGCAAATTATCGAGGAGCGTTATTGTTCGTGAGTTGCCGGACACAACCAAATCTCCCATCTTTGATAGTTCCAAGGGTAAATAAAATCAGATCAAAAATCAACGCATATATACAAAATAAAAGCCGAAAATGCATAGCCCCCAACCTACAATCATGATGAGGTAAGCTAACGCAGTTGTAAAAAACCAAAAAGTCCTACTTTTGCCTTCTTTCTTAAAGCACCAAGCATAAAACCGCCAACAGGCCCACGCAATTGCATCACCACCTGTTTCTCGAAACCATTTCAGCATTCTTGCCTCGCCATGAAGTCTCAAAGCTTTGAAAGTTTACTTTTGAACATGGAATTCATAACTAAATCTTGTTTTCCCCATCCTCACCTCTCCCGCATGGCATCATGCCGCATGCGTAGCAGCGGCGAAAGCAAAAACTCAATCACCCGCCGCCGGTCGGTCAGAATTTCCACCGTCGCATTCATCCCAGCCCCCAGCGCCACTTCCCGCCCGTCAATCCGCATCACATGCTGCTTCAGCCGAATGCGCGCAGCATAGACCAGGCCCTTCTTCTCATCCTGGATCGCGTCGTTGGAAACATGCACAACCTCCCCCTCCACCAGCCCGTAGCGCGTAAAGGTAAAGGTCTCGATCTTGATCTGCGCTACCTGGCCAGGGCGCACAAAGCCAATGTCGCGGTTCGCGACCATCGCCTCAATCTCAAGCCCCTCATCCTGCGGTACTACTACCATCAGGTTCTGCGCCGCCGTCACCACGCCGCCCAAGGTATGCACCGCCAATTGCTGCACCGTGCCGTCAATCGGCGCCGTCAGGGTTTGCAGGGAATGGCGCTGGTCCGCCTTGATCACTTCCTGCTGCAAGGAAACCGCGCGCCGTTCCGTCTCGGCCAATTCGCTCGCCTTGCCGCGGCGAAACTCGGCTTCCAGGCTGCGTCTTTGGCTTTCCAGCGCCAGGATCGCGGCTTCAATTTCCGCCACGCGGTGGCGCTGAATAATCCGGTCCTGTTCGCTTTCCACCAATTGCTGCTGCACTTCCAGGAAAGTCAGGCGGGACCCAAAGCCCTGATTGGCCAGGGTCTGGCGCGCAACCACGCGTTCGGCCAGCAGCGGGATAGCTTGGTCCAGCCGAGAGATCACTGCCTCCGCCGCCGCACGCTCGGCCTGTTTGCGGCGGATTTCGTCTTCAAGCTGGGCTTGCTTCGCTTCCTGTTCCAGCGCCTCACTTTCCAGCAAATCGCGCGTGACAAGCACCAGCGCCGGGTCCGCGCCTGCGGGTGGGGCAAAGGCGGCAAGGGCTCCCGCCGCTTTCGGTGCCGCCAGCAGGGCGCGCAGACGGGCGACGGAAACCTGCGCGGACATCAATTCCTGCGCCAGCTTCTCGCGTTCTGCCCCCGTGGTGGTCAGGTCCAGTTCAATCAGCACATCGCCCGCACGCACCTGCGCACCGTCCCGTACCAGAATGGCGCGGACAATGCCGGGTTCGGCCGCCTGCACCACCTTGCTGCGGCCAGAGACAATGGTGCGGCCTTCCGCCACGGCGGTTACATCGGTAAAGCCAAGCCAGGCCCAGATGATCGCCACCAGGAGCAGCGCCGTCAGGGTCCAGGCCAGAACGCGGGCGGCGGGGTGCGGCGGGGTTTCCACCACCTCCAGCGCCGCCGGCAGAAAGGCGAGTTCCGAGCGATTGCGCGCCACCTTTGGCCGCAGGCGTTCCAGCGCCACAGCTTCGCGGAGGACTGTCAGCGCCCTCATCCCTGCACCAGCCCCAATTGATGCCGCCAGAGTGCGGCGTAACGCCCGCCCCGGCGCAGCAATTCATCATGCGTGCCGTCTTCCACAATGCGGCCGCGTTCAACCGTGATGATGCGGTCCGCCTGCCGCACCGCCGCCAGCCGGTGGGCGATGATGATCACCGTCCGCCCCTGGCAAATGCCGCGCATGTTTTCCTGCACCAGGCGTTCGCTTTCATAATCCAGCGCGGAGGTCGCCTCATCCAAAATCAGGATGCGTGGATTGGTGATAAGGGCGCGGGCGATGGCAATGCGCTGTCTTTGCCCGCCTGAGAGCGTGCCGCCCCTTTCGCTGACAACCGTGTCGTAGCCCAGCGGCAATTCGGTGATGAATTCATGCGCGCCCGCCAAGCGTGCGGCCTGGATCACAGCTTCCATGGAAAGGCCGGGGTCGGTGAGGGCGATATTCTCGCGCAGGCTGCGATTGAACAGCACACTTTCCTGCAGCACCACGCCGACCTGACGGCGGAGCGAGGCCGGGTCCACAATGGCAAGATCCACGCCATCCACGCTGATGCGCCCGGATTCCGGCACGTAAAGCCGTTGGATGAGTTTTGTGAGTGTGCTCTTGCCGGAGCCGGAGGCGCCGACAATGCCCAGCACCTGCCCGGCCGGGATATCAAGCGAGACATCTTCCAGCACGCGCGGCGTATCAGGGCGATAGCGAAAGGAAAGATGTTCCAGCGTCACGCGGCCCTGGATCTGCGGCAGCCCGCCGCGGCCACTGCCCGCCTGGGGTTCGGCGGGGGTGTTCAGGATATCGCCCATGCGGTCAATTGAAATGCGGAATTGCTGGAATTCCTGCCAGAGTTGCGAAAGCCGCAGTACTGGCGCGGCCAGCCTGCCAGCCAGCATATTGACGGCAACCAATTCGCCAACCGTCAGGTGCCCATCCATCACCTGGCGCGCGCCGATCCACAGGATCAGCGCCATGCCAAGCTTATTGACGAATTGCACGGCCTGCCCCGCCCAATTGGCAAGGTTCACCACCCGAAAGCTGGCATTCACATAGCCTGCGATCTGTTCTTCCCAGCGGCGCTGCATGCGCGGTTCCACCGCCATGGCCTTGATGGTCTCAACGCCGCCAACACTTTCGGTCAGAAAGGCTTGGTTATCCGCGCCGCGATCAAATTTCTCGTCCAGGCGGCGGCGCAAAACGGGCGTTACCAGTACGGATATCGCGATATAGATCGGGATGGTCAGCACGGCGATTGCCGTCAGCATCGGGCTGTAGAGCAGCATGATGCCGATAAAGACAATGGCGAATAGCAGATCGAGGCCAGAGGTCAGCGCCGAACCTGTCAGGAATTGCCGGACGTTTTCCAATTCCCTCGCCCGCGCTACCGTGTCGCCCACGCGGCGTGCCTGGAAATAGGGCAGCGGCAGATTCATGGCGTGTTGGAAAAATCGCGCGCCGAGTTCAACATCCACGCGGCTTGTGGTGTGGCTGAGCAAATAGGTGCGGAGCCCACTCAGCGCTGTTTCAAAGATGGTGGCGATAATCAGGCCAATCAGGAGAACATCCAGTGTTGAAAGGCCGCGATGGACCAGCACCTTGTCCACAATCACCTGAAAGAATAGTGGCGTGATCAGGCCAATCAGTTGCAGGATAAAGGACGCCAGCAGCACCTCGCCGAAAAGCTGGCGGTAGCGCACCAGGCTTGGGATGAACCAGGTGATGTCGAATTTGCGGAGCGCCCCCGCGATGCTGGCGCGTGTCGCGAGCAGGATCAGCAGGCCGGTCCAGCGTTCCTCAAGTTCTGGCCGGGTGAGCATGACGGGCCTGCCAGAGGCAGGGTCATGCAGCAGCGCCTTGTCGCCTTCGATCTTGGCGATGATGAACCAGGAACCGTCCTTCGCAGCCGCAATAGCGGGCAGCGCGATCTTGCCGAGGCGATCCCAGCCAGACGCCACCTGCCGCGCCTTGAGGCCCGATTGCTTGGCAGCCCGCAGCAGGTTGATCGTGTCAATCTCGCCCACATCCGGCGCAAAGCGATGCGCGAGGCTCGAAACATCCGCGGGCTCACCATGATAGCGCAGCAGAAGTGCGAGGCAGGCAAGCCCAGAACCAGGCTGGCGCCCGGTATCCTCCATCGGGGGGCGCGCGGGGGCCTCTGGCGTCACGCCACCAAGTCGCGGAGCGCGGCCTGGATCTTCATGTAGTCACCGAAATCCATGGCGTGCAGCGCATCAACCGGAACGCCGGATAGGATGGAGACCATGCGGAGTTCGATGCCCGCAACACCGCCACCGCCTTCCACCGAGGCCAATTGGTCAGCAACCGTCGGGCGACGCAGCGTCAATTCACTGATGCTCTTGCCGTCATGGGTTACCGGATAGGAAAGCCGGATGGTGGTGGAAGGGCGCTGTTGCGGGGATTTTGTCGTTGTCATGGAAGCCTTGCCTTTTTGAAGTGTTACGGTTGGTTAGGGTTATACCCAGCGCCACGGGCCGCGCAATCGCTCAGCCCGTGGCCTTGATGGCGCCCTACTGCCAGGCGGCAGCAATCGCCGTGTTAAGCAGGGTTTGTTGCTCAGGCGTCAGATTAGTTTGCCCCGCAGGCGGCGGGGTCATCGTCGCCATGGCCTGAACCAGCGCCTCGACGCGTGCCTCGGTCATCACACGACCATCACCCGCGACAAAGCTGTCTAGTCGAGAGGTAGTGCCCGCGCTGTACCAGCCAAGGACCCGACTGCTGTCAGAGGTACCGATGATACTGACCAGGAGATCATTGCCGGAACGCTGCAACCATACCTGATTGCGCGCGACATCAGCAGCAAGCAACAGCCGATCCGTTGCTGTCAGGTGATCAGCAGCAGTGTTATCCAGTCTATCCGCACCACCACCGCGGCTGAGACGGTAATCATCGCTTCCAGCACCACCTGCCAGACTGTCATTGCCTAAGCCGCCATCTAGCGCGTCAGCGCCATCACCGCCAACAAGCGTGTCGTTGCCAGCACCGCCCGCCAAGCTATTCGCAAGGCCATCGCCCAGCAGACTATCGGCACCGCTACCACCCAGCACATTCTCAATACCAGATAGGCTGTCATTACCCGCAGCACCAAGTGCCAGACTGCCAGCAAGGCTCACCGTCACCGCGCCAGCCATCGCCGCATAGGAGACAAGGTCAATCCCAGCACCGCCCATCAGGCTGTCATTACCAAGTCCGCCATCCAGCGTGTCAGCACCATCACCGCCCACAAGCGTGTCGTTGCCAGCACCGCCCGCCAAGCTATTCGCCGCCGCATCACCCAACAGGCTATCGGCACCGCCACCACCCAGCACATTCTCAAAACCAGACAGGCTGTCATTGCCCGCAGCACCAAGCGCCAGATTGCCAGCAAGGCTCACCGTCACCGCACCAGCCATCGCCGCATAGGAGAGCAGATCAGTACCCGCGCCACCCAGTAGGCTGTCATCACCAAGCCAGCCATCCAGCGTGTCGGCGCCGTCACCGCCCATAAGGGTGTCGTTACCAGCACCACCAGCCAAGCTGTTCGCCAGGCCATCGCCCAGCAGGCTATCGGCACCAGCACCACCAAACACATTCTCAATACCAGACAGGCTGTCGTTGCCCGCAGCACCAAGCGCCAGATTACCCGCAAGGCTCACCGTCACCGCATCGGACACACCAGCATAGGACACAAGGTCAGTCCCAGCACCGCCGGTCAGACTGTCATCACCAAGACCGCCAGCCAGCGTATCGTTACCAAGACCGCCCGTCAGGCCATTCGCCTGGCCATCACCCAGCAGGCTATCGGCACCGCTACCACCCAGCACATTCTCAAAATCTGACAGGCTGTCATTGCCAGCAGCACCAAGCGCCAAATTAAACGCAAGGTTCACCGTCACCGCGCCGCTTACACTGGAATAAGATACAAGATCATTCCCAGAACCACCATTCAGGCTGTCCACACCAAGGCCGCCATCCAAAGTGTCGGCACCATCTCCACCGATCATTTGGTTCGCCGCAGCATCGCCCAACAGACTGTCGGAACCGGAACCGGCCAATACATTCTCAATGCCGGTTAGGGTATCTAGACCCGCAGCGCCATTTGAAGTGTTACCGGCAAGACTTACCGTGATCGCGCCAATTGCATCCGCATAGAAAGCAAAATCAAGGCCTAAACCACCAATGAGGTTATCGGCTCCCAACCCGCCCTGCAGCGTGTCTGCACCCTCACCGCCATCAATCCGGTCATCTCCCAGGCCGCCAAAAAGCGAATCACTGCCCTGTAAACCCATAACGCTATCGTGGCCTGACTGACCATCCAGAGTGTCTTGATCAGTAGCACCGGTCAAAACATCACCACCGGCGCCACCTGAACCAGAAATCCTGCCATCATCGTAGAATGTGACTAGGTTCTGCCAACCATCCGCAAACGAGGGATCAAGGCTGTACTCAAGCCGAGACCAAGACTCATCCCCAGCGCTATCATGTTCAACCCAATTGGCCCAACGGCCATTGCTATAGCCGCTGGCAGACCACGTATTGCCATTATCCTCAACGCCTGTCTGCGAAACCGGCGCACCTGAGGCATCGTATTGCGTCGTTACAATTGACCATGCTTCGTGGTCGTTCGTGTCAGAGACAACCGACGTCGTCCAATTACCATTCACATAGCCACTGGAGAGCCACGTAGTGCCATTATCATCCACAATCGTCTGACCAGTCGGCATACCCGACCAGTCATACTCCACCGTTATGCTAGACCATGTCTGGAAATTCGCAGTGTCGTGAGTGGTCAGCTTTGACCAGGAACCATTGGCATAACCGCTGGCCGACCAGCTAGTACCACTGTCATCCACAGTCGTCTGCCTAGTCGGCGTACCCGACCAGTCATACTCCACCGTTATGCTTGACCACGTCTGGGAATTCGCGGTGTCGTAATTGGTCCACGTTGACCAAGAGCCATTGGCATACCCGCTGGCCGACCAGCTAGTACCATTGTCATCCAGAATCGTTTGACCGGTCGGCGTACCCGACCAGTCGTACTCTAACGTTACACTAGACCACGTTTCATTATTACTTGCATCCCAAAAAGTCAATGAGGATAACGAGCCGCCCACGAACCAAGCGGATCTTGCCTCCCAAAAATCGCCATCATCCTCATAGCCGAGTTGCATGACAGGATGACCACCTAAATCATACTCAGTGGTAATTATTGACCAAGCCTCGTCATGGTTAGCATCAATAGACTGCCAGTTTCTCCAGTAACTACCTGCGTATCCTGCCGCATACCAGACATTACCGTTATCCTCGTGACCATGCTGCCGCGTCTGATATCCCATCCAATCATATTCTGTAGAAATCGTGGACCAAAACTCATCGCCATTCTGATCAAAATACCAAGTTGATCCTTCCCAAGGATAACTAACCCTCAGATTGTCTGGATCTTCTGCACCCGTCACTACCGGCATAGGTTGCCAGTACCTAGAGCCCATCCATTCGGGAAGCATAGGTAGATTCATTGATAGCAAAGCCGTACCGGAAAACGGCGGAACAATGCTGTAAATCGCCGGAGGAGTTACCGGCACGATATTGAGATTTACACCAATAGCATTTGGTATTCCCACTGTAACACTTGGAGCCTGCTGATAAGGCGGGGGCGAGGCGTCCCAAAAGTGAGGCCGAACCCCAACAGCACGGTTAGAACCATCTCTACCAATCCAATGGGTCCAAAGGCTGCTCGCAGACGCTGGTGCAGTCCAGGCATTTCCCTCGTCAGAAATCAACTTGCTCTGGACAGCCCGCCCCTCCGTATCATTTTCACTCTCAATCGAAGCCCACCACTCATCCTGGTTTGCATCATAGGAGATCCAACTGGCCCAATGACCATTCATATAGCCAGTTGCAGACCAAGTGTTGCCAGTGTCATCCGTACCGCTCTGACGCAGCAATCTACCATCTTGATCAAACTCAGTCGTGCGTCGCCACCACCATTCTTCACCTCCTAAATCATAGGAGACCAGGGCGTCGGTGAAGCGCAAATGCTCAATATTCACCAAAGTTGTCCGCATGTCAGAACTATTGGCCTGGGCGCGACTAACGATAACACTCCTACGATTTTCCGGTATCGTCTGGGACGCCTCTCCTTGAATAGTGAATTCACTGATTGAACCATCGAAAATGGCTATATCGATGCCCATCCCCCCATTCAATTCATTTGCCCCGGCTCCGCCTAAAAGAGTGTCATCTCCAGCGCCGCCATCCAGCGTATCAGCGCCGGCACCGCCACTCAGCTGATTCGCCGCCGCATCGCCCAGCAGGCTGTCATTACCAGCGCCACCCAACACATCCTCAAAACCTGACAGGCTGTCATTGGCCGCAGCACCAAGCGCAAGACTACCAGCAAGGTTCACCGTCACCGCACCAGACGCACCAGCATAAGACACCAAGTCAGTACCAGTACCGCCAGTCAGGCTGTCATTACCAAGGCCACCTTCCAGCGTGTCGGCACCAGCACTACCGCTCAGCTGGTTCGCCACCGCATCACCCAGCAGGCTATCGGCACCAGCACTACCCAGCACATCCTCAAAACCCGATAGGCTGTCATTGCCCGCAGCACCAAGCGCCAGACTACCCGCAAGGCTCACCGTCACAGCACCAGACGCCCCGCTATAGGACGCAAGGTCAGTACCAACACCACCAGTCAGGCTGTCATTACCAAGCCCCCCAACCAGCGTGTCAGCACCGTCGCTGCTCACAAGCGTGTCGTTACCAGCACCACCTTCCAAGCTATTCGCCAGACCGTCACCCAACAGGCTATCAGCACCAGCACTACCCAGCACATTCTCAAAACCAGACAGGCTGTCATTGCCAGCAGCACCAAGCGCCAGATTGCCAGCAAGGTTCACCGTCACCGCATCGGACACACCAGCATAGGAGACCAAGTCAGTACCAGCACCGCCGATCAGACGGTTATTGCCAAGCCCGCCTTCCAGCGTGTCGGCACCATCGCCACCCACAAGCGTGTCGTTGCCAGCACCACCAGCCAAGCTATTCGCGAGGCCATCGCCCAGCAGACTGTCAGCACCAGCACCACCCAGCACATTCTCAAAACCAGACAGGCTGTCATTGCCAGCAGCACCAAGCGCCAGATTGCCAGCAAGACTTACCGTCACGGTGCCAGTGGAAGCCGAATAAGACACAAGGTCAGTATTCGCCCCGCCTGTCAGGCTGTCATTGCCAAGACCACCTTCCAGCGTGTCATTACCAAGA
>JBPCSO010000011.1:0-27696 GCA_051007055.1 Roseomonas sp.
GATCGGCGACGCAGGGCACAGCCGGGCGGCTTAGCGGATTGCGCCGACTGCCGCAGGAGAGGCGTTGGGTATGCGTCTCGCCCGGCACTGTTCGGTTCGAGAAACTGGCGCACCCGACACGATTCGAACGTGTGACCTTTGCCTTCGGAGGGCAACGCTCTATCCAGCTGAGCTACGGGTCCCCATGGATGCTTCTACCCCGGCATTTAGGCTGGGGGAAGGGCTTTCGCGACTCTAGCGCTATTCCGCCGGAATTGACTGTTCCAGCCGATAGGGATGGGCGCGATAGGCGCCCAGAATCTTCATGGAGGAGGAGAAAAAGGCCAGCTCCTCAAAGGCGCGGCGCAGCGCTGGTTGATCCGGGTGGCCATCCACATCACACAGGAATTGCGTCGCAGCAAAGCGCCCGCCCATCATATAGCTTTCCAGCTTGGTCATATTGATCCCATTGGTGGCAAAGCCCCCCAGCGCCTTATACAGCGCTGCCGGGATGGACCGAACCTGAAAGACAAAGGTGGTCACCAGATTGGGCGCATCCGCGGGTGCATCCGCCCTATCGCGGGACATCACATAAAAGCGCGTGGTGTTATGCGCCTCATCTTCTACGTTCCGCTTCAGCACTTCCAGGCCATAGATTTCGGCGGCCAATTCGCTGGCAATGGCGGCATCCTCCACCCCGCCGCGTTCGGCAATCAGCGCCGCGGCCCCCGCCGTATCGGCTTCAATCACTGGGGTCAGGTTCATGTCTTTCAACAGGCGCAGCACCTGGCCCAAGGCAACCGGGTGACTATGGGCGCGCTTTAGCGTGGAAAGGCTCGCGCCTTTGGGGGCCAGCAAGCAATGTTCCACGCGCTGGAAATGCTCCCCAACCACGAAAAGCCCAGAATCAGGCAGCATGCGGTGAATATCAGGCACGCGGCCAGCCAAGGAATTCTCGCAGGGCAGCATGGCCAGATCGCATAGCCCATCGCGCAGCGCCGCCATGGCCGCTTCAAAGGAAGGGCAAGGCAGGGTTTCCGAGCCCGGATAGGCGGCGCGGCAGGCAAGATCAGAATAGGCGCCGAGGACACCCTGGAAGGCAATGCGATGGGCTGACATGGGTTTTTCTTTCAAGGGGCCAAAAGGGCGCGGGCACGTTCCAAATCTTCAGGCGTATCCACGCCGAAGGGGCCGTGTTCCACCCGGGCGGCGCTGATTTTCATGCCCGCTTCCAGGGCGCGGAGTTGTTCGAGCTTTTCGCGCAGTTCAAGGGGAGTGGCCGGCAGAGTCACGAAGCGGTCCAAGGCGGCGCGGCGATAGGCATAAACGCCAATATGGTGCCAGCGCGGCCCCTCCCCCCATGGGATCGGCAGACGAGAGAAATAAAGCGCCGGCGCCACTCTGGCATCGCCCGTGAAGGCGCAGGCGCATTTCACGAAGGAATCGGTGCGTGCTTCAACCTCATTGGCGATGGGGCAGACCAGCGTGCCGATATCAACCGTGGGGTCTTCCAGCGGGGCCAGCACCGCGCGCAGGGTTTCCGGGCGGATGGTCGGGAAGTCACCTTGCAAATTCACCACCACATCGAATTCCCCCGCAGGGTCCAAAGCCTTCATGGCGCGCTGCACGCGATCCGTGCCGGAAGGGACATCATCGGCCACCAGCACGGCGCGGGCGCCGGCGGCGCGGGCGGCTTCGGCGATTTCCTCCTCAGCGCAGGCAACCGCCAGGGGGCCGATACCGGCTTCGCGGGCGCGGTCCAGCACATGGGCGATCATTGGGCGGCCATGAATATCAGCCAGCGGCTTGCCGGGCAGACGGGTCGCGGCCATACGGGCGGGGATGACAATGATGGGACGCAAGGAAAAGGGCTCCTGCCGCCTTGCCGGCGGGAAGGGTGATCTATATGTTCCGCGCGTTCTAAAGAAGCGCGTCCCTGGGTGCAAACCGGCGGGCAGCGTCCGGTTTGAGGAAGAGCTTGGCCATGAGTAACAGTCTTGAGCTGAACAAGGTTTTCGCTGCCGTGCTGACGGCCGGGATCACCTTCATGAGTGCCGGCGTGATTGGCCGCTTGATCGTGCATCCAACGCCGCTCAAGGAAAGTGCCATTCAGATTGGCGAACCCGCCCCCGCCCAGGTGGCCGCAGCGCCAGCCGCCCCTGCCCTTGAACCCATCACACCGCTTCTCACTGCCGCCAATGTGCAGGCCGGTCAGCAATTGGCGCAGCGCCAATGCGCTTCCTGCCACAGCTTCAATGAAGGTGGCCGTTCCGGGGTTGGGCCGAACCTCTATGCCATTGTGGGGGCCAAGCACGCGCATATTGACGGCTTCAACTACTCTGCGGCGCTGCGTGGCATGGCCAGCAAGCCATGGGGCTATGAAGATTTGAATGCCTGGTTGGCCAATCCGCGCGCCTATGCCCCCGGCAATAAAATGACCTATGCCGGCATGGCCAGCGTACAAAACCGTGCTGACCTGATCGCCTATTTGCGTTCGATTTCACCGAACGCGCCCGCGCCCTGATCTCGGAAAACTTCATCGCGGTGGCGGAAGCCGCCGCTGATAAGGCAGCGGCCGTGATCCGGCCGCTGTTTCGTTCCGCCTTGCTGGTAGAAGCCAAGGGCGATGCCAGCCCCGTCACCCGCGCGGATCGTGAGGCCGAGGAAGCGATTCGCGCTCTGCTGGCCGAAGCACTGCCCGATCACGGCGTGATTGGTGAAGAACACGGGGAAGAACGCCCGGATGCCGAATGGGTCTGGGTACTGGACCCGATTGACGGTACCCGCGCTTTCGTGACCGGCAGACCGATCTTCGGCAGCCTGCTTGGGCTGTTGCATCGGGGCACCCCCGTGCTTGGCATTATTGACCAGCCCATCACCGGCGAACGCTGGCTGGGCGTGGCCGGCCAGCCCACACGCTTTACCGGCCCCTTCGCCGGCACGGCGCGCTGCCGCCCCTGCGCCAGTCTGGCCGACGCTGAGCTTTCCTGCACCAGCCCCGATATGTTCAGCGCCCCCAATCGCCCCGGTTTTGACCGGCTGCGCAAAGGCGCGCGGCGTGTGACCTGGGGCGGCGATTGCTACGCCTATGGCCTTGTCGCGCTTGGCCTGATTGATGTGGTGGCGGAAAGCGATCTGAAAATCTGGGATTGGGCGGCGCTGGTGCCGGTGATTGAAGGGGCGGGCGGGCGCGTGACGGATTGGTCCGGCAAGCCATTGCATCCGGGCAGTGATGGCCGCGTAATTGCGCTGGGGGATGAGCGGCTACTTTCGGAAGCGGTTCAACTTCTGCGTAGCTGAAACGCTCCGCCATTGCCCAAGGCGCGGCGAACCCCCATCCTGAAGCTCATGCAACGACGTGACCTTTTGGCGCTTGGCGCCACCTTCATGAGCCTGCCTCAAATGGCCCGCGCCGCTAATCCCGCCGGGGGTGACAGGCCCGGCCAGGTGGTGCGCACCCATGCCATGGCGCTGCTGGGCGAACCTGCCCTGCCGGCGGATTTCACCCATTGGCCCTGGGTCAATCCCAACGCGCCCAAGGGCGGCGAAATCACGCTGACGGCCATTGGGTCCTTTGACAGTTTCAACCCCTTCATCCTGCGCGGCACGCCCGCGGTTGGCAGCAACCTGATTTATGACACGCTGCTGGCGCGCAATCTGGATGAACCGCTGTCGCAATATGGCCATCTGGCGCGCATCATTGAATTGCCGGCGGACCGCAAGGGCGTGACCTTTGAATTGCGCGAAGGGGCCCGTTGGCATGATGGCCGGCCGATCACAGCGGAAGATGTTGTCTTCAGCTTCACCATGCTGCGCGCCAATGGTCGGCCCTTTTTCCGTTCCTATTGGGCGGATGTGACGGAAGTGGTGGCAGGAGATGCGCGGCGTGTGACGTATCGCTTCCGCACCGATGAAAACCGCGAATTGCCGCTGATTCTGGGTGAGATGTCCATCCTGCCGCGCCATTACTGGGAAGGGCGCGACTTCACCCGCCCAAGTCTTGATCTGCCGCTTGGTTCTGGCGCCTATCGCATCGAAAGATTCGAACCGAACCGCAGCGTAGTGCTGCGCCGCGTACCGGATTATTGGGGACAGGATTTGCCGACCACGCGCGGCATGTCAAACATTGATATCATTCGTTATGAATACTTCCGCGACACGACTGTAGCCTTTGAAGCCTTCAAGGCCGGGCAGATAGATTTCCGCACGGAAAATGTCGCGCGCGATTGGGCCACTGGCTACGACTTCCCAGCGGCGCGACGCGGCTTGGCGACCAAGCAGGAAATTCGCCACGAAATCCCAACCGGCATGCAAGCCTTCGCCGTCAATCTACGCCGGCCCTTGTTTCAGGATGCGCGGGTGCGCCGCGCGCTGATTGAAGTGTTCGACTATGAATGGATGAACACCAACCTGTTCTACGGGGCCTATACGCGGACCGAGAGCTATTTTTCCAATTCCGATTTCGCTTCCCGCGGTCTGCCGGAAGGGCGAGAGCTTGAAATCCTGAATCAATATCGTGGGCGCGTGCCTGCGACTGTCTTTACCGAGGAATATCGCCTGCCAAGGACCGATGGTTCCGGTAATAACCGCGAAGGGCTCCGCCGTGGGCTTACGCTGCTGCGCGAAGCGGGCTGGACCGTGCGCGACCGGCGCCTGGTGAATGCGGAAGGAAGGCGCTTTGAATTCGAAATCCTGCTGCAAGGTGCGACTTTTGAACGTGTGGCGCTGCCTTATGTGCAATGGTTGGAACGCCTTGGCATAGCGGCCCGCGTGCGCACTGTGGACCCCGCGCAATATCAGGTACGGGTGGATGCCTTCGACTATGACATGACGATTGATAGCATCGGCCAGGGCTTTCACCCCGGCAATGAACAGCGCGACTACTGGACCTGCGCCAAGGCGCGCGAAAACGGCAGCCAGAACGTCGCCGGCATTTGCGACCCGGTGATTGATGAGTTGGTTGAAATGGTCATCGCCGCGCCCAATCAGGCAGAACTTGTAGCGCGTACCCGTGCGCTCGACCGAGTCTTGCTGCACCATAACTTCATGGTGCCGCATTGGCATAGCCGGAGCTTCCGCATCGCCTTCTGGGAGCGCTTCGGCCGTCCAGAGAAAACGCCGCGCTTTGGCCTTGGCTTTCCCACCGCCTGGTGGATAGACCCCGCGCGGGATGCCGCCTTGGCGGAAGCCAGGCGTAACCTTTAAAAATGGCCGCTTATCTTCTTCGCCGCTTGCTGCTGGTGATTCCGACTCTGTTTGGCATCATCCTGATCAATTTCGCCGTGGTGCAATTCGCCCCCGGTGGGCCAGTTGAACAGATGCTGGCGGAGCTGCGCGGTGAAGGCCAGACCATGGGGCGTATTACCGGCGAAGGTGGTGGTGAAATCCGCACACCCAATGCGCTGGAACAGCGCGGCACCGGTGGTGGCGGCGGCGATGGCCCGGTTGGGTCCTATCGCGGGGCACGCGGGCTTGATCCTGCCATTGTCGCTGAAATCGAACGCGCCTTTGGCTTTGATAAGCCCGCGACAACGCGTTTCAAGGAAATGATCCTGGGCTATCTGACCTTCGATTTCGGGCGTTCACTGTTTCGGGACCGGCCAGTGATTGATTTGATTATCGAAAAAATGCCGGTATCCGTTTCACTAGGCCTTTGGTCCACGCTGCTGATCTACCTGATCTCCATCCCGCTTGGCATCAGAAAGGCCGTTCGCGATGGCTCACGCTTTGATGTCGCGACATCGGCGGTGGTGCTGATTGGTTATGCCATACCGGGCTTCCTGTTTGCGATTATACTGGTGGTGTTTTTCGCCGGCGGTTCCTTCTTTCAATGGTTTCCCCTACGTGGGCTGAATAGCCCAGGGTCAGAGACCTGGTCGCTTGGCGCGCGCATTCTGGATTACGCTTGGCATATGGTGCTGCCCACGATTGCGTTGGTGATTGGCGGCTTTGCCACGCTGACCATGCTCACCAAAAACGCCTTCTTGGATGAGATCGGCAAGCAATATGTGCTGACGGCCCGCGCCAAGGGCGGGTCCGAAAGGCGCGTGCTCTATGGCCATATCTTCCGCAATGCCATGATGCTGATCATTGCTGGCTTCCCCGCGGCCTTTATCGGTATTTTGTTTACCGGCGCGCTGCTGGTGGAGATTGTATTCTCGCTCGATGGTCTCGGGCTTTTGGGCTTCGAAAGCGCCATTCGCCGCGACTATCCGGTGATGTTCGCAACCCTTTACATCTTCACGCTGATGGGGCTGGTGATGCAGATCATTGGCGATTTTACCTATACGCTAGTCGATCCGCGCATTGATTTTGAGGCGCGGCGCTGATGCTCTCTCCGCTCACGCAGCGCCGGCTCGCGAATTTCCGCGCCAATAAGCGCGGCTATTGGTCGCTGATCATTTTCGGCACGCTGTTCTTCATCACGTTTTTTGCAGAGTTCCTCGCCAATGACCGGCCGCTGGTCGCGCGTATTGATGGGCGTTGGTATGTGCCGGTGCTGGCCGATTACGCCGAGAGCGACATTCTTGAAGATGGCCTGCCCACACTCGCCGATTGGCATGACCGCGGCTTCCGCGAAGAGATTGAGGCGAAAGGTGCCTCACTGATCTGGCCGCTGATCCCTTATTCCTACCGTACCGTAGTACGTGATTTGGGCAGACCGGCGCCGGCACCACCCTCGGCACGCAATTGGCTTGGCACGGATGATCAAGCGCGCGATGTGCTGGCGCGGGTGATTTATGGCTTTCGCATTTCCGTGCTGTTCGGATTCACCTTAACCATCATCAGTTCCGTCATCGGGATCGCCGCCGGCGCAGTGCAGGGGTTTTATGGCGGCACTACGGATTTACTATTCCAGCGCTTCATCGAAATCTGGTCCGGTATGCCGCAGCTTTTCCTGCTGATCATCCTGGCGAGTGTGATCGAACCCAGCTTCTGGGTGCTGCTGATCTTCCTGCTACTGTTTTCCTGGATGAACCTGACCAGCGTGGTGCGCGCTGAATTCCTCCGTGGGCGGAATTTCGATTATGTGCGCGCCGCCAAGGCGCTGGGTGTGTCCGATGCGCGCATCATGCAGCGCCACATCCTGCCCAATGCCATGGTCGCGACGCTGACCTTCCTGCCTTTTATCCTGTCAGGTAGCGTGACGGTGCTGGCCTCGCTCGATTTTCTGGGTTTTGGCCTACCGCCCGGTTCACCTTCTCTCGGCGAATTGGTCAATCAAGGCAAGAATAATCTGAACGCGCCTTGGCTGGCGCTGACCAGCTTTCTGGTGCTGGGCGGCATGCTGACGCTGCTGATTTTTGTCGGCGAAGCCGTGCGCGATGCCTTTGACCCGCGCAAATTGCCGGGGGGACAGGCCTGATGGCGCTGCTTTCGGTACGTGATTTGTCGGTGGCTTTCCGTGGGCGAGAAGTGGTGCACGGCGTTTCCTTTGATGTGCAGCCGGGCGAAACACTGGCACTGGTGGGTGAAAGCGGCAGCGGCAAATCCGTGACCGCACTTTCCTGCCTGCGCCTGCTGTCCAGCGCCGGCAGCAACCCGGCTGGGTCCATCACGCTGGATGGCGTTTCCGTGCTGGATGCGGATGATAGGCAACTCCGCGCACTACGCGGCGGCGTAGCCGGCATGGTGTTTCAGGAACCCATGACGTCGCTCAATCCTTTGCACAGCATTGAGCGCCAGATCGCCGAGGCCATAACGCTCCATCGCCCTCTGGCGGGCCCAGCCTTGCGCGCGCGGGTGATTGAATTGCTGCGGCTCGCTGGCTTTCCGCAGGCCGAGGAACGCTTGGGCGCCTATCCGCATCAGCTCTCGGGCGGGCAGCGCCAACGCGTGATGATTGCTGCCGCACTGGCCAATGATCCCAAGCTGCTGATTGCCGATGAACCAACCACCGCGCTGGATGTGACCATCCAGGCGCAGATTCTGGAACTGCTCGCCTCACTCAAGCAACGGCTTGGCATGGCGATGCTGCTGATCACGCATGACCTTTCCATCGTGCGCCGCCACGCCGATCGCGTGGTCGTGATGAAGGATGGCAATGCGGTGGAACAGGGCAAAGTGTCTGAGGTTTTTGCTGCGCCTCAGCATGAGTATACGCGCATGCTGTTGGCGACCGAGCCGCGTGGCGCACCGGCGCCAATTCCAGCCGATGCCGCCGCCGCGCTGGAAGCGCGCGACATCCGGGTGCATTTCCCGATCAGGCGCGGCTTGCTGCGCCGTGTTGTGGCGGAAGTGAAGGCAGTAAATGGTGTTTCGCTGTCACTTCGCGCTGGTGAGACACTTGGCCTCGTCGGCGAAAGCGGCTCTGGCAAGACCACGCTTGGGCTTGCCTTGCTGCGGATGGCGGACAGCCAAGGCAGCATCGTGTTTTCTGGGCAGGATCTCCAGGCGCTTTCCACCCGCGCGCTGCGCCCTTGGCGGCGGCGCATGCAGATTGTATTTCAGGACCCCTTCGGCGCGCTATCGCCGCGCCTGAGTGTTGCGGAGATCATCGGCGAGGGCTTGGAAGTGCATGAAGCCGGCCAGCCACGCGCGGAACGCCTGGCGCGCGTGGCGGAGGCGCTGCGCGAGGTGGGCCTCGACCCCGCCATGGCGGAACGCTACCCGCATGAATTTTCCGGCGGCCAACGCCAGCGCATCGCTATTGCACGCGCCATGGTACTGAAGCCTAGCGTGGTGGTGCTGGATGAACCAACCAGCGCGCTTGATGTCAGCGTGCAGGCGCAGGTGGTGGATTTGCTGCGTGATTTGCAGGCGCGCCATGGCCTTGCCTATCTGTTCATCTCCCATGATCTGCGCGTGGTGCGCGCCATGGCGCATCGTATCGCCGTACTGAAGGATGGGCTTGTGGTGGAAGAAGGTGAGGCCGCGGCGCTGGTGCAGGCACCGAAGCAAGCCTATACGCGGCAATTGATGGCGGCCGCTTTCGAACTTACCAGCAATGAAAAGGCAACGACCCTACCGTGAGTGAATTGGAACGCCTGAAAGCGATGCTGGATGCCGGGCAAGTGAAGCTTGGCGTCAGCCTGCGCCGCATGAATTCGCCAGGCTCCCCGGTCTATCGCACCTGGGAGAATGTCTGGCCAACCGCGACCATCCTGACCACCAGCTTCCTTGCGCTGAAATGGGGCGGCGCGCCGCTGGAAGCGCTTGGCGTGCAGCAAGGCGGCACATGGACCGGCATGATCGTGCTTGGCATTGGCTGCTGGTGGTGGCTCAAGAAAATCATGCCAAAAATCAAGGATGGCGTGTTTGAACGCACCGCCGCCTTGGCGCTTTCATCACCACAGCAATTTGATTTCCTCTGGTCCAAAAGCATCCTCAGCCTTTACGCCAAGCTGCCCGATGGCACGGAATGGGCGGCTGCCAGGCGGGATGATTGGCGCGCCTTTGTGCGCCGACTGGATGAAGCACTCTCAAAGGAAAACGCGTAATGACCATTCTGCTTTCAACCAAAGCGCATACCATGCAGGATTGGAAGGCAGCACTGCTGGCCGTTGATCCCAGCCTGGAAATTCGCATGTTCCCCGATGTGGGCGACCCGGCAGAAATTGAAGCTGCGGTTGTCTGGACCGCGCATGACATGATGGAACTCCGCCGCTATCCAAATCTGAAGCTGATTGTCTCCATGGGCGCTGGCGTTGATCATTTGCTGCGCGCACCGGGGCCGCCGCCTGGTATTCCAGTCGCGCGGTTGAAGGATGTGTTGCTGACCAGCGCGATGGCGGAATGGGTGCTGCTGAATGTGCTTCGCTTTCATCGGCAGGATCCGGAATACCGCGCCCTGCAACAACGCAAGGAATGGCTGGAGCTTTCGGCACCCAGCACGGCGGAACGGCGCATCGGCATTCTGGGCATTGGCGAATTGGGTAGCGCTTCGGCGAGGGCGCTGACCTCACTCGGCTTTCCAGTCACGGGCTGGTCGCGCAGCGCGAAGACGCTACCGGGCGTGCAAACCTTCCATGGCGCGGATGGGCTGATGGCGATGGCGGCGCAAACAGATATTCTGATCTGCCTGCTACCGCTCACGCCGGAAACCCGCGGCGTCTTGAACGCCAAGTTGCTGTCAGCGCTGCCACGCGGGGCTTATGTGATCAACGGCGCACGCGGCGGGCATATGGTGGCGGAAGATATGCTGGCCGCACTCGATTCCGGGCATATTGCCGGTGCAGCGCTTGATGTGTTTGAGCCCGAGCCGCTACCGCCAGAAAGCCTTTTCTGGTCCCATCCCAAGGTGTTCCTGACACCACATGCCGCCAGCATCACCATCCCATCCAGCGTGGCACCTCAGGTGGTGGAGAATATTCACAATATGCGGGCTGGCCGCCAGCTCATCAATCTAGTGGATTTTAGTCTAGGGTACTGAAACACTTTCAAAGTGTGGCGCCACCATCCACGGTAACTTCGGCGCCAGTCATGTAACCGCTATCCTCAGACAGTAGAAACAGCACCAGCCGCGCCACCTCATCCGCCGTGCCCTGTCGCCCCATGGGCACGGATTTCAGCCGCGCGGTATTCTCTTCCGATGAACGGATATCCAGCATCGGAGTTGCGATTGGGCCTGGATGAACGGAATTGACGCGAATGCTGCGCGGCGCAAGTTCAAGCGCTGCAGATTTTGTCATACCGCGTAGCGCCCATTTCGTTGCGCTATAGGCAAAGGCGCGCGGCGAACCACGCAGCCCGGCCGTGGAGGAGATATTGACGATTGAACCCCCACCAGCCCTTTCCAGGGCTGGAACCACCGCCTTCATGCCAAGAAAACATCCAAGCTGATTGACGCGCATATGGCGTTCGAACAAAGCCGCGTCTGTTTCCATCATCAGCTTCGGGACATAAATCCCGGCATTATTGACCAACCCACTGAGTGGCCCGTGCGCTTCCGCTACCGCCACAGCCCGCGCCCAATCCGCTTCCTCAGCCACATCAAGCCGTAGAAATTGCGCATTGGGGCCCAGTTCCTGCGCCAGCGCTTGGCCTTCCGCTTCCAACACATCGCCAAGAACAACCTTGGCACCTTCAGCCACCAGCAAGCACGCTTCCGCCGCACCCTGGCCGCGTGCGGCACCTGAAATCAAAATAACCTTACCTTTGAAGCGTGCCATGACGAAATCTTCCCTATCCGGCTACCAGCATGGCATCCGGATTGCGGTGCGAGCAAATTTGCCCTGTTATGGTGAATTCATAGGGCTGCCAGCAAAAGGCAACCTGATAATCATCAATCATCACGTCACGAAAGCGTGCACCATGAACAAGGCGCCCTGCCCGCCAGCCGATCCAGACGCCATCATCATTGGTGCTGGCATCTCCGGCATGTATCAGCTGATCCGCCTGCGCGAACTCGGCATGAAGCTAAGGGTATTTGAGGCGGGTTCGGATATCGGCGGTACTTGGTATTGGAACCGCTACCCTGGCGCGCGCTTCGATTCCGAAAGCTGGTCCTATGGCTATTCTTTTTCCGAAGAATTGCTGCAGGAATGGGAATGGCCGGAACATTTCGCGGCCCAGCCGGATACGCTGCGCTATTTGAATTTTGTGGCCAACAAGTTTGATCTCCGCAAACACATCACCTTCAACAGCCGGGTCAATGCAGCACATTTTGATAACGCACAGAATATCTGGACCGTCACACTGGAAAGCGGTGAGACCTGCCGCGCGCCCTTGCTGATTACGGGGCTTGGGCCACTTTCAGCCCCCACCCTACCCAATATACCTGGGCGAGACGCCTTTCAGGGTCAGGCTTTCCATACCGCCCGCTGGCCGCATGATCCGGTTGATTTCACGGGCAAACGCGTTGGCATCATCGGCACGGGCGCGACCGCCATCCAAATCATCCAAACCATCGCCAAGGATGTTGGGCATCTGACAGTGTTTCAGCGCACGCCGAATTGGGCGGCGCCGCTGCATAACCGCAAAATCACACCCGAAGAACAGGCCAAGATCAAAGCAAGCTATCCGGAAATCTTCGCCCGCTGCCGGGAAACCGCAACCTGCTTCATTCATCAGACAGATCCTCGAAAGGCGCTTGAGGTTTCTGCGGAAGAACGTGAGGCCTTTTGGGAAAAGCTTTATGCCGAACCTGGCTTCGGCATTTGGGTCGGTAACTTCGCGGATGTGCTAACCGATAAGAACGCCAATGCGCTGGCCAGCGACTTCATGGCGCGCAAGATCCGCCAAAGGGTAAAGGACCCCGCCGTTGCGGAAAAGCTCATCCCTAAGAATCACGGCTTCGGCACCAGGCGCTTGCCTTTGGAAAGCGGCTACTATGAAGTCTACAATCAGCCCAATGTGCGCCTTGTGGACATCAATGAAACACCGATCGAGTGCATTACAGCTGAAGGGATCATGACCAGCACTGACGAATTTGGTTTTGACATCCTGATCTTCTCGACCGGCTTTGATGGTGTGACGGGCCCTTATGACCGCATGGATATTCGTGGCCCTGGTGGGCGCAGCCTGAAGCAGGAATGGATCGGCACGCCAAAGACCTTTCTTGGCGTGATGGCTGAAGGTTTTCCGAATATGCTCATGGTACTCGGGCCCCATACCGCGCGCGGCAATATTCCACGCAATATCGAAGAAATCGTAGATTGGGTCACTGGCCTTATTATCCATATGCGGCAGAACGGCCTGAAGCGCGTGGAACCCAAGCCCGAAGCAGTGCATTGGTGGGCTGAAAAAGTGGAAGAAGCCGTGGCTGGGTTGCTCTTTGCTGAGGTCAATTCATGGCAAACGGGCGTTAATCGGAATGTCGAAGGGCGTGATATTCGTCGCACCCTTGGTTATTATGGCGGCGCCGTGGAATATCGCCGCATGGCCGATGAAGTCGCGTCTGGCGGCTACCGCGAATTCAACTTCACCTGAGATACCGCAAGAAAAGGGAGGAAAGAACAAATGAAATCCGAAAACACTTTATCCCGCCGTTTCCTATTGGCCCTCGGCGCCGGCATTGCCGCTTACACGCCAGGCGAGCTGCGCGCACAGGAAGCGAATTGGCCCAGCCGTCAGGTACGCATCATCGCGGCGTTTCCAGCGGGCAGTGGCACCGATAGCCTGGCGCGGTTTTATGGGGAGCGTCTGGGCCGTATCTTCGGGCAAAATTTCATCATCGAGAATATCGGCGGCGCCAATGGCGCCATCGGTGCCCGCGCCGCCGCCCGCGCGGCCCCCGATGGCTACACAATCTTTTTCGGTTCGGTTTCGACCCATGCTGCGAACCCGAATCTGATGCGGGAACCGGGCTATGATCCGTTGCGCGATTTTGCCCCGCTTTCTTTGATCAGCACCAACCCGCTTGGCGTCCTGGTGCGCGCTGATTTTCCCGCGCGCGATCTGCAAGGCTTCATCGCCCATGCCCGCGCCAATCCCGGCACGCTAAATTACGGCATTGGCAATGCAGGCGGGCTTGCCGGCACACACCTGCTGAGCCAGGCGGCAGGCTTCCGGGCAGAGCAAATCGCCTATCGCGGTACGCCACAGGCCATGGCGGATCTTCTCGGTGGGCGGCTCCATTTTCTGGTGACGGATCTAGGGCCGGCGGTAGAGCATTTGCGCGCCGGTACCATCCGCGCCCTTGCCGTCACCACGGCGCGTCGCGTGGAAACGCTGCCCGATGTGCCAACCGTCGCCGAATCAGGGCTGCCCGGCTTTGACTTTGCTTCCTGGAACGGGTCTTGGATGCCGGCGCGCACACCCCCCGCCATCATTGCGCGGCTAAACCGTGAAATGGTCGCCATTGGCCAAAGTGAGGAAGCCAAGCGCCATATCGGCGCGCTTGGCATTGTTTCCACCACCAGCACGCCGGAAGAACTTGGTGCATTCAATCGGCGCGAATTGGAACTCTGGGCGCGCATCGCGGCGGAGGCGAATGTAGCGAAGGAATAGGCATCGGGGGCAGATTGCCCCTCACCTCAATGGCCGGCGGATCATTTCCGCCGGCTTGGTGGCATTTCGGAAATGCGGAGCGTCGCGGGTTGTGCGGCACCGCGATCCACCGTGCCGATCCAGATATTATAATTCCCGCTTGCGGGGCGCTGGATGACGATGCCGGGGTTCAGCCCCTCCATATCATCATTACAGAGCCAGCGCCCGGATGGATCATTGATGATCAACGTCGTGTCAGCCTGCGCCACCACGGAAATGTAAAGCGGCAAACTGCCGGCCTGATAGTTCAAATCAACATCGGGTCGGGAATAATCAATCCAGCCGGTGCAGTCGCTGCCAAGCCCTTGCACTTCGCGATCGCCGCCCGCTTCAACGCGGGTTTCATGCGGATCAGGCGCAAAATCGGCGCGCAGATTGACGGTGGCATAACGCGGCTGCGCTGCTACATCGGGCGTGGCCTGCCGCGCGGGGGATTTCTGCTGTGCCAAAACAGGCACGGCCATCGCGCAGATAAGCGCTAAAGCAAGGGGGGCGATTTTGCGCATCTCGTGCTCCTGATAGTCTGGCTGATTTTGGGCCCCGGCAAATACGGAAGAAAGCTTAAAGCTTCAATACTGAACCTGAGATCATCGGCCTGGCTGGCGGCGGCACTGGGCTTGGCAAGCGCGGCGTGGTCGCGTAACCCACATCGTCAAGGCGCCATATGGGCACCGGCAGAAAGGGGGCAGCCATGGCCGACATCATCATTGATATTGGTGGGGAAATCTTCGAAGCATTCTTTGAAGATGCCGCCGCACCCAAGACCTGCGCGCGTTTCCGCGCGCTGCTACCCTATCAGGACCGCATCATTCATGTGCGCTGGTCCGGCGAAGCCTGCTGGATCCCGATGGGTGAGCGGGAGCTTTCTATCCCCTGGGAAAACGCGACAAGCTATCCCGCGCCGGGGCAGATCATTGTCCATCCCGGTTCGATGAGTGAAACGGAAATCCTGGTCGCCTATGGCCCCACCTGCTTTGCCAGCAAGGCGGGCCAATTGGCCGGCAACCATTTCCTCACTATTCGGGAAGGCCTGGACCGCTTGGCCAAAACTGGCCGCGCGGTGCTATGGGAAGGGGCGAAGCCCATCACCTTCCGCGCGGGCTAACACGGGCCCCGGCTACGTAGCGCGGTTAGGTTTATAGCGGCTTCAGGTTGATCGCCGCTGGCTTGCCGCGTTCGCTCGCCACTTCAAAGCTGACCTTCTGGTTTTCCTTGAGACCTTGCAGCCCCGCCTGCTGTACGGCGGTGATATGCACAAAAACATCCTTGCCGCCATCATCGGGCAGGATGAAGCCAAAGCCTTTAGTCGCATTGAACCATTTCACAGTGCCGTTCGGCATAACGTCAGCCCCTTTTGTTATGGCGGCGGAAATTCCACCACTTTTTCCGGTTTTCCCGGACGGGCCCGATAGAGGTCTAAACACAGACAACTCGGTAAGGCACGGCACGAAAATCCCGCAGAAATCAGACAATTTTCACCCGGGCGGCGTCAAGTTTTTTGCACCATGGCGGGGTGATTATTCCGCTTTCATCCCCGCCCGGGCCGCCAGATCGGACAACAAGTCGCGCTGCTGCGCCAGAAAGCCAGCGAAATCACGCAACCCAAGGAAGGCTGCCTCTGCCCCTTGGGCGGCCAGCAGCCTGACCACCTCGGGCTGGGCGAGGCTTTGCCGCACAGCGTCAGCCAGCCGCGCCATGATGGGTTGGGGAACCCCGGTCGGAGCGTAAAGCCCAATCCATTCCGAAAGGGCAAAGCCCGGCAGATCAGCGGCTTCTGCCACGGTTGGCACCTCCGGCAGAATGGGCGTGCGACTTTCTGCGGAAACCGCCAGCGCGCGCAGCCGATTGCCCTGCACCAGGCCAAGTGAAGAAGGCATGGTGGCGAAATTGAACAAGGTGTCGCCTGTCAGCACCGCCATGGCCCCGGGTGCGCCACCACGATAAGCGACATGCTGTGCGTCAATCCCGCTGCGCAAGATGAAATGCAGCCCCGCGAAATGGGAAGCGGAACCAAGCCCAGCCACGGAATAATGCGGCTTGTCAGTTCGTGCGCGCAGCATTGTGATCATGTCGCGCAAATTGGCCGGGCCATCCATCGGCACCACAAGCAAAAGCGGCATGACGGAAAGCCGTGCCACGGGCGCGAAATCGCGTAGGTAATCAAAGGAAAGATTGGCATGCAGCTTGTGGCGCACTGCAAAGGCCGAAGCATCCGCCATCAGCGTATAACCATCCTGGCGCGCTGCGGCGGCGATTTGCCCGCCGAAGACCCCACCGGGTCGGTTTTCCACCACCACCTGCCGGCCCAGAATTTGCGACATGGGCCCCGCCACTACGCGGGCCGAGGTATCCGCACCGCCCCATGGGGCGAAAACCACGATCAGCCTGATTTGTAGGTTCGGGAAATCATCTTGCGCGGCGGCGGGGCTGAGCAGACCGCAAACAAGCAATAAGCCAATGATCAAGCGCGTCATTGCCTTCACCCCTTCGCCAACCACACCCGGATCTCCGCATTATGCTCGCCCAAATCCGGCGCGCAGCGGGTGATGCGGGCCGGCGTGCCTTCCAGGCGCAAGGGCGGTGCCAGATGCTGGATCGGCCCGCGTTCGGGGTCTTCGAAAAGCTGCGCCAGGCCGCGCGCTTGCCCCTGCGGATGCGCCAGCGCCTCGTCATAGGAAAGCACGGGCTCGGATGGGATGCCGGCCTTGCCAAGCGCGGCCAGCCATTCGGCACTTGGGCGGGTTGCCAGAATATCCTGCAAAATCGCAATTAGCGCTTCATTATTCGCGACCCGATCCGCATTGGTCTTGAAGCGCGGGTCGCTCGCCAATTCCGGCCGGCCGATAATGCCGCACAGCGCCTGCCAGAATTTCTCCTTGGAAGCGCCAAGCGTGATATAGCCATCAGCGGTCTGAAACACGCGATAGGGTGCCGATCCACGATGCAATTGCCCAAGCCGCGAAGGGCGCGTGCCATGGGCGAAAACATGCGCCGCTTCATAAACGCCAAGCGCCACACCCGCTTCGAACAAGGATTGATCAATGCGCTGACCCTGACCGGTTTTCTCGCGCGCCTGCAAGGCGGCCATGACCGACAGCGCCGAGAACATCCCCGCCGTGACATCGGTAATGGCGATCGGCAGGCGATAAGGTTCGCCATCCGGCGGGCCATTACCGGCCATGAGGCCCGACATGCCCTGCGCCATCATATCCAAGCCGCCATGATCCGCCCAAGGTCCGGTCTGGCCAAAACCTGAAATCGCGCACCAGATCAGGCGTGGATTGGCGGCACTCAAAGCCTCCCACCCCAAGCCGAGCCGCGCCAGCGTGCCGGGGCGGAAGTTTTCCACCAGCACATCGGCACGAAGCGCCAATTGGCGGACCATTTCAATATCCTCAGGCTGTTTCAAATCCGCGGTGATGCTGCGCTTGTTGCGGTTCCAGACGGCAAAGGGCTGGCTGCGGCCATCCACAAAGGGCGGCATGCGCCGCGCGTCATCGCCGCCATCTGGACGTTCCACCTTGATGACATCGGCGCCGAGATCCCCAAGCAGCATGGTGCAATAGGGGCCGGAGAGAAAATTCGTCAGATCAAGAACAATCAGCCCATCCAGCGCAGCGGTCACGATGCTTTCTCCCTTTCATGCTCGGCCGCAGTCGCGACGCGCCGGCGCCGAAGTTCTGAGGCGGTGACACCTCCTTGGCCCCAATTATCAGGATCAAGTTCTTCGATCAGCACAACGACATCCTCTGCGCGTTTGCCAAGCGTTTCAACCAGCAGATCGGTCACCCCGGCGATGATATCGGCTTTCTTTTCCGGTGATGTCGGCGTTGCTCGGCGCGCCAGGGTGATGGTGACCAAGGGCATTAGGCGTAACTCCAAAGGGCATGGGGCGGCTCTCAACGGACAGAGAAACCCTCTGCAGCCAGCGAAACTCTGTCAAGCAGTACGGCTCGGCACATGCGATGCCGCATTTGCGCGCTAGGCGCTTCCGCCCTCTCCAGCCCATAGCTGAACAACGGAACTTGACCGCGCCGGGCAAGGAGGTTTGAACAGCCTATGGCCGATTCACCCTCACTCCTCCCCGCACTTGCCAGCCTGCTCGGCCCCGCCGGGCTGCTGACCGAACCGTCTGATCTGGCCCCCGCGCTGGCGGATTGGCGGAGCCTGTATCAGGGCCGGGCCTTGGCGCTGCTTCGCCCCGCCAATACCGCTGAATTGGCCGAAGCGGTCAGGCTGTGCAGTGCCGCCGGCATCGCCATTGTGCCGCAGGGGGGAAATACCTCCATGGTCGGTGGCGCCACGCCAGATGCTTCGGGGCGCGCTGTGATTGTCTCGCTGGCCCGCATGAACCGCATCCGGGATCTTGATCCGGTGGACATGACCATGACGGCTGAGGCGGGCGTGGTGGTGAAAACCGCGCAGGAAACCGCTGCTGCTGCCGGCTGCCTTTTCCCCCTTAGTTTCGGTGGTGATGGCACGGCCATGATCGGCGGCGTGCTTTCCACCAATGCCGGCGGCAATAATACGGTGCGCTATGGCAATGCGCGGGAATTGATGCTGGGGCTTGAAGTGGTACTGCCCGATGGCAGCATCTGGCATGGCCTGAGGCGCTTGCGCAAGGACAATACCGGCTATGCGCTGCGCCATGTTTTCGTGGGCGCCGAAGGCACGCTTGGCATCATCACAGCCGCTGTCTTGAAGCTTTTCGCCCGCCCCCGCGCCAATGAAGTGATTTTCGCCGCCGTCCGCGATGCCGAAGCCGCGCTTGGCCTGTTTCGCCGCTTTCGCGACAATGACGAAAGCGCGATCCGCGCCTTTGAATACATGTCGGGCGATGGCGTTGACCTGACCGTGCAGCTCATCCCTGGCGTCACCCTGCCGCTCGCGGAACGCGCTGGCCATTACGCGCTGATTGATCTTGCTTCCACCAGGCCAGATGCGGATTTGCGGGGCCTCGCGGAACTTGTGCTGGCACCCGCGATGGAATCCGGCGAAGTGCTGGATGCCGTGCTGGCCGAAAGCGAAGCGCAGCGCACCGCACTTTGGCGCATTCGCGAAGAACACACGGAAGCGCAGCGCAAGGCCGGGGCTTCGGTCAAGAATGATGTCTCGGTCCCCGTCTCCCGTGTGCCGGAATTGATCGAACGCGCCTCGGCAGCCTGCCGCAAGCTGATCCCGGGCATCCGCCCCATGCCCTTCGGCCATATGGGCGATGGCAATATCCATTTGAATTTGGTGCAGCCCGAAGGCGCTGACCCGGCGGCTTTCCTGGCGCGCAGCCACGACATCATGGATTGCGTGAATGCGGTGGTACGGGATCTGGACGGGTCCTTCAGCGCGGAACATGGCGTTGGCCAGCTCAAGACCGATATGATGGAAGAATGGCGCGGGGGCGCGGAGCTCGCGGTGATGCGCCAAATCAAGGCCGCGCTAGACCCCAAGGGGTTGATGAATCCGGGTAAGGTGCTCCCCTGAAGCCTTTGCCGCTTTCGGCATTGGCGCCAAGCGGCTAGGCTCACCAAGCCGATGACCCTGCTCGACCGCTATTTGTTCCGCCAGCTTGCGCTGGCCCTGCTTGCCGTAACGGTGGGGCTGGCGGCGCTTGTCTGGCTGACGCAATCGCTCCGCTTCATTGAATTGGTGCTGGATCGCGGGCTGTCACTCGCGGTGTTTTTCGAACTGACCAGCCTGTTATTGCCATCCTTCTTTTCGGTCATTTTGCCGATCACGACCTTCATCGTGATGCTATTCGTGCATTTGCGCTTGGCTGGGGACCGTGAATTGGTGGTGATGCGCGCAGCCGGGCTTTCCAATTGGCAAATCGCCCGCCCTGCCCTGGCGCTGGGGCTTTTGGTGGTAACCGTCATGGCCTTCCTGAATTTCTGGCTGGTGCCGCTCAGCCACACGGCCTTTCGGCAATGGCAATTCGAAATCCGCAACCAATTGGTGGGCGTATTGTTGCAGGAAGGCGTTTTCTCCAGCGTAGGCAATGATCTGACTGTCTATGCTCGCAAACGCGAAACAGATGGCACGCTGCGCGGGATTATGGTGCATGACCAGCGCGAAGCGGGCGGGGCTGTGACCATCCTGGCGCAATCTGGGCGTATAGGCCAAGGGCCGGAAGGTCCGCGTGTCACGCTGTATGACGGCGTGCGCCAGCAAATGGAAAAGGGAGCATCAGGCGCGCCGCCACGCCTGACCGTGCTGAGTTTTTCGGAAAACAGTGTTGATCTGGCCCGTGTGGCGCGTAGCGAGGAAACCCGCAGCCGCGATAGCCGCGAACGCTCCATCGCCGAATTGCTTGACCCCGATCCGGCAGAGGGGTTGCGCCCGCGTGAGATCAGGCGCTTCCGGGCGGAGGCGCATCAGCGCATGGCCAGCCCCTTGACCGCGCTTTCCTTCGCGCTTGTGGGGCTGGCGGTGGCACTGACCGGGCAGTTCCGCCGCCATGGCGGGGGCTTTGGTGTTGTGCTTGGCGTTGGCATCATGGTCGCGCTGCTGGCACTTGGCCTTACCATCGGCAATGCCGCAGCCCGACGCGATGGGCTGATCTGGCTAATTTGGCTCCACGCAAGCCTGCCCGGCGTGATTTCCGCCTGGTGGCTTGCAGGCAGCCCCGGCCTGCCACGCAAGGCTCCGCCGCGTGAGGCACTGCCATGATGCTGCCCATCACGCTCATGGCCTATGTGGCGCGGCGCTTTGCCGCCATGGCACTGCTGATGGTGCTGGCGCTATCCGCGCTCGTGGCACTGTTTGACCTGATCGAATTGCTGCGCCGTGCGGCCACGCGGCCCGAGGCGAATTTCGTGCTGGTGTCGCAAATCGCCGCGCTGCGCATTCCCTATGTGGCGATGCAAATCCTGCCCTTTGCGGTACTGCTTGGCGGCATCATTGCTTTTTGGCGACTGACGCGGTTTTCTGAATTGGTGGTGGCGCGGGCCGCGGGCATTTCCGCATGGGGCTTCCTGGCTGGCCCGGTGCTGGTGGCGCTTTTGCTTGGGCTTGGCGCAAGCACGGCGATTTCGCCGCTTTCCTCTGCCATGTTGGCGCGTGCTGAACGGCTTGATCAACTATATCTCCGCAATGTGGGCGGCATCACGGCGCTGGCCGGCGGTAGGCTTTGGCTGCGTCAGGCCGATGATGGGCTCCAGCCCCAGGGCGTTGCCATCATTTCAGGTCGGCCCATGGCCACGCGGGAACTACGCCCCGGGGAGGCACTGCGCCTTGCCGAAGTCACGGTCTGGCGGCTTTCCGCCGAAGATCGGCCCTTGGCACGCATCGAAGCCGCATCAGCCCTGCTGCAACCGGGCCGCTGGCGCTTTGAAGGGGCCGTGGTGTTCGGTACTGAACGCGTGGCCAGCGCACCACAAAATATTGATTTTCCAACTGAATTGACGCCAGAGCGCATTGAAAATTCCTTCGCCACCCCGGATACACTCAGCCTTTGGGCGCTGCCAGAATTTATCAAAATCCTGGAGGATGCCGGTTTTTCCGCCATCCGCCACCGGTTGCATTTCCAGTCCTTGCTGGCACTGCCCTTGCTGGCCATTGCCATGGCGCTGTTGGCGGCGGGGTTTTCCATGCGCTCCGCCCGGCGCGGCGGGGTAGCGCGCATGATCGCTGGGGGGGTCAGCGCCGGCTTTGCGCTGTTCGTGCTGGACAAGATCACTGGCGAGTTTGGCGAAGCCGGCACGCTTCCTGTGATATTGGCTGCTTGGGCACCGGCTGGCGCTGGTTTCCTGCTGGCAGCGGCGCTACTGCTGCATCTTGAGGATGGTTAGAATGTTGCGCCGGGCAATTCAGTATCTGCCGATGATCATGCTGACGCTTTCGCCGGTATGGGCGTTTGCGCAATCCCCTTTGCTGCCACCAATCACAGCGCCGGCCCAGATTACCCCAAGCCTGCCGACGCCAGCGCAGGAACAAATAGCCACGCCTGCTCCTCGGTCTCCGCAGAATGCGCCGGTCACCTTCACGGCCGATGAAGTGCAGTATGATCAGAACATTGCCTTGGTGGTAGCGCGCGGCAGGGTGGAAGCCTTCCAAGGCGGGCGCATCCTGCGCGCTGATGAACTAACCTATAACCGGAATACGGGCGTCGCTACCGCGCGCGGCAATGTGCAGCTGATCGAAGCGGATGGTCAGGTATTTTTCGCCGAAAGCGCAGTTCTTTCCAATCAGATGCGCGATGGCGTACTGGAAGGGCTACGCGGTTATTTGCTGCAGAATGGTCGCATCGCTGCCACCGGCGCCCGGCGAACCAGCGGTTCAATCTTTGACCTTTCACGCGTTGTCTATACGGTCTGCGAACCCTGCAAGGATGACCCTCTGGCGCCGCCGCTCTGGCAATTGCGTGCGCGCACGGCAACCTTGGACAGAACCGAACAGCAGGTACGTTATCGCGGCGCCTCACTGGATATGGCAGGCGTACCGGTGATTTGGCTGCCCTATTTCCAACACCCTGATGGATCCTCGCCACGGCAATCGGGCTTTCTCAGCCCCAGTTTCGGCATTACCAAATACCTCGGCGGCTTCATCGAAACGCCGTATTACTGGGCCATTGATGAAAGCCAGGAATTGGTGCTGCGCCCCACCACATCCACGCGCGTAGCACCCAATCTTGGCCTGGATTACCGCCGCCGATTCAATAGTGGTGAGCTAGAGGTATTGAGTTCGATCGGTCACCTGGATGGCCGGGATGGCACGGAAGAAGGTGTTGCCGGCCATATCTTCGCCAAGGGCCGCTTTTCGCTTGATGAAACCTGGCGCGCCGGCTTTGACGTCAATCGCGCAAGTTCCGAACAATACCTCCGCATCTACCGCTACGGCGCGCAGCGCGTTTTGCCGACCACGCTCTTCACCGAAGGCTTTTGGGGGCCTGAAGCTTTCGCGCGTTTTGACGCTCGTGCCTATCAGGGCTTGCGGCGAACCGATGACATCAGCCGCATTCCACTCGTGTTCCCCAACATCTATGCGGATTGGGAATCGCCCGAGGATTCGCTTGGTGGGCGCTTCACGGTGGATACCTCCAACTTCGCCGTGTTTCGCGGCACCGGCACCAGCACGCGCCGGCTTTCTTCACGAATCGGCTACGCCCTGCCACGCATGGATGATCTGGGCGGCATCTGGACCTTGCGCGCGCAAACCGATCTTGCCGCCTATGATTTTGAGGATATCAACCTGGCCCCCAACAACGCGACCGGTAGCGCCAATGGGCAAAGTGCCGCCGCCAATATTCGTACTGCTCTTGATTGGCGCATGCCTTTCCTGCGCGATGGCGGCGATTGGGGCCGCCAGGTGATTGAACCGCGCATTCAAATGGTGACCGGCCCCATGACCGGCGGCCAATATCGTATCCCCAATGAAGACAGCATCGTCTTCGACTTCACGGATGCCAATCTTTTCTCCCTCAATCGCTTCTCCGGCCGTGACCGACAGGAAGGTGGCACCCGCGCCGATATGGCGCTGCGTGGCGCCTGGCTGTTGCCAGAGGATCGGCAGGTGGAAGCGCTGGTGGGGCGGTCCTTCCGTGTTCAGGAAGATGGCGGTCCTTTCTACCCCTATAGTGGCCTTGAAAAACGCGCTTCCGATTATGTCAGCCGCTTGAGCCTCAGGCCCGCTTCATGGCTGGATCTGACCGGGCGCGCGCGGCGTGACGGGGAAAGCTTCGCCGCCCGCGCCTATGATGTTAGCGCCACAATCCGACCGTTGGAAGTTACGTCCTTCACGCTTGGCTATCTGCAGGCGCCACCCATGCCCTATCTCAATCCCGTGGCGCAGCGTGAGGAAGTTTATCTTGGCGCGTCTCAGCGGCTTGGCTTTTGGCGCGTGAGTGCCTTTGGGCGGCAGGATTTACAACTCAATCGCCCGGTGGCGGTGGGGGTTTCGGCGCTCTATGAGGATGAGTGCTTCATTTTTGAAACCCGCCTCACCAAACGCTATGCGGAAGACCCAGCGACCAATGATCTTTACCCCGCTTCCACCATGCTGCTGTTCCGCTTTGGCTTCAAAACCATCGGTGATTTCGGATTAAGGGCGCTATGAGCTATTGGGCCACTCCGTCCGCCATGGGCGGCAAGCTGCAGGAGGCGTTGATGCGCGCCATAATGTTTTCGCGAAAGCCATGTATGGCCCTGGTTTTGCTGGTGGCTTTGCTGGTACCAGCCGCCACTACGCGCACTGCCATGGCGCAGCCTGCCGGCGGCAACGTGAACAGTATTGTTGCGGTGGTGAATGGTGATGTCATCACGCGCAGCGAAATAGAAAGCCGGCGCCGCCTGCTGGCACTTTCCGCCGGTGTTGCAGGCGATGCCGGCGCGCAGGGCGGGGATCAGATCCTGCGCCTGCTGATTGATGAAAGGCTCCGCATCCAGGAGCTCAGTCGCCGACGCATTTTGGTGACGGATCAGGATATCGCCAGCTCGGTCGCCAATATCGAAAGCCGCAATGGCCTGCCGCCCGGGGGCGTGGTGCAGAATCTGCGCCGCGCCGGCATCGAACCGCGCGTGCTTTATGATCAGATCCGCGCGCAAATCGGCTGGGCGCGGCTATTGCGCGGCATGCTGGGCGAACAAGCCAATATCCCAGATGCTGAGGTAAATGAATTCCTGGCCGCCCAGCGCGCCCGGCTGGGCGAACCGGAATTCATGGTCTCCGAAATCTTCATCCCCGTGGAGAACCCTGGGCAGGAAGCACAGGTGCGCCGCTTTGTGACTGATATCATTCAGCGCCTGCGCCAAGGCGTGCCCTTCGCGATGGTCGCCGCGCAATTCAGCCAATCGCAGACAGCGGTGCAAGGCGGCGCGATGGATTGGATGACGGCTGATCGCTTCGACCCGGAAGTCGCCAATGTCCTGCGCCAAATGCCCGAAGGCGCCATCAGCAATCCCATCCGCGTCCCCGGCGGCTTTGAAATCGTCATGCTGCGCGACAAGCGCGTCTCAGGGCGCGACATGGCAACCATCATGACCATGCGCCAAGTATTTCTGCCCTTTGAAGGTCAGGTGAACCCGCAGGCCCCGACGGCACAGCAATTGGCGCAATTGCAGCGCGCGCAAGCGGTGTCGGACCAGGCGCGCGGGTGTGAGGCGATGGATGCCGCCGCGCGCGGCAGCCCGCGCCCGGCTGACCCCGGCCCGGTGCGGCTTGATAACATCAACCCGCCCGAATTGCGCGATTTGCTCGGCAGCCTGCCCATCGGGCGCGCCACACAGCCGATCATTTCCATGGATGGCGCGCTGATTTTCATGGTCTGCGCGCGGGAGAACCGCAACCTAGCGGAAGCCAATCCCCAGCAGGCGCGCGAGATCCTTCTGCGTGATCGGGTTGAATTGCTCTCCCGCCAATTGCAGCGCGATCTGCGCCGCCGCGCGCAAATCGAAATGCGTACCGGCGGCACCGCACGCCCTGGCTGACGGCGTGACCAAACCTGACCTGCCAAGCCTTGGCGATACCATCGCCCGGCACGGGCTTAATGCACGCAAAGCGCTCGGGCAGCATTTCCTGCTTGATCCAACCATATGCGCGCGCATAGCAGCGCTCGCGGGTGATCTTGCGGGGCGGCATGTACTGGAAGTGGGCCCGGGGCCGGGTGGGCTAACGCGCGCTTTGCTGGAGGCCGCTGCTGCTTCGGTGCTGGCGGTGGAATTGGATTCCCGCGCCGTGATTGCATTGCAGGAATTGGTCGCGGCCTATCCGGCGCGCCTGCGAGTGCTGGAAGCTGATGCGCTTGGCGTAGACGCTGTCACCGCCCTCCCCGCGCCGCGCCGTATCATCGCGAACCTACCCTATAATGTCGCGAGCCCCTTGCTAGTGCGCTGGCTGCGCGGTGCCGCGGCGCTGGAGAGCATGACGCTCATGTTCCAGCTTGAAGTAGCGGAACGCATCACGGCGACCCCTTCCACACCCGCTTATGGGCGGCTCGCAGTACTCGCCCAATGGCGCTGCCGCTGCGATTTGCTGCTGCGCCTGCCGCCTGGCGCCTTCAGCCCGCCGCCCAAGGTCTGGTCTGCTGTGGTTGGCTTCACGCCCCATGCGGAAGACCCGCCACCCGCGCTATTTGCCGCCATGGAAAAGCTCACCGCCGCAGCCTTTGGACAAAGGCGCAAAATGCTGCGCGGCGCGTTGAAGACGCTTGGCGATGCCGAAACGCTGTTGGATCAGGCCGGCATTGCCGGGGATCGGCGTGGGGAAACCCTGACCATTGCGGAATTCGACCGACTGGCGCGCAGCTTGGCCAGCCGGGGTTAAACCCAGCGCCGCACCCGGTTGTGATAAGCCTCATAAGCCGCGCCGAAACGTGTGCTGAGGTAGGCTTCCTCCTTCACCACCACCAGCCGATCCAGCGCCAAATGGCAGATGAGCAGCGCAAGCCAGCCCCATAAATCGCCCCAGCGCAGCGCAAAGCCCAGCACCACCACCAGAAAGCCGAGGTAGATCGGGTTGCGGCTGAAGCGAAACGGCCCGGTTGTCACCATGGCCGCATCGGGCCTGTCTGGCCTTGGGTCATTGCCCGCCTGCACCAGGGTCAATAGCGACCAGCCGATCAGGCCAATCCCAAGGAACAGCACCAGCGTGCCGTAATTCGGCAAGGGCGGGCCAAGCAGGACCGGAAAGAAAAGATGCGCGAACCAGGCCACCGCCAGCACACCCCCCACCAGCACGGGCGGCGGCAAGCGCACCCCAGGGCCGTGATCTGGGATGGTCATGCTTTTTCCTCCGGCAGCTTCATCCAGGAAGGTGGTTTGGCGGTTAGGCGCATCCCGCCTGCCGACAGTGCCCCCTTATCCAACCATTCCAAGCGCAGCAGCGCCAAGCCCTGCGCCCCATGGCTGGAACGCATTTCCCCGACCTCAGCCCCCTCCGGCGTCAAAATCGGTGTCCCGCGTTCAGGTGCGGGGCCATCAATGGCAACCGGCACGAGCCGGCGCTTGAGCAGGCCGCGATAGCGTGTCCGCGCGGTCAGTTCCTGGCCCATATAGCAGCCCTTGGTCCAGGAAATGCCGTTGAGTTCATCAAAGCCGCCTTCCAGCAGCACGGATTTCTCGGCCTCCATATCCTTCGACCCATCGGGCAGGCCAAGGGCAAGGCGATGCTCGGCGTAGTCCTCAGCGCTTGCGTTGGTGGGCAGGGTTGCGGGCGCCAGCACACGCCACCCGGCTTCCGGCAGGCGTGGATCGCGCGCGGCCAGCCCCTCCGGCGGCGCCCCTTCCCCCCAAGCCGCATGCACCCGCCAATCAGCCGAGGCATCACGCAAAGCCACCTGGGCACGCAGCTTGAAGCGCGAAAGCCGCTGGATCAGCATGGGAAGCTGCGCCGCTTCCACATCCAATAGCAGCGCCTCAGGCGTTGCGATCACAAAGAAATCCGCGAGCCACTTGCCCTGCGGCGTCAGCAGTGCGGCCCAAAGCGCCTGATCCGCCCGCGCCTTGGTCACATCATTGGAAATCAATCCCTGCAGGAAGGCGACACGGTCCTCCCCCGAGATTTCCAGAACGGTACGATCCGGCAGCAGCGCGAGTTTCATGCCCTAAACCTGTGTCGGCTGGGGCGCCGCTGCAACCTCCCCCTCGCGCGCGGGAAGTGGTAAGGGCGCCGAGTGCGCATTCTCTTCATCTCCTCCACCCGCATTGGCGATGCGGTGCTGTCCACGGGCTTGCTGGATCACCTGATGCGGGCGCATCCGGAAGCGCGCTTCACCATTGTCTGCGGGCGGGTGGCGGAAGGCGTATTTCGGCGTATGCCGCAGCTTGAACGCCTTATTGCCGTGGAAAAGCGGCGCTATTC
>JBPCSO010000012.1:0-152127 GCA_051007055.1 Roseomonas sp.
GGGCTTGAACTGCGCGCCCTGCAACGCAAAACGGGTGCGGCTTTCATCATGGTCACGCATGACCAGCAGGAAGCACTCGCGCTTGCGGATCGTATCGCCGTGCTTGAAGCCGGGCGCGTCGCGCAAATTGGCCCGCCGCAGGAAGTTTATGCACGGCCCGCGACGCGGTTTGTCGCGCGGTTTCTTGGAGCGGCTAATGTGCTGGAGGGGCGCATGCGGGATGGCGTTTTTGAAAGCGCTGAGGCGGGCGGCGTTATCGCTTCAGGCCTACCGGCGCAAACGATCGCAGTTGCCTTGCGCGCGGAACAGATCCGGCTGACTGCCACCGATGAAGCGCCTGTCGTGACGGGCATTTTGGAAGATGCGGCGTTTCGCGGTGATGGTTGGCTACTGATCATTCGCCTGAGGGGTGGCGCCAGGCTGCGTGTTGAGAATGGCGCGCCACCGCCGGCGCCGGGCAGCGCTATCGGTTTGGCATGGGGGGCAGCGTCGGTGGTGCCGCTTTTCGCTTGATGCGGCGGGGGATGGTGCTGGCGCCCCTATGGGTGTGGCTGCTGGTTTTCGTTGCCGCGCCGATGCTTGTTCTTGGTGTCATGGCACTCGCCACGCCTGCCGATGGCGTGCCGCCTTTCACGCTCGGTCTGCGCTTCGCTGCCTTCGCCATGCTGGTGGAGGATTTCTATTACGCGGAAGCGCTATTCGCCGCCTTGCGCCTTGCGGCCACCACAGCGGGGCTTTGTTTGTTGATTGCCTATCCCATGGCGCTTGGCATGGCGGGGGTGCGGCCTGCCTGGCGCTTGCCTTTGCTCGCGCTGCTGATGCTGCCTTTCTGGACGGGGTTCTTGATGCGTATCGGTGCCTGGATTGGGCTGCTACGGGATGAAGGCCTGATCAATCATCTGCTGGGTAGCCTGGGCATTACGGATGCGCCGCTGGCATTGCTGTATACCCAAGGTGCGATGTTGGCCGGCATGGTGCATGCCTATTTGCCCTTTGCGGTGCTGCCGATTTTCACCGCGCTGATCCGGCTTGACCCTGCATTGCTGGAAGCGGCGGCTGATCTGGGGGCGAGGCCAATGCGGGTATTTTTCAGCGTTACCTTGCCGCTGACATGGCCTGCGGCGGCGGCAGGGTTTTTGCTGGTCTTTATCCCAGCCGCCGGGGAATTCATCATTCCCGAATTGCTTGGCCCGCCGGAAGCGCAGGTAATCGGACGGGTGCTTTGGCAGGAATTCTTTCAAAGCCGCGATTGGCCGCTGGCGGCGGCGCTGGCGCTTGCTTTGCTCGCGCTACTGATCCTGCCTGTCCTTTGGTTTCAGAAGCTAGGGGCGGGGGCATGAAGCCGCGTTGGTTTGTGCGCGCGGTGATGCTGGCGGGGTTTTTGTTCCTGTGGCTGCCCGTCCTGCTGCTGGTGGGCTTTGCTTTCAGCGCGGATCGGATTCCCTTCCAATGGGGCGGGTTTTCGCTGCGCTGGTTTGGCGCTTTGGTGGCCAATGACAGGCTGTTGGAAGCCGCCTGGCTGTCGCTGCGCATCGCCGCCGCATCTGCGACGCTGGCGGTGTTTGTGGGCGGCGGCATTGCCTTTGTGCTGGCGCGGTTTGGTCCCTTTCGTGGGCGGGCGATTTTTGGAGCCCTGGCTGGTGCACCGCTGGTGCTGCCGGAAGTCGTGATCGGGCTTTCGTTGCTCCTGCTTTTTGTCGCCTTGGAAGGGCTTATCGGCTGGCCCGCCGGGCGCGGCGCCCTCACCATTCTGCTCGCCCATGCCGGCTTTGGCGCGGCCTATGTCGCGGTGGTGGTGCAGGCACGTCTGGCCGAGGCCGAGCGCAGCCTGGAAGAAGCCGCGATGGATCTGGGCGCGACACCGTTCATCGCCTTCCGGACCATTACCCTGCCCTTGATTGCGCCGGCCTTGGTGGCGGGATGGTTGCTGGCCTTCACGCTTTCGCTGGATGATGTGGTGGTTGCTTCCTTCGTCTCGGGGCCGGCAGGAACCACCCTGCCGATTGCGCTGTTTTCCATGTTGCGGCTTGGACTGACGCCTGAGGTGAATGCACTAGGCGCGCTTGTGGTGCTGGTGGTGGGCAGCATGCTGGCCCTGGCGGTTTGGCTGCTGGGGCGGCGGCGGGCATGAGGCACCGCCATGATTCGGCCCTGGCTTTTGGGGTATAGCGCCCGCATGCGTGCCTTACCCCTTGCCCTTTTGCTGCTGCTTACCGCCTGCGCCGAGCGCTGGGAAAAGCCCGGCGCGACAGAAGCCGATTCGGATGCGGCGCAAGCCGCCTGCACCGCCCAGGCGGCGGAGGAGATCAAGCCCGCCATGGTCTGGATGCAGGTCCAGCCCGCCTATTGGGAACCAGGCGAAACCCGCTGCTGGACCAGCCCCAATGGTGTCACGAATTGCACCCGGCGCCCGCCGCGCCTCCGTCCGCCCATCTATGATTGGGTGGATGTGAATATCCCGATCCGGCAGGAAGCCCGCGCCAAATGCCTGAATGAACAGGGCTTCACCTATAAGGGGCTACGTCCGCTCAGGCTTTTTTAGGCATCCATGGGTTGATGCTGGGGGAGGGTGGGATTAGTTTGCGCCGCTTATTGCAAAGGTTCTGTCCCACATGAAGCTGATTGCTGATCGTCTCGATCGTATTTCGCCCTCTCTCACCATTGCCATGACCGCCAAGGCACGCGCGCTGAAGGCCGCGGGCAAGGACGTGATTGGCCTTTCCGCTGGGGAGCCCGATTTCGATACGCCACGCAATGTGAAGGACGCGGCGATTGCGGCGATTGAACGGGGTGAGACAAAATATACCGATGTTGCCGGCACGCTGGAACTCCGCCAGGCAATCTGCGCCAAGTTCAAGCGCGATCACGGCATTGACTATAGGCCTGAGGAAATCCTGGTCGCGACTGGCGGCAAGCAGGTGATCTTTGACGCGCTGGTCGCCACGATCAATCCGGGCGATGAGGCAATCATCCCCGCCCCCTGCTGGGTTTCCTACCCGGATATCGTGGCGCTGGCGGAAGGCACGCCGGTGATCGTGCAATGCGGCCAGAATTCCGGCTTCAAAATGACAGGAGAGCAGCTGGAAGCCGCGATCACGCCGCGCACCAAATGGCTGATCCTGAATAACCCCTGCAACCCAACCGGTGCTGCGTATAACGCTGCTGAGTTGAAGGCGCTGACGGATGTGCTGATGCGCCATCCGCATGTGTGGGTCTTCACTGATGATATCTACGAAAAGCTGGCCTATGATGGCTTCAAGCCAGCGACGGTGCTGGAAGTGGAACCGCGCCTGAAGGACCGTACGGTCACCATGAATGGCTGTTCCAAGGCCTATGCCATGACCGGCTGGCGCATTGGCTTTGCCGGCGCCCCGATCTCATTGATCAAGGCGATGGACAAGCTGCAAAGCCAGTCAACATCCAATACGTCTTCCGTGTCTCAGGCGGCGGCGGTGGAAGCGCTGACCGGGCCGCAGGATAGCATTGAGGATATGCGCAAGGTCTATGAACGCCGGCGCAATTTGGTGGTGGATATGCTGAATGCGGCGCCGGGCTTGCGTTGCCACAAGCCGGAAGGCGCATTCTACGTTTTCCCTGATATGCGCGGCTGCATCGGCAAGACCACGGCGGGCGGCAAGAAGATTGAAACCGATGAGGATTTCACCATTGCCCTTCTGGAAGAAGCGGGTGTTGCCACCGTGCATGGCGCAGCCTTCTTGAGCCCGGGGCATTTCCGTATTTCCTATGCCACATCTGATGATGTCCTGAAGGAAGCCTGCACGCGCATTCAGAAATTCTGCGCGGGAATGAAGTGATGTTTTGGCGCTGCCCCTTCCAGGGCAGCGCGTTGCTTTCGCCTTTGTCATTGTTGAAAACAGGATCGCCATGCCCGCCCTTGCCGAACGTTTGAACCGTGTTTCCGTCTCCGCTTCCGTGATCATGACGATCAAGGCGCGGGAATTGGGCGCGCAGGGCATCAAGGTGATCAGCCTGGCCTCCGGTGAGCCGGATTTTCCGTCTCCGCCGCATGCCATTGAAGCGGCGCATCAGGCGGCACTTGCGGGGGATACGAAGTACCCGCCGCAAGATGGCACCAAGCAGCTGAAGGAAGCGGTGCAACGGAAATTCAAGCGCGACAATAATTTGGATTACGCGCTTGATGAGATCATGATTACCAATGGCGGCAAGCAGAGCATCTTCAACGCCTTCATGGCAACGGTTGATCCGGGTGATGAGGTGCTGATCCCCGCCCCTTTCTGGGTTTCCTATGCCGAAATGGCGAAGGTTGCGGGCGGCGTGCCGGTGACCATCAATTGCCCGCAGAATAATGGCTTCAAGCTGCGGCCCGAGGATTTGGATGCCGCCATTACGCCCAAGACCAAATGGGTGATGGTGAACTTCCCGAATAATCCAACGGGGGCGGCCTGTTCGCGCGCGGAAATGCAGGCGATTGCGGCGGTGCTGATGAAGCACCCGCATGTCTGGATCATGACCGATGATATGTATGAACACCTGATCTATGACGGGTTTGAATTCTGCACCATCGCCGATGTGGAACCGCGCCTGAAGGATCGCACACTCACGGTGAATGGTGCGTCCAAAACCTACGCCATGACCGGCTGGCGCATCGGCTTTTGTGGTGGGCCCAAGGCGCTGATCAAGGGCATGATGAATATGCAGGGCCAGGCGACAGCGGGGGTTTCAACAATCTCCCAAGCCGCGGTAGCGGCTGCCTTGGATGGCCCGCAGGATCTGGTGCGCGAAAGGGCCGAGGAATATCGCCAACGCCGTGATCTGGTGGTGGATATGTTGAATGCGGCGCCGGGCATTTCCTGCCACAAGCCGGAAGGGGCGTTTTACGTTTTCCCGAATATCGCTGGCTGCATCGGCAAAACCAGCAAGGGCGGGCGCAAGATCGAAACCGATACGGATTTCGCCATGGCGCTGCTGGAGGAAAAGTATGTCGCGACCGTGCAGGGCACGGCTTATGGCATGTCCCCCTATTTGCGGATTTCCTATGCGACCAACACGGAAAACCTGCGTGAAGCTTGCGGTCGCATTCAGGAATTCTGCCGCGAATTGAGCTGAACCTGCCATGCTCCGCGCCGGGCGTGATTCCGATGCGGCGGGCTTCATTGCGCTGATTAGGGATTGCTGGGCGGAATATCCCGGCTGCGTCTTTGATCTGGATGGGGAGCTGCCGGAGCTTCGCGCCCTTGCCAGCTATTTCGCCGAACAGGATGGCGCGCTTTGGGTCGCAGAAGATGCGGGCGTGGTGGTCGGCATGGTGGCAGTGCATCCGCTGCCCGGCACACCCGATTGGGAGATTTGCCGCATGTATGTCGCCGCCAATCAGCGCGGCACGGGTATTGCGGCGGCGCTGATGGAAGCGGCGGAAGCGCATGCGCGCAATGCGGGGGCCGAGGTCATCAGGCTTTGGTCCGACACACGCTTCACCCGCGCGCATACATTCTATGCGAAGCTTGGCTATGTGCGGCAGGGGCCGATCCGTATTCTGAATGATCTTTCGAATTCACTGGAATTTCCCTTCATCAAGCCCGCGCGCGGTGTGGCGGTGCATCTGCTGGATGCCTCCGCCGCCGAGCATGCCGAAAGGCCCCTGGCCGATATCCTGATCGCCTGTGTTGCCGCCGGCGCTTCGGTTTCTTTCCTGCCGCCGCTGGGTGCCGAGACAGCACGCGATTTTTGGCGCGGGAGCCTTGGGGATATCGCGCTTGGCAAGAAAGCTATCTGGGTCGCCTGGGCGGATGGCGTGTTGGTCGGCACTGTCACGCTTGATTTGGCGATGCCGCCCAATCAGCCGCATCGCGCGGAAGTCGCGAAGCTATTGGTACACCCAGCAGCGCGGCGGCGCGGCGTGGGGCAGGCGCTGATGGCAGCTATGGAGGCAGAAGCCACGCGGTGCGGGCGGCGGTTGCTCACACTCGACACCCGCGCTGATGATGCTGGTGAGGCGCTGTATCGCAGCCTTGGCTGGCGGGAAGCTGGGCGCATTCCAGGCTTTGCACTGAATGCAGATGGCAGCGCCTCGGCGACTGTGTTCTTCTATAAGGAAATAGGTGACGCATGATCTCACCCGATTGGTGCCGCATGATGGCGGCCTACAATACTGAGATGAACCGCCGGCTTTACGCGGCAGCCGATGGGCTGGAAGCAGGCGCGCGTGAAGCCGATGGCGGCGCTTTCTGGGGCAGTATTCAGGGCACGTTGTGCCATTTGCTGTGGGGCGATAGCACCTGGATGAGCCGCTTTGACGCTTGGGAGAAACCGAGTGTTGGGATGAAGCAAAGCCCAGTCATGATCACGGATTGGGCCGAGTTGAAATCTCGCCGTGCGTCCGCGGATGCGAAGATTGAAGCCTGGTCAGCGCGCCTCACGCCCGAACGCTTGGCCGAGCCGCTGACCTGGTATTCGGGTATTGCCGGGCGGGAAGTCAGCATGCCGCTTTGGATTGCGGTTGGGCATTTCTTCAATCACCAGACCCATCATCGCGGTCAGGCGCATGCGCTGCTAACGCGCGCAGGGGCGGCCACGGGTGATACGGATTTGCCTTGGGTTTTGGACCTTCAAGCGCTTGGGCTAGTGCCGCTTACCGCCGCAGAAAATCCTTGAGCCAACTCAGTACTTCTTCTGGCGCTTCTTCCGCCAAATAATGCCCTGACGCGACCGCGCCGCCCGTGATGGGGCCGGCAGCATAGTCGCGCCAAATGGCCAGCGCATCATACCATTTGGGAATGCTGCCCTTGGCACCCCAAAGCGCCAGCACAGGGCAGGTGATTTTCTGACCCGCCGCGCGGGATGCGCGATCATGGTCCAGATCAATTGTCGTTGCGGCGCGGTAATCCTCGCAAATCGCGGCGACCGTGCCGGACAGGTTAAGTGCTGCCAAATAATCAGCGCGCGCTTCAGGATGGAAGAAGGATTTGTCTTTGGGTTCGCGCGATGTGTGCAGGTCAAACCAATCTTCGATATCGCGCAGGATCATGCGTTCCGGCCGGTCATGCGGCTGGGCCAGCCAGAACCAATGGTAATAGCCGAGGCCGAAGGCCATATCGGCGCGTTCGAAATGTTCAAGCGTTGGGATGATATCCAGCACGCAAAGCCGTTCGACCGCTTCTGGTGTATCCAACGCCAAGCGATGCGCCACGCGCGCGCCGCGGTCATGCGCTAGGATTTGAAAGCGCGGAAAGCCAAACCCTGCCATCAGCGCCACCATATCGGCGGCCATTTCGCGCTTGGCATAAGGCGCGTGATCGGCGCTGACCGGCGGCTTGGATGAAAACCCATAACCGCGCAGATCGGGCGCAATCACCGTGAAATCCCGCGCCAGAATGGGTGCCACGCGATGCCACATGGCGTGTGTTTGCGGGTTGCCATGCAGCAGCAAAAGGGGCGGGCCGGAACCCGCGCGGCGTAGCCTGATGTGCTGGCCATTGGCTTCGCGTGTTTCCAGCGTAAAGCCTTCAAAGAAGGCCATGTCAGCCGCCGCGGCGCGTGCCAGCCGGGCGCCCGGCATCAAAGCCCAGGAAGCCCGCCTCAAGCTGCGCCGCGCCGCCATCATTGGCGAAAAGTCGCGGGTTCATGGAAACGCTGGGCGCGCGCGTGCCTTGGGCTGATGCCTGCCGCGCCAGACGCAAAGCTTCCTGTTGGGCGGCGCGTTCGGCGCGGTCTTGTTCGGCGCGGGCGGCGGCGGCACTGCGCGCATTGGTTGGGCCAGAACTACCGGCCATGCCGCGTGCAGACAGCAGATAGAACAGGATGTCATTGCGCCCCTGATCCACCGCCCAATCTGTGGGCGTCAGGCCGAGCGCATTGCGGCCATTGAGGTCAGCGCCGCGATTGACGGCATCGCGCGCCGCCGCAAGATCGCCACGCGTAATGGCGTCAAACAATGCCGGCGTTGGGGAGAGATTGGCATTCTCATCGGCGGCGATGGGTTCAGGCGCGCGGCGCGCCGCAAGGCCGGGCAAGGCGGGCGGGCGCGGCGGGCGGGCGCCAGGCTGGCCGGGGGGCGCGGCAAATTGCGCGGCGGCTGGCGCGATTTCAGTGACCAGCAGGGCCATCACGGCCAAGGGAAGCAGGCGCGGCAGAGCTTTCATGTTTTGATATTAGCCGCCCCAGGCTTCCACCGCCAGCGTTACCCCCAAGGGCCCCGCTGCGCTGGAGGCTTCTGGCTGGGCAGCGCCTGACCCCAAGCTGTGCTGCTCGGCAGTGTCCCCATGCTAGCCGCCAATTGTTCCAGCGCCGCTACGCGGTTTTCCGTGCGCGGATGGGTCGAAAAAAGATTATCCATCCGTGCCCCGGAAAGCGGGTTGATGATAAACATATGCGCGGTCGCCGGATTGGCCTCGGCTGCCTGATTGACGCGCTGATGGGCGTAGTGTTCCAACTTGCGGAGCGCCCCCGCCAGCGCCAGCGGCTGGCCGCAAATCTCTGCCCCAGCCTTATCCGCTTCATATTCGCGGGAACGGCTGATCGCCATTTGTACAAGGGCAGCGGCAATCGGCGCCAATATCACCATCAGGATCATACCAATGGGGCCAAAAGGGTTTTGCCGATCACGGCTGCGCCCAAACATCATGCCGAATTGCGCCAGCGCCGAAATGGCGCCCGCAATGCTGGCGGTGACGGTCATCACCAGCGTGTCGCGGTTCTTGATATGGGCCAGTTCATGCGCGATCACACCGGCGGCTTCATCTTCTGAAAGCATCTCAAGCAGGCCGGTATTGACCGCAACCGCGGCATTCTGCGGGTTGCGCCCCGTGGCAAAGGCATTGGGTTGTTCTTCATGGATAACGTAAAGCGCCGGCATGGGCAGGCCGGCATTGGCGGCAAGCTGCGCTGTCATTTCATAAAGCCTGGGCGCTTCCTGCCGGCTGATGGGCTGCGCGTTGTGCATGCGCAGCACCATCTTGTCGCTATTCCACCAGGACAACAGGTTCATGCCGCCGGCGAAAAGCAGCGCCATGACCATGCCCTGCTCACCCCCGATGGCGAGGCCAATAACGCCGAAAAGCGCGGTCAGCGCGGCGAGCAGAATGACAGTTCGGGCGTAACCAGCCATGACGTGTTCCCTTTGGCCCCTCGTGCGATGCCATGCGTGATGGTAAAGCAATCCGCCATGGACGATAAACCCCAAGTCGAAAAATCCGAGCCGCAACCGCCCGCGCCTGCCAAGACGCCGCCGGCCAAGCCCAAGGAAATTGGTGGGCCCAAAGGGCCGGAACCAACGCGCTTTGGTGATTGGGAGCAGAAGGGTCGCGCCAGCGATTTCTGAGGCTGAGGCCCCGGGGACGGGAGGCGAACGCGCTTGTGCCTCGGCGGTTCTTTGGCCCACCATATCTTGGAAAGACTATGGCCCGATTCGCTCCGAGTCGGACGTTTTTTCTTTGTTCTTTTTGCGTGGTCTAGTTGTTTGAAAGATAACAGAAAAATTCTTTGCGATCAGGTTTAAAGGTTAGCTTTTTGTTCCCTTTCGTCGAGTGTGCCCGAATCGCTGGCCGCGAATCGGGCGCCCAAATAGCGCTCAGCGCCGTGCCAGAAGTAGCGCCAGTACCATGATGGCACCCGCCGCCAGCGCCAGGGTGATGGGCAAGCCAAACAGCCCCGCACCCACCCCGTAAATAATGGGGCCAAGCGATTGGCCGCCGAAAAAAGCGAAGGCATGCAAGGACATCGCACTGGCCCGCGCCTGGGGGGCGAGTTCCGTCGCGCGGGTCTGGATGGCGTTGTGGATCATGTAGAACCCAAGCCCGAGCCCAAGCCCCGCCAGCGTCGCCACCACCAGGGATGGCGCCAGCGCAAAGCCAATCAGCGCGGCCGCTGCGGTGGCACCGCCAATGCGGATCACGCCGGCCTGGCCGAAGCGGGCCAGAAGCGGGGCAACCAAAGCGGCAAAAACCAGCCCGCCCAGGCCAAAGGCGCCAATCGCGAAGCCGGCTTCCATGGTGCTGCCAATGCCGCGTTCGATCAGCAGGGGCGCGATGAAGGGGAAGGTGCCGAAAACCAGGCCGCCTTCCACCGCCACCGCAGCGAACAAGGGCAGCGCGGCAGGGTTCGCGATAATGCCGCGATAGCGTTGCAGCGCCACGACTGGATCATAACGCGTTATCACTTCCCGCGTGGCGCCGCGCGCGGCCAGGATCAGGGCGACAAGGCCCAGAAAGGCAGCGATGGCGCACACCACTAGTACGCCGCGCCAGCCGGCAATGGCGGCGATTGGGCCTGCCACGACGCCGCCCGCGACCTGCCCGCTAATACCGAAGATCAGAATGCGCGACAGCGCCACCTGCCGGTATTTCAGCGATACCGCATCCCCCATGATGGCGAGCGTCAGCGGCATCATGCCCCCCGCCGCCATGCCGGAAGCAGCGCGGAAGGCTATCAGCCAGCCAAAGCTTGCCGAAACCGCGGCGGCGAGCAGCATAACGCCCAGCAGCGCCACGCAGATCATCACAATCCGCCGCTTGCCGATAGAATCCGCGACCGGGCCCAGGATTGGCTGCACCAGGGCGAAGGGCAGGGTATAGGCTGTGCCAAGTAGAGCAGCCTCTGCCGCCGTGACGCTGAATTCGCTGGCGATTTCCGCGACCGTCGGGTCGGTCACGCGTGTTGCAAAGGCGCCGGCGAAAACGGCTGGGCCGAAAATCGCCAGCACGCGGCGCATCTTGGCTTTTTCGGCCGCTTCGCTTTCTTCTGGCGCGGTCACGCGCGCACAGATTTGGCGGCGGCGATGAAGGCGGCGATGGCCGCCGGGTCCTTGACGCCGCGCGTGCGTTCAACGCCGGACGATACATCCACGCCCGGCGCGCCAGAAGCCGCAATGGCCTCCGCCACATTAGCCGGCGTCAGGCCGCCCGCGAGCAGCCAGGGGCGCGGTGGGTGTTCGCCCCTCATCAGGGCCCAATCAAAGGCCAGCGCATTGCCGCCGGGCAAAGCGCTGCCAGGCGGCGGGCGGGCATCAAGCAGGAAGTAATCTACCTGATCCGCGTAATCCGGCAGGCGCGCCAGATCGGCCTTGCTGCCAATGCCAAGCGCCTTCATCACTGGCTTGCCGAAACGGGCACGGATTTCGCCGGCCCGGGCTGGGCTTTCTTCGCCATGCAATTGCAGGATATCGAGCGGCACTTCGGCCAGTGTCGCGGCCAGCATCGCATCATCCGGGTCCACAAATAGTCCGACGCGCTTTGGCCCATTCCTGTAGGACTGCGCGAGCATACCAGCCTCGGCGGGCGTTACGGCGCGTGGGGAGGGCGGGAAAAACACGAACCCCACCATATCAGCCCCGGCGTCGTGCGCTGCCGCTAGCGCCGTGGCGTCCTTGATGCCGCAGATCTTGACCTGCACTGCCTAAAGCCCCGCCGCGATGGCAGCGGCGGCAGCGGCCGGGTCCAGCGCGCCGGTGATGGGGCGGCCAACCACAATCCAATCCGCGCCCGCCGCCACCGCCTCAGCCGGGGTCGCGGTGCGGGCCTGATCGCCAATGGCGCTGCCAGCCGGCCGCACACCAGGCACCACCAGGAAGGGCGCGGGGCCAAGGGCAGCCCGCAGCACACCGGCTTCCTGCGGGCTGCAGACCAGCCCATCCGCCCCGGCAGCAAGCGCCAGGCGCGCCAAGCGCAGCACTTGATCGGCAGGGCTTGCCTCGACACCCGTGCTGGCCAGGGTTTCGGCATCAATGCTGGTCAGCACCGTAACCGCCAGAAGCATGGGGCGATCAGCGCCGGCTTTCTCGGCCTCTGCCCGTGCGGCGGCGATCATGGCGGCACCGCCGGCGGCATGCAGCGTCATCATGGCGGGCTTCAGCGGCAGCAGGGAACGCACCGCGCCGGCCACTGTATTCGGGATGTCGTGCAGCTTCAGGTCCAAAAATACCGGGCGATGCCGCGCCATGGCGCTGATAATGGCCGGGCCGGCTGAGGTAAAAAGCTCCAGCCCCACCTTCAGCACGCCGCAATGCGGCGCGAGGCTTTCGGCAAGGGCTTGGGCACGCGCGGCATCACCCGAATCAAGCGCTGGGATGATGCGGGCGGTGCCGCTTGCAGGGCGCGCGATCATGCTTTGGTCCGGGCCTTTTCTTCGTTGGCTTGCTTGGTGGCGCTGGCATTGAGGGCGGTGATCCGCGCTTCAAGTTCCACCACGCGGCGTTCGGCGGCGCGGCCCCGGCGACGCGCCGGCAAGGCAGCAGCCCAGGCGATAAACGCCCCCAGCAAAAAGGCAACGGCAGCGATGGACAGCACGGCGATCGCCGCCGAAGCTGTCCAGGCAAGGTCAAAGGGCCAGAGGCGCAATTCGATGCTCTGCGGGTTCGAGAGCATGAAGAGCACCACAATAATGGCGAGGGGCAGGAAGATGAACCAGCGCATTGGCGGGGCCTTCGGGGTTAAGCGATGCACACAATCCCCGGCGGTGGCGTCGCGTCAAGGCACAATCGCGCCGGCGTCACCAAGCATGCACAACATGGCGCGCGGATGCTGGCACGGGGCCCATATCACGCAGCCCGCATCATCCGTAATGCGGTTCGATCTTTATCGGTGGTCGAAAGAATGGAATGAACGATAAGCCCTTACGCCTTGCGCATTGCTGCGCGCTTGGCCGGGGCGGGTGCTTTCTTCGCATTGATGCGTTCGCGCAATTCCTTGCCTGGCTTGAAGTAAGGCACGGATTTCGGGTCTACCGGTACGGATTCCCCGGTGCGCGGATTGCGCCCGGTGCGGCCTTCGCGCGACTTTGTTGAAAACGCGCCAAAGCCGCGCAATTCCACGCGATCACCGCGCGCAAGCGCCGCGGTGATTTCACCGAAAATTGTCGCAACAATCGCTTCCACGTCGCCCTGGCGCAAATGCGGATTGCTTGCCGCGAGCTGCGCGATCAGTTCCGATCTCGTCATGCTGGGTTTTCTCCCCAAAGCGTTCTTTGTCCGGCGCCCGAATTTTGAGGACGCTCATAAGCCTCTCCTGATAGGAACAAAGCCCGCAAAGCCGCACGGTATGCCTGGACCGAACGGAACCTGCCCTAGCGGGAAAGCTGCCAGACCGCCCGAGGGGCGTCAACGCCCAGCCATTCCGTCATCAGCGACCGGATAAGGCTGCCCGCAAAGCGATTGAGGAATTTTTCCACCCGGTCACGCGGTTCCAAATCCCGCACTGGCAGGGCTTCCGCCACCCCCTTTTGGGAAGCAAGCCAGGCGCGCGCCTCGGCCTCTCCGCCAATGGCGTCAATCAGCCCGAGGGGAAGCGCCTGGCGCCCAGTAAAGACCCTGCCATCGGCCAAGGCGCGCACACGCGTTTCATCCATCCGCCGGCCGGTGGCGACGATGGCGATGAATTGGCCGTGCAAATCTTCCAGAACGCGCATCATCTCCGCCCTGCCCTGCTCGGTCAGGGGCTGGAAGGGGTTAGGCTGCGCCTTGAAGGGGCCGGTCGCCAGGATATCGGGGCGGATGCCAAGCCGGGCCATCAATTCCGAAACGTCAAAGCTTTGCAGCAAAACGCCGATTGAGCCCGTGACCGTCGCTTCCCGCGCCAGCACATGCTGTGCCGGCATGGCGATCATATAGCCAGCCGAAGCGGCCGTGCCGCCCATCAGCGCTACAATCGGCTTTTTCTCGGCAAAGCGCTTGAGCGCGCCGTGCAGGGCCTCGCCACCCGCCATGCTGCCGCCGGGGCTATCTATCACCAGTAGCATGGCGCGCGCTGAGGCATCGCGGCTGGCTTCTTCGATCACTTCGATCAGCCGGCGGTCTTCCAGGATCACGCCTTCGATACGGAGCCTGAGCACATGATCATTGGAAGCAAGCCCGCTTAGGCTGCCCTTGCCGAACATCAGTGCAAGCGCGGCGATCACGCCAATCACGGCCAGCGCACGCCAAAAGCTGATGCGCCGGGACAGGCGGCGCCGTTCAGCGAGGAGATCGGGTTCCAGTGACATGGATTGTTTGTGGCGCGCGGCGCGCGGCGGGGCAAGGGGTATGAGCATTTTCAAGCCAAGCGGAATCGCTTGGCGACTCGGGAAATGCGATCAAGCCGAGCATTTTCAAGCCAAGCGGAATCGCTTGGCGACTCGGAAAATGCGATCAGACAGGGGTGCAAAAGAAAAACCCCGGGGCATGGCTGCCCCGGGGCTGATAGCCTGTCAGTCGTGACGCAGGGATTATTCTTCCCCGGTCATTTCCCGGCGGCGGCGGATGGCCGCGCCCAGGATATCGCCGAGCGAGGCGCCGGAATCGGCCGAACCATATTCGCGCATGGCTTCGCGTTCTTCTTCCACTTCCTTGCCCTTGATGGTGAGCGTCAGGCGGCGCGCGGCACGGTCCACCGCCGTGACCTTCGCATCCACCTTTTCGCCGATGGCGAATTTGTCGGGACGCTGGTCGCCCCGGTCGCGGGCCAATTCGGCGCGACGAATGAAGCCGGTCAGCACGTCATCCACCTTCACTTCAATGCCGTTCTGTTCGACCTTGGTGACGATGCAGGTGACCACATCGCCCTTGCGCACGCGGTCAAGCACTTCCGCGGCCGGGTCGGCCTGAAGCTGCTTGATGCCAAGGGAGATGCGTTCCTTCTCGACATCCACATCCAGAACCTTCGCCTTGACCATCTGGCCCTTGCTGTAGCTCTGCATCGCCGCTTCGCCGGCTTCGTCCCAGGAAATGTCGGACATATGCACCATGCCGTCGATTTCCGCACCAACGCCGATGAACAGGCCGAATTCGGTGATGTTGCGAATTTCGCCTTCGATGGTGGAACCCACCGGATGCGCTTCCACGAACAGCTCCCACGGATTGCCCTGCGCCTGCTTGAGGCCCAAGGAAATGCGGCGCTTCGGTTCATCCACATCCAGGATGATCACATCCACCTGTTCTGAGGTGGAGACAATCTTGCCGGGATGTGCGTTCTTCTTGGTCCAGGACATTTCGGACACATGGACCAGGCCTTCAACACCGGCTTCCAGCTCCACAAAGGCGCCGTAGTCGGTGATGTTGGTCACGCGGCCTGAGAACTTCGCGCCGACCGGGTATTTCAGTGCCACGCCGTCCCAAGGATCGGACATCAGCTGCTTCATGCCAAGGCTGATGCGCTGCGTGTCTTGATTGAAGCGGATCACTTGCACCTTCACCGGCATGCCGATGGTGAGTGCTTCGGATGGGTGGTTGATGCGCCGCCAAGCGATGTCGGTGACATGCAGCAGGCCATCCACGCCGCCAAGGTCCACGAAGGCGCCGTAATCAGTGATGTTCTTCACGACCCCATCCAGGATCATGCCTTCCTTGAGGCCCTGGATCAGTTCGCTTCGCTGTTCCGCGCGGGTTTCTTCCAGCACGGCGCGGCGGGAGACAACGATATTGCCCCGCGCGCGATCCATTTTCAGGATCTGGAAGGGCTGCGCATTCCCCATCAGTGGCATCACATCACGCACCGGGCGGATATCCACCTGAGAGCCCGGCAGGAAGGCAACCGCCCCGCCAAGATCAACAGTGAAGCCACCCTTCACGCGGCCAAAGATCACGCCATTGACGCGCACGCCGGCCTGGTGGGATTTTTCGAGGGTCGTCCAAGCTTCCTCACGCCGCGCCTTTTCACGCGACAGCACGATGGAGCCATCGCGATCTTCATAACGCTCAACGAACAGCTCATAGACATCGCCGGACTTCACTTCGGGCTTCTGGCCCGGGGCGGCAAATTCCTTGAGCGGAACGCGGCCTTCGCTTTTCAGGCCGACATCTAGAACCGCGAAATCGCCATCAATGCGGAGCACGCGCCCGGTGACGACAGAGCCGGCGAAACCCGTATCCGGGCCAAGCGTGGCATCAAGAAGTGCGGCAAAATCCTCCTCGCCGGCATTGGCGAGGCTGGTGGCAGTAGCCATGAAGTTTATGTGTCCTGTACGGGCCGCAGTTGCAGCCATGTGGTCTGCGCCCTTCCACCCTTGGGGGAAGCACGGCTTGGCCCCGACGCTTGGCGCTGGCTGGCCCAGATGTGGTGAGCGGGATAACGGACCACTCTTTGCCGGCCCAATGATGGGCGCTGCGCCGATTTGCACCGGAACAGGATGTGAGTGCTTAGAGCCTGACAGCTTGGTGCGTCAAGCGGATTCAAGCCTTCTGCGGATCAAGGCCATGGCAGCATTGAAGGCTTGCTCGGCATCCAGCGCGGTTGTGTCAATTTCCAACGCATCCGGGGCGGGCTTCAGGGGCGCCACGGGGCGATTGGCATCTTGCGCATCGCGGTCGCGGATTTCGGCCTCCACCTGGGCGGGATCGGCGGCGACACCACGGGCGGTCAGTTCCAGGAAGCGCCGCCGTGCACGTTCGACCACACTTGCAGTGATGAACAGCTTCACCTGCGCATCGGGGAAGACCACCGTGCCGATATCCCGCCCATCCAGCACGGCGCCCTGCGCAGCGCCGAAGCGGCGCTGGAAATCAAGCAAGGCCGCACGCACGGCGGGAATGGCGGCGACCTTGCTGGCGGCCATATCGGCTAAGGAGCCGCGCAAATCACTGCGCGCGAGGTCCTCAGGCGTCAGCGCGCGGGCTTCTGCTTCGGCGATGCGGGCATCCTGCGGGTCTATGCCGCGATCCAAAACGCGCCGGCCAACCGCGCGATAAAGCAGGCCGGTATCCAGATAGGGCAGGCCAAGCTCGGCAGCCAGGCGGCGGGCCAGCGTGCCCTTGCCCGCAGCGGCCGGGCCATCAACCGCGATCACTGTCCCAGCAGGCAGCCTCATACGGCGCGGATCGCGTCCGACCCGGCCAGGCGGTTCATCAGCGCGGCAAAACCAGGGAAGGAGGTATCAATGAAGCTTGCGTCATCCACTGTCACGGCGTTTTGCGTGGCAAGGCCCATGACCAGGGCGGCCATGGCGATGCGGTGATCCATATGCGTGGTCACCAACCCGCCGCCAGCAGGCGGGGCGCCGGTGCCATGGACCAGCAGGTCATCGCCTTCAATGCTCACCTTGGCGCCATTGGCTTCAAGCAAGGCGGCGGTGGCGGCCAGACGGTCGCTTTCCTTCACGCGCAATTCGGCAAGGCCGCGCATGCGCGTGGTGCCCTTCGCGAAGGAAGCGGCCACGGCCAGGATAGGGTATTCGTCAATCATCGAAGGTGCGCGCCCGGGCGGTACATCCACGGCCTTCAGCGCGGTGTATTCGGCGATGATATCGCCCACGGCTTCACCGCCCTCGATCCGGGCGTTTTCGATCTTGAGCGCGGCGCCCATTTCGCGGAGCGTCGTGAAAAGCCCGGTGCGTAGCGGGTTAAGCCCGATTTGCGTCAGGCTGATGCGTGAACCCGGCACCAAAACTGCGGCGACCAGCGGGAAGGAAGCTGAGGACGGATCGCCGGGGACGCTGATGGGCGCGGCCTTCAATTCCGGCTGGCCATCCAGGTGAATGACGCGGCCTTCATCCGTGTCCTCCACCGCCACCATGGCACCGAAATGGCGCAGCATGTTTTCGGTGTGGTCGCGCGTGGGTTCCGGTTCCACCACGCGGGTGATGCCGGGCGCGCACAGCCCGGCCAGCAGGCAGGCGCTTTTCACCTGGGCGGAGGCGACAGGCAGGCGGTAATCCAGCGGCAGGGGGTCCACCGCGCCACGCACGGCAAGCGGAAGGCGCCCGCCTTCACGGGTCCAGAATTGGGCCCCCGTTGCCGAAAGCGGGTCGGTCACGCGCTTCATGGGGCGGCGGCGGAGTGAGGCATCACCGGTCATCACCGCAAACAGCGGATGGCCAGAAAGCAGGCCGAGCAGCAGCCTGGCTGCCGTGCCGGAATTGCCCATATCCAGCACATCGGCGGGCTCGGTCAGGCCACCAACGCCGCGGCCGGAGACACGCCATTGGCCGGGGCTGAGTTTTTCAACCTCGGCCCCCAAGGCCTGCATGGCGGCGGCGGTACGAAGCACATCCTCACCTTCCAAAAGCCCGGAGATGTCGGTGGTGCCGACCGCGAGCGCGCCGAACATCAGGGCGCGGTGGCTGATGGATTTATCGCCGGCCACCCCAGCTTGGCCCGACAACGGGGCGGCGGGTTTGCTGGCGCGGAAGGGGCGGGGCAGGGCAATGGACATGGGCGCGGTTTGACATGGCAGGGCCGGGCATGGCAATGCGCGCGTCCCTGTTTTTACGGGATCGCTTTGGGTCATGCCGGGGTGGTCCTTTGCAAACCCGCGCCCAGCGGAATTCAAGAGGCGTTTCCATGGCGAAGCCAGAACTCGGCCTGAAGCGGACCTGCGTTGCTTGCAGCGGGAAGTTTTATGACCTGACCCGTGCCCCGGCGGTCTGCCCGAAATGCGGCACCGAACAGCCGGTGGAGCAGCCCCGGCTGCGCCGTTCTGGTCAGAACCCGCTGGATGAACGACTGAAGAAGGCGCCCGGCACGCCCGAGGCCGAGACCGATGATATCGAAGTGGAAGATATCGAAGGCGATGAGGCGATCGAGGACGCGGAAGAGCTGGAAGATGACGCCGAGGATATCGGCGAGGATATCGAAGTCGGCACGGATCGCGACGAAGAACAGTAATTCCGTTTAGTGGGGCTTACCTCGCCCGCTTTTTTTGATGATGGGCGCGCCAATCGCCTGAGGTGATGATCGGCGCGCCTGTCAGTGGTTCTGGCGCCATGACATAGGCCCAGGCGCGGCGGCGCTGCCCTGCGTGATCCGTCACTTTCATGATGGTGCGGCGATACATGCCGGATGGGGCGCCATCCGGTGCGGCATCTTCAATTTCATCCAGAATAGGCAAGGCTTTGGCGATATCCTTGAAGGTCAGGATTTCGCCGCGAATGGGTGTGGGCTCGCCCAGGGTGAGTGCGGGGTAATCGCCAAGATCGAACAACGTGCCGGTGGTTTCTGCCGGCGTGATGGCGGCGATGCCGGCCCTGACCGCCGGGGCATGCCAGAAGCCGCCTTCCATGAGCGTGCCATAGACAAAGACATCCGCCAGGTGGTGGCAGCCTTCCTCACCACGCGCGGCGGCTTCCAAAGGCTGCGGATACAGGCCATGGGCGGCGAAGCCGCGCCGGACGGCCTGCAGGTAGGCAGCGGGCGGCGCGACAAAACCCTGCTGGCGTTCGGGTGCGACCTGATAGGCAATGGCTTCCAGCGCCTGGCCATCAGGGCGGATGATGTGGCGCAGGCGGCGCTGATAGGCGTGCGGTGCGCCTTCCTTCTGATCCAACGCTTGCCAGCCGGCCTCGGTCACTTCCAAGATCACGCCTTCGACAAAGCCGCCAAGCCGCGTTTGGAAATTCAGCACGCCGCCGCCACGACCGCGGCCAAAAAAGTCAAAGGCCAATCGCGCATCGGGCAGAATGCCGGGGCCGATCGGGCGGATCGCTGCCGGGTCATGGCCGTTCCGTGCGCACCAATCGCACCAATCAAGCGCGTCGGTGTTAGAGCCATAGGCGAAGCTGTAGCGTGGGATCATTGCCGATTAGCGGAGTGCTAAAACCAAAAGCATCAGGCTACCAAGCGCGATGCGGTAATAGCCAAAGGGTGTGAAGCCGATGCGCCCAATCAGCGCCAGCACAGCGCGCACCGTGATGAACGCAACAATGAATGCGGCGACGAAGCCAACCGCGATGTGGCCGAAGGCGCTTGGGTCAATCTCAGCGCGCACTTTCCAGAGGCTGTAGAAGCTGGCGGCGAACATCGTGGGGATGGCGAGCACGAAGGAAAACTCGGCCGCGGTGCGCCGTTCCACGCCGATCAAAAGCGCAGTGATGATGGTGGCGCCGGAACGCGATGTGCCTGGGATCATCGCCAAAGCCTGGCCAAGCCCGACCAGAACGGCGGCCAGCGGGCCGATTTCCGGCACGCTACGAATGCTGGGCGCCGGGCGCAGCTTTTCGATGGCGATGATGGCAATGCCGCCCACAATGAGCGCCACGGACACGACCCAAGGGTTGAACAGCAGCGTTGTGATGGTCTTGTGGAACAGCAAGCCAATGATCGCCGCCGGCAGGAAGGCGAGCATGAGGTTGATGACGTAATAGCGTTCCCGCCCCGGTCGCCACATGCCGCGCAGCAAATCCAGGATCAGCGCGCGATAGATCCAGCACACGGCAAGAATGGCACCAAGCTGGATGGAGATTTCAAAAACCTTGCCGGGCGGGCCTTGAAAGCCGATCAATTCGCCAAGCAGGATCAAATGCCCAGTCGAGGAAATGGGCAGGAATTCAGTGAAACCTTCGACAATGCCCATCAGCAGGGCGGAGAAAAGGGCGCTCAGGTCCATGCGCGTGATCCATGCGTGGCGCGGGCGGGCTGCCCGATTCGCGTATCATGAATGGTTGCGCCGGGGCGGGAGCCATGTCCACGCCCCGGCGAATGGCTTCTCGAAGTATTTTCAAGCCAAGTGAATTCACTTGGCGGCTCGGAAAATACGACCAGACTAAAGCTCAGTAGCGGTATTGTTCGGCCTTGAAGGGGCCTTGCGTATCCACGCCGATATAACCGGCCTGCTGCGCGGTGAGTTGCGTCAGCGTCGCACCCACCTTCGCTAAATGCAGCGCCGCCACCTTCTCATCCAAATGCTTCGGCAGGGTATAGACCTTGCGCTCATACTTGGACGTATTGGTCCAGAGTTCGATCTGCGCGAGTACCTGGTTGGTGAAGGAAGCCGACATCACGAAGGAAGGATGGCCCGTGGCATTGCCAAGGTTCACCAGGCGGCCTTCGGACAGAAGAATAATGCGCTTCTGGTCAGGGAATTCGATTTCATCCACCTGCGGCTTCACATTATCCCACTTCATGTTGCGCAGCCCCGCCACCTGAATTTCGGAATCAAAGTGCCCGATATTGCAGACAATGGCGCGATGCTTCATGGCGCGCATGTGATCAACCGTGATCACATCCACATTGCCTGTCGCGGTCACGAAGATATCCGCCATTGGCGCGGCCTGTTCCATGGTGACGACCTGATAGCCTTCCATGGCGGCTTGCAGGGCGCAGATCGGGTCAACTTCGCTCACCATCACGCGGCAGCCGGCATTGCGGAGCGACGCGGCGGAACCCTTGCCCACATCGCCAAAGCCGCACACCATCGCAACCTTGCCGGCCATCATCACATCGGTGCCGCGACGGATCGCATCCACCAGGGATTCGCGGCAGCCATAAAGATTGTCGAATTTCGACTTGGTCACGCTGTCATTCACATTGATCGCCGGGAAAAGCAGGCGCCCTTCCTTGGCCATGACGTAAAGCCGATGCACGCCTGTGGTGGTTTCTTCCGAAACGCCCTTGATGGAACCCGCAAGCTTGGCGAACCAGCCGGGCTTGGTCTTCAGGCACTTCTTGATCAGGGCGAAGAAGACTTCCTCTTCCTCATTGGTGGCCTTGTCCAGGAACGCGGTATCGCCCTGTTCGGCGCGGAGCCCGTAATGCACCAGCAGCGTCATGTCGCCGCCATCATCAAGCAGCACATTGGGCTCCCCGCCATCAGCCCATTCCAGCGTACGCTGCACATATTCCCAATATTCCGGGAGCGTTTCGCCCTTCACGGCGAAAACCGGCGTGCCGGTTTCGGCAATGGCGGCGGCGGCGTGATCCTGGGTTGAGAAGATATTGCAGGATGACCAACGCACATCGGCGCCAAGATGCTTCAGGGTTTCAATCAGCACCGCGGTCTGAATGGTCATATGCAGGCAGCCCGCAATGCGGGCACCCTTCAGCGGCTTGGCGGCGCCATATTCGGCGCGCACCGCCATCAGGCCGGGCATTTCATCCTCGGCCATCGAAATCTCCTTCCGCCCCCAGGCGGCGAGGGAAAGATCCTTAATCACGTAGTCTTGGGCGGCCATGGCGAAATCTCCTTGAATCTGGCGCGGCGGGTAACACGCGGCGGGGCGCGGGGCTAGAGGGAAAGAAGAATATAAAGATACCTTTATGTTCTTTTCGGGGCTGGTTCCGATCCGGCGGCGCGGTAAGCTTGCCGGGCGAACCCCAGGGAGGCGCTTATGGCGGACCAAAGCTTAGGTATTCTTGAACAACGGCGGATCGAAGCCGCCTTCGCCAAGGGCATTTATGAGGAGATGAAGGCGCAGCTTGGGGAGGCGCAGGCGAAAGCCATCCTGTCGGCCGCCATTATCAAGCTCGCCAAGGAAACTGCCGCCGAGATGGCGAAGCAGGGGCCGGACGGGCAGCCATCCTTGGAACATTTCATCTCCCTCCAGCCGCTTTGGACCAAGGGAGATGCGCTGCAAATCGAAACGCTGCGCAAGGATGCCAAGCATTATGATTTCAACGTGACGCGCTGCCGCTATGCGGAGATGTATCGCGCCATGGGGCTGGCGGAACTCGGCGCGATCCTGTCCTGCAATCGTGATGGCGCCTTTTGTGAGGGCTATGACCCGAAACTGAAGCTGGAGCGCACGCAAACCATCATGGGCGGTGCAAGCCACTGCAATTTTCGTTATCGCTACGAGGAATAGCGCGTATGTCCGGCTATGCCGCGACGAATGGCGCGGCTTATGAGCGCAGCATGGGCAGATGGTCCCGTAAGCTGGCCGATGCCATGCTGGATGCGCTGGCGTTGCCCCCCGGCATGTCGGTTTTGGATGCGGGTTGTGGCACTGGGGCGCTGGCAGATGCGCTGGCAATACGCGACCCAACGGCGCGCATCACCGGCATTGATATCAGCCCGGCCTTTCTGGACGCGGCGCGGGCGCGTGTGCCGGGTGGGGATTTCCGCCAAGGTGATCTCTGCGCGCTTGATCTGCCCGATGGGGTTTTTGATGCGGCGCTTTCCCTGCTGGTGCTGCAATTCGTCCCCGACCGCGCCAAGGCGGTGGCAGAAATGCTGCGCGTGACCAAGCCAGGCGGCATTGTCGCAGCGGCGATGTGGGATTTCACCGGCGGTTTTTCCTTCCTCCGCGTCTTAGCCGATAGTGTTGCCATCACGGAGCCTGAGGGCGAGGCGTTTCGCGCGCGCTACTGGGCTGACCCGGTCGGCACGCCAGGGCGCATGGCCGCCTTGCTCGCAGCGGCGGGCATTGAACAGGTGACGGAAAGCGATATCGCCATCCGCCAGGATTTCGCGGATTTCGAGGACTGGTGGGACCCCTGGGCGGCGGGCGGGCAAGGCATTGCCGGGGCCTTCATCTCGGCATTGCCAGCGGAACGCATACCGCCGATCAAGGATATCGCCCGCCGCGCCTATCTGGCCGGTGGCGCCGATGGGCCGCGTTCCTTTGTCGCGGTGGCGCGCTTGGCAATGGGGCGGAAGCCTATTCGCCCTTGATGCCGGTGGTGCGCGCAAGCGCAGTGTAATGCGCGATTTCGGCGCGCACGAAATCTTCCATCTGTTGCGGCGTTGATGGTGCGGGCGTGGCGCCCGCCGCTTGCAGCCGTTGCGCCAATTCAGGCCGTGCGAGCGCGTGATGGAAAGCGGCGGCGATGCGCGTGCGGCGATCTGCCGGCAGCCCCGCCGGGCCGGCCAGCGCATGCCAATCCAGCGTGCGATAGCCAGGCATTGAAAGTGCGTCTGCCACCGTGGGCAGATTGGGAAATTCGGCGGAGCGTTCCGCGCCACTGACTGCGAGCCCGCGCACCGTGCCCGCCTGCACCATGGGCATGACGGATGCGAAAGTGGCGAAGCTGAAGGCGACATCGCCGCTGGCAAGCGCCTGGCTGGCGGGGCCGCCGCCGCGATAGGGCACATGCACGAAATTCACGCCAAGCCTTCGCCCGAAATCTGTCACGCCAAATTCCTGCCAGCCACCAGGGCCAGAAGTGGAATAGGTAAGCCCCCCAGGTGTGGCGCGCGCCAGCGCCACCAGATCCTGCAAGCTTTGCAGGGGCGATTTCGAAGGCACTGCGACAAGCGCCGGCATATGGATGACCAGCGTGATGGGCGCGATATCGCGAATGGGATCGAAGGGCAGGTTGCGTTGCAGCGCGGCCATCCCCGCATGGGCGCTGACAATGATCGCCAGCGTATAGCCATCAGGCGCGGCGCGCACCAATTCCTGTGTCGCGATCATGCCGCTGGCGCCGGGCCGATTTTCAATCACCAAGGGCTGGCCGAGATGTTCTGAAATGCCTTGCTGCAGGATGCGCGCCACCACATCCGTCGCCCCGCCTGGCGCAAAGCCCAGCAATAGCCTTACCGGACGTGTGGGGTAGGCGGTTGATTGCGCCGTGCCTTGCGCGAAGGCCATGGGCGAAAGCCAGGCAAGCGCCAATAGCGCATAAGCCATGCGCTGGATGGTGCCAAAAGACCAAGTTGCGAATGCATGGACCATGCTGCGCTTCCCCTTGATGCTGCCGCCCGATTTCACCGGATGGAATTTTGTGAAAGCTAGCCACGCCTTCCCTATTCAGGCAACCGAAATGGGTGAAGACTGTCTGGCGTTGGGACGATAGCATGATGGGGGCCGGCAATGGCTGAAGGGTTGATCGGTTTTCTGGGGCTTGGCGCCATGGGCGGGCCCATTGCGACGCGCATGGCGGATTGGGCGCAGCGCAATCCTGGCAGACGCATTCTTGTCTTTGACCCGCGGCCAGAGGCGATGCGCCGCGCCACGGAAGCCGGCGCGGAAGCTGTTGATTCGGTTGTTGCCGTTGCCGCGCGATGCAAGGTGGTTTTTGCCTGTCTGCCGAGTGCTGAAACCTCTGAAAAGGTAGCATTGGGTGCGGGCGGGATTGCCGCTGCCGCATCGGGGGGGGTGCGCACCTATATCGAAATGTCCACGATTGGCAGCGCGGCGATGCAGCGTATTGCAGCGGGGCTTGCTGAAAAGGGCATTGCGTTGATTGATGCGCCAATCAGCGGCGGCGTGCCGGGGGCAGAATCAGGCGCGCTGGCTGTCATGGCTTCTGGCGCGCCGGAGGCGTTGCTGGAGGTGATGCCGCTTTTGCAGGTGGTGGGGCGGAATGTTTTCACCATTGGCGATACGCCGGGCCTCAGCCAGACCATGAAGCTTGCGAATAATCTGCTGTCGCTCGCTGGCATGGTGCTGACTTCGGAAGCTTTTGCGCTCGGCGCCAAGGCGGGCATTGATACGGCGCTGATGTGCGATGTGATCAATGCCAGCACGGGGCGGAATAGCTCCACCGTCACCAAGTTTCCGCGTGCGGTGCTGAATGGGCGGTTTTCGGGTGGGGCGAGCAATGCCATCGTCTCCAAGGATTTGTCTTTGGCGGTGGCGGAATTTGCTGCCTTCGGGCTTTCCGCGCCCATGGCGGCGCTGGCGCGTGAAATGCTCAGCATCGCCAAGAATCGCTTCGGCCCGGATGCAGATATGACATCTGTCGCGCAGCTTTATGAAGAATGGGCGGGCGTTTCGATGCAATCGCCGAACGCGGTGAAGAGCGCGGGTTAGGTTCCGCACGAATGCCAGAGGCAGAGGCTGATCGGCGCGCCAAGGCCGGGCTTGGCTTTTTTGAACGCTATTTGAGCCTTTGGGTCGCTTTGTGCATCATCGTGGGTATTGGGCTTGGCGCCGTGGTGCCGGGACCGTTTCGCCTTTTGGGAGAGGCCAATCTCGCCAAGGTCAATCTGCCGGTTGCGGTGCTGATTTGGCTGATGATTATCCCGATGCTGCTGCGGGTGGATTTCGGTGCCATTGCTGAAGTGGGCAGGCATTGGCGCGCGATTCTGGTGACAGCCGGCGTGAATTGGTTGGTGAAGCCTTTCAGCATGGCGCTGCTGGGGTGGTTGTTTATCGGATGGCTGTTTCGGCCCTGGCTGCCGGAAGCGCAGATTGAAAGCTATATCGCAGGCTTGATTTTGCTGGCCGCGGCACCCTGCACGGCGATGGTCTTCGTCTGGTCCAATCTTTCGGATGGCGAGCCAAATTTCACGCTGAGCCAGGTGGCGTTGAATGACGCCATCATGATCATCGCCTTTGCGCCGCTGGTTGGGTTTTTGCTTGGGCTTTCGGCCATTATTGTGCCTTGGAATACGCTGTTTCTTTCCGTGCTGCTTTACATTCTGCTGCCGGTAATCCTGGCGCAGCTTTGGCGCCGGTGCTTGCTGGCGCGTGGTGGGGATGCAGCATTGGCACAAGTGCTGCGGCGGCTTGGGCTGGTTTCGCTTTCTGCGCTGTTGCTGACGCTGGTGCTGCTATTCGGCTTTCAGGGGCCGCAGATCATTGCTCAGCCTATGGTGATTGCGCTTCTCGCGGTGCCGATCATCATTCAGGTCTATTTCAATGCAGGGCTAGCTTACTGGCTGAACCGGCAATGCGGTTCAGCCCATGCGGTGGCTGGGCCATCGGCGCTGATTGGAGCGAGCAATTTCTTCGAATTGGCGGTGGCGGCGGCGATCAGCCTTTTCGGTTTTGATTCGGGCGCGGCTTTGGCCACCGTGGTTGGTGTGCTGGTGGAAGTGCCGGTCATGCTTTCGGTGGTTGCGATCGTGATGCGGAGCAAGGCCTGGTATCAAAGGGCGTAGGGAAAGAAGGGGGACGGAAATGCGGTTGACGGATAAGGTTGCGATCATCACCGGCGGCGCGCATGGCATGGGCGAAGCCGAAGCGCGGCTATTTGCTAAGGAAGGTGCGGCGGTGATCATCGCCGATCGCCGCGCGGATTTGGGTGAGGCGCTGGCGGCCGATATCACTGCAAGCCAAGGCCGGGCGAGCTTTGTCGCCATGGATGTGGCGCAGGAAGCGGATTGGAAGCGGCTGATTGACAAGACGCTGTCTGACTATGGTCGCATTGATATCCTTGTGAATAATGCTGGCATCAGCGGCAGCGCGGTTGGCGATATGCTATCGCTGGAAGGCTGGAATCAGCTTATGTCCATCAATGCAACGGGCGTGTTTCTGGGCACGACCTTGGTGGGGCAGGTGATGGCGGGGCAGGGCAAGGGCTCTATCGTCAATATCTCTTCCATCATGGGGTTCGTCAGCAGCGCGGAAGGGCATCCGGGCTATTCCGCTTCCAAGGGTGCGGTGCGGCTGCTTACGAAAAATGCTGCCGTGCGCTGGGGGCCGCAGGGGGTGCGCGTCAATTCTGTGCATCCCGGTTACCTGCCGCCAATGCTGGGGGGTACGAATGGGCCGGGGCGTTCTGCGAAGATTCCACTGACACCGCTGCGCCGCCTGGGTGAGGCGATTGAGGTTGCCTATGGTGTTTTGTTCCTTGCGTCTGATGAGGCATCCTTCATCACGGGGACAGAACTGGTGATTGATGGCGGCTTTATCGCGCAATAATGGGGCATGTGACATGAAAATCGTTGATGCGCAGATCCATATCTGGTCCAAGGGCACGCCTTCCGGCTTGCATCGGAAAGTGTCTTCCTTCACGGCAGAGGAAGCTTTGCGCGAAATGAATGAGGCCGGCGTGCATGCGGCGGTGATCCACCCGCCGGCAAGCTGGGACCCGGATTCCAATGCCATGGCGGTGGAAGCCGCGCGCCAATACCCGGAACGCTTCGCGGTGATGGGGCAGTTCCCACCAACGCGGCCGGAATTGCGGCATTTGATTCACGGATGGAAGAAGCAGCCAGGCATGCTTGGCCTGCGTTGGGCCTTGCTGCATCCGGAAGAACAGGTTTGGCTGCGCGATGGCACGCTGGATTGGTTGTGGCCGGCGGCCGAGCAGGAAGGTTTGCCAGTGTCCTGCATGGGCGGGCTGTTCCTGAAGGAATTTCGCCAAATTGCTGAGGCGCATCCCAATTTGAAAATGATCCTGGATCATTGCGGCCTGGTGCGGACGGGCCAGGATGAAGCGGCCTTTGCCAAGCTGGATGAATTGGTAGCGCTGGCGAAATTGCCCAATGTTGCGGTGAAGGCAACCGGCGCGCCGCATTATTCAACGCAGGGCTACCCTTATCGCAACATCCATGATGGCTTGCAGCGGATTTTCGATGCCTTCGGGCCGAAACGCTTTTTCTGGGGCACGGATATCACCCGCATGCCGTGCAGCTACCGCCAATGCGTGACCTTCTTTACCGAGGAATTGCCCTGGCTGAAGGGTGAAGATCTTGAATGGGTGATGGGCCGCGCAGTGTGTGAATGGCTCGGCTGGGATTTACGCTTCGATTGAAGCGCTTTTCCTATTCCGCGCGGATATTATTGGCTTCGATCACCGTCTTCCATTTGGCGCGATCACGTTGAATGGTCGCTACCATTTCCTCAATCGTACCGCCGCGCGGCTGATAGCCGAGTGAAATCAGGCGCTGCGCCACTTCGGGGTTTTGCAGGGCGCGATTCACTTCAGCGTTCAGTCTTTCCAGAATGGGGCGCGGGGTGGCGCCTGGGGCGGCGATGCCGAACCAATTATCGGCGGCAAATTCTGGTAGACCGGAAGCGGCAATGGTGGGCACGTCCGGCAGTACGGGCGAAGGCGGGACACTGGTGAAAGCGATGGGCCGCACCGCGCCGGAGCGGATATGGGGCAGGATTTCCGCCAGATTGCCGAACATCATATCCACGCGCCCGGCGATGATTTCCGCAATGGCGGGCGGGCCGCCGCGAAAGGGGACATGCACCATGCGAATGCCGGACATATTCGTGAATTGCGCGGCCCAAAGCTGATAGGAACTGCCAACGCCGGAAGAACCGTAGGTGAGCCTGTCGGGATTGGCGCGGGCGTAATCAATTACCTGTTGCACTGTGGTGAAAGGTGTTTTGGCCGAGACATAAAGCAGATTATCCAAGCCGGCGATGATGACGCTTTGCGCAAGGTCTCGGTCCGGGTTGAAGTTCAGCGTGACGCCCGGCATGACGGCTGCGGTCGCGGCAATGCTCATGGTTTGCAGCAGCAGCGTATAGCCATCTGGCCGCGCGGCAGCGACGGTGCCGGCGGCAATCAACCCATTGGCACCAGTGCGGTTTTCCACCGTGACGGGCTGGCCCAGCGCATCGCGGAGCTTTTCAGCAAAAAGCCTCGCCAAGATATCGGCGCCGCCACCTGGGGGAAAGCCATTGATGAGGGTGATCGGCTGAGCTGGCCAAGTCTGCGCGCGACTGGCCGGTGCTGTGCAGAAAAACGCCAAAGTAGCCAGGGTCAGCATGAACCATTTGCGCATCTTGGCATCCTCCAGCATTTCTTCGCACCCAGCTTTTGGGTTAAGCGCATTGAGCTTGAGGCGAGCTTGCCAGGATCGGTGCCGGATGCAAGCCCAAAAAGGGGCTTTGAAATAAGAGCACTTCGCTTATCATGCGCGGGCAAAAAGGGAAGCGCGATGAAAGCGGATTACGTTATTGTTGGTGGTGGTTCGGCTGGTTGTGTGTTGGCGAATCGCCTGTCCGAAGACCCAGGCAATCAGGTGCTGCTGATTGAAGCGGGAGGCAAGGATTGGAACCCGCTGATCCATATCCCCGCCGGTTATATGAAGTTACTCGATCACCCGACGCTGACTTGGGGCTTCAAGGCGGATCGTAATGCCGGGCTGAATGGACGCGAAATCAATTACCCACGCGGGCGCGTGCTGGGTGGGTCAAGTTCGATCAATGGTATGATCTATATCCGGTCTCAGCCGGAGGATTATGATCATTGGGCGCAGCTTGGAAATCGCGGTTGGTCTTCGGGCGATGTGCAGCCTTACTTCAACAAGTCCGAGAAATGGCAGGGGCCGGATAAGGCCGCGCATAGCAAGGATGGTTTGCTTTATACCTCACCATCGCAGGACCAGCCGGAATTGTGTCAGGCCGCGATTGAAGCGGGCGAGCAAATGGGCTGGGATTACCGCGATGATTTGAATGATCTGCCGCATGGGCTTGGGGATCACATCGGCTGGGTGCAGCAGACGCGCGGCGGGCGGTTCCGTGCGAGTGCGGCGCGAACTTATCTGCGCCCGGCCATGGGCCGACCCAATCTGCGCGTGGTGACCAATGCGCTGGTGCATCTTGTGCTGTTCGAGGGCAAGCGCGCCGTGGGTGTGGAGTTCTCCCGCGCAGGTATCACTGAACGCGCGGATGCGGCAGTGGAGATTATTCTTTCTGCCGGTGCCATTGGCTCGCCGCATATCCTGCAACTTTCCGGTGTGGGTGATGCGGAACATCTCACGGGGCTAGGCATTCCCACACTGCATGAATTGCGTGGTGTGGGACGGAATTTTCAGGACCATTTCCTGGTGCGCGTGCAGGCGGTGGTGAAGGATGTGGCGACACTGAATGAACGCACGCGCGGCCTGCGGCTGGCGGGTGAGGTTCTGAAGTTTGCTGTCCTGGGGCGCGGGGTATTGACTTATGCGGCATCGCTTCTTGCCGCTTCCTTCAAGGCTTTGCCGGAAAGTGCCACGCCTGACATGCAGGCACTATTCGCTTCCGCGAGTTATGCGCCAGGGGCGACGCGCGTGCTGGATACCAAGCCCGGCATGACTGCCGGCGTTTGGCAAATGCGCCCGGAAAGCCGCGGCTTCATTGCAGCCCGTAGCGCCGATCCGCGTGACCAGCCCATTATCAACCCGAATTACCTCGCGGAAGACCGGGACCAGCGCAGCATTGTCGCGGGGCTTCGCATGATGCGTGAATGGTTCAGCAAGCCCGCGCTGCAACGCTATATGGTGGCGGAATCCATGCCGGGCTCGGAAGTACAGACAGATGAGGAATGGCTGCATTACGCGCGCCAGGTAGGTAGCACGGTATTCCATGCTTCCTGTTCCTGCCGCATGGGGCCGGATGTGATGTCTGTGGTGGATGAAAGGCTCCGCGTGCGTGGGCTTGAAGGCTTGCGGGTGATTGATGCCTCGGTCATGCCTGCTGTGACCTCCACCAATACCAATGCACCCACAATCATGATCGCGGAAAAGGGCGCGGATATGCTGCGCGCGGATGCCCGGGCGCGGCTGGCGGCGTAGATTCTTGGAAATTTTGCGCGGGTCGTGTCTTGTGTTGTTCAAAATCTGATCTTGATCAAATCACAGCCTGGCTTGTCGCTGTTTTGGTATTTTTGCGAAATTGAGCGAATATACTTGTCCAAGGGTCAGTGTGGCCCGCAGAGGGGTGGGAATTTCTGACATGAGCGCAGTCATGGAAGCGAACGGGGCGAAGGCCAGTGACAAGGGGCTGGATTACGATGCCATTGTTATCGGTGCCGGCATGTCCGGGCTTTATCAGCTGATCCGACTGCGCCAGCTTGGGATGAAAGCCCGCGTGTTTGAGGCCGGCACGGGCGTGGGTGGCACTTGGTATTGGAACCGCTACCCGGGCTGCCGTTTCGATTCGGAAAGCTATTCCTATGGCTATTCCTTCGACAAGGATTTGCTGAAGGAATGGAATTGGACCGAACATTTCGCGCCGCAGCCCGAAACGGAACGCTATCTGAACCTAGTCGCCGACAAATATGATCTGCGCCGCGATATCCAATTCTCTGCCCGCGTGAAGGCCGCGCGCTGGGACGAGGAAGCGCGGAGCTGGACCGTTACATTGGATGATGGAAGTGCGCATAAAAGCCGCTTCCTGATCACGGCGATTGGCGCGCTTTCCGCACCGACTATGCCGCAATTTCCGGGTATTGCGGATTTCAACGGCCAATCCTTCCACACCGGGCTTTGGCCCAAGGAAAAGGTTGATTTTACCGGCAAGCGCGTGGCGGTGATTGGCACCGGTGCATCTGGCGTGCAGACCATTCAGGAAGTGGCGAAGACCGCCAAGCAGCTTGTGGTGTTCCAGCGCACGCCCAATTGGTGCGCGCCCCTGCATAATGGCAAGATCAGCGCCGAGGAAATGGCGGAAATCCGCGCCCGCTATGATGAGATTTTCACGCGTTGTGAGGAAACTTTTTCCTGCTTCCTGCACACGCCTGATCCGCGCAATACCTTCGATGTCTCGGCCGCGGAACGCGAAGCTTTTCTGGAAAAGCTCTATTCCGAAAAGGGCTTCGGGATTTGGGTGGGTAACTTTAAGGATTTGCTGACCAATCGTGCGGCGAATGAGGAAGTGTCGCGTTTTGTGGCGAATAAGATCCGTCAGCGCGTGAAGGACCCGAAAGTGGCGGAGATGCTGATTCCAAAAAATCACGGCTTTGGCACCAGGCGCGTACCTTTGGAGACCTTCTATTTCGAATGCTACAATCAGCCGAATGTGACGCTGGTGGACAGCAAGGCAACCCCGATTGATCGCATTACGCCAACCGGCATCAAGACGAGCGAAGCCGAATATGAATTCGATATCATCGTTTATGCCACTGGCTTTGATGCGTTGCGCGGTGCTTTTGACCGGATCGAATTCCAGGGTGCCAATGGCGTGACGCTCAAGGAAATATGGCAGGAAGGCGCGACATCGCTGGTGGGCATGTTGCAGAAGGGCATGCCGAATATGTTCATGCTGCTGGGTCCCCATACCGCGCTTGGCAATATTCCGCGCTCCATCGAATTCAACGTGGAATGGGTGAGCGATCTGCTGGCTTACGCGCAAGCCAAGGGCATCACGCGCGTGGAAGCCACCAAATCGGCAATGGAAAAATGGATGGACCATGTCATGGAATTGGCCAAGGGCCTGCTTTCCATGGAGGTCGATTCCTGGATGACCGGCGTTAATCTGAATGTGGCGGGTAAGCAGAAGCGCATTGTCGCGCGCTATACCGGCAGCGCGCCAAGCTATCGCGCGTGGGCGAATGATATCGCAGCACGGGATTACGCCGGCATCACCATGCAATAGATGCGGCTTCAGGCATTGAAGGCAACGGAACCAAGCGCCGAAAGATCATAACCGCCAAGCCGCGCGGCGCGGGTTGCGAAAACCTCGCTCCGCGTGAAGGCCAATAGCTTCTGCACGGGGTCGCCAAAGAAATGGCGGCGGTCCATCACCAAATCAAACCGCTCGCGAAATAGCGGCAGGAAGGTCAGGCCGCGCGCCGCGGCCTCTGCACGAATGCCGAAGCCGACATCGGCGCGGCCTTCAGCGACGCTGGCGGCGACCTCATCTTCGGAAAGGGCGGGGTTGGGCAGGAAGCCTATGTCATCAAGGCGCAGCCCCGCTTCCGAGAGTAAATGCGTGAGCAAAACATGGCTGCCCGCGCGCGGCTGACGCCCGGCGACACGCAGGCCGGGGCGCGCCAAATCCGTGATGCCAGCAAGCACGCCAGGATTGCCTTGCGGCAGGATCAGCCCTTGCTCTCGCCAAGCCCAGGTAATGCCGACAAAGCCGCGCCCGGCCAGGAATTCTCGTGCTGCGGGTTCATTGAAGCTGTTGGTGTCGGGGTCGAGCAAATGGCTGGCGGCGACCAAAGCCTCACCGGCGGCGAGTGCGATCAACCCATCCAGGCTGCCGCCACCGCGTAGCGCAAGCCCACAACCGGATTGCCGCGCCGCCCAATCGAGCAAAGGGTCATGGCTGCCGGCCAGGATAGGGGGCGGGTCCAGGCGTTGTGCCGCGCCGGCATCGGCCTGCGCTGCGAGCCAGCGTTCAAGCTGCCGGCGCGGAAAAAGCCATTTTCCGCCAAGCTGCGCCGCCGGGAGCTTTTGCGCGCGGGCGAGCTCATACAATGAGCGTTCGGAAAGGCGGAGGAAGCGCGAGGCCTCCTTCAGGGTCAGCACATCCGGCATTTGATGGTAAAATTTGGCAAAATCCAGCAATTGGTCAAGCTGTCTGCTGAATTGACTGGGGTTTCACCCATGCGCACATAGCGTGCTTACCAGGGGAATAAGGGTGAACGACCTTTCCAGCGCCTTCACAACGGCCTTTGGCTTGATCCTATCCCTGGACACGGCGGTGCTGGCCATTGTGGCGCTGTCCTTGCGCGTTAGCCTGGCGGCCCTGCTATTGGCGGCGCTGATTGGCCTGCCGCTTGGGGGGCTTTTGGCGGTGGCGCGGTTTCCGGGGCGGGCCGGCGTGATCACCCTGACCAACGCGCTGATGGGGCTACCGCCGGTGGTGGTGGGGCTGCTGATTTATCTGTTGCTATCGCGGTCCGGGCCGCTTGGGTCTTTCGGGCTGCTGTTCACACCCACAGCCATGATCATCGCGCAGGCCGTGCTGATCACGCCCATCCTGGCGGCGCTGACGCGCCAGGTGCTGGAAGGCATGTGGGAAGAATATGCGGAACAGCTTCGTTCCTTCGGTGCGGGGCCGTGGCGCGCGGTGCCGACATTACTGTGGGATGGGCGCTTTCTGCTGCTGACGGTGCTGCTGGCGGGGTTTGGCCGCGCAGCAGCGGAAGTGGGCGCGGTGATGGTGGTCGGTGGCAATATTGAAGGCTTCACCCGCGTGATGACCACCGCGATTGCGCTTGAAACCAGCAAGGGCGATTTGCCACTGGCGTTGGCGCTGGGGATGGTGCTGATGGCGATTGTGCTTGGCGTGAATGCGCTGGCGCAGGGGGTGCGCGGCATCGCCGCGCGCTGGGCGGGCTGACATGCGCGCAGCCGCTTCCATTCTGCCGCTTCGCGCCGAGGGCCTCTGCTTCAGTGTCGGCGATGTCGAGATTCTGCGCGATATCTCGCTGACGATTACCGCCGGCCCGCCGACCATGCTGATTGGCGCGAATGGTGCCGGGAAAAGCGTATTGCTGCGCTTGCTGCATGGCTTGCTGAAGCCCTCGGCCGGGCGTGTATTCTGGGCGATGCCAACCGAACATGCCGCGCGGCGTCAGGCGATGGTATTTCAGCGCCCGGTGCTGCTGCGCCGATCCGTGCTGGCCAATACGCTCTACCCGCTGCCGCTGGCCGGCGTGGCGAGCGAGGAACGGCTGACGCGGGCCGAGGAAGCTTTGGCACTGGTGGGTCTTGCTGATCGCGCTGATGGCGCCGCGCGCAAGCTTTCGGTGGGGCAACAGCAGCTGCTCGCCTTGGCGCGGGCTGCCGCTTTGCAGCCGGAATTGCTGTTTCTGGATGAGCCTTCTGCCAGCCTTGATCCCGCCGCGACGCGCGCGGTGGAGGAGATTGTGCTGAAGCTCGCCACACGCGGCACGAAGATTGTGATGACGACGCATGATCTGGCGCAGGCGCGGCGGCTGGCGGGAGATGTGGTGTTTTTGCATCGCGGCAGCGTCTTGGAACAGGCGCTGGTCGAGGCATTTTTCAGGCAGCCCGCTTCAGCCACCGCGCGCGCCTTTTTGCGCGGCGAATTGGTGTGGTGAAGCCTTTGAAGCAAGGAGACAAAACATGATGGGTATTTTCCGACGCGGCATCTTGCCTGTGCTGATCGCAGCTTTTGCGCTGCCGGCCTTGGCGCAGGAACGCAGCATCACTGTTGCTTCCACCACCAGCACGGAACAATCCGGGCTCTTTGGCCATATCCTGCCGATCTTCACGCGCGAGGCCGGCATTGCCGTGCGTGTGGTTGCCCTGGGCACCGGGCAAGCCTTGGATGTCGGGCGGCGCGGTGATGCGGATGTGGTCTTTGTGCATGATCGCGCGGCGGAAGAACGCTTTGTCGCGGAGGGTTTCGGCGGGCCACGGCGGCATGTGATGTTCAATGATTTCGTGATCACCGGCCCCGCGGCCGATCCCGCGCGTATCGCTGGGCTTGGTGATACGGCGGAAGCGCTGCGCCGCATCGCTGCCGCCCGCGCGCCCTTCATCAGCCGCGGGGATCGCAGCGGCACCCATGCGGCAGAGCTTCGCCTCTGGCAATTGGCCGGCATTGATCCCGCCAGCGGGCGCGGCCATTGGTACCGGGAAGTGGGGCAGGGCATGGGACCGGCCCTGAATACCGCCGCCGCGCAGGGCGCCTATATTCTGGCCGATCGCGGCACCTGGCTGAGTTTCCGCAATCGGCAGGATCAGCGCATCTTGATCGAAGGTGATACGCGGCTGTTCAATCAATATGGCGTCATGCTAGTCAATGCGCAGCGCCATCCGCATGTGAAGGCAGCGGATGGGCAGCGCTTTATTGATTGGCTGCTGTCACCCGCCGGGCAGGCCGCGATTGCGGCTTATCGCATCGGTGGGGAACAGCTTTTCTTCCCCAATGCGGATAAGCCGGAACCGGTTTCGTGATGGTCTGCTAGGCTACGGCAACGCGCGCTTCGGCGCGCGCCTGGCGGCCCTTTTCATCCGTCCAGATGAATTCGAAATGACTCGGCTTTTCCATCCGTACGAAAAACACGTGATAGGGATTGGTCGAGGTCCCATTCTGGAAATCAGCGGCAAAGAGCGTTTCGCCATTCAGCCGCACCATCAGCCGCGTTAACATATCGCGCGGCAGGGCGCGGCCCGCTTCATGGCGGAGCCCCGTTTCCATCGGGTGTTCAATCAGCGTGCGGATTTCAATCACCTCACCGGCACGGGCGCTGCGCGGGATGCGAATGCGTGGTTGGGATGGCAGCGCGCTCATGACAGGCACCCCCCAGCGCCAACGCGCAATTCAGCGCTGGCGCGCATGACGCGGCCCGTGCTGGTTTCTGCCAAAACGATCAAACGCTGATCTTCCGCCAGGCGAATGCGCGTTTGCACTTCTGCGCGGGCGAGCATTGGGGTCAGGCGAAAGGTCGCGACACCGGGGGTAGGGTTGCGGGAGGCAAAGACATGAATGGCGGTGATGTGATCCTGCTGCGTCATCGGGCTTTCCACCACGATGCCAAGCGGCACCTGCCCACCATTTTCGGCAAGGGCTGGCACACGCAGCATAATGCCGCCATCGGTCACGGGCTTGTCGCCCAGGGTTTCACGCATGGCGGTGGAGAGCGCATCATCCGCTCGCGCCGTGGCGGCGAAGGGCAGCGCCAAAAGCGCGAGGCAGGTTCTGCGAGCGATCATCGACACCTCTATGCCGCGCTTTGGACTGAGGGAAGCGCAGCAAGAATTTCTCTAATCCAGGGCGGCTACGCCCATGTCGAAGCTTGATATGGCGCCTGTACTTTCCGGGCGCAAGAGAAATAATTTAGTCCTATCAGGGGATTAAGCCGGATAAAGGGCTTGCTGCGCTGGCTTTGAAATTTGGAAAATATTTCTCAGCGATCCAGGTGGAAAAGCGGGCGCAGATGCAGCCCCACCCAATTACCGGCGAGGCCCGGCAGGATCCAAAGCCAGCCATGCAGGCTACCGGAAGCGATCCCCGCGACATAGGCGCTGATATTGCAGCCTGACGCCATGACGGCCCCATAGCCGAGCAAAAGCCCCCCGATGACCGAGGCACAAAGGTGCCGCCAAGGCAGGCGCCATGCGAGGCTGAAGCGCGCCGCACTGGCGGCCGCGAAAAACGCGCCGAGCATTAGGCCGAAATTCATCACGCTACTGCGTTCCGTAAGCATGGGGCGAAGAAAGGCTTCCGTGCGTGTTGGGTCTTCCCAAAACAACCAGAAGGCGGGTTCATCCCAGCCAAATTCGGCAATGATGCGCGAACCCCATAGCGGGAAGGCAGCCGTGATCACCCAGGGCCGACCCGCGGCCCAAAGCGTGATGATATTCAGCACCGCAAGGATGATGGCGGCCATGGCCCAGGACCAGCGCCGTGATGCGTTCGGCAATGGTACGCTGAAGATTGGCTCAACGCGGCGATGGCGGCGTTGTTCGATCACGCGCGAACCCAGTGCCACGCAAAGGAAAATCGCCAAGCTGCCCAGCAGCGTGGGCCATAAACCGATCAGTTCTGGCAGGGTGGTGGCGGAAAGCGCTGGCAGATCCGCCCATCTTTCGGAATCGTAAGCCGCGATGGTGGCGCCGGAGATGAAAAATATCAGCGTCAGCAGCATGCGCGTATTGCCGCCGCCTGCGGTGTAGAGCGTGCCGGAAGCGCAACCGCCGCCCAATTGCATGCCAATGCCGAAGATGAAGGCGCCGATGATAACCGCAACACCGGCGGGAAACACAATGCCACGCACCGGCGCGCCTGCCAGCGTGCCGGCATGAATGGCGGGCAGCATGATGATCACCAAAATGCCGAGCATAAGCATTTGCGCGCGCAGCCCGGCGCCGCGCCCTTCCGCCATCGCTTGGCGAGAACCGCCGGCAAAGCTGAAGGAACCGCGATAAAGCGTATAGCCCAACGCCGCACCAAGCGCCCAAAGCGCCGCGTGATTGCCGCCGTAGCTCAGCGCAAGCCCCAATGCGCCAACGAATAGCAGCATAGCCGCGATGATCGCAGGCAGGGCTTGGGTCAAGAAGGGCAGCCTCCAAAACGAAACGCTGCTTCATATGGCGAGGCAAGGGTACTTGGCTAGAGAGTGATACGAGGCTGCTTGACCCGCGGGCAAAACCCGGCTGGATTTATGTGTGACTTACATGAGTGAAAAAACAAGGAATTACGGAAAATGAAGCGTCGGGCCATTCTATTCTCAGGGGTAGGAATTCTGGCTGCACCCACGGTTCGTGCGCAAAGTCAGGCGCCTTGGCCCAATAGGGCGATCCGCATCATTGTACCCTTTGGTTTGGGTGGTGCTGCGGATGTTGCGGCACGCTTCATTGCGGAACCACTTTCGGCGGCCTTGGGCGTGCCGGTGGTTGTTGAAAACCGCACCGGTGCCGGCGGTTCGATTGGCACAAATATGGTCGCGAAATCACCAGGCGATGGCTATACGCTGGTTGCGCTTGGCAATACTGCGGCGGTAAACGAAACCCTGCAGCCGGGGCGCGGCTTTGTGCTGATGCGGGATCTGACGCCCGTGGCACCGATCAATATCGCGGATAATGTTTTGGCGGTACATCCTTCCGTACCGGCGAATTCTCTGCCCGAATTCCTGGAATTGCTGCGGCGTGAGCCGGGCAAATGGAATTACGCTCATTCCGGTCCTGGTACGCCCTATCACCTAGCAGGAGAAATGCTGAAGGCCATGGCCAAAGTGGATATGGTGGCGGTGAGTTTCCGTGGGTCGAATGAAGCGCGTACGGCGGTAATTTCCGGCCAAGTGCCGATCATGTTCGATGGTATTCCCAGCATGGCGCCGCATATCAATGGTGGCTCAGTGCGTGGGCTGGCAACCACCGGCCGCCAGCGCGATCCCATGCTGCCTAATCTGCCGACCGTTGCTGAGACAGTGCCTGGCTTTGAATACCCGATTTGGATTGGTTTGATGATGCCAGTCACGACGCCGCGCCCGATTGTTGAGCGCTTGCACATGGAGATCACCAAGATCATGCAAAGTGAAGCGGGCCGTACAGGCATGCAACGCATGGGCGCACGATCCATGGTGATGACGCTTGCTGAATATGAAGCCTATTTACGCAATGATGTGGATACACTCGGCAAATTGGTGCGCGATGCCGGCATTAAGGCGGATTAAGCGATGGCGCGCTTCACACTGAACGGCGCCGAAGTCGCTTTGGATTTACCGGACCACGCGACGCTATTGCAGGCGCTGCGCGGGCCTTTGGGACTTTCCAGCCCGCGCTTTGGCTGCGGTGCTGAACAATGCGGTTCCTGCATGGTGCTGCTGGATGGCAAGCCCGCCTATGCTTGCGCACTTGGCCTGGACGCTGTGGCCGGGCGCAAGGTGGTCACGGTTGAGGGCCTGGGTTCCGCTGAAGCGCCGCATCCGCTGCAAACGGCGTTTCTGGCGGAACAGGCAGGGCAGTGCGGCTATTGTCTTTCAGGGATGTTGATTTCCGCTGCGGCGTTACTAGCTGCCAATCCCGACCCGGACGAAGACACTATTCGCGCGGCTATGGAGCCACATTTGTGCCGCTGCGGCAGCCATAATCGCATCATCCGCGCCATCAGACGCGCTGCGCAGGAGATGGCGGCATGAATAACGGTTTTGGCGCTGCGCTGAAGATAGATGATGGGAAGCCGCGTTTGCCGGGCAGCCTACATCTCAATCGTCGGCTATCACAATGGCTGCATTTCCGCGCTGATGGCATAGTGGAGGTAAAGCCAGGCAAGGTGGAGCTCGGTCAGGGTATTTTGACGACACTCGCGCAGATTGCCGCGGATGAATTGGATGTGGCGTTGGAACGCATTCGTATCATCAGCGTGATCACGCCAGAAAGTCCGGATGAGGCGGTAACCTCCGGCAGTCTTTCCGTGCAGGATTCTGGCAGTGCCATTCGCCATGCCAGTGCTGATGCGCGGCGCATTTTTCTTTCCGTCGCAGCGCAACGCAGTGGCGTAGCGTTTGACACAATTACTGTCACCGACGGCGAGTTCGTCGGCCCACAGGGCAGGATTGGTAGTTATTGGCAATTCGCCGATGCTGGTCTGTTGGAGGTTGAGGCATCGCCAGAGGCACGCGCGAAGCCTATTGAATCAAGGCGTCTGGTGGGTATTTCAGCGCCACGGCGTGATTTGTCGGGCAAGCTGCATGGCGCGCCGGCTTATGTGCATGATCTCGGCCTGCCGGGCATGCTGCATGCGCGTATCATTCGCCCAAGCGCACGTGGTGCCGAGCTTGAAGCGCTGGCTGATGGCCCGCTACCCGGTGACGCGCGGCTGATACGCGATGGCAATTTCCTGGCCGTATTGTCCAGTACCGAATGGGATGCGGAAGCCGCCGCCATACGCATTGCGGCGCGGGCGCATTGGCGGGAAGCCGATACTCTACCTGAACAGTCGCAACTCATGGCCTGGCTGCGTGATGCTGCGAAGCGTGGTGAACGCAAGATCACCGAAGAACGTGATGCGGAAGTGCCGACTGCCACGCATCGGCTGAAGCGCAGTTTTCATCGGCCCTATCTGGCACATGCTTCTATCGGGCCTTCTTGTGCGGTGGCGCGGTTTGAAGGCGATGTGGTGGAAGTCTTCAGCCATACACAGGGGCCATATAATCTGCGTATGGATATCGCGAAGACACTGCGTTGCCTGCCAGAGAAAGTCATCGTGCGTCACATGGAAGGGGCTGGCTGCTATGGCCATAACGGCGCCGATGATGTGGCGCTGGAAGCGGTGCTGATTGCCCGCGCGGCTGACGGCAAGCCTGTGCGCTTGTTGTGGTCCCGTGCCGATGAGCTTGGCTGGGCGCCGTTTTCACCCGCCATGCTGGTGGATATTGAAGTGGAGGCCGCGGCGGATGGAAGCCTGCTTGCCTGGCATGCGGACGTCATCAGCAATGGTCATTCCGGGCGGCCTGGCCGTTCACCGGTACCAACACTTTTGGCGGCGTCTCAACTTGCCGAACCCTTCCCGGTACAGCCTTCCATCAACCCGCCCTTGGCGGCGGGGGGCGGGGCGGAACGCAATGCCATTCCCGGTTATCGTATCCCGAAACTTCACGTTGCAACCACCAGATTACTGGATATGCCTATCAGGACTTCAGCGTTGCGCGGCTTGGGCGCCACTCTGAATGTCTGGTCCGTAGAAAGCATTATGGATGAAATGGCGGCGTTGGTCGGTGAAGACCCGCTTGCCTACCGCTTGCGGCATTTGGATGATGCACGCGGCCGCGACGTCTTGGAAAAAGTCGCCGCCATGGCGGGCTGGCATGGGCGCCAACGGCCTGAAGGCCTTGGCTTGGGCATTGCCTATGCGCGCTACAAGAATACCGGTGCCTATGCCGCGGTGATTGCGGAAGTGGAAGCACGCGAACGTATCTTCTGCCGGCGCATTTGGATCGCGGGCGATTGTGGGGAGGTTGTAAACCCTGACGGTACCGCCAATCAACTTGAAGGCGGTGCCATCCATGGTGCTTCAATTGCGCTGATCGAAGAAGTACGCTTTGACCGCCGGCGCGTCACCTCTGATTCATGGGAGGGCTTTCCGATTTTGCGCTTTTCGGAAGTACCCAAGGTGGATGTTGCACTGACTAATCGGCCTGAAGCGCCCTTCCTGGGTGCAGGTGAGGCAAGCCTTGCCCCGACAATCGCCGCTATCGCGGGGGGCATCCACGCCGCCCTTGGCGTACGGCCCCGGCAATTGCCATTCTCGCCTGAGAATATCGCCAAGGCTGGGTGATCTGGACGTGGACACGAAGCTGTATCACGCTGCGATCGATATTTGGCTTTTCGGAGACGTCCAATGGGTTCCTTGCTTTTTTCGCCGCTCACCCTGCGCAGTGTGACGATCCCAAACCGCGTCGTAATGCCGCCGCTTTGCCAATATTCAGCCATCGAAGGATTGGCGAATGATTGGCATATGGTGCAGCTTGGTCGCTTTGCGGTTGGTGGTTTCGGATTGATCTTTACAGAGGTAACCTCGGTAATGCGCGAGGGGCGCATTACCCATGGTGATCTTGGGCTTTGGTCTGATGCGCATATTGAACCGGTGCAGCGATTGGCGCGCTTCATTAAGGCGCAGGGTGCGGTGCCGGCGATGCAGCTTGGCCATGCGGGGCGAAAGGGTTCTTCGCAGCGCGCTTTCGAAGGCAATGGGCCGCTCGGCGCGCCGGAAATTGCAAAGGGTGAAAAGCCTTGGCCGCTAGTGGGGCCAACAGCCACCGCGATTGGTGAAGGCCATGTGCAGCCCGAAGCGCTCACCAAGGAAGGCATGGCGGATATCCGCGAAGCCTTCGCCACCGCGACGCGTCGCGCATTTGCGGCTGGCTATGAGGCGATTGAGGTGCATTGCGCGCATGGCTATCTGTTGCATCAGTTCCTTTCACCGCTCTGCAATACGCGCAATGATGAATATGGTGGCGATCTGGCCGGGCGCATGCGCTTCCCGCTTGAGATAGTCCGCGCTGTGCGTGAAGCCTGGCCGGAAAACCTGCCGCTTTTCGTGCGAATTTCTGCGGTGGATGGCGCTGATGGCGGTTGGGAAATGTCTGATAGTGTTGCTTATGCGCGCGAATGCCAGAAGCTTGGCGTAGATGTAATGGATTGCTCATCAGGCGGGATTGGCGGCAGTGCCACTGGCAGCAAGCGTGTGCCGCGCGGCTACGGCTTTCAGATTCCCTATGCCGCACAAATCCGCCGAGAGCTTGGCATGAAATCCATGGCGGTTGGGTTGATCATTGGCCCGCATCAGGCCGAAGCGGCTTTAGCGGCGGGTGATGCTGATCTGATTGCGGTTGGGCGTGAGGGCATGAATAACCCGAATTGGCCGCTGCACGCGCGCGCCGTGCTGGAACCTGGCACAACCGAGGAGGTTTTTGGCTGCTGGCCAGCGCAACACGGCTGGTGGATGGAAAAGCGTGGCGCGGTGATGAATGCACTCGGCACACCGCCGGCGTGATGAGATTGCACTGATAAAAGGGAAGGAGACCCAATATGAAACTAGCTTACTCACCCAATAGCCCTTATGTGCGCAAATGCGTTGTGCTTGCGATCCAGCGCGGCATTGACAAGCAGATGGAACTTTGGACGGTTGGTACCACTGATCCGGCGCTACTGAAGGTCAATCCGCTTTCCAAGGTGCCGACCCTGGTGCTGCATGATGGCACCGCGCTCTATGACAGCCCGGTGATTTGCGAATATCTGGATAGTATCGGCGATGGACCGAGGATGTTCCCGCCTGTTGGGCCGGCGCGTTGGAAGGCGTTGCGGCAGGAAGCTTTGGGTGATGGCATACTGGATGCCACGCAACCGCGCCGGCGTGAAATTGCGCTACCGCAAGATGAAGGGCGGCAGACTTATATCGCCCTTCAGCAGGGCAAGGTGAAAGCTGCGTTGGCTGTCTTGGAAGCGGAAGCCGATAGCCTTGGCATGCTCACGAATATTGGCGAAATCACCATCGCTTGTGCTTTGGGTTATATGGATTTCCGTTACGCCAATGAACCCTGGCGGCCCGGGCATCCCAAGCTGGAAGCTTGGTACGCGAAGGTTTCTGCCATGCCGGCCATGGCGCGTACTGTCCCGCCTGGGTGAAGCAAAGTGCTTGGTGTGCTGCGACTTGCGTTTATGCGCGGGTCGCGGCGCGCCAGGCTTTGGCGATATCAATGCGTCGCGCGACCCAGGCCTGATCGCCCAATGCCGCAAGCCGCGCCAGAATTTTTTCAAATGCCGGAAAACGTGCGGGTCGGCCTGCAATGCGTAAATGATAGCCGATATTGAGCAAGCGCGGCTTGCCCTGCTTGGCTTCAGCCAGCAGAACATCCAGTGCATCATACACATATTCAACCATTTCCGTGGCGCGTACAAAGCCGTTCGGATGGAAGAACTTCATATCATTCGTATCAAGCGCATAGGGCAGCACTGAAAGCCCAGGATGTGCCGGATCATCATAGGGCAAATCATCATCAAAGGCATTGGATACCCAGGTAAAGCCACGTTCTTGCAGCAACCCGCGCGTCCAGATGCTTTCTGAACCGCGACAGAAAAACCCCTGAGGCGCTTTGCCACATGCCTTGGCGATGGCAGCAATGCACCGGTCAAGATCGGCGGCTTCTGCTTCGCGCGATGTGTAATCTGATTGAGGACGCCAAAGCCAGCCATGCGCAGCGGCTTCATGGCCGCGCTTGATTGCCTCGGCTGCCAGGGAGGGCGCCCGTTCAACAGCGCGACCACACATCAGGAATGTGGCGGGAATCGCGTGGCGATCCAGCGCATCAAGCATACGCCAGAAACCTGCCCGCGTGCCATAGGCGAAAATCTGTTCCTGGCCCATGTCGCGCACACCGGGGGCGACGACGCTGATCACCTCACCAATGCGTTCGCATTGTGGGTCTCCGTCACCCACTTGTTGCTCCGCGCCTTCTTCGAAATTGACCGCGACAGAAACGGCAAGTCTCGCGCCATTGGGCCAATGCATATCAGGCCATTTGCCACCATAGCCAACCATATCGCGTGTCATGCTAAATCTCCTTTGCGGGCATGGCGCCCGAACCAGCACAGCGCTGCGCCCGCGAACGGTAGCATCGCCAGAATAGCGAAAGCGTAGTGATAGCCATGCAATTCCTGCCCGAGCAACGCAATCAGCGGTGGCCCAAGCACGGCGCCAGCGAAACTGAGTGAAATCACCGCACCGGATGCAGCGCCCGCAGCACCGACGGGGGCCAGGCGTACGCTTTCCGCCACCAATACGCCATTCCAACCAGCGGTGCTGGCGCCAATAGCGATGAAAAGCAGCACCAGCAGGAAGGTTTGGCTGCCGCCCACCAGCGGCAGTATCATCAGAAAAATCCCGGATAGCGCGCCAATCATCATCAATACGCGCTGCCCGCCCAGCTTCGTATCCGCCACCAAAGCCCAGCCAATGCGTGAAAGCCCGCCCACCACCTGACAAAGCCCAACCAGGGCGCCAGCCGAAACCGAATCCCAGCCGTAATCACCAATCAACATCGCGACCATATGCGCGCCAAGGCCGATTTGTACCAAGGCATAACATGCGGCCGCCAAGCCGATGACACCGAGCGCGGGCGATTTGAGCAACAGCAATGGCCCTGCCTGCAAGGCCGGCGCCCCGCGATCCTGATCCCAATCCGCGCGCTTGAATTGCAGCCCGATCACCATGGTAAGCAACATCGCAGCCGCGATCAGCATGGCGCTGCGCCAACCCAAGATTTCTGTGGTGCCGGGCAACATTAAGCCTGCAAGCGCCACACCAAAGGGTACGCCCATCTGCTTCAGACCAAACACCATGTTGCGCCGTGTCGGCGGCGCAAGCTTGCCAAGCAATTGCGACGCAGCCGGGTTCGTTAGCCCATACGCAAGGCCAATAAGCATCGTCGCAGGTAGGGCGATGGCAAGCTGCGCAAAGCTCAGCATGGCAACGCCCATCGCCGCAGCGGTTAGTGCAATTTGCGTGGTGCGCGCAGGCCCCCACATCGCCAGCCAGCGCGGGCCATAGGCGGAAGCAAAAACCGCGCAGAGATACACTAGGCCCACCTGATAGCCGATACTTGCACGCGCCATGCCGAAGTCTGGCGCGGCATAGGCCACCAAAACAGGCAAGGCATAAACCGCCATGGTGGCCAAGGTTTGCGCCCCAGCCAGCAGAAAAACCGCCAGGGCCAGGCCGCTTGTTGTATTCATGCGCGGCCCTGCGTCACGCCTGATGCAATCCCCGGCGATAGGTGGAAGGTTCCATATCCTTCACCGATTTCGCACGTTTTTCGAGCCAATAGCTCTGCGCTGGGGGCATGGCATCGAAGGCGGATTCAATGCCGAGCTTGCGCGCGGCATCAGTTGGCCAATTAGGATTATAGAGAATCTCTCGCCCAATCGCCACAAGATCCGAATCGCCGGCTTGCAGAATTGCCTCTGCCTGATCGGCATGAACAATCAGGCCAACGGCCATGGTGGCAATCGGCGCTTCATGACGAAGCCGCCGCGCATAAGGCACCTGATAGCCATAGCCAGGCCGCGCGGCCTTGGGCGGGCCGCCGCTGATACCGCCAGAGGAGCAATCCACCACATCAACGCCAGCAGCTCCAACAAGCTTTGCAAGGCGGATGCTTTGTTCCACATCCCAACCCGAATCATCTTCGACTGAAAAGCGCATGAAAAGCGGCTTATGTGCTGGCCAGATCGCACGCACCGCTTCCACCACTTCAAGCGCAAAGCGCATGCGGTTCTGTTCCGAACCGCCATACTCATCATTACGACGATTGGCAGAGGGGGAGAGGAATTGATGTATCAGATAGCCATGCGCCGCGTGGATTTCCAACACATCAAAACCAGCGGCATCCGCACGCCGCGCGGCATCAGCCCAATGCTGCACCACTTCAGGGATCTCATCGCGCGTCAGGGCGCGAGGCATTGGGTCCCCTGCATCGCCAATCTCAGCGCTTGGGGCCACAAGCTCCCAGGCTTCCCAATCCGTAATCGCGGGGCTTTGCACTAGTGGCGCGCCGCCTTCCCAGGGGCGAAAGCGTCGCGCCTTGCGGCCGGAATGGCCGATCTGAATTGCGGGCACTGAACCATTGGCGCGAATCAAATCCGCAACGCGCTTCATGCCGGGGATGAAGGCATCATCCCAAAGCCCGGTATCGCCCAGCGTGCCGCAACCGCGCCGTTCCACCTTGGTGCTTTCCACCATCACCATGCCGGCGCCACCTGCGGCAAAGCGCCCGGCATTCATCAAATGCCAATCGGTGATGAAGCCGCGATCTGCGGCGTATTGATGCATGGGCGCGACCACCACGCGGTTCTTCAGCGTAACGCTGCGCTTGGTCCAAGGCGTGAAAAGCAAAGGCAGGGTCATGGTGCAATCCTCCGTACCCAAAGCCTAGGCCAAGGAGGTTGTGCTGGACAGAGGGGCGTCAGCCCTTCACATAACCAAGCGCGTGATCTGCCTTGCGCTGTTCCGCTGAACGACTGGTAGGATCACCAAAGCCGCCACCGCCGGAAGTCTCCAGGCGCACGATATCGCCCTTCAGCAAACGCACCGCATCGCTTTTCGGTGCAATGGGTGTTTCCTGCCCATCGCGAATGCGCAGCAAGCGCCCAAGGCTGGCGGGCTTGCCGCCGGCAAGGCCATAAGGCGGGAAACGGAAGCGATCCATATTCGCGGTGAAAATCCCAGCAGGGCTATCCACGCGCCATTCGCGAATAAGGCCAAGCCCGCCGCGATATTCGCCATCTCCACCAGAATCAGGCTTAAGCCCGTAATGTGTGATGGTCAGCGGCATTTGGCTTTCGATCATTTCGATCGGGATATTGCTGTTATTATGCATGCCGAAGGACCAAGCATTCACGCCATCCTTGGCGGGGCTGGCGCCGGTACCGCCAATTTCGATTTCAACCAGCACTTCACGCCCGCCATCTGCCGCTTCGGTTTGGAAGGTGGCCACGTACGAACCACCGTAATAGGCTGCCGGCATGCGGTCCGGCAGTGCCTGATGCAGGCAGCCGAACATGACATTGGCCAGCCGATGACAAACCGCGACACGGTGCGCAACAGATGCCGGCGCGCGGCAGGATGTGACACTGCCTTCTCGGTGACGAATGCGAATGGGGCGATAACAGCCCGCATTGGCCGGCATGGCGCCATCAGTCGCAGCGATAATGCTGTAATAGACCGCGCAGTTGGACATCGCCGGCGTGCAATTGATGGGTCCGCGCTGCTGATCCGCACAGGCGGTCAGATCAACTTCAATCTCATCGCCCTTGATGGTGACGGCGGCATAAAGGCGCACCGGCTCACCGGAAACACCATCATCATCGAGGAAATCTTCGAAGCTATAGGTACCATCGGGCATAGCGCGAATGGCGGCACGCATGGCGGCTTCGCTCTGATCCAGGATGCGGCCCGTTGCTTCAATCAGCGTCGCGGCACCATAGCGCGCGGCAATACGGCGGATGGAAGCAGCGCCAACCTCAAGGCTTGCCAACTGGGATTGCAAATCCCCCAGCATGAGTGCGGGCTTGCGAACATTCTGCCCGATCATGGCGTAGATGGCTTTGTTGAGCACGCCGCCTTCAATCAGCTTCAGCGGCGGAATGCGAAGCCCTTCCTGAAAGACTTCCGTTGCTGTCGCGGCATAGGAACCAGGCGCCATGCCGCCCATATCTATGTGGTGGCAAAGCGCGCCCACATAGGCCACGCGCTTGCCATCATGAAAAACCGGCTTGAAGACCAATATGTCGTTCAAATGTTGTGCGCCGCAATAGGGGTCATTGGTGGCAACAACATCATCCTCGCGCCAATCCGCCGCATTCACGAAGCGGTCCAGCAATATGCGCAGCGCCGCGCCCATGGAATTCAAATGCTGCGGGATGCGCGCAGATTGCGCGACATTATTGCCATCAGCGTCGAAAACCGCCGTGGAATAATCCAGCAATTCGCGCACCGTGGTGCTGCGACTGGTGCGCCAGATGGTGATATCCATCTCGGCCGCCGCCGCGGTCAGCGCATTGCGGATAACTTCGATTTCGATGGGGCCGAGGCTCATGGCGCGATCTTCCTGGCAATCAAGGCACCGCCAGCGGCAAGCCTTGCTTGCCAGTCGCGGGAAATCCAATGGGTGGCGAAGGCTTCTTCTATGATGGCCGGGCCTTCGATCAGATCACCAGCGCCAAGCGCTTCGCGGTCCCAGACGGTCACCTCGCACCATTGCTGGCCATCATAAGCGCGGCGCTTTGTCTTGCGTGCAGGGCGGCAAGCTGGGGTTGGTTCGCGCAAGACCGGTTTCGCAAGTTTACCTTTGGCAATGGCGCGAAAGGTGACGATCTCGACCGCCTCATCTGGATTTGAATAAGAAAAGCGCTGCTTATGCGTGGCATGAAAGCGGTGGATCAGGTTAGTCAAGGCAGCTTCATCCGGTGCTTGCAGTTGACCCCATGGAACCAGTAATTCGAAGGCCTGTCCGTGATAGCGCATATCGGCGGCGATGGTGATCTCACGCTGATCGGCCGGAATGCCATCTTGCGCCAGCCGTACATCCGCCGCATGGCGCAATTCAGCAATGATGTCGTGCATCTGTGGTAGGCCAGTGGCTTCGGCACGGGTCAGCCGCGTACGCGCCAAATCCTGCACCAGATCGGAAAACAGGATGCCAAAGGCGGAAAGTGTGCCTGGTTCGCGCGGGAAAATCACTTCTGTGATGCCCATTTCGTCGGCCACTTCGGTGGCATGCAGACCGCCAGCACCGCCAAAGGACAGCAGTGCGAAGTCGCGTGGATCAAGCCCTTTTTCAAATAGCGAAAGCCGCACCGCGGCGCCGAGATTGGCATTAGTGACCGTCAGCATACCGGCGGCCGCCTGTTCAAGCGATAGGTTTAGCGGCGCACCGATACGTGTTTCAATCGCGGTGCGCGTGGCTGGCATATCAAGCTTGATGGCGCCGCCGAGGAAGAAATCCGGATCAAGCCGACCAAGCGCAAGATTAGCATCCGTGACTGTTGGTTCAGCACCGCCACGCCCATAGGCAACCGGCCCAGGGCGCGCGCCAGCACTTCGCGGACCAACCGTGAGCCGCCCGGCGGCGTCAACGGAACCAATGGAACCGCCGCCTGCACCAATAGTGCGCATTTCCACCATGGGCAGGCGCACCGGCAGACGGTCAATCTCGCCCTGCGTAATCACGGAAACGCGCCCGCCTTGCACCACGGAAACATCATAGGATGTGCCGCCCATATCCACCGCAACCAGATTGGGGCGTGACAGAATCTCGGCAATCCGCCCCGCAGCCAAGGCGCCGCCTGATGGGCCAGAGAGCAATAGCCGAGCCGGCTGTTCAGCCGCCATGCGCAAACTGCAAACACCACCATTGGATTGCACCAGGAAGACAAGCGGCGCAAACCCATCTTCCCCCAAACGCTTTTCAAGCCGGTCCAGATAGGCTTTCACTACTGGCATCAGAAGCGCGTTCAGTACAGTGGTGGAACAACGTTCATATTCGCGGATTTCCGGCGAGATATCGGCAGAAAGTGAAATCGGCAGATCAGGGCGCGCGGCCTGGATCAGTGCAGCCAAGCGTTTTTCATGGGTGGGATTGGCATAGGCGTGCAGCAGCGAAATCGCGATGGTCTCGGCGCCGAGCTTTTCAATCTGATGGAGCAGCGCTGGCAGCAGCGCTTCATCCAATAGCGTTTCCACCGACCCATCGGCGCGCAAACGTTCCTGCACCCCAAGCCTACGATCACGCGGGATCAGCGTTGGGAAGGGTTCCTGTGCCAAGCCATAGATATCACGCCGAACATGGCGGTTGATTTCGAGCACATCCTCAAAACCCGCTGTAGTCAGTAAAACCCCACGGGCGAGCTTTCTTTCCAGTACTGCATTGGTGGCAATAGTTGTGCCATGCAGCAGAAGTCCTACATCGGGCAGATTAAAACCAAAGCGTACCGCGGCTTCCTTGACGCCAGTCAAAAGACCGATCGAAGGATCTTCAGGCGTTGTCGGTGTTTTCCACGCCTGCGCAACACCAAGCCGCGCATCCAGGATCTGCAAATCGGTAAATGTGCCGCCGATATCAACAGCAATACGAATGGGGCGCGTGGTGGTTTCAGTGCTCAAGGTTTCGATCCGTCGAGAATGGGTCAGCTCATGACGCTTGGCAGCCAAAGCGCCAGACCGGGGAATATCATCAGAAGCACTACGGCCAAAAGATACACTGCGAGGAAGGGCATGACGCCGGCGAAGACATCCGTAATGGGGCCGGGGCGTTTTCGCATACCTTGCAGGACGTACATCACCGTCCCATCGGGTGGGCTGATTTGGGCGATTTCCACCAGCATGGTGACGATCACGCCAAACCAGATCGGGTCATATCCAAGCGCAGTGACGATGGGGAACACTACGGGCACGGTGGTGATGATCATGGAAAAGCCTTCCATGAACGTGCCGAGCGCCACGTATAGAGCGATGATGCAAAGCATGATGGCCCAGGGTGGAATGGGCAGCCCAGATATCATGCCGGCGAGCGCTTGCGGCACATTGATCAGCGTCAGGATATAGTTCAGCAGATAGGCACCAAACAGGATCAGGCCGAGCAGGGCAGTATTCCGCGCAGTGGCCTCGGCTGAGGCGTTCAGCATGCGGAGCGTCAGCTTGCCCTCCAAGGCAGCGAAAAGCGCGGCGCCAACAACACCAAGCGCGGCCGCTTCGGTTGGGGTCGCAAAACCACCATAGATGGACCCGAGTACGAGCAGGATCAGCAGAACCGTCGGTACAAGATCAACCAGCGCGCGAAGTTTCATGGCAAGCGGCAGCTTGGCCGGCTTCTCCATGGGATGCGAGAGGCCATGCGCCAGGATTACCATAATGAAAAGCCCGGTGACGAGCAGCGAGGGAATAATCGCGGCGATATAAAGCGCACCGACCGATGTTTCTGTGATTAGCCCGTAAATGATGAATGTGATGCCTGGCGGGATCAGATTACCTAAAGCACCGCCCGCAGCGAGCGAGCCCAGTACCATGCGCTGACTATATTTCGTGTCCTGGAAGTAGGGCAGCGCCACCGAACCCATGGTGGCCGCGGTGGCGACCGAGCTGCCAGAGATGGCGGAAAACACTGCACAGGAAACAATGTTGGTATGCAGCAACCCACCCGGCATGCGGTTCAGCCAGACATTCAGCGCGCGATACAGCCGATCTGAAAGACCTGCACGCAACAGGATTTCACCCATCAACAGGAATAGCGGCACCGCAACCAACACGAAGTTTGAAGACGGCGCCCAAAGCGTTTGCCCCATGAAGGCCCACCATGGCCGATCGGAAAACAAAAAGCCGACCAGAACGCCAAGAATACCGAGCACGGCGGCGATATAAACACCCGAGCCAAAAAACAGCACGAAAATGCCGACCAGCATCAGGATTTCAGCGATGGGCACGGCCTGGGCGCCAGTGGCTGCGGCGAAAACGGTTACCGCCAATAGCCCCAGCAGGAAGACGATCGCGATCATGCTTGCGGCCTTGGCGCTTCATGCGCCATGGCGACGGCTTCCAGCGCTTCGTCGGTTTCATCCTTCAGTGTGCGGGAGCCTAGCAACTCATCCAATGCTTCCGGCTCACCCGCCAGGATGGAAAGGCTTGCTTCCAGCATCAGTACCGCCGCCATGATGGCGAGGGTGATAATGCCAAAGGCCCAAATGCCCTGCGGCCAGATCATTTCAATCCGCAGCGCGGAATTATCATGCGCGTTAAATAGGGCGCTTTCATCTACCAATTCCAGCGCAGCCCAGGCGAAGAAGATCCCAAGACCCAACAGCAGTGACAGTGAGAAAAGATGCAACCAGGCGCGCAGACCAAGCGGCAGGCGCATCATGAAGACATCCACGCGGATATGCGCGCGCCGTGCCAGTGTATGCGCCAAGGCCCAGGCAATACCGCCCGCAAGCATATAGCCGGTGACTTCCACCGTGGCCTTGGAAGAAAAACCAAAGAAGCTCCGCCCGACAATATCAAAAGTGATAAAGCAGGCGCAGAGAATGTAGTTCCAGCCGGCAATATGCGCCATCACGGCAGCCAGCGCGGCGACCCAAAGCCTGAGTCGCCGCGCCGCATGCAGCCATGCCGGGGCCGTGCTGGCGCCATTGCTCATCCGCCGAAGCGCACGCCGCTGATGGGCGCGATCACGTCGTTGTAGACTTCACCGCAACGCGCGCCGCAGCGGCGCACCCAACCCGGCAATACGGTAGTGCGGAAAATCTCCTTCGCTTGTGCCTTGTCTGCGGCGGAAGCTATCACCTCCGTCATGGGCCGCGCGGCGAGGTTGTGGATGCTGCACCCAGCGGCGCGACCGATATTGCAATCAATACCATCGCGCGTGGCAGCAAGCCCAAGCGCCCATTGCTGGTTGCTTACTTCCTTCATGGTCGCTTCCATAAAGTCACGCACAGCTGGTTCCAGCCGGTTCCACCAATTCAGGTTCACAAGATACCCGGCAACCGCCCAGGAAACTGGGAGATCAGAGATATGCGTGGAAACTTCTGGCCAGCGCGCGGCAGCGCCGGAACCAGACCCAGTGATGGCGCAATCCACCACGCCGCGTTCCAGTGCTGAATAGACTTCGGGAAAGCCAATGCTGACCGGTTGCGCGCCAAGCTGGGTGAAGAAATCCACCAGTGAATTGCCAAAGGTACGAATGCGCCGCCCACGCAAATCATTCAGGCTTGTGAAGGCCGCGCGGCAGAATACTACCTGTGCCGGGAAGGGGTACATCGCCACAAGCCGCGCGCCAAAGCGTTCCAGATCGCGATTGGCAACGGGCAGCACTGCTTCCGCGATGCGTCGCGCGTCATTGATGTCCGGCGCGAGGCCCGCCAGGTCAATGCCATCCAGAATAGGCACATCGCCCGAAAGTGTCGTGAGGGTGCCAGCGCCTATTTCAACTTGGCCGGAGCGTACCAGGCGCACGATTTCATTGCCGGCAAGGTTGCGTTCTGCATGGGTTGAAAGCTGCACCTGCACGCGCCCATTGCTGCGTGCGGCTGTACCATCACGCAGCACAGGGATATCCACGCGGGTATATTGCGGCTGGGTTGGCAGCGGTTGCGTCACCGCCGAAATGCGAATGGGCGCACCCGCTGGCAAGGCCGGCAATTGCGCCAGGGCGGAGAAGGTGACGCCGGTTGCCAGGATGGCACCTGCGAGAAGGTTTTTCAGCATCATGAAGTCCTCCGGGTTAGAATTGTTTCTGTCAGTCCATCACGCTGCGGCTTGGGCGTCGAGGGGGGGGCGACAAAAATTCAAGAGAAAGGCGCAGTCGTGCCACGAATAGGGGCAGGCATTTGCGCATTTGCCTGCCCTTCTGGCTGGATTATTTTGCCGGATGCACCGCCATCCAATGCCGGGCGATATCCACGCGGCGCGTGAACCAGACATCGCGCTTTGCGGCCATGTAATCCAGCAGCCTTTGCAGCGCGACCGCACGTGCCGGATGACCAATCAGGCGCATATGCAGCCCAACTGACATCATCTTAGGCTGACCTTTGTGACCTTCTTCATACAGCATGTCGAAGGCGTCACGGATATAGGAAAACCAATCATCGGACGTGCCCATCCAGCCGGCAAACTTCCCATCATTATTTGTCAGCGAATAGGGCACGATCAAATGTGGCTTGCCATTCACGCGTGTCCAGATGGGCAGTTCATCGCCGTAATAATCGCTATCATACAAAAAGCCGCCTTCTTCAACGACCAGACGGCGCGTATTCTCGGAAGGTCCATAGCGGCAATACCAGCCATCGGGACGATGCCCTACGGTTTTCTGCTGGCTGTCAATCGCCTTGCGAATGTGATCGCGTTCTTCTTCTTCCGATAGCTCAAAATGCTTGACCCAGCGCCAGCCATGCGAACAAACATCATAGCCTGCGGCCTTGATGGCGGCGGCCGCTTCCAGGTTGCGTTCCAGCGCCAGCGCGCAACCGAAAATCGTGACTGGCAGGCTGCGTTCCTGGAACAGGCGATGCAAGCGCCAGAAACCAACGCGGCTGCCATATTCAAACATGCCTTCCGCCGCCAGGTCGCGGCCAGATTTGATCTGGTTCAGGCCATGTGCCTCCGTCAGGCCATTCTCTGTGACACCATCGCCGAGTTCAAATGAAGGCTCACTGCCTTCCTCGTAATTGATAACAAAATTCACAGCGATTTTCGCGCCGCCTGGCCATTGCGGATCGGGCGGATTGGCACCGTAGCCAATGAAATCCCTCGTGACTTGATAAGTCATGGCGTCAATTCCTTTTAGCGAGTGTTGCGGCTTGTTGTAGGGCGTGCCAAATCTTCTCGGGCGTCGCAGGCATATCGGGCGGTGTCGCGCCGCGCTGCGCAAGTGCATCGGCAATGGCATTCATCACCGTTTGTGGTGCAGCAATGGCGCCGGCCTGGCCGGAGCCTTTCACACCAAGCGGGTTCGCGCCGGTGGGCGTGCCTTCCAAAATCACCTCAATCAACGGCACATCATCTGCGCGTGGCAGTGCGTAATCCATCAAGGAACCGGTCAGCAACTGCCCTGATTCACCATCATAAATGATGTCTTCCAGCATGGCCTGACCGATGCCCTGCACCAGCCCGCCCTGCACCTGCCCTTGCGTCAGGCGCGGGTTCACCAAGCGCCCGTAATCATCTACGGCGACATAGCGTATGAGGCGGGCATGACCGGTATCAGGGTCAATCTCTACCTCCGCCACATGGCAACCATTGGGGAAGGTCACCAAATCGGATGTGTTGTGGCCAGCAGCGGCAAGACCGGGGGCCATGCCTTCAGGCAGGCTGGCGATATCTTCGGCAGCGCGAGCGATTTCAGCCAGGGTGATGAAGCGCTCACCTTCAGGCAAGGCAAAGCGCCCATCAGCAAATGAAAGCGCGGCCGGGTCAGCTTGCAACAAATGCGCTGCGATAAGGCGTGCCTTTTCCATCAGCGCATCCAAGGCCAGAACCAGCGCGCCGCCGCCTAAATGCAGTGATCGCGCCCCGCCATGGCCATTGCCATTCGGCAGCAATTGCGTATCGGCCTGCTGGACACGCACTTCCGCCGGCGTCAGACCAAGACGGTCGGCCATAATTTGCGCATAGCTGGTTTCATGGCCCTGCCCATTATTATGCGTGCCAATCGCCGCTTGCGCCTGACCTGACGCGTCAACCGAAACTGATGCCCATTCACCCGGCGCGCCGCGTGCGGTTTCCAGAAAGCAGGCAATGCCGCGGCCGAGTAGCATGCCACGCTGCGCTGCTTGTTCGCGCCGTGCCGCAAAACCTGCGGCGTCAGAAGCGTGATCCAGCACTGCAAGATTGGCGGCGAAGCGCCCACCATCCACCGCCATGCCCATTGCCGTGCGGTGCGGCGTATTCGGCAGCATATTCATCGCACGCAACTGCGATGGATCATGCCCTAATCTGCGCGCTGCTTCATCCACTAGTCTTTCGACGATGTAATTCGCCTCAGGCTTGCCGGCCCCGCGATAGGCATCCACTGGTAGGCTATTGGTGAAAGCGCCGCGTACTTCAAGATGCATGGCCGGAATTGCGTAAACGCCGCCCATGGCGGTGGAGAAAGCATTGGTCGGACAATGCGGCCCAACAGCGGAAAGATAGGCGCCCATATCCGCAATGCTGCTGATCTCAAGGCCCAAGAATCGGCCATCATGTGCAAGTGCCAGCCTTGCCTTGGCGCGCAGATCGCGGCCGTGCACGGCAGCGGTGAATTCCTCGCTCGGTTCTGCCTGCCAGGCGATGGCACGACCAAGCCTGCGCGCGACCCAAAGCGCCAGCACATATTCCGGAAACAGAAAATTCTTGGCGCCAAAGCCGCCGCCCACATCGGGACAGACCAGATGAAAGGCATCTTCCGGCAGGCGAAACACGGTCGCGAGCTGCCGGCGAATGCCATGCACGCCCATGCCGGTGAAGATCAATTCAAACCGACCGCCATCATACCGCGCCAGCGCGGCGCGCGGTTCAAGCGGCACGGCATGAACGCGGTTATTGAACAGATCGAGGCTGATGACGTGATCCGCCTGCGCGAAAGCTGCATCTGTGGCGGCGCGATCACCTTTCAGGAAATGAAACGCCTCATTCGCTGGCGCTTGCGGCCAGATTTGCGCTGCCTCCGCGCCAAGGGCGCTGGCGCCATCAATCACTGCGGGCAGGGGGTCATAGCTGACCTCAATCGCCTCAGCCGCATCACGCGCGACTGCGGCGCTGGTCGCGATAATCAAGGCGACCGCTTCGCCCAAATGCCGGACGCGGTCAGTGGCGAGTACCGGGCGCGGCGGTACCACCATGGGCGAGACACTTGCCACGACAGCCGTGCAGGGCAGCGGTGCCAGATCATCCCCTGCAAGATCAGCGGCGGTGAAAACGCCCACCACACCGGGCATGGCACGCGCTGCTTCCGTGTTGATGTCACCCAACACTGCATGGGCATGGGGCGAACGCAGCACCACAGCATGCAGCGCATCAGCGGGCAGCATATCCGCGACATACCGCCCGCGCCCGATCAGAAACCGCGCATCTTCCAGTCTTGCGATTGATTTCCCGCTAAACATCAAGTGCCTTTGCTCAAGCGCTTGGCGACGAATTCAAGCCGATCCTGACCCCAGAAGATATCCTCACCAATCATATAGGAAGGCGCGCCAAAGACGCCACGCTCCAGCGCAGCGGCGGTATCGGTCTTGCGCTGTTCCAGCCAGCGCGGGTCTTCTGCCAGGCGCAGCAGCGTATCCGCATCCAGGCCGCAATCGCGGATCAGCGCCGCTAGTGTTGCCTTGTCACCCGTATCCTGTTCTTCCTGCCAAAGCGCTTTCAGGATGCGATGCGCCAAGCGGATGGCCGGCGCATGGCCTTCGGTTTCACGGAGCGCAATCACGCAGGCTGCCCCCGGTAATTCATTGGCTGGGGAATATTTGGGATGAATATTGATCGGAATACCAAGCGCATCGCGCCAGCGCCGCAATTCCTGCAAGCGATAAGCCTGGCGTTGCGGCGAACGCTTGGGCAACGGCAAGCCGCCAGAGCCTGCGAAGATGGTGCCGAAATCCACCGGCCAGATGCGCAGTTCTGCCCCATGCTGTGCCGCCAGGGCTTCAATGCGCGCCGCGCCAAGATGAGCCCACGGCGAATTGAGCGAAAGATAGTAGTCAATCAGTAAAGCCATGGTGTTTCCTCAGGCGATGATGGGGCAGGCGGTGGCCGCGCGCACTTCCTCCAGCGTTACGCCTGGGGCACGATCGCGCAAGGCGAAACCCTCACCCATCGGGGCGAAAAGACCAAGATCAGTCACTACCAGCGTCACCACGCCAGCAGCAGTGATGGGCAGCGTGCATCGCGGCAGCAGGCGGGACGCGCCATCACGTGTGCGATGTTCCAGCATGATAAAGACGCGCTTAGCCGAGGCAGCCAAATCCATCGCCCCGCCAATGCCGCCGCCCTTGGCGCCTTTCAGTTTCCAATTGGCGAAATCGCCATTGGCTGACACTTCATAGGCGCCCATCACGGTCACATCCATCCGCCCGCCACGGATCAGCGCAAAGCTATCGGCGTGATGCACAATGGAAGCGCCTGGGTTCAGCATGACATTCTGCCCACCCGCATTGACCAGATTGAGATCCTCCGTGCCCGGTGCGCAAACCGCACCATAGCCAATCACGCCGTTTTCGGCATGGAAGATGATATCGCGGTCGCCCACCGGTACATCAGCAATCATCGTCGGCATGCCGACACCCAGATTGACCACCCAGCCATCCTGGAATTCCTGCGCCAGCCTTTCGGCCATTTGCATGCGCGTCCAGCTCATCGTGCGGCCTCCCGCTTGCGGGTCCATAAGCCCATGGGGGGTGGCGGTACGCGGATTAGCCGATGCACCACAAGGCCAGTTATATGCACATCATCGGCATCTATCGCGCCGGCGGGAAGGATGTCTTCTTCCACTTCCACAATGGTGGTTTTCGCGGCCATCGCCATCAAGGGATTGAAATTGCGCTGGCTGCGATGAAAGCGCAGATTACCTGCTGTATCCGCCCGCGCGGCGCGGATGAGGGCGAAATCCACCGGCAGCGCATATTCCAGCAGAAAGCGCCTGCCATTGATCTCTCGCGTTTCGCGCCCTTCGGCCAATTCAGTGCCGACTGCGGTTGGCGTATAGAAGGCAGGAATGCCGGCACCTGCGGCGCGCAGCCGCTCTGCCAAGGTGCCCTGCGGGACGATTTCGGCGGCGACCTCTCCGGATTCATAGTATTTGGTGAAGGGCAGCACTTCGGATGCACGCGTTGCGGCGGTGAAGGAGCATATCACTTTCGCGACCTGCCCATTTTCCACCAGCATGCCGATATCCGGCATGCGTGGCTTATGCGCGCCACCGGTGGTATTGGCGATACAGGTCAGGCGCTTGGCGCCACGACGCGCGAGGGCGGCAATCAGATTATAAGGCGTGCCCGGGCCGGCAAAGCCGCCGATGGCAATCACTGCGCCATCCGGAATATCCGCCACCGCCGCATCGAAATTCGGATAGGTCTTGTTGCGCGCCATGCGGTGCCCCTTGCGATACCAATCTTATGCTTCGCCGAAGTGGCGCCATTGGCAAGGGGGGTTCACGCCTTGCGCGCCCTGGTTTCAGTCACGGCAATATAAAGCCCCGCGCCGATGATGATGCTGGCCCCAAGCCAGGTCCATTGATCCGGCCAAAGCCCGGTAATGACATAGCCAACCGCGATGGCGCCGATCATTTGCCAATACTGAAACGGCGCGATGACGTTGGCCGCGCCGTAGGTCATGGCCTTCGCCACGCACCAATGCCCCCCGGCGCCCAGTACGCCAAGCATCAAATGCCAAAAAATATCACCCCAACTATTGAAGGGCACCCAGAAGAAGGGAATGACGCAGCACATCACCAAAGCGCCAAAAAGCCCGCTATACATCACCGATGTTTCGGGCCGATCCAGCCCCGCCACCTGACGCGTCAAAATCTGGTAGATACCATAACAAAAGGCGCTGGCCACAATGCCAAGTGCTGCGGGTTGGAATACCTCGGACCCTGGGCGGATCACCACCAAAACGCCGAGGAATCCCACCATCACCGCGGCCAGGCGCTTCCAGCCGATCTGTTCACCCAGCATGGGCAGGGCAAGAAGTGTGACAAAAAACGGCGACATGAAGGAAATGGAAGATGCCTTTGCCAGCGGCACATCCTTCACCGAGAAAAAGAAAAAGGTGGTGGAAGCGAGCAACAGCAAGGATCGAGAAATCTGCACGCCGGGCTTGCGGCTTTTCAACACGCCAAGCCCGTAGCGCGGCACAATCAGCGCCAGCACAATCAGCAAATGGCCCGTCGTGCGCGCCCAGATGATTTGTTCCGAAGGGTAAGTACGGCTCAAGACCTGGACGATGCCATTCATGATCGGGAAAAGTGTGCAGGCGGCACACATGAAAAAAATGCCAAGCAGCAAGGATGTCTGACGCGGCGGCACCGCGATGCTGGTCATGAGGCTTGCGCCCTCCCGAAGGCTGCTGGCTCTGGCGAGGATAGGGCATAAGTCACGGCAGGGGAAACTTGGCCTCGGGGATAGCGACTCGGGCCAGACGTGATGCTTCGTCGGCCCGATAATCCCGCGGAGTGAACCCTTTGATGGCGGCTAATGCACGGAAAACAGGCGATGTCGGGGTGGTTGACCCTCAAGAACCGCCTAAAGGATTGGCATATGCCTTGCTGACCCCATCTCCCTGGGGCATGTGACGCCCCAAGCCGGCCCCAGCGAGGAGATTGAGCCATGAGAACCAGGTATCGGATTGAGCGCCGCGCATTGCTCACGGGTGGTACCGCCCTTGTGCTTTCGGCCGTGGCCGGGGCGCGGGTGCCGCTGGCGCAGACGCTGGAAAAGCTGTCTTTCCAGACCAATTGGCGCGCCCAGGCGGAACATGGCGGTTATTATCTGGCGCTGGCCAATGGGCTTTATCGGCGCGCTGGCATTGATTGCGAAATCCGCATGGGTGGCCCGCAGCAGAACCCGGCGCAGCTGCTGCTCGCGGGCCGGGTGGACATGATCATGTCATCCGGCTTTCAGGCGCTGAATTATGTACGCGAAAACGTGCCCTTCATGGCGATTGGCGCCATCATGCAGAAGGACCCGCAGGGCTTCATGTTCCATGCGGAAGCTGGCTTCACCAGCTTTGAACAAATGCGTGGCAAGCCGATACTCGTGGGTGCCGGCGGGCGTGTGACTTTTTGGCCCTTCCTGCGCCGGCGCTTTGGCTTCACCGATAGCCAGATCCGCCCCTATACCTTCAATGTACAGCCATTCCTGGCGGATAAGCAGGCCATTCAGCAATGCTTTGTCTCGTCGGAGCCCTTTGCGGCACGGCTTGCTGGCGCTGATCCGCGCGTGCTGCTTTTCGCTGATGCGGGTTTTCCGAATTACCAGACAACGATTGATATCTCTCGCAAACTTGTTGAGGATAAGCCTGATTTGATCCAGCGTTTTGTGGACGCCACCATGCAGGGTTGGGCGCAGTATTTGCGCGGGCAGGATGTGGCGGCGGCGAATGCGCTGATCATGCGCGACAATCAGGAAATGACGCAGGAGAAGATTGATTACGCCGTCCGCGCCTTGAATGAACGCGGCATTGTATTCTCCGGCGATGCAGAACGCCTTGGCATCGGCGCCATGACGGATGATCGCTGGGAAGCTTTCTATACCGCCATGCGCGATGCGGAAGTGATGCCGCCTGGGCTTGATGTGAAGCGCGCTTATTCTCTGCGCTTCGTCAATCGGCGGGTTGGCCTGGCTTGAGCCCTCGGCGCCCGCTGCTCTCGCTCGCCGGGGTTTCCAAGCGTTACGCAACGGGAACCTTGGCGCTGGATGGCATTGATCTGACGATCATGCCAGGGGATTTCATTGCGCTGCTGGGGCCTTCGGGCTGCGGCAAATCCACATTACTGCGCCTGATTTCAGGGCTTACCGCGCCAAGCGGCGGTAGCATGGAATGGCCCATGGCCATGCATGATGCGGGCGGAGAGGTAGAGCGCGATATTGGTTTTGTCTTCCAGGAACCAACCCTGATGCCCTGGGCGAGTGTGATCCGCAATGTGGCGCTGCCTCTGGAATTGGCCGGTATGAAACGGCGGGAAGCCGAAGAACGCGCTGCCGAATGGATCGCCCGCGTTGATCTGAAAGGTTTTGAGAAAGCCTATCCGCGCGCGCTTTCGGGTGGCATGCGTATGCGTGTTTCCATCGCGCGCGCGCTGGTAACTCGGCCGCGTATTCTGCTGATGGATGAACCCTTCGCCGCCTTGGATGAGATAACGCGCTTCCGGTTGAACAATGATTTGGTGCAGCTTTGGGCGCAGGAACGTTTTACGGTGATTTTCGTGACCCATTCGGTGTTTGAAAGCGTCTATCTGGCGGAACGCATCGTGGTGATGGCCCCGCGCCCGGGCCGCATTGCCGAGGAAGTGCGTATCACCGCGCCGGCGGGGCGAGGTGAGGAATTTCGCACATCCCCCGAATATGCAGCACAATGCCGCACCGTATCCCATGCGCTGTCTTCTGCCATGGGGGGTGCGCATGAGTGAGACCACGGAAGCGGCACAGGCCGCCGGCAGTTTTGTGGAAGGCACTTGGCTCCGTATTCTGGCACCCACGCTGCTCGCGCTAATATTCCTGGGTGGGTGGGAGGCGATGGTACGCGTCAGGGAAATCCCGCCCTATATCCTGCCGGGACCGATTGCGATTTGGCAGACGCTGTTGCGGGATTGGGCATCGCTTTCTGTATCGCTGCTGATCACGCTCAAGATCACGTTTATGGCGCTGTCGGTCGCGGCGATTTTGGGATTAGCGCTGGCGATCCTTTTTGCGCAATCGCGCATCATTGAATTATCACTATTTCCTTTTGCGGTGATCCTGCAAGTCACCCCCATTGTGGCGATTGCGCCGCTGATCATCATTTGGGTGGATGATATCGCGATATCCCTGCTAATTTGCGCCTGGATTGTCGCCTTCTTCCCGATTCTGTCGAATACGACTGTTGGGCTGAATTCGGCGGATCATAATTTGAAGGATCTGTTCAAGCTTTACCGAGCATCGCGCTGGCAGGTGCTGACACGGCTGTTGCTGCCTTCTGCGCTGCCTTACTTCCTGGCGGGGTTGCGCATTTCCGGCGGGCTGGCGCTGATTGGCGCCATCGTCGCGGAATTTGTCGCGGGCACAGGCGGCAGTGCATCGGGGCTCGCTTACCGTATTCTGGAAGCGGGGTATCAGTTGCAAATCCCCCGCATGTTTGCCGCACTTGTGCTAGTTTCCACCACCGGGATTGCGATTTTCCTGGCGCTTAGCTTGCTCACGCATTTGCTGCTGCGCCATTGGCATGAAAGCGCGATGGGCAGGGGGGATCGGCGATGAGTAGCGCCATGGCAAAGACCCGTGCGGCTTTGGCTGGCGCGGGCAGCAATTTCTGGCTGCGCGATCTGCGCGCCCCGGCTGCGGTGCTGGAAACTGCGGGGCCGCTGCCTTTGGACCGGGATGGCATTGCGCGGTTTGATCTTCGCGTTGAACAGGGGCGCATCGCCGCTATCGCGCCGCTGGGGACCGCGCCAGATGGGGTTTCCCTGGATGGCGGGCAGGTCTGGCCCGGCATGCTGGATGCGCATACCCATCTGGACAAGGGCCATATCTGGCAACGCGCCCCCAATCCTGATGGTAGTTTCTTCGGCGCTGTCACCACCGTGATGGCGGATCGCGATGTGAATTGGTCCGAAGCTGATATGCGTGCGCGGGCGGAATTCGCGCTGCGTGCCGCTTACGCCCATGGCACGGTTGCGGTGCGTACCCATTTGGATAGCTACATGCCCCATGCGCCCAAGGCTTGGCGCATGTTCCGCCAGTTGCGCGATGATTGGGCGGGGCGCATCACCTTGCAGGCTTCGTCCATCGCGCCGCTTGATCGCTTTGCGGGGGATGAAGGCACGCAGCTTGCCGATATTGTCGCGGAATCAGGCGGTGTATTGGGCATGGTGACGCGGCTTTCCGGCGGCATTCATGATGATATTCCGCCCGAATTCCACGCCATGCTGGACCATTTCTTTGCCCTTGCCGAAGCGCGCGGGCTTGATCTGGATTTGCATGTGGATGAAAGCGGGGAAACGGGCGCGCGTGCCTTGCGCGAAATTGCGCTGACCGCTTTGCGCCGCGGATTCAAGGGGCGCATTCAATGCGGGCATTGCTGTTCGCTTTCCCGCCAGACGGATGAATTCGCGCTGGAAACCATCAAGGCCTGCGCCGAAGCGGGCGTTGCGATTGTAGTGCTGCCCATGTGCAATATGTATTTGCAGGACCGAGAGCCTGGGCGCACGCCGCGTTGGCGGGGCGTGACTTTGGTGCATGAAATGCAGGCGGGCGGCGTTTCTGTTTCCCTCGCGTCAGATAATACGCGTGATCCTTTCTACGCCTATGGTGATTTGGACATGGTGGAGGTGATGCGCGAAGCCACACGTATCCTGCATCTGGATCACCCCTATGGCGATTGGGCGCAATCTGTTGGTGCGCGGCCAGCGGCGGCGATGGGGCTGCAAGGGGTGGGCAGGATCCGCACTGGTGCGCCGGCTGATCTTATTCTGTTTCGCGCGCGGCACATGACCGAGTGGCTATCGCGCCCGCAATCGGATCGGATTTTGCTGCGTAATGGGAAGTTGCTGGATGCGGAAGTGCCGGATTGGCGGGAATTGGATCACGTAATCCCGGCTACCACAGGCTGAGTCGCGCCTTCACCTTCGCCAGAAATGCCGCGCCTTCCGGCGCTGTGCGCTGATCCATCCGCGTCAGCATCAGCCATTCCACGCGGCACCCGCGCGCGCATAGCCGCTTGAGGCCGCGCTTGATCAGCTTCTTGTCCGGCCAGCCAATCACCCATAACAACCACAGCGGTGAGCCATAAGTCGTGACCACGCCAATGCGCGTGATATTGGTCAGCAGCGGTTCAATCGCGCCATCGCCAAGCTTGAAGGCAACACCCGGCGTCCAAATGCGATCGAACCAGCCCTTCAGCATGGCCGGCAGCCCATACCACCAGGTGGGATAGACCAGCAGCAGCGCCTCGGCCCTTTGCAGGGAAGCGACATGATCCGCGACATCAGGTGCATGGCTGGAAGGGTCTAGATAGTCGCGATGCTCGGCACTACTCAGCGTGGGCGTGAAGCCTTCCGCGTAAAGATCACGGCATTCGACCTGATGCCCGGCGGCTTCCAGCGCTTGCCGTGCTGTGTCGCGGAGCGCTGCCGAAAAACTCTCTGTGCGCGGATGGCAATGGATCAGCAGCACCCGCATGGTGGTGACCTAATCCAGCCTTTCCTCAATCTCCGGCGCATCCGGGTCGCCATACATGTAATGCGTACGCGGGCGATCCGGCGACCATTCCGGATCATCCCAGGCGAGCATCTTGCCGGGATTGAGCAGACCGAGCGGATCAGCTTCCTTCTTGAAGGCCAATTGCCGCGCATCCACACGCTTCATGCCGCCTTCTTCAAGCGAAAATGCATGCGGGTTGAATACCGGGCAGCCATTGGCTTCATGAATGCGAATGATCTCGGCCAAGCGTTCTTCGCTGGTATAGCGCACCAATTGCAGGCCAAAGCAGGTGACATGCCCGCCAAAGCGCACGAATTCCAGATGCATCGGCACCTCATCACCAAACAGCGCTGCCATCTTTTCCACCAAAGCCATATGGCCAGGCGGCGGGAAAAGTGTTTGCAGATAGGTGATGCCGCGATCAAGCTTCAGCGCCTGCAGCGTGGTGTGATTCCAGGAATGTTCGTAAAGCGGCACGGCGGCTTCTTCCGTAGGGCAGCGATAGATTTCCGCTTGCGTGGCGCCATGCTTGGCTTTCAGCGCTTCAAAAGCTTCCAGGAAAGGGGCTGCGATCATCAGCAACGCAACACTCATGCCCGCTGGAACGCGCCCTTCGAAATGGCGGAAATATTGCTGCGGAACCGGCGCGGCGACCGCAGTTGCAAGCTTTTTCACAATGCCATCGGCCAGCGTTACGGCTTCCGCAAAGCGTGCGGCTTCCATAAAGCTCGGGAAGGCCATCATCACATCCACCCAATCATAGGCGGGGGCGAGGGGCATCTCGACCTCCGTGATAATACCATTCGTGCCATAGGCGTGATTGGCTTTTTCAATCTCCCCACCCCGCAATTCCAGAATACGCGGCGTTTCTTCCATGGTGATGACGCGCAACCCCAGCACATTGCCCGGTTCACGGAAGGACCCCCACATGCAGGAACCCGCCCCTGCCGAACCGCCAGCGACAAAGCCGCCAATGGTCGCGGTGCGCTTTGTCGAAGGATGAAAGCGCAATTCACCGCCAACTTGCTCGCGCGTTTGTTCATCAAGTGCAATCAGCTTGGCGCCGGCCTGCGCACGCATCATGCCTGACTTTGCCCAAAGCAGCTTATCAAGCGCCGAGACATCCAGCACCACGCCACCAAACAACGGCATGGCCTGGCCGTAATTGCCGGTGCCAGCGCCACGCGGCGTCACGGGAATGCGCCGCGCATGGCAGGCGGCCAGGATGCGCACCACATCAGCTTCATCCCGCGCTTCGGCCACAACATCCGCACTCACGCCATTCAATTGGCGCTTCAGCACGGGGCTATACCAGAAGAAATCGCGGCTGCGTTGGCGTACCAGCGCGGCATCTGTCACCCAGCGGATATCAGGCAGGGCGGCCATCAGGCCAGCAATATCATGCTTCATGCGGCGTCACTTTCTGGTTCATCGAAGCTCTTCATCTTGCCGGGATTGAACAGACCCAGCGGATCAATGCAGCGCTTGAAGCCAAGCTGATCACCCGGCACGCGGCGATAACCAGAGCCTTCTTCGATGGTGAAGACATGCGGGTTGGCAATGCCCGCGCCTGCCGCTTCAAAGCCCGCCATGACTTCGGCTAGCCGCGCATCGTCTTTCCAGCGAATGACTGGCAGGGCGGTCATGGTGGTGCGTCCGCCAAAGCGCACGCATTCCGTGTGCATCCAAACCTCATCCGGGAAGGCAGCGCGCACTTTCTCAACCGATTCCAAAGTGCCCTCAAAGGGAAAGCGGCATTGCAGATAGGTCACGCCACGATCGCGCTTCAGGACCTGAAGCGTGGTGTGGTTCCAGCAATATTCATAAAAGGGTATCGCTTCCGGGTCGCGCTCCGCCGCCACCGTATCCTGATCTGCCACAATCCGCCCGCCATGTTCGCGCGCCATATCGCGCAAAGCGACAAGGCCGGAAGGTGCCACCATCACCAAAGCCAGGGCATGATCGGCGGGCACCACATCCGCAATGGCACGGAAGAAGGGCGGCAGGCGCGCATCAAAAACGCCACACATTTTCTTGGGAATGCCATCGGCGAAGGCAAGCGCCAGGGCAAACCGCCCCGCAGCCGAAAAATCCGAAAACACCACGGCAATATCGCGCCAATCCTGTGCCGGCGTCAGCGGCAGGCGCACGCGCGTAATGACGCCCGTGGTGCCATAGGTACGATTGACTGGATTGGCGTCATCACCTTCCAAATCGAGCAGCGCGGGTGGGTCTTGCAATGTCGCCACACGCACGCCGAGCAAATTGCCGCGTTCGCGCATGGTGCCATGGCTGATGCCACCAACGCCCGCACCGCCGCCGGCGACAAAACCAGCAATGGTCGCGGTGCGTTTGGTGCTGGGCCAAAGCCGTAATTCCCAACCGCGTTCGCGCGCCCAAAGGTCCAGATCAATCATGCGGGCACCAGCTTCGGCTTCCAGCACGCCATCCTTCAGCGCGATGGGCGCTGTCATCGCCGTGGTGTCCAAAACCGCGCCAGCATTCAGTGGGACGCATTGCCCGTAATTGCCGGTCGCACCACCGCGCACCGTAACAGGCACGCCATGGCGGCGCGCGGCGTTCAGGATGCGCATCACTTCGTCTTCGTTCTGCGGACGCAGCCAGATATCGGCGCGCTTGCCATCCAATTGGCGCTTCAGGATGGGGCTATACCAGTAAAAATCGCGGCTTTTCTGCCGCAGCAGCGCGGTATCGATGGATTGTTCAACCCCAGCCAAATCGGCGGTGAAGGCATCAATATCAGGCATCGGGATTGGGTTCTCCATCGAGCCACATGGAAATATCCATGCCGGCAACCTGTTGCCAAAGCGCGGCCATGCGTTGCGCAGCGTGATCCAGCAGTGCCTCACCAATTTCTACCGTGGCGGCGGCAGCATTACCCACCGCACCCGCCGGCCCAAGATCCTGCGCCTGCCAGGCCGGCGGCGCGCCGGCATCCGGCGCCATGCTTGGAGTATCGGCGGATACCGCCTGCCAGCGGCTGACGAAATTGCGCGCCCTATCCATGCGCACCAGGTCAGGCCGCAGCGCCAGCATCACCGCCGTTTCATCGCGCCCGGCATGAATGCCAAAACGTGCTTCCACCGGGTCTCGCAAGGCTTCCGGCTTGCCCATGCGCGCCCACATGGCATTCACCACAAAAAGCCCATGCTGGATGCGCAACCGCCGCGCGGCGATGTCAAGCGCCGAGACATTGCCGCCATGGCTATTCAAAAACACCAAGCGCTTCACGCCGGCGCGCGCGACCGATGCGCCGATATCGCAGATCAGCGCGATCAGCGTCTCAGCACTTGTGGTGATGGTGCCGGGAAAGCGCAAATGCTCCACCGAAAGCGCCACGGCTTGCGTTGGCAGCACCAGTACAGGCAAATCGGAGGAGATTACCTTCAGCGTGCGCGTGACAATGCCCTGATTGATCGCAGTATCCACCGCCACCGGTAAATGCGGCCCATGCTGTTCAATGGCGCCTACGGGCAAAACCGCGACGGTATTGGCAGGAAGAGCACGAAAATCCGGCCAGGTGAGGTCCTGCCAGAAACGGCTGGGAAGGGGCATGGGGGACTCCGCCTTTGCTTGTTGCAAGGCTGGTATCGCGGACCCCCCTCAGAGTCCAGGGTGGTTGGGCTGCGTCAGGGGCGGCCCAAAATCTCCTGATTATGCTGGCCGATGCGCGGCGCCGGGCGGCGGGAAAGCGGCCGGCGACGATTGAACGAAATCGGCAAACCAACCACGCGTGGGCCGCCTGCCGGCAGGTTTTGCATCATGTTCATAGCAGCGAATTGCGGGCTTGCCACAAGCTCCGCAATGTCATTCACCGGGCCGCTCGGCACTCCAGCAGCTTCCAGCGCGGTCAGCCAATGATCGCGGGGCTGCAAGCGCAGCGCTTCTGCAATCAAGGGCAGAAGTGTGGCCTTATTGCGCACGCGCGCGGGTCCGGTGGCAAAGCGCGGATCGTTCGCCCATTCCGGATGGCCCAGCACCTTCGCACACCGCGCCCAAAGCCGATCATTCCCGGCAGCGAGGCAAAGCGGCCGATCAGCAGTGTCAAACACCTGATAGGGCACAATCACCGCACCGCCTGTGCCGTGGCGCTTCGGGATATCGCCGCTCGCCACATGATTATTCACATGGCCTTCCACCCAATGCACCGCACTTTCGAACAATGATGTATCAACAAGGCAACCCTTGCCGGTGCGATCCCGCTGACGCAACGCGGCAAGCGCGCCGATCACGCAGAACATCCCCGTCGCCTTGTCATTGATCGAAGCGCCGCAAAACGTCGGCGGGTCTTCCGGGCGGCCCGTAACGGACATCATGGCGCCATAGGCTTGCAGCAGCGGATCAAAACCGGGATTGAGGCGCATCGGTCCTTCATGGCCAAAGGCCCAGATCGAGCAATACACTAAGCGCGGATGGCGCTTCAGCATCGCTTCCGGCCCGATGCCGATTTCATCCACCACGCCGGGGCGAAGATTCTGGATCAGCACATCGGCTGTCTCCACCAGCTTATGCAGCGCTTCAACATCTTCGGGCTTTTTCAGATCAAGCGTGATGGAACGCTTGTTGCGATTCTGACCGTGGAAATAGAGCGAGGTTTCGCCATCTGGCCCGAAGGGAGGCCCCCAGGCGCGCGCATCATCGCCGCCATCTGGCTTTTCGACCTTGATCACATCCGCACCCATATCGGCCATGATGACACCCGCGAGCGGACCCGCCAGCGCCTGGCCCACTTCAATCACGCGCATCCCGTGCAGCGGCAATTCCATTTTCTTATCCGCCCAATTCTACAGCATAGCTTCCAATGGCGGCCGGCCACGGATGAAATCCGATGCCTTTTCCGCGATCATCATCGTGGTGGCGTAGGTATTGGCCGAGGTCATGTTCGGCATCACGGAAGCATCCACCACGCGCAAGCCTTCCAGCCCATGCACGCGCAGCCGATCATCCACAACCGCGGTCGGGTCCGTATTCGGGCCCATGCGCGCCGTGCCGATTAAGTGATAGGTCGTGGATCCATTGCGTCGCGCAAAATCCATCAGCTCATCATCTGAATCGATGTGCGGGCCGGGCAGGGTTTCGGCTTCCAGAAAAGGCGCGAGTTCTGGCGTATGAAGCAAGCGCCGAATGAGCCGAATGCCCCCCAGATGTACGCGCCGATCCATTAGGTCCGACAGATAATTCGGCTGGATCTCAGGGTCATCAAACACATCGGCAGTCTTCGCGCGCACCCAGCCAACACTTTCTGGGCGATGCTGCCAGGCGCCGGCCGTCACCCCTGGATAATCATCCAGCACATAGACCTTGCCTTCCGCATAGGAACCCGGCGTGAAGACGCATTGCAAATCGGGCTGATCCAGCCCTTCAAAGGATTTCCAGAAAACATAGACATGCGACGGCACGGTGGCGAGGATGGAAGGCTTCCCCATCGCCCAACGCGCCACTTGCCCCGCCAGCTTCACGCCACGCGCCAATTCATTGAGTGTGGTGACCCCGGGCTTGGCGCGCATCACCACGCGCGTTGCGTAATGGTCACGAAAATTCTCGCCCACACCACGCAAATCATGTAGCACGGGCACACCAAGCTTTTGCAATAGCCAGCCAGGGCCAATGCCGGATACCTGCAAGAGCCGTGCGGTATTCGCCGTGCCGGCTGAGATGATCACTTCCCGCCTTGCGCGCACTTCACGCACTATGCCACCGCGCTGGTTCAGATAGCGCACGCCAACCGCGCGCTTGCCTTCCAGAATAATGCCGCAAGCGCGCGCATTGGTACGCACATCAAGCGTCTTGCGCGCCATGGCGGGGTGCAGAAAGCCGCGCGCCGCAGAGATACGCCGGCCACGATGAATGGCGCGTTGGAAATAGCCAACGCCGGCCTGATTGCCGTTATTGTAATCCGGGTTGCGCGGAATGCCAGTGGCAACACAACCCGCGATGAAGGCTTCCGATAACGGATTGAACCAATCCATGTCTGTTACGGGCACACCACCATCACGCCCACGGCGTTCCTCACCAAAGCCAAGGCGCTTTTCGCTGCGTTTGTAATAGGGCAGGCAATCCGCATAGCCCCAACCGCGATTCCCGCGCTGCGCCCAGCTATCCTGATCCCCCGGCTGGCCACGATTATAGATCATGCCATTGATGGACGAACCGCCACCCAAGGTGCGGCCCTGCACGGTTTTCACGCGGCGCCCACCAGTGTTTTCCGTGGGCTCCGTGCTGAATTGCCAGGTGATGTCGGGGTTCACCAAAGCCTTGATAAAACCGGCAGGAATATGGATGAAGGGATTGGTATCGGGTGGGCCGGCTTCCAGCACGCAGACAGTCGTTTCCGGGTCTTCCGTCAGCCGCGCCGCAAGGATAGACCCCGCCGCCCCGGCACCCACAATCACGTAATCGAAGGTATCGGCATCCGCTTGCGCCATGGCTGCTTCCTCATGCTTTTCGGGGGAAGCCTAGCAAGGATTGGCCGCCGCGCCAGCCCAAGACAGGCCGTTCATTTTGGCCCATGATGCCGGGGAAGCCTTGGGGAGCAGACAGCCATGACCAACCCAGCAGATTTCACTGCCCCACCGCGCCGGGCCGGTTGGCTTGAGCGGCCCGATGCGCGCATTCGCTATGAGGTCACGGGTGAAGGCCCGGCGATTGTCTTTGCGCATGGGCTTGGTGGGAATCTCATGTCCTGGTGGCAGCAGGTGGCTCATTTCGCGCCGCGCTATACTTGCGTAGCTTTTTCGCATCGCGGGTTCTTTCCCTCCACGGCGCCGGAGGCAGGGCCTGATCCGGCAGCCTATGCCGGTGATCTTGCGGCTTTGGTGGATGAGCTTGGCTTGGGCGATATTCGTATCATTTGCCAATCCATGGGTGGCTGGACCGGCGTTGAGTACGCGCTGCTCCGCCCTGGGCGCGTGAAGGCGCTGGTGTTGGGCGCCACCACCGGCACGCTCGATCCACGCCAGATGCGTGAACCGGAACGGTCACGCGTGAAAACCTGGCAGGAAGAAAGCGCGGCGGCGCGTGCGGCAGGGCTGAGGCGCAACATCAACCCGGCGGCTGGCGCGCGCATGGCGGCGGAACAGCCCGCGCTTTATCACCTCTATAACCATGTCTATGGCCTGACCGGTGGTTTTGATCGCGAAGCGGTGCGCGCCCGGCTGCAGGCAGGGCGCAACCGTGCCCCGGAATCCTTCGCCGCCGCGCAATGCCCTTTATTGTTCATCCCAAGTGAGGAAGACATCGTGCTGCCCCCCTTCGCCGCCCGCGCCATGGCCAGCGCCATTCCAGGCGCGCGTTATGCCTTGCTGCATAAGGCCGGCCATTCCGGGCATTTTGAACGCGCGAGCGCCTTCAACGCTTTGGTGGATGCTTTCTTTGAGGAGATTGGCGCATGAATGCCGCCACACTTTCCATTTGTGTTGATGATTACCCGCATACCATGGCGTTGCATCGCGGTGAGACCGCGAGTGCATCCCTTAGCCTTACGATGCAGGTGGTGAAGCCCATCAGCAAGGCTTTCGCGCCCATGGTGCGCGAAGGGCGTTTCGACATCAGCGAAATGGCGATTGCGACTTTTCTGATGGCAAAAGCCGCCGGACGCGATTTGGTACTGCTGCCGCTGGTGGTCGCGGAACGCTTCCAGGAAACTGCGATGTTTTGCCGCGCGGGCAAGGGCATAAACGGCCCTGCTGATTTGGCCGGCAAACGTGTGGGTGTGCGCGCCTATAGCCAAACCACCGGCATGTGGATCAGGGGCGTCTTGCAGGAAAGCTTTGGGCTGCGGGCGGATGCCATGCGTTGGGTAACGTTTGAAGACGCGCATGAACCAAGCTTCCGCGACCCGCCCTGGGTACAGCGCGCCAGCGCCAGCGAAACCCTGAATGGCATGTTTGAAAGCGGCGCGCTGGATGCCGCCATTATGGGTTTTGAATTGCCTGCCGGGGATGATGTGCGCACGATCTTCCCGGACCCTGCCGCTGCCGGGGCGGCGTTTCAGGCGCGCTACGGCTTCAAGCCCGTGAACCATCTTGTGGTGATAAAGGGGGCTTATGCGCGTGATGCCGCGCTGGTGGCTGAAGTGCTGCGCCAATTCAACGCTGCCGGTACGGTGCCACGCAGCCGCGCGGTGCTGAACCCAGCGCTGGAATTGGCATCACGCTGGTGCGCCGATCAGGGCCTGATGGCGCGCCCGCTCAGCCTTGGCGAAATCTGGGCGGGCTTGCCGGCAACGGTGGGCTAAACCGTCACGCTGCCTTCGCGCCCCGCACCAAACGCCCGGGCAGCGCGCCGGTGGCCTCACCTTCGCGATAGACCGGCGTGCCAGCGACGATGGTGGCGACATAGCCCTGCGCCTTTTGGATCAGGCGCTTGCCGCCGGCGGGCAGATCGTAATGCATTTTCGGCATCTCAAGCGCCAGACGGCCGAAATCAATCACATTGATATCGGCCTTCTTGCCTGGTGCCAGCACGCCGCGATCCTTGAGGCCGAGCGCATGCGCATTGTCGCGCGAAATGCGCTTCACTACGAATTCCAGCGGTAGGCGCGGCCCGCGCGCACGATCGCGCGCCCAATGCACCAGCATATGCGTCATGCAGGATGCATCGCAGATATAGCCAACATGCGCGCCACCATCGCCAAGCCCCATCAGTGTGTGCGGATGCGTCACCATATTGCGAATGGCGGTCAAATCTCCATCCGCATAGTTCAGAATGGGGCGGTTCAGAATGGCGCGGCCATCCTGTCCCATCATCAAATCATAGCAAAGCGCCGCCGGGTCCATGCCGCGCGCTGCGGCCATGGCGGCAACTGATTTTTCCGGCGGTGGCTCATAATCCGGCGGATCGCCCAGCGCAAAAATCTTTTCCCAATTATTCAGCCGCACACGCAGCGCTGGATCTTCTGTCGGTTCTGCAATAATGCGTGCGCGCAACGCCGGATCACGCAGCGCAGCGATGCGCTGTTCGAAGGGCAGATGCGCAATCGCCTGATAGGAAGCGCGCATCAGGAAGGGGTGCTGCGAAAGCTCAAAGCCGAACATCAAGCCAACAGGTCGGCCCATCACCTGGCCATACATGGGCACACCAGCCTCATGCGCGGATTCTACCTTATCCAGCAGCCAGCGCCACAGCCCCGGCTTGGATTCCCGTTGCAATAGCGAGAATGTCATGGGCCGATCCGACGCCGCCGCAATGCGTTGCAGGCGGGCGAATTCATCTTCCGGATCGTCGAAATCCGAAATCACCTGCATCCAGCCCGAACCTTGCGCACGAATGGCGCGCGCGATGGTTTCAAGTTCGGCCTCTGGCGTGCCGAGTGTTGGGATATGCCGTCCATCCAGGGTGCGATGCGCAATGGCGCGTGATGTCGAAAAGCCAAGCGCGCCGGCAGCCAAACCTTCCGCGGTCAGCCGCGCCATTTCCGCGCATTGTTCAGGGGTGGCCACCGCATGGGCTTCGGCTGCCTCACCCATCACATGCACGCGCAAGGGCGCATGCGTCACCATGGCGGCAACATCCATGTCATAGGGCCGCGCATCCAAAGCATCCATGTATTCGGGGAAGCTTTCCCAATTCCAGGGCAGGCCTTCGGTCAGCACAACCTCTGGCAAATCCTCCACACCCTCCATCAGCTTCACCAGCATGTCGCGCCGCTCCGGCCGGCAGGGCGCGAAGCCGACGCCACAATTGCCGAGCAGCGCCGTGGTCACGCCATTGATGGAAGAAGACAGCAGCCGGCTGCTCCAAGTGGCCTGCGCATCATAATGGGTATGGATATCCACAAAGCCAGGCGTGACGATTAACCCTTTGGCGTCAATCTCCTCCGGCGCGCGGGTGGAGATTTTGCCAATCTCCAGAATGCGCCCATCGCCAATGGCGATATCGGCCTCATAAGGCGGCGCACCGGTGCCATCCACCAGCGTGCCGCCACGAATGATCAGGCTTGCATCGCGTGCCATGGGGGTTTCCTTCACGTCTTCAGGATGATTTTGCCAAGATGCGCATTGGCCTTCATATGCGCCAAAGCCTCAACCGCTTCATCAAGCGCAAAGACGCGGTCAATCGGCAAATGGAACACCCCTTCATCCACACCCTTGCGCAAATCGCGCCGAGCGACGCGTTCTTCCTCACGGATTTCAGCGACACTGCGCGTGCGATGCGTGACACCGATATAGGCAATGCGGCGCGTAGCGTGCAGATCAAAATCGAAATCGCCATGCGCACCGCCAAGCCGCCCAACATTTACAATGCGGCCCAGAATGGCGGTGGCGCGCATGGCGGCATTGATGGTCCCGCCCGAGACCTGGTCAATCACTAATTGCACACCGCGCCCTTCGGTCAGCGCCAAAACCTGATCCGCCCAATCCGCATCATTGGTATTCACCGCATGATCCGCGCCGAATTCCTTCAACCGCGCCCGCCGTTCGGCATTGGTGGAAGTGCCAATGACCAGTCCCGCGCCCATGTATTTCGCGATCTGCATGCCCATCAGCCCAACGCCGCTGGATGCCCCCAGAATCAGCACCGCTTCCCCCTTGGCCAGGCGCCCATTCGAAATCAGCGCATCATGCATGGTGGAAAGTGCTATGGGCAGGGTCGCCGCTTCTTCCCAGGACATGTTCCGATCCGGCACGGGCTGCACGCGGCCCATATCGGCAATGGCATACTCCGCATAGCCGCCGGAACCCGCGCACATCACGCGATCACCTGGCTTGATGCCCGTAACACCCGCGCCAACCGCGGCAACCTCGCCAGCAAATTCCAGCCCAAGGATGGTGCCGGCGCCGCCCATGCGCCCATGCGCATGACCCGCCGCAACGCCAAGATCAGCGCGGTTGAGACCTGCGGCGCGCACCCGCACCAATACCTGCTCCGGCCCCGGCACCGGGCGCGGCGCTTGTTGCACCTTCACGCCTTCGGCAGTGAACACCGCCGCCTTCATGGTTTCGGTCATGATGCTATCCCCTCGTGCCTGTCAGACATTAAGAGGTGATGATGCCACAGCGCCGTTCAGGCGATAAGTGCCTGGCAGATCACTGCGGCAGGCCCGGATTTAAGCGCCATAGGCTGAAATTGAGCGCCCCGGCAAAGCTGACCCAAGCGAGATAAGGCACCATCAGCAGCGCGGCGCGGGCGTCAATCGGCCAAAAGACGATGATGCAGGCCAGGATGGAAAGCCACAGTAAGCAAAGCTCTGCAAAGGCCAAATCCATCCGCCGCATGCCAAAAAAAATGCCGGACCAGGCGGCATTCAGCACCAATTGCAGCGCGAAAAGCCCAAGCGCCAAGGCGCCGCCGGCGAAGCCTGCAGCCTCCCAGATCAGCCAGCCGGCAATGGCGATCATCAGGAAAAGCACCCCCCAGGCCGGGGCGAATAGCCAGTTGGGTGGGCACCAGCGCGGCTTGGTCAGCGCGTCATACCAGGGGCCGGGGATAAAGACGGCGCCAGACATCGCGGCTGCAAAGCAGACGCCCAAAAAGCCCAGAAATCCGCTAATCGAAGAAAGTTCCATACTTCCTCATATAGACTAAGATTGCAGCTTGCCGAGGGGTAATGGCATGCTGGATTCATAAACAAAGGGGGAAAGCGGCCATGGCGCAGCACGAATCGGATTACGTTATCCTGGGTGGGGGCTCAGCCGGCTGCGTCCTGGCGACGCGGCTTTCGGAGGACCCCGGCACCAGCGTTACCATGCTGGAAGCCGGCCCTTGGGACCGCAACCCCTGGATACACATCCCGATGGGCTTTGCGCGGCTTTATGTGACGAAGAAATTCGATTGGAATTACCAGACCGAAGCGGAAGGGGAGCTTGGCGGACGCAGCGTCTATTGGCCGCGCGGGCGCGTCATTGGCGGTTCCGGCAGCGTCAATGGCCTGGTGTTTCTGCGCGGCAGCCCGCGCGATTATGATCGCTGGTCGCAATCTGGTGCGCGCGGCTGGTCCTACGAAGACTGCCTGCCTTACTTCAAGCGGCTGGAAAGCTTCGCGGGGCCTGAGAGCGAATATCGCGGCAAGGATGGCCCGATGCAGATTGGCGAAGTGCCAGAACCATCGCCTGGTTGCCGCGCCTTTGTGGAAGCCTGCGTCAAGCTGGGCTTCACCCGCAACCGTGACAATAACGGCGAATGGTATGAAGGCGTCGCGCCCAATCAATTGAATGTGCATCGCGGTCGGCGCTGGAGCCCGGCGGTGGCTTATCTGCGCCCGGCTTTGAAGCGCCCCAATCTGCGGGTGGAAACCGAACGCCTGGGCCAACGCATCCTGATCGAAAATGGCCGCGCGGTTGGCGTGGTGGTGCGCGGCCCGGCGGGGGAGGAAACCTATCGCGCGCGGCGGGAAGTCATTCTTTCCTCAGGCGCCATCGAAAGCCCAAAAATGCTGATGCTGTCAGGCATTGGTGAGGCAAATGCGCTCCAGGAAATGGGCATTCAGGTGAAGGTGAATGCGCCGGAAGTGGGCAAGAATTTGCAGGATCATTTCATGGTGCGCTTCGCCTATCGCACCAAGCCTTGCGGCACGCTGAATGAAATCATGGCCAACCCCATTCGCGCCGCGGGCCTTGGCCTTGAATGGGCGCTGCGCCGCAAGGGCCAGATGGCGGTGGGCGCTTCGGAGGCAAGCCTTTTTGCCCGCGTGCTGCCAGGTTCGGAAGAACCCGAAGTGCAGTTCCAGTTCGTCAATTTCAGCCTTGGTGGTAATCAGGGCACTTCAGCGAATTCACTCGCCAAGCATCCCGGCTTTACCTTCAATTTCTGCGTCTGCCGCCCCGATAGTCGTGGCGATTTGACGCTGCGTTCACCCAATGTTGCTGATAAACCTGTGATCCGCGCGAATTACCTGACCGCACCTTCCGATATTCGCATCATGCTGGAATCAGCCAAGCTCGGCCGGCGCATTGCTGCCACCCAGCCCTTCGCTGGCTTGATCGAGAGCGAACAATATCCCGGCCCGAGCACTGGTTCCGAAGATGAAATGCTGGATTATATCCGCAGCGCTGGGACGACAGTGTATCACCCATGCGGTACCAATCGCATGGGCGCTGATCAGCGTTCCGTAGTGGATGAGGAATTGCGCGTGCGTGGTGTGCAGGGCTTGCGCGTCGTGGATGCCTCGGTCTTTCCGCTAGTGCCTTCCTCAAACATTCATCCGGCAGTGCTGATGTTGGCGGAGCGCGCATCAGACCTGATCCGCCGCGCGGCATGAAAGGGAGCATGATGACCCACTTCAATCCTGGTCGCCGGGCGCTGCTGTCGGCGACGCTGGCAACCCCATTCCTTTCGCTGTCGGCTCAGGCGCAGAGTAGCGATTGGCCCAATCGCCCCGTACGCGTAGTAGTGCCCTGGCCACCTGGTGGCGGCGCCGATACCACGGCACGCATGATCTTCCCGAAGCTTGCGCAAAAGCTCGGCCAGCCCTTCGTGATTGAAAATCGCCCCGGCGCTTCGGGTAGTATTGGTGCGGCGGAAGTCGCGCGCTCAGCACCCGATGGCTATACGATTTTGCATGACGCAACACCGCTTGCGATCAATCCCTTCCTGATCCGCGTTTCCTTCGATGCGCTGGTTGATTTGAAAGCGGTATTCCTGCCCATGCAGGTGCCGATGCTACTGGTGATGCACCCGAATCAACCGCCGAAATCCTTGGCCGAGGTGATTGCGCTCGCCAAGGCGCGGCCTGGCTCGCTTGATTGGGCGTCTTCCGGGAATGGCTCGGCGCAGCATCTGGCCCTGGAATTGTTCACGCGCGCTGCTGGCATTACCGTGAACCATGTCCCCTATCGCGGCGGCGGCCCGGCTTTGACCGATGTGGTGGCCGGGCAGGTCGGCTACTTCTTTAGCAATTCGAATGTGTCCTTGCCTTTCGTACAGGGCGGGCGTGTGCGCGCCGTGGCGCATACTGGGCGTGGGCGCATCGCTGCCTTTCCGGACCTACCCGCCATTGGCGATACTCTGCCCGGCTATGAGGCCTATGAATGGAACTGCATCCTGGCCCCCGCACGCACGCCTGCCGCCATCATCGAAAAACTGAATGCGGCGTTGAATGAGGTTGTGCAGGACCCAGAAGTGGCAGCGCGCTACACCCAGCTTGCCATGGTGGTACGCCCTAATTCAGTCGCTGAAGCAGATAGCTTTCTGCGCAGTGAAACCGAAAAATGGGGCCGCGTGATCAGGGAAGCGAATATCAAGCTGGAATAGCGCCGCTATTCACCCCGCCAAGAACTTCTCGGCAGCGCTTGCAAGCACCTGGCAGCCCAGCGCCAAATCCTCATCCTTCGTGTCTTCCGCCCAATGGTGACTGATGCCGCCAATGGAAGGCACGAAGATCATGGAAGCGGGCATCAGTCGCGCAACATACTGCGCATCATGCCCCGCACCTGATGGCATTTGCTGCCAAAGCCCGGGCGCATGCGCTTCAGCCGCATGTTCAAGCGCCGCCATCATCGCGGGGTCGCAAATCGCGGGCGTTGCGCGGCTCATTTGCGTCAGCGTCGCAGGGCATTTTTCGCGGCGATTGCTTTCCTGCACCAAGGCACGCAGCCCGGCTTCCATGCGTTCCAGCACGGGCACTGAAACGTCGCGGAATTGAAACAGCACATCCGCGCTACCGGGGATGATGGAAGGCGCGCCGGGATCAAGGCTGATGCGCCCGGTGGTCCATGTGCTGCGCGGGCCGCAAATGCGCGGAAATTCCTGATCAATCGCGGCCAGCAGGCGCACGGCGGAAAGCCCGGCATCCTTGCGTTCCGCCATGGTGGTGCCGCCGGCATGGTCCTGCTGGCCCTGGAATTGAATGCGCCATTGCCAGATGGCGACAATGCCCGTGACTACGCCCACACGTAGCCCTTGGCCTTCAAGCTGCGTGCCCTGTTCGATATGCATTTCATAGAAACCCTTATGCCGCCCGGGTTCTAATTGCATACGCGGCTTGCCCGCGAGCCCCGCTGCTGCCAGCGCGTCACGCAAGGGCGTGCCATCATTGCGGCTGCGGCTGCGGTCAATTTCATCTTCCGTTAATTCGCCAATAATCGAACGGCTACCGAGGAAGCCACCTTCGAAATGCCCTTCCTCATCAGCAAAGGCAGCAACATCGACGGGCAATCCCGCGCGCGCCAAAGCAACACCGGCCATGACACCAAGCGCGCCATCCAGCCAGCCAGCATAATTCTGGCTTTCAATATGGCTACCCACGAGCAAATGCGGCCCTAGCCCCTTGTGCCGGCCATAAACATTGCCAATGCCATCAATGCTCGCTTCTAGCCCACATTCGCGCAGCTTTTCCATCAGCCAATGGCGGCTTTCCATATCCTGCGGTGAGAAGGTTGGCCGATGCACGCCCGTTTTATAGGCGCCGATTTTGCGCAGCTCATGAAGGTCGGCAAGGAAACGCTCGGCATTGATTTGCACCATGGCGGGAACCTTTGGTTGAGAAATTTTACTTTTGATTAATACCAAAAAATTCTTAGCAAGAAAATCACTCAGAAACCATTTCTGTTAACTGTTCCACAACCAGCGATGGGCTTTTCTTAAGCGCGTCACAACAAGTGTGATTCTCAGGAGTGAAAAATCCATGCAAACCAACCGTCGCGTTGAAAAGACCGAAGCCGCTTTCACCTGTGTTGCGCTGCTGGAAACCAGCAGCGGGGCGGAACTGCATATGCGTGATGGGCTGGGCAGGTTGCTTCGGCTGCCATTGCGCGAAGCAGATCACGGCAGCCATCTGGCCATGTTGGCGGCCTTTAGCGGCCCGGCCCGTGCGCGCCGGCGGCGTGGCCGGGCGCACTGAGGCACCTTTACAGCGTCAGCCCGCCATCCACCACAATGGTCTGCCCGGTCACCATGGCTGCGCCAGCCAGTAAAAATACCATTACTTCAGCCAGATCCGCTGTGCTGCAGCGCCTCTTCAGCAGCGCATTTTCTATGCTACCGCGCCGTTGTTCTTCAGTCCATTCAATCATCCATGTCGAATCGACGGCACCCGGTGCCACGGCATTCACGCGCACTTCTGGCGCCAGCCCGCGGGCCAGGTTCTTCGTAAGGCTCACTACCCCCGCCTTGGTCGCGCCATAAGCCATGGAAGACCCAGCGTGATTAAGCCCGGCGATAGACGCCACACTTACCACCGCGCCACCGGCAGCGCGCAGCGCGGGTGCTGCTGCCTTGGTGCAACGGAAAACGCCCAGCAGATTAACCTGCAAGACGGTATCCCATAATTCTTCTGTCAGCCGGTCAAACTCATTAGGGGCGATGGTGGTTTTAGTGCCGGGTGTACCCGCATTATTCACTAAATAATCCAATCGGCCCAGGTCAGCGACCGCTTGTTCAACCATGCGTTGGCAATCCGCAGCATCGGCCACATTGCCAGGTGCCGCAATCACATCCCGCCCCTGGCCGCGCAGCCGCGTGATCTCAGCCGCGCCCCGCTCATCCCCCACCAAATGGTTGATGGCTACCTTGCAGCCAAAGCCAGCCAGCAGTTCCACGGTAGCCAAGCCAATGCCGGAAGCACCCCCGGTGACCAACGCTGTCTTGCCTTTCAAATCATAGCTTGCGGGCATTCTTCTCACTCCTTCCGGTTCCCCCGGTGCCAATCTGGCCCGTGGCGCTTCCCATTTTAGGCTTTGGGGGTTTAGCCTGCCCCGTAGAGCCTGCAGGAACAAGCGGGCGGGAGGAAGCACATGAAAAAATGCCTCATTGCGCTTGCCGCGATCCTGGGCGCCTGGGCGCTACCTGCTTCGGCGCAGATTTCACTGGTGGTGAATTTTTCTGCCGGGGGGCCATCAGATATCGTCGCAAGGTTGATGCAGAACGATATGGCGGCAGCGCTTGGCCAGCCTGTTGTGATACGCAATGTCACCGGCGCGGGCGGTACGATTGGCACGGCGGAAGTGGCCCGTGCGCGGCCTGATGGGCAGACCATTCTGCTTTCCCCCATCGGCCCCATCGCCATTCAGCCGCATTTCCGCAGCAACCTGACCTATAAGCTCGAAAACCTGGCGGCGATTTGCCAAGTTGCCGATAGCCCTGTCATCATGATGACCCCAAAGAATTCCGGCATGAAGCGCGTGGGCGATGTAATCGCCCGCGCGCGCGCTGAAAATGGCGGCATGCCCTTTGCCTCTACCGGGGCGGGCAGCATTCCGCATATCTCCATGGTGGCGCTGATGCGCGCGGCGAATATCCAGATGAACCACGTGCCCTTTCGTGGATCTGGTGAGGTGATGCTGGCCTTCCAACAGGGCCAATTGCAGCTATTTACGGACCAGACCCTGCTGATCCGCCAATATGATCTGCACCCGATCGCCTTCCTGACCGAAGCGCGCAATCCGGAATTCCCCGAAGTGCCGACCATGCGCGAAGAAGGCTATGATCTGGTCTATACGATCTGGAGCGGCCTTTACGCCCCCGCCGGCACCCCGGAACCCATCATGGCGCGGTTGGAAGCCGCTTGCGAAAGGGCGGTGAAGGCAGACAGCTTCATTGAAGGCATGAAGCGCGTGGCGCAGCCCATCCTGTTTCGCAACCGCGCGGATTTCACTGCTTTTTCCCGCGCAGAAAGCGAAAAATTCCGCAACCTGATCGAAGCCACGGGCCTGCGTTCATCTGAATGAAGCTCAGCCCGCGGGCAGGGGATCTGCGCCATTGATGTGCAGCGCTTCCAACACGCGGGAGACGCAATTATACCCAGCGACGGTTGCGGTAAGTTCTACCACTTGTCGGGGCGGCAGCAGTGCCGCAACCGCTTTGGCGACCTCATCCGGAACATGCACGTGCTTTGTCATGGCATCGCAATAGGCCAGAACGGCGCGTTCAGTTGTATCGAACAAGGTGCTTTTTTCCCAATCTGGCAGGGCGGCCATTTGTGCTTCGCTTGCCCCTTCTTGAATGGCGATAGGCGCATGCGCGTTCCATTCATACTGTGCGCCATTGATCGCAGCGATGCGGCAAATCGCCAATTCGCGGAGCTTGCCGGAAAGCGTTGATTGCCAACGGATTGCATCGAACAGGCTGATCCACCCCATGGCGATAGGCGGCGCATGCAGCAGCATACGGTGCAAATGGCCTATCCTTTTGCGGGAAGCCTGGATGGTTGCGGCGGCTTCCTGATGGTCTGGGTGGTTGATATCGGCATAAGGCAGGCGGGCCATGGTTTCCTCCTTCAGCGGGCGCATCCCGCCCATCTCCGGCCAGCTTGCCGCAGCTTCGGCCTGCCAGAAAGCCCAGACCGGTTGCGCCCCGGGCGGCTTCGCGCTACCGCGCCCCGGTGCTGGTTCAACATACCCCTTTGCGGCTGGATGATTATGATTTCATCCTGCCTGAACACCTGATCGCGCAGGCGCCCATCCGCCCGCGCGATGCTGCGCGTATGCTGATTGTGCGCCCGGATGGGCTGGAAGATCGCTGCGTGCGAGATTTGCCCGCTTTACTCGGCCCTGGCGATATCATGGTGGTGAATGATACGCGCGTGATCCCCGCGCGGCTCCACGCCAGGCGCGGCCAGGCGCGGGTTGAAATCATGCTGAACCGGCATGAGGAAGCGGGCATCTGGCATGCGCTGATCCGCAATGCGCGCCGCCTCAAGGCCGGTGATGAAGTACAAGTTGAAGGCGCTGAAGATTGCACGGCGCGCGTACTGGATGACCCCGAAGGTGGCGCAGCGCGGCTTGATTTCGGCCCGGATCAGGCACGGCTTGCGGCTGCTTTGGAAAAGGCCGGGGAGGTCCCCCTGCCCCCCTATATCACCCGCCCGGAAGGCCCGACCGCGGAGGATACCAGTGATTACCAAACCATCTTCGCCCGCCGCCCTGGCGCCGTCGCTGCCCCCACCGCGAGCCTCCATTTCACTGAAGCGCTACTGCAAGTGCTTGATGCGCGCGGCGTGGCGCGCGTGACGGTCACGCTGCATGTCGGCGCCGGCACCTTCCTGCCGGTGCGCACCGATGATGCGCGGGCACACAAACTGCATGAGGAATGGGGCGAAATCACCCCGGAAGCCGCTGTACGATTGAATGCGGTACGCGCGGCGGGTGGGCGCATCATCGCCATCGGCACCACCGCCTTGCGGCTACTGGAAAGTGCGGTGCAACCGGATGGCAGCATCATGCCCTTTCGTGGGCTGACGGATTTATACTTACTGCCAGGGCATGAATTCCGCAGCGCCGATGCGCTGATGACGAATTTTCATTTGCCACGCAGCACCTTGTTTATGCTGGTTTGCGCCTTTGCTGGAGATCAGCGCATGCGGAGCGCGTACAGCCACGCCATCGCGCAAAACTATCGCTTCTATTCCTATGGCGATTCATCCCTGCTGTTTCGCGCGAGTGATACGCCATGACCCTTTCCTGGCAGCACGAAGCACAGGATGGCGCAGCGCGGGCAGGGGTGTTGCATACTGCCCATGGTGAAGTGCCCACACCCGTTTTCATGCCGGTTGGCACCGCCGGCACGGTGAAGGCCATGACCGCAGATGCGGTACGCGCCACCGGTGCGCGCATGGTGCTCGGCAATACCTATCACCTCATGCTGCGTCCTGGCGCCGAACGTATCGCGCGGCTGGGTGGTCTGCATCGCTTCATGAATTGGCATGGGCCGATCCTGACGGATTCAGGCGGCTTTCAAGTCATGTCGCTTTCTGGCTTGCGCAAGATGGATGCGGATGGCGTCACCTTCCAAAGCCATGTGGATGGATCACGCCATCGCCTGACACCGGAACGCAGCGTGGAAATCCAGCATCTGCTCGGCGCTGATGTGACCATGTGCTTTGATGAATGCACGCCCTTTCCCGCGACGCATGAACAGGCCGCGACATCCATGCGACTTTCCATGCGTTGGGCCGCGCGCAGCCGTGAAGCCTTTGTGCCAAGAGCTGGGCATGGCTTGTTTGGCATTGTCCAGGGCAGTGTTTTCCCTGATCTTCGCGCCGAAAGTGTCGCGGCCCTGACGGGTATTGGCTTTGAAGGCTATGCGGTGGGTGGGCTTGCAGTGGGTGAGGGTCAGGAAGCCATGTTCACCACGCTGGAATGCACCACGCCGCTGCTGCCCTCCGACAAGCCACGCTATCTGATGGGCGTTGGCACGCCTTCTGATCTGATTGGTGCGGTGCGCCGCGGGATAGATATGTTCGATTGCGTCATGCCCACGCGTTCGGGACGTACCGGGCGCGCCTATACGCGAGGCGGCGTGATCAATATCCGCAATGCCCGCCATGCGGAGGATAATCGGCCGCTTGATCCTGATTGCGCCTGCCCCGCTTGTAGCGGCCATTCGCGTGCCTATCTGCATCACTTGTTCAAGGCGAATGAAATGCTGGGGCCCATGCTGCTGACGTGGCACAATATCCAATACTATCAGGACCTGATGGCGGAACTTCGCGCCGGTATCCTGGCGGGTGATCTTGCCGGTACTGCCGCGCGCATTGAAGCCGGCTGGCAGGCGGAAAAGGAACATGCAGCATGAGCGATCTTTCGCATTTGACCCAGCTTGGCCACGCGGCCACGCAACCACAAAGCCCGGAACAGGCAGTGCTGGAACGGGTGGGCAATCCGCATCCTGGCCTGCGCTATTGCATCCGCTTTACGGTACCTGAATTCACCTCACTCTGCCCGCTCACGGGTCAGCCGGATTTCGCGCATCTGGTGATTGATTACGTGCCGGATGCCTGGATTGTGGAAAGCAAATCACTCAAGCTTTATCTTGCTTCCTTCCGCAATCATGGCGCCTTCCATGAAGCCTGCACGCTGGATATCGCGCAGCGCCTGATGGGCTTGCTGACGCCACATTGGCTGCGCATTGGTGGCTATTGGTATCCGCGTGGTGGCATTCCCATAGATGTTTTCTGGCAAAGCGGCGCGCCGCCAGAAGCGGTCTGGATTCCGGCGCAGGAAGTGCAGCCTTATCGTGGGCGCGGCTGACGCCATAAGGGCAGAGGCAACGCGCCTCGGCTTCGATGCCATTGGCTTCGCGCCGGCGCGGCTAGGGCCGGAGGCGCGCGAAAGGCTCCAGGAATTCCTCGCCGCCGGGATGCATGGCGGCATGGGCTGGATGGAAGCCCGCGCCGATCAGCGCGCTGACCCGCGGGCGCTTTGGCCAGAAGCGCGGAGTGTGATCGCCCTCGGCCTGTCCTATGCGCCTGAAAGCGACCCGCTGGAAAGCCTGGCTTGGCGGGACCGTTCGACGATCAGCGTCTATGCGCGCAATCGCGATTATCATGATGTGGTAAAGAAACGCCTGAAGGCGCTGGCGCGCTGGATGGTGGCGGAATACACCGATGCTGGCGTGAAGGTGTTCGTGGATACCGCGCCGGTGATGGAAAAACCCTTGGCGCAGCAGGCGGGTTTGGGCTGGCAGGGCAAGCATACCAATCTTGTCTCCCGCATGCATGGTTCATGGTTGTTCCTAGGTGAGATTTACACGACGCTCGATCTCCGCCCTGATGCGCCGGAAGTCGATCATTGCGGGACTTGCGCGCGTTGCCTTGATATCTGCCCCACCAAGGCTTTCCCTGCGCCGTATCGGCTGGATGCGCGGCGCTGCATTTCCTACCTGACTATTGAACATCACGGCCCAATCCCGGAGGAATTCCGCAAGCCCATGGGCAACCGCATCTATGGTTGTGATGATTGCCTGGCGGTCTGCCCCTGGAACAAATTCGCCGCGGCCCATGAAGAACCCGCTTTTGCACCGCGTGCGGAACTCACCGCGCCGAAGCTTGCTGAACTCGCCGCGCTGGATGATGCAGCCTTTCGTGCGCTATTCTCCGGCAGCCCCATCAAGCGCATTGGGCGCAATCGTTTCATCCGTAATGTACTGATCGCCATTGGCAATTCTGATGAGCCCCGCTTACAGGAAACAGCGCGCGCGCTTTGCGCCGATGCTGATCCGGTGGTGGCGGAAGCCGCAGCCTGGGCCGTCGCGCAATTGGAACACACCGCATGACGCAAGAGAAAGCCCTGGTCCTGTTCAGCGGCGGGCAGGATTCCGCAACCTGCCTTGCCTGGGCCTTGGATCGTTTCGCAGAGGTCGAGACCATCGGCTTCGATTACGGTCAGCGCCACAAGATCGAACTTGAAATCCGCGATGCCTTTCGCGTGGCCTTGCTGAAAGCGCGTCCCGAATGGCGTGCAAAGCTCGGCATGGATCATCTGATTCGCCTGGATGCTTTGGGCCAGGTTTCCGATACTGCGCTCACCTCAGAAGCCACCATCGCCTTCAATGCCGATGGCCTGCCCAATACTTTCGTCCCTGGGCGCAACATTGTTTTTCTGAGCTTCGCCGCCGCCATCGCCTATCGCCGCGGCATCAAGCATATCGTGGGTGGCATGTGTGAGACGGATTACTCCGGCTACCCCGATTGCCGGGATGATACGATCAAGGCGCTGCAAGTGGCGCTCAACCTTGGCATGGATCGGCGCTTTGTCTTGGAAACGCCGCTGATGTGGCTGGACAAGGCCGCGACCTGGCGGCTGGTAGAAAGCCTGGGCGGGCTACCCTTGGTGGCGGCGATCCTGGAACATACCCATAGCTGCTATCTGGGGGATCGGCAGCATCGCCACGCTTGGGGCTATGGCTGCGGCACCTGCCCGGCCTGCGACTTGCGCGCCAAGGGCTGGGCGGCTTATTCATCCAACGAAATCCAATGAACCTATCCCCCCGCCTTCAAGGCTTCGCCTTCCTGATCGGCTTCGCGCTCTGCATCCCTGCGGCGAATTGGATGATCGGGAATCTCGGCAGCTTTTGCGTGCCGAATGGCCCCTGCCTTATCCCAGTCGCCCCAGGCATCATGGCGCCATCGGGCGTGCTGATGATTGGCCTGGCGCTGGTACTCAGGGATTTGGTGCAGCGTCGCCTTGGGCTTACTTGGGCCTTTGCCGCCATTGCGGCGGGCGTGGTGCTTTCCGCAGCCCTGGCGCCGCCTGCCTTGGTACTGGCCTCGGCAGTCGCTTTCCTGCTGAGCGAAACAGCTGATTTGGCGGTCTATACGCCGCTACAAAAGCGCGGGCTGGTGCTCGCGGTAGCGGCAAGTGGCGCGGTTGGCTTGGTGGTGGATAGCGTCGTCTTCCTGTTTCTCGCCTTTGGCAGCCTGGATTTCTTGGCGGGGCAGATCATCGGCAAGGCCTGGATGGTGCTGCTGGCCTTGCCCTTCATTCACTGGCTGCGCCGGCATGATGCGCGGCGCGGCATTCAGCCAGCCTGATCAGTCAGGCCGCACATTGAATTCGCGCACCACGGCGCTCCATTTGGACACTTCGCCATCCAGAAAGCGCGCCAGCCCCGCAGGGTCAGACATCACCAGCCGCGCCTGCTGAGTTTGCGTCATTTGCGTGCGGATGCGGTCTTCGGAAAGCGTCTCCCGCAGCGCGTCATTCATGCGCGCCACCAATTCGGCAGGTGTGCCGGCAGGCGCGAAAACGCCCCACCAGGCTTCCGCCTGCAAGCCGGGGAAGCCGCTTTCCTCGGCAGTCGGTAAATCACTCAACGCCGGCAGGCGTGCCGGGCCGAATTGCGCCACGGCGCGGAAAGTACCGGCCGCAATTTGCGCCGCCACCAGCGCGGCGGAGCCGATCATCATATCCACCGTGCCTGCCATGGTGTCATTCACTGCAAGCCCACCACTGCGATAGGGAATATGCGTGAGCCGCGTGCCGCTGCGCGCCTGGAACTGGATCATGGCCAAATGCCCGATGGTGCCATTGCCGGTGGACCCGAAGGAAACCGCATCGGGCCGCGCCTTTGCCGCCGTCACCACATCCGCGAGTGAACGAAACGGCTTGTCTGCGCGACACGCAATCACATAAGGCGCGCCGCCAATCAGCATGACCGGGTCAAGATCACGTGTCAGGTTGAAGGGCAGGCTTGGCAATAGCGCCGGCATGGTCGCGTGGCTGTCAAAGGTCAGCAGCCAGGTCTGACCATCGGGTCGCGCCTTGGCCACCGCATCCGTGCCGATGGAGCCGGCTGCACCAGGACGGTTTTCCACGATAATCGGTACACCAAGGCGCTGCATCAGACCTGGCGAGACCAGCCGCGCCACGGCATCCGTGGACCCGCCGGGCCCAAAGGGTACCACAATGCGTATGGAATTGCCCTGAGCATGGGCCGGCAGAATGCTGGCGGCTGCCAAGCCACACAGCGCCGCACGACGCGTAAGCTTCATGATCCGGTCTCCCCTTTCTTGCTTCTGCCTATTCCATTAGATCGAGAACGGAAGAATGAAACAACTCCTCCGGTTCCATCTGCCGCGCCGCCAACCCATCTTCCACCGCATAGCGGATCATAGCGGCGATTTCGTCTCGGTTGCGCTTGAAGCCATAGGGCCAGGGGTTGCCGCCGAACAGCGCGCTTTGCGCTTCTGCTTCTGCCGCGATCCAGGGCAGCGACACACGCAGCACATTCACCAGCGACATTTCGGTAAGCGACGCTGCCTTGGCCGCACTGAATGCGCGGAACAATTCCACCGGCAACCAGGGATGACGTTCCGCGACATCCTTGCGCACGGCCAGGCAATGCATGATCGGGAAAAAGCCCGAAGCGCGGAACCAGCTTTCCTCTTCCCGCCGATAATCCGGGAAAAGCCGCGCCACCGGCGCGCTGCCATTGCCGAGGCAGGCGGGCGGGCGGGGCGCGATCAGCGCATCAATCCGCCCAGCAGCCAAAGCTTCTTCCAAGGGTTCCCCCATGGGCTTCACCTTGAAGCCATCTGGCAGCGTAATCGCAACACGTTCGCCGCCCGTGCGCCAGGAAATACCCTTCGTATCCACACCGTAATGGTCGCGCAAAATCCCGCGCACCCAAAGCGCTGCGGTTTGCTGATATTCCGGCAGCCCAATCTCCCGCCCCGCCAGATCAGCGGCGCTGTTGATGCCGCGATCAGTACGAATATAAATCGCCGAATGCCGAAACGCGCGCGAAAGAAACACAGGCACACCGATATAGGGCGCATCACCGCGCGCGCTGGTGACAATATGGCTTCCCATGGAAAGTTCCGAGATATCAAAGGCACGATCACGCAAGGCGCGCCGGAAGATGTCCTCGGGCTCACCAGGAAGGAAGGTGATGTCAGCGCCAGGCACCTTGAAGCGCCCTTCCATCAGCGGGCGCGTGCGATCGGTGGCGGTGCAGGCCAGGGTTAGTGAAATCATGGTTGAATCAATTCGCCTTCATGCCGGAAACGCGGATGCCTTCTGCCTGATGCGCAATATCCGTTCGCAGGAAATCGCCAAAGGCGGGGACTGTCATAGGGTTCACCTCAGCGCCTGCGCGCAGCTGAGCGTCGCGCGTCGCTGGCAAGGACATGATGCGGTTGATTTCCGCATTAAGTTTTTCGACGATGGGCGCGGGCGTTTGCGCCGGCGCCATCACGCCAAGCCAGATGCTGGCTTCATAACCTGACAAGCTTTCGGCAACCGTTGGCGCATCCGGCAAAAGTGGGCTGCGCCGCGGCCCGGTGGTGGCCAACGCCCGTACGCGTCCGCCACGCGCCTGTTCCGCCATGGTCGGGATTGCATCGAACATCATCGGCACCTGGCCCGCGATCAGCGCCGTGCGCGCCTCATTCGAACCACGGAAGGGGATATGGGTAATCTCAATGCCGGCCATGGCGCGGAAAATCTCACCGGCTACATGATAAGGCGTGCCCGGACCGGAAGATGCGTAATCGAGCTTCCCTGGATTGGCCTTGCAATAGGCAATCAATTCCGTAAGCGAATTCACCCCAAGCGATGGATGCACTACCAAGACGTGATGCGCGACATTGACAAAAGCCACCGGCGCCAGATCGCGCAGCAGCACATAGGGCCGATTGGGCAGCAGCGTTTCATTGGCGGTGTGCGTGTTGGACATAAGCAGCAGCGTATGCCCATCCGGTGCTGCCTTTGCCACCTGATCCGCGCCAATGGTGCCACCGGCGCCAGGGCGATTTTCCACAATCACTGGCTGGCCCAGGGCCTGCTGCAAGGGCTCCGCCAAAAACCGCGCCGCGACATCGGCGGAACCGCCTATGCCAAAGGGCACGATGATGCGTATGGGCCGCGTTGGCCAAGCCTGAGCCTTTGCCGGCTGGCCAGCAAGCAGCGCCGCCCCCAAAACCAAGCCCGTTCTGCGTGAAATCATGGCAATCCCCCCGGCAAATCTGGGCTCATCTGGCCCAAGCCTGCCCGGCCCGCAAGGGTCAATCCGCGATCCATCCGGGGGAGGGCAGCGCGCGATAGGCTTCGCGCAGGCTATCGGACCAACGTTGGCTGACTTGCCTGAAATAAGTGTCATCTTCCGTGATGCGTCGGCTGAGCGTCACCTTCTGCCCGCCTTCACGATAGACCATCAGATCAATCGGCAGCCCCACGGAAAGATTGGACCTGAGTGTGCTGTCCATGCTGATCAGCACCAGCTTCACCCCATCGGCCAATGAGGTATCGCTTTTCACCACGCGGTCCAGGATCGGCTTGCCGTATTTATGCTCACCAATTTGCAGGAAGGGCGTATCGGCGGTGGCTTCGATGAAATTCCCGGCGGCATAGATCAGAAACAGCCGCATCGGCCCGCCAGCAATCTGTCCGCCCAGCAGGAAGGAGGCATCAAAAGAAACCCCCTGCGCCTTCATCGCCGGACCATCATTTTCAAACACATCGCGTACCGCCGCGCCAACCAACTGCGCGGCGCGGAACATGCTTGGCACATCGCGCAGCGTATGGATTTCCTCACCCAGCGGGAAACCCTCCTGCACGCGGTTCCACACCGCCTGCGTGATGGCCAAATTACCCGCCGACATCAGCGCCAGCATGCGCTCACCTGGCTGTTCCACGACATGCATCTTGGAAAAGCTGGAAATATGGTCCAGCCCCGCATTGGTGCGCGTATCGGAAAGCAGAACAAGGCCATCCTTCAGAAACAGGCCGACGCAATAGGTCATGGCAAGCGCTCCGCGCCCTATCAGTTGTGCAGATAGAATTCGGCGATCTGGCCGCCAAGATCAATATTGCGCGCCATCATATCATTCAGGAAGGCCTCAAGCCCCTGGGCGAAGATATCCTCAACACGGCCAAAGCGCAGCCTTGCATGGATTTCCCCGGCGCGCCGATGGCATTCCCCGCGCCGCCCGCCATGGGCGGTGGCGATTTCATCGAGCACGCCCTCAATCCGGGCGTGGCAGGCAATCATGGAACGCGGCAATTCCCCGCGCAGGATGAGCAATTCGGCAATCCGTCGCGGTGCGATCCGCCCGTGATAGACCCATTGATAGGCACGCAGCGCCGTGAAGCTGCGCAGGATGGCTTGCCAGTTCAGGTAATCCTCTGCCGTGCCGGCTTCCGCGATACTCAGCGCCGCGGCGTGTGCATGCAACACGCGCGCGGTATTGTCCGCGCGTTCAAGCATGGTACCAAGGCGTACAAAGCGCCAGGCTTCATCACGCAGCATGGTGTCATCATAGGCGCCATTGAACAGAATGGTCTGGCGCTTCACCCAATCCAGAAAGCCCGGCAGATCATCCGCATTCGGCATAGTGTTTTCCATGCGCCGCATCTGGCCCCAAGTATCATTCACGGATTCCCACATATCCACGGTGAGTGCCGTCCGTACCTGGCGCGCATTCTGCCGCGAAGCCTCAATGCAGGATTGGATGGAAGAAGGATTGGCGCGGTCCATCACCAGGTGCTGGATAATCTGCGCCGCATCGGGTGCGGCGCCAAAACCCTGCAACAGGCCGATATCACCGCTGGTCAGCAGCAGGGGTCGCCAGCCTTGCCCCTGCGCCGGCCGCCCGCCACCCATGCCCGCTTCGCGCAGCGCCACTTGCAGTGCGCGCGCCGTATTGCCGGCGCGTTCCATATAGCGCCCGAGCCAATAGAGGCTATCGGCTGTGCGGCTCAGCATGGCGTATCCGGGGCCAAGACCCAGGTATCCTTGGTGCCACCGCCTTGGGATGAATTCACCACCAGCGATCCTTCGCGCAAGGCCACTCGCGTAAGGCCACCTGGCACAATGCGGGTCTCCGCCCCGGAAAGCACGAAGGGCCGCAAATCCACATGGCGGGGCGCGGTGCCGCTGCCGGTGAAGGTCGGTACGGTGGAAAGGGCAAGCGTTGGTTGTGCGATGTAATCCGCTGGATTGGCACGGATGCGCGCGGCGAATTCAGCGCGCTGTTCGGCGGTGCTATGCGGCCCGACAAGCATGCCATAGCCGCCCGAACCCTTGGTGAGTTTCACTACCAATTCATGCAAATGATCGAGCACATAGGCGCAATCATCCGGCCTTTCGCATAAATAGGTCGGCACATTCGCCAGAATCGGTTCTTCGCCCAGATAGAACCGCACCATTTCCGGCACGTAAGGATAAACCGCCTTGTCATCGGCAATGCCGCCACCCGGCGCATTGGCGAGCGCGACATTGCCGGCGCCATAAGCATCCATCAGCCCACGCACACCCAGCATTGAATCGGCGCGAAACACCGCAGGGTCCAGATAATCATCATCAATCCGGCGATAGATCACATCCACACGCTGCGGGCCTGCGGTGGTGCGCATATAGACCACGCGATCTTCGACGAATAAATCCTGACCTTCCACCACCTCCACGCCCATTTCATCGGCCAGGAAGCAATGTTCGTAATAGGCGCTGTTATAGGCACCAGGCGTCAGCAGCACCACGCGCGGCAGGCCACGACAGGCGGGTGGTGCTACCGACATCAGGGTTTCCAGCAAATCACTCGGGTAATGGCTGACGGGGGCAATGCGATGCGCCGCGCAAAGCCCGGGGAATAGCCGCAGCATAGCTTCGCGGCCTTCCAGCATATAGGAAACACCCGATGGCGTGCGGCAATTATCTTCCAGCACATGGAATTGCGCGGCATCCGTGCGCACCACATCAATGCCCGCAATATGCACGTAAATCCCGCCGGGCGGGGTTATGCCGCGCATTTCCGGGCGATAGGCTTCATTCTGCAAAATCAGCGCTGCCGGTATGCGCCCGGCCTTCAGGATTTCCCCTGGCCCATAGACATCGGCCAGAAACATATTGAGCGCGCGCACCCGCTGCGTGAGGCCGCGCGACAGATGCTCCCATTCCTGCCAGGCCAGGATGCGTGGGATGATATCGAAGGGGATCAGCCGTTCCGGATCGCCGCCTTCGCCATAAACCGCGAAGGTCACGCCGATGCGGCGAAACAGCAACTCGGCTTCCTGCCGCTTGCGCTCCAATTGCGGGATGGGTGTGGCCGCCAGCCAGCGCGCGATTTCGCCATAGGCGGCGCGCGCCGCTTGGGGTTCACCCATTTCGTCAAAGGCCTTGATGGGTTCCGCCATCGCTGGACCGACCTCCTGTTTCCCAGAAGATCGGGGCAAAGGGGCGCCCACACAAGCGGGTAATGCCCTAAAAATGGGCCGGGCGGCGCATTATTGCCTGCCCGTCACTCACTCAGCCCAATTCTTTGGCAAGCACTCCCCTCACAGGGCAGGGTGGCGCTTGTGCCAATCCGTCACGCGCTGATAGGCATCGGCCACCGCCAGCACCCGCGCTTCGGCAAAGGGGCGCGCGGCCAATTGCAGGCCAATCGGCAGGCCGCGATCATCAAAGCCGCAAGGCACGCTGATGGTCGGCAGGCCCAAATAATTGAAGGGCCGCGTATTGGCCGAAACCGCCATGAAGCGCGACCAATTCGCCGCATCGGCATCAATATCCGTCTCGGCCAATGTGGGCACGCGGGTCCGCAGCGCCGGGGTCGCAACAATATGATGCCCTGCCATCGCCTCGGCACATAATTGGCGCAGCAGTGGGCCACGGCGTGACAGCGCTTCAATGTAGATATGCGCCGGGATGGGAAAGCCACCATAAAGCCGGGACGACAAATGGATGGAATAATCGCCTGCCCTTTCGCGCATCCATGCGGCATGAATCGCCGCAGCCTCTGACCGGCTAACCAGCGCGGTATAGGCGGCAATGGCACGGAGTGACGGGCAGGAAAGCCGCGTGATTTTCGCCCCGCGATCCTGCATGGCATCAAGCGCGGCATCGAAGGCTTTCACCACCACCGCATCCGCGCCATCAAAGAAATATTCCTGCGGGACGGCGATGGAAATGCCGCGCAAATCGCCGGTCAAAGCTGCCTCATAATCCGGCACGGCTTCGCGCGCACAGGTGGCATCGCGCGGGTCATGGCCGGAAATCACCCGCATGAAGCGTGCCGCATCGCGCGCCGTTTGCACCAAAGGCCCGACATTATCGGCAGAAAATGACAGTGGCATAACGCCAGCACGCGAAACCCGCGTTTGCGTGCCCTTGATCCCCGTCACACCGCAAATCGTCGCCGGCAGGCGGATGGAACCGCCCGTATCCGACCCAAGCGCGCCATAGAAAAACCGCGCTGCAACACCGGCGCCAGAGCCCGAGGATGATCCCCCCGTGCAATAGCCATGCTGCCAGGGATTATGGCAATGGCCGAAATGCGCGTTATGCCCGGTCGGGTTCTGGGCAAATTCCGCCATATTCAGCGTGCCCATATCAATCGCCCCCGCGGCATCCAGCCTTTCCAGCACGGTCGCGGTGACCTTGGGCACAAAATCACGCCGGATCTTTGACCCACAGGTCGAAACCTTCCCCGCGCGATAATACATATCCTTATGCATCATCGGCTCACCGCCTAGCGGGCCAAGCGCCTTGCCCGCCTTGCGCGCCTTATCCACCGCGGCGGCCTGTTCCAAGGCGCTGTCCCGATCAAGCCTGATCACGGCATTCACCTTGCCATCATGCGCGGCAATGCGCGCGAGGCAGGCTTCAGTCAGCGCGGTCGCCGTCACCTCCCCACGCGCCACCGCATCGGCGGCTTCCGTCATGGAAAGTTCATGCAAAGCGCTCATGATTGCTGCTCCTGCTCGGCGCGGAGAGCCGCTTCAAAGCTGGAAGGTTCGTCTTCAAAGGCCAGCGTGCCGCGCAAAGCCTCCAATTCCTTGAGCAGGCCGAGGTGATCCGCAAGGCCAAGCCGCGCTGCCTCATTCGGGCATTCAACGCCACTCCATAGGCGGATGGCTTCCATGCTGGGGGGGATGGGGTCGGGTTTCATGCCAGTCTCTCCTGCGGTCACTCATGCTGCGACGGGTGAGAGGTCTTTGCAAATGCCTTGCCATGATGGCAGGCTTCCATCCCAACAAGCATGAGGATCGCCGCATGAAAATCGTGGACATCAAGGCATTCCCAACCTCCTTCCCGCTGTCGCCCAATTCCGGGCCACGGCTTGGAATTGGCCAGGCGGTGAAGCGCGATGCGGTGATGGTGAAGGTCATTACGGAAGATGGCATTGTCGGCTGGGGCGAAAGCCATCACGGTCGCGCCCATACCGCCATCGCCAAGCTCCTTGAAACCACGCTCAAGCAATTGGTGCTCGGCATGGATGCCTTCGACACTACCGGCATCTGGGCGCGCATCTACAAATACCAATTGGCAAGCCACGGCATGGGTGCTGCCACCGCCATGGCCATGTCGGGGCTCGACATGGCGCTATGGGATGCCAAGGGCAAGGCGCTGAATCTGCCGCTTTACAAGCTGCTCGGCGGTTCCGCGCGCCCCGTGCCGGCTTATGCCGGTGGTGTGGCGCTTGGCTATCAGCCGCCAGCGCAACTGCTTGATGAAGCAGCACCGCATATGGAAGCGGGCTATAAAGCCGTGAAGCTTCGCGTTGGCGATACGGTGCGCGATGACATTGCGCGCATGGAAGCCGTGCGCGATGCCTTTGGGCATGAGCTGGAAATCCTGACCGATGCCAATATCGGCTACAATATCGCGCAAGTACGCCAGGTGCTGCCCGAGATGGATCGGCTGAATATCGGCTGGCTGGAAGAACCCTTCCCCGCGCATGATCACCGTTCCTATGCTGAGGCGCATGGTTTTGGCAGCACACCTTTGGCGGCCGGCGAAAACCACTTCACCCGCTTTGAATTCACGCGCGTTCTGGAAGATGATGTGATCCGCATCTGGCAGCCGGACCTCTCCAAATGCGGCGGCGTGACTGAAACCATGCGCATCGCCGCCATGGCGTCCGGCTTCAAAATCCCGATCCACCCACATTCATCCATGACCGGCGTTAATCAGGCCGCGTCCATCCATCTGCTCGCCGCGATTGATAATGGCGGTTATTTCGAAGCCGATGTCTCACGCGCCAATAAGTTCCGCGATGAATTGGGCAGCGAGCCCTGGCGCATCGGCAAGGATGGCTGCGTGCGCCCGCTGGAAGCGCCAGGCATTGGCGTTGAAGTGGATGAAGGCTTCCTGAAGGCGTACCCCGCCATCGAAGGCCCTGGCTACGTCTGACCCGGCACGGTTTCCCGCGCCGGGAGCGAACTAAATATAATGTTCCTTCAGCGGCGCAAAGCCGTTGAAGAATTGCGCGGCGTAGGAGGTGACATAGGCCCCGGTCGCCAACAGCTCCACCCGATCACCACAAGCAAGCTTCAGCGGCATGCGGTAATTGGATTTTTCATAGAGCGTATCGGTGCTGTCGCAGGTCGGGCCCGCAATGGTCACGGGCCCATCTTCAGCGCCATCATGCGGCGTGCGGATTTCGTAGCGAATGGCTTCGCCTTCCGTTTCCGCCAGGCCACCAAAGCGCCCAATATCCAGATAGACCCAGCGCACCGGGTCCGTGGCGCCCTTGCGGGACACCAGCACAACCTCGCTGGAAACCAGGCCGGCATCGCCCACCATAAAGCGGCCGGGTTCCACCAGCATTTCCGGCAAATCATTGCCGAAATGCTTGGTCATGGCGCCCATGATGGCCATGCCGAAATCATCAATTTCCGGCACTTCCGCGCGGTAGCGCACTGGATAGCCGCCGCCCAGATTGACCATGCGGAGCTTCACGCCCGCTTCCTTCAAATCCGTGAACAGCATCGCAACCCGCGCAATGGCGCCTTCATAGGCTGCGGTCTTGGTCTGCTGGCTGCCGACATGGAAGGAAATGCCATAGGGGTCGAGCCCCATATCGCCGGCCTTCAGCATCAGGTCGCGCGCCATGTCCAATTCGCAGCCGAATTTGCGCGAAAGCGGCCATTCCGCGCCTTCATTCTGCACCAGGATGCGGCAATAGACCCGCGCGCCGGGGGCGTGGCGCGCAAGCTTTTCCAATTCCTCGATGCTGTCGAAGGCGAACATGGAAACACCAGCCTTGTGGGCGGCAGCGATGGCCGACGCCTTCTTGATGGTGTTGCCATAGGAAATTACGTCAGGCTGCGCGCCGGCGGCAAGGCAGGCCTGAACTTCTTCAAAAGAAGCCGCATCAAAGCTGGAGCCAAGCTTCACTAGCCGCTCCAGAATCGGCGCGCCAGGATTGGCCTTCACGGCATAATAGATGCGGGCCAAGGGCAGCGCCGCACGCATGGCGCGGTACTTTTCCTCGACACGATCCACATCCAGCACAAGGCATGGCGTAGCAGGCGCGTTGTCGCGCAAAAAGCGTGCGATCTTCGGTGTCATCGCAGCACCCTCCAGGCTCCAGAAGGACCACCTAAAAAGGCGATGGCCCAAGGTTAACGAAACGGTCGAACGAACCAGCGACCAGAAAGAAACCGCCCGAGAATCCCCAGGCGGGGTTGCCAGAACGCTTGACGTCGTTGCGTAAACCCTTTGGCCGAAGGGCCATGGGCCAGAGGCACGTGCGTACTGCGTCTGAAATGCGCTTACGCGCCCCGCTTCGGCATTGCAAGAAAAAAATCGTCCTCAACCCGTTTTTTTTCCTCAAAGCCCCTGGGGGGCTCCGGAATCCTGCGCGAAAGCCCGTGAAACGCCGGGCAAATCCGCCTGCAAGGCATCACTTTAGCAGGAAGCTTACCGGGTGGCCTTGGGCGAATCCTGGCCGCGCCCCAACCAGCGCAGCACGGCAAACCCTGCCAGCATGATGACGGCGATATGCCCGAAGGCGAGGCCCCATGCCGCCACACCTTCTCCGCCCGCCCAATCCAACAGAACGCCCGTAGCCAAAGGCCCGACAAAGCCGCCCGCATAGCCGAACATGCTATGCAGACCCATGGTCGCACCGCGCAAAGCGGGATCTGCCGCCTGCACCGTGCCGGCGGTCAGCGCCGAACTATCCAAATAAATCGCCGCATTCCAGAGAAAGACAAAAATCAGCACCACAAAGGGTGAGGCGCCGAAGCCAAACCCCGCCACCAGGGAAAGCGCGGCGCCTGAGAGCATGGCGATCGCCACAATCCTGTCCCGCCCCAGGCTCTCGGCCAGGCGGTTCCCGGCAAGTGAACTCGCAATCCCGACCAAGCCCGCGAGCGTAAACAGCACCGCCGGCCCCGGCAGCCAGGCCGGCGGCGCCTGGATCAGGAAGCTCGCGGTCAGGAAGGCAACGGCCCAGGCGCGCAGCACGGCCATTTCCAGCGTATGCACCGTATAGCCCGCGATCCAACCCATGGCGCGGCGATTGGCGAAAACCGGCCGGAAATCCAACAAGCCGCGCGGCGCAGCACTTTTGGGCGGCGGCGCATCGGGCAGGATCAGCATGGCAATGGCAAAGGCGCCAGTGGCGGCCAGCCCCGCCACGAGAAAGGCAAAGCCCTGGCCCACCAAGGCATCACAAAGCCCGGCCAAGGCGAAGGAAGCGGCACCCGCAATCCCAACACCCGCCGCATGCCAAGCCACAGCACGCGATTGCGCCACGCCGGTCAGCGGATCAGCAATGGATTTAAGCCCGGGCATATAGGCCCCGGCCCAGCCAATCCCGGCGAGCGCGCGAAAGAAAAGCCCGCTCCAGAAGCCATCCGCGAGAAAGGCAAAGCCCAAATGCGCCAGCGCGGTGGCGCCGGTGCCGATCAGATAAATCCGCCTGGCCGGTACGCGGTCCGTCAGCGAAAGCAGCACCGGCACTGCCGGCACATAGGCCGCGAAAAAAACGCCAATCAGCCAACCGGCTTCGGTCGCGGTCAGGGACCAGCGCACCATCATCTCCGGCAACAACGCTGGAAGGGTGAAGGCACCGATCTGGGTCAGGATTTGCGCCGTGACCATGGCCACAACGAAACCCCGGCTGCCGGGGGTCAGGGTCATGGCGCGATTAGGCCGGAAAATGCCCGCGTCGGAAAGCCCGGCTTGATCCCCGCTGCGCCGCGCCCGATGTTACGGTGAAGTGATTGAGGGAGGACGCAATGCGCATGGTCGAAACCCCGGAAGCGCTGAAGGCGCTGATCGGGCAGGAATTGGGTGTCAGTGATTGGCTGGAAGTCACGCAGGATTTGATTGATCGCTTTGCCGAGGTGACCGGCGATCATCAATGGATCCATGTGGATGTGGAACGCGCCAAACGCGAAATGCCCGGTGGAAAGACTATCGCGCATGGCTATCTGCTGCTCTCGCTTTTGCCCAAGCTTGGCGCTGGCATCTACAAACTTTCCTGGCCCACGCGGTCCATCAATTACGGCAGCGACAAGGTGCGCATCGTCAACCCGGTCAAGGCCGGCGCACGCATCAGGCTCCGCCAAAGCCTGGTTGCGGTGGAAGATGGCGCGCCGGGCGCGCATCGCATCACCGTGCGCCAGACGCTGGAAATCGAAAATGAGGCCAAGCCCGCCATGATCGCGGATACCATCCGCATGTCCTTCACCTGAAACGCAAGGAAAACAAAATGAAACTCATCTGGTTCGGACATTCCGCCTTTCGCCTGGAATTCGGCAAGTCGGTTGTGATGATTGACCCCTTCCTGACCGGCAATCCCGCCTTTGGCGGCGATGCGGAAGCCGCAAGTGCGGGGGCGACCCATGTGTTGCTGACGCATGGCCATGCCGACCACATCGGCGATACGGCGGCCATCTGCAAACGCACCGGCGCCAAGCTGGTGACCAATTACGAACTTGCCATGTGGCTCGGTAAACAGGGTGTCACCGCGTTTGATCCCATGAATACCGGCGGCACCACGGATCAGGGCGAATTCACCGTCACGCTGACCCAGGCTTTCCATTCATCAGCTGAGGTTGATGCCAATGGTGTCTTCCATTGCCTGGGCCTGCCCAATGGCATTGTGGTGACGCCGAAGGACAAGCACGAACCGACCGTCTATCACATGGGCGATACGGATATCTTTTCCGACATGGCGCTGATTGATGAGTTATATGCGCCAACTGTCGCGCTGGTGCCGGTGGGTGACCGCTTCACCATGGGGCCGCGTGCGGCGGCGCTTTCGGTGAAGCGCTATCTGCGCAATGTCACTACCGCGATCCCCTGCCACTACGCCACCTTCGGCATGTTGCTGCCGGACGCCAAGGGTTTTGAGGCGGAGATGGTCGGCGCCAAGGCGAAGGTGCTGGTCCCGGAAAAGGGTAAGGCGGTCAGCCTGTGATCGGGCGCTGAAAGGCCGGTGCCTCCTATGGGCGGGTATGGCTGGATGCATTTCAACAATACCCGCCGTGATGCGGATCAATACGCCCGCCACGCCGCGCCCGAATAAGGTCACGGGACGCTTGGTAGGGTTTGGTGGAAGGATTCCATAATGCAGTGTGACAGGCGCGTTTTTCTCGCGGGGCTTCTTGGTCTTGGCGCCTGCTCCGGCCCGCCCGAGGTGGCAAGATTGCCGGAATTCAGCAGCTTCATCACCGTTGATGCTGTACGGCATTCGATTGAACAGGGCGCCGATATGCTGACCAATCCGCATCGGCTGACTGGCCAGCCTTGGGAAACGGCGCGCCTCATTCAGGCTTTGGAATTCCTGGCGGTGGAATTGCCGAATGGGCCACGGTGGAACATTATGCTTCCCATGGCGCAAATCGCTGTGCCAGCCGCGCGCCGCGAATGGCGCCAGGCCTTTGGCATCGCCCCGGATGCGCGCGCGCAGGAGGTGATTGATAGTCTCTCAGCGCTTCGCAACGCCTATGCACGACGCAGCCCAGCCGGCGCTGTGGATGCCTTGCGCCCGCCGCTTTTCACCCCAGGCGGGCAGGAAACGCTCAATCGTCTGGGTGATCCGCCAGCGCTACCCAGAAGCAAGCGCGCTTTGTTGGATGCTCGCCTGGAATTAGTCGAAGCTCGGGACCTCAATCGCAATTGACGTCATGCAGTGGCCCCAAAAACCCAATCGCGATGCTTTGTGGTGGGGCGCCCTTCGGCAAAGGTCCCTTTAGAGCGTTTTCATGCCAAGCAAGGTCACTTCGCTCTTCGGAAAAGGCACTAAACTTAAGCCCCAGGCGCCACCAGCGTGCAATTTCCGGCCGAACGCAGCTTCTGACAGGTCTGTTCGGCCTGGGCGCGCGTCAGCCCCTTCACCCGCGCCGTGAAGGCCGCGCCATTGCCCTGCACAACCCGCACAACCTCCGTCTGACCGCCGCCACCAGCGGACGAACGCGCCGAAGAAGCGGCGCTCCGGGCCAGATTTTCTGAGGCAAAGCGCCCAAGGCTGACTGCCCAGCCATTGCCACCACCACTAGGCGGCGGCACTGTCCCCGCACGCCCTAAAGCAGAGGCCGAAGCTGGCGCTGCCTGGGCAGAGCCAATCAGCCCCAAGCCGCCGCGTGCTGGCGCAGTAGCCGGCGCCTGACGCGGCGCGGGCGGCGCAACAGCAGCCGAAGCAAGAGCTGATCCGCCCGCATCAAGCCCAGCGCGCCTGCGCTCTGCGGGCGTGAAGGTGCTGCCATCCGGGATCGGTTCCATACGGACCACATTACCCAGGCTCGCGACCTGGGTGCCGACCGGCACGGCGGGCGCCGGACCGGCGGCTTGCGCCACTTGAACGGTCGCTGGCGGGCTGCGCTGATCACGCAGCGCGAGCATGGTGCCGCCATCCATCCGCCGTGGTCCGCGTGGAATATTGGTGCCGATATCGGCTGCGGCATAAACCTCAGCCGGGGCGCGGCGCGCTGGTGCCGCAGTTGCGATGCGCGGGCCAATGCGCGCGACGTAATTGCGCGTCTCATCCGGCAGGCCGCGATTGCCCCACAAATAATCCTCCAGCCGCCGTGGCCCAGCATTATAGGCCGCAAGAAAGGCCGGGGAGCCGTAAAGCTGATACATCTCCCGGATATAGGCAGCACCCGCCTGGAGATTATCATAGGGGTGATAGGGATCAGGCCCCAGATTGTAGCGCTGCGCCAATTCCCGATAGGTGCCGGGCATCACCTGCATCAGCCCCATGGCACCCACGCGCGATGTCGCGCTGGCGCGGCCACCGCTTTCCTGGCGCATCACTTCGCGGATCCAAAGATCGGGCACATCAAAGCGTCGGGAAGCATCGCGGATCCAGGGACCCCAAGGGTCACTCGGCGGACCAGGCGGGGCAACACTATCCGGGCGATTATAGAAGGGCCCATTGGCATGACGACCACCAACACCATCGGCACATGCCGAAAGCATAGCCAGCAGCAGCCCCAAAGCTAAAAACCTACCATAGCCCAGTCGAAACCCGTGCATCCCCTAAAACTCCGTCGGGTCTGGGATTTATGCCCCGAAACGGCCCCCCACGAACCTAACCGATGCCCCCGCATCCGCCAGGCCCAAGCCGCCCCGCTGACCAAGCCCCGGCTGTTTGAAACATCCGGAAACATAATCGTGACCATCTCGCCTATGCCATTTGAGCAGCGCGGGTCAAGCGTTACCCGAAGCCCACAGCATGTGGGGTATTTGCCACGCTAATCATGACAAGATTTAGGCCATCATCGGGTCGAATCGCGGGATGAATCAGGGACTTCGCGCGTAAAGCTCAGGCGGCACTCTCACGCCCGTCACCTATCGGTCACAGGCTGATGATCTGCCCTGCGCCGACGGCGGCCAGAAAACTCGCCACCCCTGCCCGTTCCACGCCGGGGGCTAGGGGGGCAGCGCCCAAATCCTCGGCCTTCAGCCCGGCCTCACACACCATACGCTGCACGCCAAGGGCGGTGATGGCGGAAAGCAGCGTACCGATCCCAGCCACGCCGCGCGCGGCCAAATGGGCTTCCCGCGCATCCCGCAACAGCGGGCAATCGGCCAACAGCAACCTGCAGCCGCCATTAGTGGCGAATAGCACCACATCGCGGCCAAGCGCCGCCGCGCCGCTGGCCATCACCAGCGCGTAATGAGCACGTTCATGCCCGCCATCCAACAGCAAAATGCCAAGGGGGGGGCGTTTTTCACTCATGCCCGGCAGGTGGCTTCTGCCGCGTTTTCATGGGCGGAAAGATCACGGATCGAAGCCCCAGGCCCGCAAAGCGCACAGGCCGGGTCGCGCTTCAGCCGCACGGTGCGAAACCGCGCATCCAGCGCATCCCATAGCAAAAGCTTGCCGATCAGCGGTGCGCCAATGCCAAGGATCAGCTTCAACACCTCGGTCGCTTGCAGCGTGCCCATCACACCGGTCACCGCGCCAAGCACGCCGGCTTCGGAACAGGTCGGCACCAGGCCGGGTGGCGGGGGTTCCGGGTGAAGGCAGCGATGGCAGGGGCTGGCGCCGTCATGGCCACGAAACACCGAAAGCTGGCCTTCAAAGCGCAGCACCGCCGCACTGACCAAAGGCTTGCCGAGCAACTGGCAGGCATCGCCCAACAGGAAGCGGGTTTCGAAATTATCCGTCCCGTCGCAAATCACATCGTAATGCGGGATCAAATCCCGCGCCGCTTTGGCATCCATGCGCCGCGCATGAATATCTACCGCCACTTCCGGGTTCAGCGCGCCCAACGTCTCGGCAACGCTGGCGGCCTTGTTTTGCCCAATCCGCGCAGTGCTATGCGCCACTTGCCGCTGCAGGTTGGAAAGTTCCAGCGTGTCATGATCCACTACGCCCAGCGTGCCGATGCCGGCCGCCGCCAGATAAAGCGCAAGCGGCGATCCTAAGCCCCCCGCGCCCACAATCAGCACGCGGGCCGCGCGCAGCTTGGCCTGGCCGATCGCGCCCACTTCGCTGAGCAGGATATGGCGGGAATAGCGCTGTAATTCCGCGCGGGAGAATGAAAGCGACATCACCAACATATGGCCGCGATGGGTGGGCACGCGCAAGCTCGGTGCTTGCGATGTTGTCCCGCTTGGCGCCTGATGCGGCCATGGATGCTGAGGAGCTGATACGGAGGCTAGCCGCCGCACTCGCCATCGGCCTGCTGGTGGGGACGGAACGGCATTGGCGCGAAAGGCAGGAAGCCGCGGGGCGGCGCACTGCCGGGGTGCGGACCTTTGCGCTGACTGGGCTTTTGGGGGGTGTCATTGCCGTTCTGGCCTCGGGCCTTGGCCAGAACGGCGGCGCACTGCTGCTGGGTTTTGGGCTGGCCGCGTTGCTCGCCGCGCAATTGCCCTTCGCGCTCAGGGAAGCCGATGCGGAAAACAAGGTCTCCGCCACCAGCTTGGTCGCTGCCCTTGGCACCTATAGCTTGGGGGCGCTGGCGGTGCTGGGCGATATGGCCGTGGCCGGCGCGGCGGCAGTGGCCATGACGGCAATTCTGGCGGCGCGGGAATCCCTGCATGGGCTGATGACGCGCATCACCTGGGCTGAGCTGCGATCCGCGCTTGTTCTGCTTTCTATGACCCTATTGGTCATGCCGCTGGTGCCTGATGAGCCGATTGCGCTGCTGGGCGGCCTCAATCCCGGAAAGATTTGGCGTCTGGCGATTTTGTTGGCGGCGATTTCTTACCTTGGTTACCTCGCGGTGCGGCTGATGGGGCCGGAGCGCGGGCTGGTGTTGAGCGGTGCCGCAGGGGGGCTGGTTTCTTCCACCGCTGTAACACTTTCCAATGCGCGCGCGGCTTCAAAAGGTGGCGCCGCTGTGGCCTTGGCGGCGGGTGCGCTGATCGCCGGGGCGGTTTCCTGCCTTCGCACCATCGGCATTGTCCTATTCATCGCGCCAGCTGTGGCGGCGCTTCTCTTTGCGCCCTTGGGCGCGGCGGCACTTGGCATGGCGTTGGCCGGCCTAGCCATGGCGCGGCGCGCCAAGGCCGCTGGCGCACCCGCCGCCGCGCTGGGAAACCCCTTCGAATTGGCTGCCGTGCTAAAAATTGCGCTGCTGCTGGCCGTGGTGGCGCTGACATCGAAATTGGCGGCGGAAAAACTGGGGCCGACGGCTGTGCTGGCGGTTTCTGCCCTGACCGGGCTGGCCGATGTGGACGCCGTTGCGCTTTCCGTGCCGTTGCTTGCCCCCGCCACGCTGTCCCTGGAAGTCGCCGCGCAGGCGGTACTTGCGGCGGTAGGCATGAATATCTGCGCCAAGGCGACTTATGCCATGATCCTGGGGGGGGGGCGCTTCGGCTTGACCTATGCCACGCTTTCGCTCGCAGCCGGCGCGGCGGGGGCGGCCACACTCTTGCTGCTTTGAAGACAACCCCTTGCCGCCCGGGCGCGCTGGCGCCACCCTGCGGCGGATTGCAGGAGGAAGACGCGATGCCCGCCGAAGGCGGCCCCTTGAGTGCCGGAAATTCTATTGTTGATTTCGCCGCGCTGGATGCGATGGTTCGTCCGCGTTCCGTTGCCGTGATTGGAGCTTCCGATGACGGCACCCGCATTGGCGGGCGGCCCATTGCCTATATGCAAAGCCAGGGTTTTCAGGGCCGGCTTTTGCCGGTGAACCCGAATCGCCCGACCGTGCAGGGCCTGCCGGCCTTCGCCTCCGTCGCGGCTTTGCCCGAAGTGCCGGACGCCGCGATCATTGCTGTGCCTGGTGAAGCCGCGATTCAAGCCATGGATGATCTGGGTGCGCGCGGCTGCAAATCCGCCATTGTCTTCACCGCCGGCTTTGCTGAGGTGGATGAAGCCGGCGCCGCCATGCAAGAAAGGCTGGTTGCCGCCGCACGCCGGCATGGCATGCGCATGCTGGGCCCGAATTGCCTTGGCCTGTTCAATGCCGCGATCGGGTTTTATCCCATCTTCTCGCTTTCCTTCGAACAGGGCTGGCCCATTCGCGGCAATATCGGCATCGCGTCCCAATCCGGCGCCTATGGCACGCATGTTTTCGCGGTGGCGCGGCAGCGCGGGCTTGGCACCACGGTCTGCATCACCACCGGGAATGAGGCTGATGTCTCCTTAGGTGAGGCGATTGGTTGGATGGCGCAGGCGCCGGAAGTGGAAGTGATTTGCGCCTATGCCGAAGGCATTCGCGAAAGTGCCGGCTTTATCGCCGCCCTTGATCTCGCGCGGCGCAATCGCAAACCCGTGATCATGATGAAGGTGGGCGCCAGTGCTTTGGGGGGTGCGGCGGCGAAATCCCACACTGCCTCTATCGCGGGTGATGATGCTGTCACGCAAGCCGTGCTGGATGAATTCGGCGTCTTGCGCGCCCGCACCACGGAAGAAATGCTCGATATTGCCTATGCAGCATCGCGGCGCATTTATCCCGCCAATAATTCCCTTGGTGTGCTGACGGTCAGCGGCGGCGCAGGTGTGCTGATTTCCGATGCATCGGAAGCCGTGGGCTTGCCCATGCCGGAAATGCCGCAAGCGTCACAGGATAAGTTGCGCGGCCTGATCAGCTTCTGCGCGCCGCGCAACCCAGTGGATTGCACCGCGCAGGCGGTGAATCAGACGGAGCTGTTTGGCGATTTTCTGGAAGCGACCGCCGGCGATGGTGGCTATCCTTCTGTGCTGGTGTTCTTGACGCAGACAGGTGGCTCAACCTCCATGGCGCCGAAGCTGCGGCCCTTCATGCGGGACGCCATCGCCAAAAGGCGAGATCGGCTTTGGGTGCTTTCCGCGATTTGTTCGCGTGAGAAAGTGCGCGAATATGAAGAAGATGGCTTCCTTGTTTTTGAAGACCCTACGCGGGCCGTGAATGCCATTGCCGCCATGGGGCGCTTTGGCGCCTATTTCGCGCGGCAGGAAGCGGGGGCGGCGGGCGCGCTGCCAAGTGTTGTGCTGCCCGCGCAAACGCCAACAGAAGCCGAAGCCAAGCGCCTTTTGGCCGAAGCGGGCGTGCCAGCAGTGCCTGAGCAAGCCTGCACCAATGTTGAAGAAGCGGTACGCGCCGCGGAGGCCATGGGTTATCCGGTGGTGGCGAAAGTCCTCTCGCCCGATATTCTGCACAAAAGCGAAATCGGCGGGGTGATTTTGAATATCGCGGATGCCGCTGCGGTGCGCGAAGCCCATGCAACGCTGCTGGCCCGCGCTGCGCAACACGCGCCCAAGGCGCGTATCGAAGGTGTGCTGATTGCGAAGCAAATCACCGGCGGCGTTGAAATGGCGTTTGGTGTGCTGCGCGATCCGGTCTTTGGTCCCGTCGCCATGGTGGGGCTTGGCGGGGTTTTTATCGAAATCCTGAAGGATGTCGTCTTCCGCCGCTGTCCCTTTGATCCTGCGCAGGCAGAAGCGATGATCCGTTCGCTGAAGGGCTTCCCACTACTGGATGGCGCGCGCGGCAAACCGAAGGCCGATGTGAAGGCGCTTGCGGAATCACTCGCCGCGCTTTCCCGTTTTGCCGTGGCGGCCGGGCCACGTTTGGCATCCGTTGATGTGAATCCCATGCTGGTGCTGCCGGCAGGGCAGGGCGCCTTCGCCGCGGATGCGGTGATTGAAATCGAGGAAGGGCATTGAAATGCCAATTATCTACGAGAAGCTGCTGAACTACCCCATCCCGGAAATGCGCCAGCATCTGCGCTGGCAGGATGTGGCAATGTATAATTTCTCTGTCGGGCTCGGCCAGGATCCGATGGATGAACAGCAGCTCGATTTTCTCTATGAGCCAAACTTGAAAGTTATGCCCTCCATGCCCGTGGTGCTGGGGGCGCCGGGCTTTTGGTCGCGCAATCCCGATACCGGCATGGATTGGGTAAAGATTGTCCATGGCGAACAGGGTTTGATTCTGCACAAGCCGCTGCCGACGGAAGGCGAGATCATCGGGCGTTCGCGCGTGACGGGCCTCGTGGATCGCGGCGAAGGCAAGGGCGCGCTCATGTATTCCGAACGCCAGGTGATTGACGCGAAGACGGGCGATTTGCTCGCCACGCTTACCAGCACATCCTTCCTGCGCGGCGATGGCGGTTTTGGCGGGCCGAGTGGGCCGGTGAAGCAGCCGCATGCTGAACCTGATCGCGCGCCGGATATCACGCTTGATCTGGCAACGCGGCCGGAACAGGCGCTGATCTATCGGCTGAACACGGATTTGAACCCGCTGCATATAGACCCGAAAATCGCCGCCACCGCCGGCTTTCCGCGCCCGATCCTGCATGGGCTTTGCACCTTTGGCACGGTCTGCCATGCGCTGCTGAAAACACTCTGCAATTACGACACGTCGCGCTTCGGCAAGATGGATTTACGCTTTTCCTCACCAGTTTATCCCGGTGAGACGATCCGTACTGAGATTTGGCATGAAGCAGGTGGCGCCGCCTTCCGCGCGCGGGTGGTGGAACGCGGCAAGGTGGTGGTCAGCAATGGCCTATTTCGTTTTGCCTGACGCCTGCATGATGATGGGAAAAGACGAATGATCAACAAGATTGTGCAATCCATGGCGGATGCCATGGCCGGTATCAAGGATGGATCAACCGTACTGATCGGCGGCTTTGGCGCGGTGGGTCAGCCCGACCAACTGATTGAAGGGCTGATCGAACAGGGCGCGACCAACCTGACCTGTGTTGCGAATAACGCCGGCACTGGGCGCGTGGGCCTCGCCCGACTCATGGAATTGGGTCGCGTGCGCAAGATTATTTGTTCCTTCCCGCGCTCCGCCGGTTCGGTGGTGTTTGAAGAGCTTTATCGCCAAGGCAAGATCGAGCTGGAGATTGTGCCGCAAGGAACCATGGCGGAACGCATGCGCGCTGCTGGTGCTGGCGTGCCGGCGTTTTTTACCGCGACATCGGTTGGTACAATCCTGGCGAATGGCAAGGAACAGCGCGAATTCAATGGCCGTACCTATGTCATGGAACATGCGCTGAAGGCTGATGTGGCGCTGGTGGAAGCCTGGGAAGGGGATCGTTGGGGCAATCTGACCTATCGTTCCAGCGGGCGGAACTTCAACCCGGTGATGGCCATGGCAGCCGATATGACCATCGCGCAGGTGAGCCATATCCGCGACTTGGGTGAGATTGTGCCGGAGAATGTCCATACGCCCGGCATTTTCGTGAAGCGCGTATTGCACATTGACCGCGGCCCGGCATGGGCATGAGCAAGCAGGAAAGAAGGGGGATCAGACCATGAATGGCTTTGACCGTAAGCAAATGGCCGCCCGTGTCGCTGAAGACATTCCGGAAGGCTGGTTCGTCAATCTTGGTATCGGCATTCCGACCATGATCGCGAATTACGTTCCGCTGGAACGCGAAGTGATTCTGCATTCGGAAAACGGCATTCTGGGCATGGGCCCCGCGCCCGCGCCGGATAAGGTGGACCCTTGGCTGGTGAATGCAGGCAAGCAGGCGGTCACGCTGCGGCCCGGCGGTTCCTATTTCCATCACGCCGATAGCTTCGCCATGATCCGTGGCGGGCATATTGATCTTTGCGTGTTGGGCGCTTTTGAAGTCGCTGCCAATGGCGATATTGCCAATTGGGCCACCAGCGAAAATGACTCAGCACCGGCCGTTGGTGGCGCGATGGACCTCGGCGCCGGCGCCAAGCGGCTTTGGGTGGTGATGGAACACACCACCAAGGATGGCGGGCACAAGATTGTGGAACGTTGCAGCTACCCACTGACCACGCCGGGCGCGGTCAGCCGCGTCTATACCAATCTTGGTGTGCTGGATGTGGTGCAGGGTAAGGGTTTTGTGGTGCGTGATCTGGCGCCTGGTGTGACCTTTGAACAAATCCAGGCGGCCAGCGGCGCACCGCTGCATACGAATTAGAACGATGCCCCTTTGGGCGATGAGGAAACGGGCATGAGTGAGGTTTTGGAAGAACGCGCGGAATCGATCCGCATGATCCGCGACAGCGCGGGCGCAGTGGCGCCGCGCGGCGGGAATAGTAAGCGGGTGCGTGCGCTGCGCTTTGTGGCGCCTGGTTTTGACAAGCGTGTCTTCGGCCAGATGGGCGAATTCGGCTGGATCGGGCTTGCGGTGGCGGAAGCCGCAGGCGGCGCCGGGCTTGGCATGAGTGAGGCGATTGCGCTGACTGAGGAATTGGCGAGCGGCCTGGCCCCCGAACCGCTGATCCCGGCGATGGTCTCTGCACGCTTGCTGGCGGGTGCGGATGATCAGGCGCTGCTGGCGCCGTTGTTGGCCGGCAAGCAGGTGGTGCTGACGGCCTGGCAGGAACGCGCCGATACGCTGGCTGCGTCGGGTAATGCCGATGCGCCGCGCGTCTTCATTCCGCAAGCGGGTGGCGCCGATGTATTTCTTGTGCCGGTGCGCGAAGGCGCAGGGCTCGCGCTTTATGCCGTGCCGGCGGCGGGCGCCGATGTGGCGTTAGAAAAAACCATGGATGGCGGGTATTTCGGCACGCTTCGTGTTGACCCTGCGCGCGGCCAGCGCATCGCCGCCGATATCAGCGATATGCTGGACGCTGCCTTGGATGAGGCTGCGCTGATGACCGCGGGCGCCATGGTCGGGTTGATGGAACGCGCCTTCGATATGACGCTTGCCTATCTGAAAACGCGCCAGCAATTTGGCCGCATCATTGGCACTTTCCAATCCTTGCAGCATCGCGCGGCGGATTTGAAAATCCATCTTGCGCTGACGCGCGCGGCAGTGGAAGCGGCGGCAGCGGCTTTGGATGCCGGCGCGGAAGGGGATGCGCGCAAGGCGGCTGTTTCCAAAGCCAAGGCGCGCGCTGGTGAAAGTGGGCTCATGGTACTGCGCCAATGCATCCAGCTCCATGGCGGCATCGGCTATACGGATGAATATGATGTCGGGCTTTATCTGCGCCGTGGCATGGTGATTGCCAACCAATTCGGCTCGGCTGCTTTGCATCGCCGCCGCTTCATGGCATTGGCGCCGGAGGATGCGGAATGAGCGCCGCCGCCGAACCGATACGCCAACGCATTCTGGAAGAACGCGATGGCGCCGTGCTGATCGTCACGATTGATTGCCCATCGCGTAAGAATGCCATAGCACCCGTGCTGCGCACCGCGATGGAAGACGTGATGGAGCGCGCCCATGGCGATGATGCGATTCGCGCCATTGTGGTGACAGGTGCTGAGGGTACCTTCTGCGCCGGTGGCGATATTTCTTCGATGGACATAGACAGCACTTTGGCGGGGCGGGAACGGATGCGTCGCACGCATAAACTCGTGCGTCTTATGGCCAAGGGCGGTAAGCCGGTGGTCGCGGCGGTGGAAGGCTGGGCAGCCGGTGCCGGCATGGCCGTTGCCTGCGCGTGTGATGTCATTGTCGCCGCTGAAGATGCGCGTTTCACGGCGGGTTTTCACAAGATTGGCCTGATGTCCGATATGGGCCTGCCGCATTTTCTGCCCGCGCGTGTTGGCATTGGCCGCGCGCGGCGTATCCTATTTTTCCATGAGGTGATTGCCGCGCCGGAAGCCGAACGCATTGGCCTGGTGGATTACCTGGCGCCAGCCGGCAAGGCTTTGGAAATGGCTTTGGAAAAAGCGCACTTCTTGGCGGCCGAAGCTCCTGGCCCCATTGCCTTCACCAAGCAAATCTTCGCCGATGGCTTGGATGACGCTTTGGCGCAGGAACAAACCTATCAGGCCGCGCTGTTTACGACTGAGGATTTCAAGGAAGGCCGCGCTGCCTTCTTCGCCAAGCGCAAACCGAATTTTACGGGAGGCTGAGGAAATGATTGACCCACGCGAAACACAGGATCTGAACCTGCTGGAAGATGAAGCTTTCCGCCTGCATGTGCGCGCCTGGATTGAGGCTGAATATCCAGCCGAATTGCGCAATCCGCCAAAGCGCCTGCATTGGGATGAGAACAAGCCCTGGTATTATAAGCTGGCCGAAAAAGGTTGGCTTTGTCCCGGCTGGCCGCGCGAATTTGGCGGGCTTGGGCTTTCGCCGGCAAAGCAGATTATCTTCACCGAGGAAATCGAACGCCATGGCTGCGCGCGTACCAATGACCATGGCATTGTCATGGTAGGGCCGCTGCTGATCAACCACGGCACGCGCGAACAGCAGCAGCGCTTCCTGCCCAGGATTCTCTCCGGTGAGCATATCTGGTGCCAGGGCTATTCAGAACCCAATGCGGGATCGGATTTGGCGGCGCTGCGTACCGAAGCGGTGCTGGATGGTGATCATTACGTGGTGAATGGTCAGAAGATCTGGACCACACTCGCCATGGATGCCAATTGGTGCTTCCTGCTGGTGCGCACAGACAAGAACGCGAAAAAACAGGAAGGCATTTCCTTCCTACTGGTGGATATGAATACGCCGGGCATTACCGTGAAGCCCATCATCAATCTGGAATATCACGATGAATTCTGCGAGGTATTCTTCGACAATGTGCGCGTGCCCGCGGCCAATCTGGTCGGTACGCCCAATCGCGGTTGGGATATGGCGAAGGCTTTGCTTTCCTTTGAACGTATCTATCTGGGATCACCCAGGCTTTCGGCTTACGCGTTTTCGCGCTTGAAGCAACTCGCGGAACGCATGGGGGTTTGGGAAGATACGGTGTTCCAGGATACCTACGCGAAGCTTCGGCTTGATCTGGAAGACCTCAAATCGCTTTATGGTGTTTTCGTGGACAAGGTCAGGCGCGGCGAAACGCTCGGCCCCGATGTGTCCATGCTGAAGGTGTTTCAGACTGAGTTGTTTCAGCGCATCACCGATACCATGCTGGAAATTTGTGGCGAAAATGCCGGCTTGCTCGACCCCATGGAAGGCAACCGCAACCTGAACCCGACAGGGCTTTATATTCAGGCGCGGCCTGCCACCATTTATGGCGGGTCGAATGAAATCCAGCGCAATATCATCAGCAAGAATGTCCTCGCGCTGCCGGGGTAAGATAATGCACGCATCATAGGAAGAAGAATCATGAGCGATCTTTGGCGCCTTACCGCAACCGATCTCGCGGCACGCATTCGGTCCAAACAAGTCTCCGCCACGGAAGCCGCGAAGGATGCGCTCGCGCGGCTTGATGCGGTGAACCCCAAGATCAATGCTGTTGTGGATCACCGCCCGGCGGAGACGTTAGCTGACGCTGCGCGCATTGATGCCATGATCGCACGTGGCGAAGATGCCGGGCCGCTTGCAGGTGTGCCCATCACCATCAAGGTGAATGCGGATCAGCAGGGTTTTGCCACCACCAATGGGCTTCGCCTGCAAAAGGATTTGATTGCGAAGCAGGATAATCCCGTGGTGGCTAATTTGCGCAATGCGGGGGCAGTGATTGTTGGACGGACCAATACGCCGGCCTTTTCGCTGCGCTGGTTCACGCGCAATTCGCTGCATGGCCACACCAAGAACCCGCGCGATCCCAGCATTACGCCTGGCGGTTCTTCGGGCGGTGCGGCAGCTGCCACCATGGCCGGTATTGGTGCGATTGGTCACGGTACGGATATTGGCGGTTCCGTGCGCTACCCGGCCTATGCTTGCGGCATTCACGGGTTGCGCCCAACGCTTGGGCGTATTCCCGCTTGGAATGCTTCAGGTGCGGAACGCCATATCGGCGGGCAGGTCATGGCGGTCAGCGGCCCGCTGGCGCGCAGCATCGCCGATGTGAAACTTGCCTTTGGCGCCATGTGCGCGCGCGATATTCGTGACCCCTGGTGGGTGAATGCTGCCATGGAAGGCCCGCCGGCGCCGAGGCGCGCGGCACTTTGCCTTTCGCCCGATGGCATGAAGCTGCAACCCGAAGTGCAGGCCGCCATGCGCGATGCAGCGAAGCGCCTTGAAGCCGCTGGCTGGACGATTGAGGAAACCGATACACCCCCCTTGCGCGAACCCGCGCAATTGCAAGCGATGCTCTGGCTCGCGGAAAGCCGCCGCGGCTTGAATAACGCGCTGCATCAGGAAGGTGATCCGGATGCGAGCTTCATCTTCGCGCAGATGGAAGAACTCTGCCCCAACCCTGATCTGAATGCCTTCATGGATGCGCTGCAAAAGCGGTCCTATTTCCTGCGGCTTTGGATGGAGTTTTTCGAACGCTTCCCTGTCGCGATCACGCCCGTTTCCGGCGAATTGCCCTTCCGCGATCAGGAAGATGTCGAAAGCCCAGCCGCCTTCCGCCGCATCATGGAAGCGCAGCTCACGCAGGTGGGCCTGCCGCTGATGGGCCTGCCGGGCCTTACGGTCACCACCGGTACGGTGGGGCGCGTGCCGGTTGGCGTACAATTGCTGGCTGGGCGCTACCGGGAAGATTTGCTGCTGCAAGCGGGCGCCGTGATTGAAGCCGCCGGCGCGCCGATTATGCCGATTGATCCGGTGCAGTAAAGCCTGATGAGCCCTGCATCGCCGCCATGATGGCGTGGTGCAGGCCAATGGCGTTCAGCATTTCCGCGCGCCCATCACCGGGGCGATCACTGCGCCAAATCAGGTAATCCGTCTCCGTCCCGCCCTTGGCTTCCGACAAGGCAGGGCGATGATCCCCAAAGGCGGCAATCACCACCGGGCGTGCGGAAGCTTGGGCAGCGCGCATCACGGCACCCAGCATGTCATCGGTGGCTTTCATACAATCGGTCCAAGCGCGTGTGGGATCATCGCCTTGCCAAGGCCCATGCGCCGCCACGCTGATCACATACCACAAGCCAGGCATGGTCGCCGCAGCCAGATCAGCGGCAAGCCGTTCTGCAATCGCGGCATCGGAAACCAACCCCCGCACGCGTTCCGCCTGGTGAAAGGCCGCCGCCGCATCAAAGCGCGCGAAGCCAAGCGCGGGCAGCACCTTGTCGCGGCCAAAGAAACGTGGATCGAAGGGATGCAGGCAGAGTGTTTGATACCCCGCGCCGCGCAACTGCCACGCCAAAGACCGGATTGGTTGGCGCGCAAAACGAAAATACGGGTTGAAACGATCAAGCCCCAACGCCGCATCATCCAGCCCGGTCAGCACGGCGAATTCAGTGCGCATGGTATTGGCGCCAAAAGCGGAAACCGTCAGGGAACCCTGCGTCAACGCCGCCTGCGCCAGCCGATCCTTATGCGGCAATGGCTGCGCCAAACCGAAGCGACGGGGATCGCAGAAGCTTTCCAATTGCAATAGCAGCAAATGCGGCGCGGGTTCAGCAAAACCCAGCGCTGCTGGTGCGGGCGCATGGCGCGCTTGCCGCGCTGTGCGTTCCGTTGCCGCCAGGCGCGCATGTAGCGCAAAGCAGGCCAAAGGCCCAAAGCGCGCCGCATCACGGGCCGGATCGCGCTGCATCTGCGTGCTACCCAACAAGATAAGCGGGCGCAGCGTAATGCCGAACAAAGCGCTACCCAGCAGCAGAATCAGCAAGCGCGGCATCAGGTGAAGATCAAGCCCGGGTTCCAACACCAGCACGAAGGCGGTCAATGCAATGCCAGCAGCGATACCCAGCGCCAGTACCGGGCGCGGCACAAAGGGCAAGTAAAAGCGTGGATGGGCAAATACCTGCCAGAGCAGCCCACCATCGGTGAACACCAGCCCATCGCGCAGCGTCGCGCGTTTGGCGAATTGCGCGATGCCGATGAAGATCATGGCACCGGCAATCGCGCCACCCGAAAGCAAGGGCCGCGCACTAGCGCCGAGCAAAATCAAATAACCCGCCAGCCAGGGCGTGGCATCCAGCATGACCCAGGCGCTGAAACGCGCAGCAACCTGCCACCGCAGCCATAACCAAACAGGCAACGGTAGCAGCGCACCAATCAGCGCATGGGTCAGTGCCCCCACCAGTTTCAGGAAACGATGAAAGCCTTGGCCTTGGCGTCGTAATCGCCATAGCCGAGCGTGTCGCGGAGTTCCGCCGAAGGCAGCGCGCTGGCCGCTTCCGAAAGCCCGGCGTGCAGCGCGGCAAGCCCTGCCTTCATCCCCGCCGCAGCCGGTGAGAGCATCCCAGTCGGGTAAGTGCCAATCTTGAAACCAAGCGCCTTCGCTTCATCGCGCGTTGGCGTAGCGCGCGCGCCACCAGGGGAAAGCACCGCAAAGGAAGGCCGCCCCTTTGCCGCAGCCACGGCGCGGCGGATTTCATCATCATCAGCAGGGCTATCCAGGAAAAGGATATCCGCTCCTTCTTCGACAAACATCTCAATCCGCGCCACCGCCTCATCAATGCCCGCTGTCGGGCGGCAATCCGTGCGCGCAAGAATCAGAATGCCCGATTCCTTTGCCGCCTGAACGGCAGCACGAATCTTCATCCGTGCTTCCTCACGCGGCAGGCAGGGCTTGCCGGCGGCGGTCAGCGCGCGCGGCGTGATCTTGTCTTCGATCAGAATCGCCGCGGCCCCCGCACGGCCATAAGCGCGCACAGTGCGCTGCACATTCATTGCATTTCCGTAACCATGATCACCATCGGCCAGCACCAGTGTATCCGGTGCCGCGCCGCGCACCATGTTGAAACTGTCAAACATCTCAGCGAAGGAAATCAGGTCCAGATCCGGCCCACCCAGCCGGCTTGCGGCCACGCAGGAACCGGACAGAAAGGCGGTCTGAAAACCCGCGCCGGCGGCAAGCTTGGCGGTCAACCCATCCCATACGGCGGGCATGACAACGAAATCAGGCTTGGCAAGCAAGGCGCGCATTCTCTCGGGCGGGGTCATGGTGTTTCCTTGTTCAGGGTGAATAAGCCTCAAGCTAGGCCGAATTATGCGGGCAACCAAGGGCCGCGCCTTGCCGCCCCTGCGGGCACCGCATAACCTTTCCCCACAAAATCGCGCCCCGAGGAACCGCCCATGCCAATTATAGACGCTCAGGTCCATGCCTATGAACGCAATCATCCCGGGCGGCCCTGGCATGCCGTGCTGCATGGCCCGCCAGAGGTTACTGGCGCTGACATGGTGAAGGCCATGGATGCAGTCGGCGTGGATGGCGCGATTCTGGTTTCTGCCTTCACCATGTACCGCTTTGACGCGAGCTATGCGGTTTCCGTCCGCAACGCCTATCCGGATCGCTTTGCGCTGGTGAAGCCGGTTGATCCGAATGATCCGGCGGTGGCCGAAACCATCGCGGATTGGCAAGCGACCCCTGGCGCGGTTGCCATTCGTATCATGATGCGCGGCGATGTTTCCGCAGATCCCGTTGATCCCGGAATCAACCATGTGCTGGCAACCGCTGCGAAGCGTGATGTGCCGGTCAATCTTTTGTGCTGGGGGCGGCTTGACCAGGTGCATGAATTGGCACGGCGCAATCCGGATACGCGGCTTGTGATTGATCATCTTGGCCTGCAACAGCCTTTTGAACCACCGCGGATGGACAATGGCTTTAATGAACTGCCGAAGCTGCTGGCCCTTGCCGCTTTCCCCAATATCGTCGTCAAAATCACTGGTGCCTGCACACTCTCACGCAATGAATATCCATACAGCGATATTTGGGAACCGCTCGCGCGCATTTTCGATGCTTTTGGTATGCAGCGCTGCCTTTGGGGCACGGATTGGACTCGCGCGGTGGAATTGATGACTTACGCTGAAGGTGTGGATTCTTTCCTGAAATCGGATCGTCTGTCCGATAGTGATCGCGCCATTCTGATGGGGGAAGCCACAGCCCGCACCTATCGCTGGGCACCGGGGGGCAAGTAAGGGCTGGCGCGCGGTCACCAAAGCTGCCAGCGTCCACTAAAATCTTGCCGAGGAAACCCAGAATGAAGCGACGCCATCATGATGCGTGACAGCCGCTTGGATGGCCGCGCTGCCTGGACGCGTTTGGCGATTGCGCTGCTGATCAGCATGATCGGCAGCGCGCCGATGTGGACCGTGGTGGTGGTGCTGCCCACCGTGCAAGCGGAATTCGGCACGCTCCGCGCTGGCGCTTCGCTTCCCTATACCATGACCATGGTGGGTTTCATGGTGGGCGGCGTGCTCATGGGCAAGCTGTCTGATCGCTTCGGTGTCATGGTGCCAGTCTTGATCGGCGCGACCTCCATCGGGCTTGGCGGTATTGCAACCTATCTTGCGCCGAGCCTTTTTACCTTCGGTCTTTCCTATGGCGTGCTGCTGAGTTGCTTTGGCGCAGCGGCGGTTTTTAGCCCGCTGATTGCCGATGTCTCGCTATGGTTCGAAAAACGCCGCGGCATTGCAATGGCGCTGGCGGCTTCCGGTAATTACTTTGCTGGCACATTCTGGCCGACTTTGCTGCAATGGGGCATTTCCACCATCGTCTGGCGCCAGGCGCATTTGATCATGGGGATTGCGAGCTTCCTCACCATCGTCCCCCTTGCCCTGCTGTTGCGCACCCGCGCGCCCATGCCCGTCATGCCGCAACCCGGCACCATGGCGCCGCGCAATCCCATGGCGCTGAATATTTCGCCCAATCTTTTGCAGGTGCTGATCATTCTTGCGGGGATTACCTGCTGCATCGCCATGGCCATGCCGCAGGTGCATATCGTCGCCTATTGCGTGGATCTTGGTTTCGGCGCGGCGCGCGGCGCGCAAATGCTGTCTGTCATGCTCGCCAGTGGTATCGCTTCGCGGCTGATCTTTGGCTTCATCATGGACCGTATCGGCGGTGTCAGAACGCTGGTACTTTCATCCATGCTTCAAGGCATCGCGCTGCTGTTGTTCCTGCCATCTGATGGCTTGATGGCGCTGTTCCTGGTGTCCTTTATGTTCGGCCTGTTCCAGGGCGGGCTGGTGCCCTGCTACGCCATGATTGTGCGCGAGAATTTTCCCCCATCGCAGGCCGGTAGTCGTGTTGGTCTGGCACTTTCTTCCACCATGGTTGGCATGGCGGTCGGTGGCTGGATGGCGGGTGCCTTGTTCGACGCAACCGGTGGCTATACGGCGGCGATGTGGAACGGCATTGCGTGGAATCTCGTCAATCTTTCCATCGCGCTTTGGCTGCTGTTTCGCTTGCGCCAGGTCCGGCTGCAGCCGGCCTGAAGCGGCGCCGGCCGGCGGTTTATCCCCAAGGCAATAACCGCGCAGAAAAAGCCTGTCTTTTCAGGCGTTGCGCGGCTTGTTTCATGTGAAATGGGAAAAGGCGCGCGGCCCTATTCCCCAGACTTATCCACAAGCCCTGCGCCGGCCATCAATCGCGCGGTTTCCGCCTCAATCTGGCCCTCAAGCGCTTCCATCAGCGGCTTACGGGCCAAGCCAGGCGGCAGCGCCGGCAGGACCACAATGGAAATCACCCCAGGCGTTTTCCGAAAGGCGCGCCTGCCCCAGCAGCGCCCGCTATCGGTCGCAACCGGATAGCAGGGCACGCCGCTGCTGATGACCAGCGCGGCGACCCCGGGCTGATAGGGTACTCTTTCCCCGGGGCCAGAACGTGTGCCCTCCGGAAAAATCACCAAGGGCCGGCCTTCATCCAGCACGCGCTTGGCATCCCGCACCATGCCGCGCAGCGCCGCGCCGCCGCCATCACGGTCAACGGCCACGGCGCCGGTATGGCGCGCCGCGCGGCCCCAAAAGGGCAGATCAAGCAATTCACGCTTCAGGACATAACTTGGATGCGCAAGCAATGCTGGCCAGACAAAAGTATCAAAGGCTGATTGATGTTTGGAAGCGATGATGGCGGCACCCGGAGCGATATGCTCAAGCCCGGTCACCCTCACGCGAATGCCGCAAATGATGCGCATCAACCAGATGATGCTGCGCGCCCAAAGCCGGATGAAGCGGCGCATGAACCTTGGAGGAAAGGGCAGCAACAGCATGGCAATCACGGAACAGAACGCCGTAAACGTCATGAAAAGCGTGTTGAAGATGCAGGAACGCAACCAGATCATGCGCGCTTTCCACCGAAAAATGCCGAAAGCCCAGCTTCCGCACCCAGGAATTTCATATACTCGCCAAGCATCAGGCCCCAAATGCGTGGCCGCCAGAAAGCGCCTGTTTCGCGCAGCCTGGCCGGCGTCACTGCATGGGGCACTACGCCCAGTGCCGGCATGGCGCGGCGCAATTCGGCCCGCGCGCGCGGCATGTGATACCCTGCCGTGACCAGCCGGATGGTGGTGATGCGGTTCTGCTTGGCCCAGGCAGCTATTTCCACCGCATTGCCGCGCGTGGATGCTGCCGCACGGCCCAACTCCACTCGGCCGGGCAGTTTGGCGGCATCAATGCCGGCACCGCGTGCCAGATCCGCAAGGCGCGAATCAGGATGCACGCCCGAGACAAAAAGCCGGGGTGCCAAGCCTTCAGCCAATAGGCGAAAGCCAGTCTCCACCCGTTCTGCCCCGCCGGTCAGTACCACAATGGCATCCGTGGCAGACCCATCCATCGCGGTTTCCTGCGTGGCGCGCAGGAACCAAATGAAGCCGCCAAGCCAAAGCAGCAGCAACGCCATCGGTAAAAGCCAAAGCAAGCGCGCCTTCATGGTAGGCGCCGTAACCATGAAAGGATGCTTGCTGTTGTCGCCGCCCAGGCCACCAAGCTTGCCAGTAGCGGAATCGCCATAAGCCCCGGCCAAGGCAGAATCTGCCATCCCGCTTCGGGCAGGATAGGCGCGGCCATTTGCAGCAGCGCCGCAAGTAGCCCGATGGCAACAACAACACCAAGCGCCGCGCCCAGCAGGGCAAGCCAAGCAGTGCGGCGTGCAAAACGGCTGGCAATATCGCGGTCCGTCGCGCCCAGCATGTGCAGCACCAGGACCGAATCGCGCCGCGAAGCTATGCCAGCGCGCACCGCAATCACCACCACTGCCGCGGCCACCGCAGCCACCAGCAACAGGGCTGTAAGTGCCGCAGCGGAAAGCGCGCGCGCCAGTGCCGCAAGGCGCGCGACGAATACGCCATGCGCTTCTGTCACCGCACCTGGAACGGCTTCCGCCACACGATCCCCAATCAGCACCGGATCAGCCGCAAGATCGCCCAAGCGCAATTCCACCACGCCGGGCAGCGGCAACCCGGCGACATCACCAAGCCAAGGCCGCAGCAATTCCGCCATGCGCGCCGGGTCCACTGCGCGGGCCTCAGCCACCTGGGGCAGGGCTTGCAGCGCTTCCAGCGCCGCATCCATACGCGCGGGCGTGGGATTCGGGATTTGCACGGTAATCGCGGCATTAGCGCCTTGCTGCCAGCGCGTGGCCAACTGGCTGACAGCTTCATGCCCTGCCACCGCAAAGGCGGCAAAAAGAGCCATGGCCGCAATCAGCCCCACCAGCAGCGGGTCCGCAAGCGCGCGCCTGAGACCAATCGGGTCCCCCCTGCCCCCAGCTTCACGGCGCATCAATGATTCTGCCTTCAGCCAGGGTGATCACGCGTGCCGGGTGGCGCGCGGGCAAATCCTCGGAATGGGTTGCCACCACAATTGCGGTGCCTAGCCGGTTCATTTCCACGAACAGCGCAATCAGGCGCCGCGCTTCGAATACATCCAGTTCCGATGTCGGTTCATCGGCAATCAACAGGGCAGGGCGGGTGATAATGGCGCGGGCTATCGCAATGCGCTGTTGTTCGCCGCCGGAGAGCTCCGCCGGGGCGCGGGCGGCTTTTGCGGTCAGGCCCAGCCATTCCAGAATCTCATTCACATCCTGGCGAATCGCAGCTTCACCCCGCCCCGCAAGCCGCAGCGGCAGCGCCACATTATCCCAGGCCGAGAGATGCGGCAGCAGGCGGAATTCCTGATGCACCACCCCAATCTTGCGCCGTAGCGCCGGCAGCGCGTTGCGATCAGCCTGACCGATATCCGTACCCAGCACCGAAACCACGCCGCGTGTGGGCCTGAGCGCTGCGTGCATCAGCCTGAGGATTGAGCTTTTCCCCGCGCCAGAAGGCCCCAGCAGCCAGGTGAAGCTGCCTTCCCCGAGTGCGAAGGACACATCATGCAACGCTTCCTGCCCCGAGTCGCCCCGGGGTGTTGGATAGGCCAGCCCGACGCGCCCGAATCTCACCATGGATGTTGTTTTGCATGGCACGGGCTTCGGGCTCAATCTTTCCCTTGCCGAGAAGCGGGCGCTGACGGAAAATAGATGGATGTTGATCCAATGTCCCGATTGCGCCGCGGCCTTTGAGGTTCCCGAACGCCTACTGGCAGACCCAACACGCCCGCTCCGCTGCAGCCAATGCCGGGCGGTGTTCCCCATTCCGGAATCGGCTGCGCCTAAGACCAAGGGTTGGCAGGAACCCGAAGCCGTTGCTGCGCCGCCCCCACCGCCGCCAGCCCCTCTGTCGCCCGCACCTGTTGCGGTTGAAGAACCGCCCGCCGCCCCTGAGCTACCCCCCGAACCCCTGGTAGCGCAGGATTCGCCGCCGGAGTCGGCGAATGATGATGCCTCATCCCGCCGGTTGCGGGCCGCTTGGGTGGCCTCCATCCTCGTCTTGATCCTGGGCGGTGTTGGCGCCATCGCCAAGCGGGCGGAGATCGTGGAAGCCTGGCCGCCTTCGGCGCGGCTTTTCTCGGCGCTTGGCCTGGGGTGAGAATGATTTCGGGGGGCCGGCTACGGCATAGATCACGCCCCGGAAAAAGGTTACACGCCTGTCATGCAGGCACCCCTACCGCTTCTTGCCGCTGAGGGCATCACCAAGCGCTTCGGCGCCCTGGTGGCCAATAACGCCGTGGATCTGACGGTGGCGCCTGGCGAAATTCATGCGCTGCTTGGCGAGAATGGGGCGGGTAAATCCACCCTGGTCAAGATCATCTATGGTCTGCTGCGCCCCGATGCCGGGCGCCTGCTTTGGCGCGGAGCGCCCGTTTCGGTGGAAAGCCCCCGCGCCGCCCGTGCGCTTGGCATTGGCATGGTGTTTCAGCATTTCTCGTTGTTCGAGGCGCTGACGGTCGCCGAAAATGTCGCCCTCGCGCTTGATGGCGCTGAGCCCTTGGATGAAATCGCTGATCGCCTGGCCGAGACCAGCCGCGCCTATGGCCTGCCGCTCGATCCCCGGCGTGAAGTCTGGCGGCTTTCGGTAGGCGAGCGTCAGCGCGTTGAGATCATGCGCTGCCTGATGCAGGACCCAAGCCTGCTGATCCTGGATGAACCCACGTCAGTGCTGACCCCCCAGGAAGCCGAGGGGCTTTTCGCGACCCTCGCAAGGCTACGCGCTGAGGGGCGTTCGGTGCTGTATATCTCCCACAAGCTCGAAGAAGTACGCCGCATTTGCGAAGCCGCAACCATTCTGCGCGGCGGGCAGGTGGTGGCGCATTGCGACCCGCGCGCTGAGTCCGCGGCAAGCCTTGCGCGCATGATGATGGGGGGTGATGTGGTGCCCATCCGCCATGATCACATCGAAGCGCAAGGCCCGGTGCGCTTGGCGGTTTCCGCGCTTTCACTCCCGGTGCTGCATGCGCATGGCATTGCACTTTCGAACATCAACCTGGAGCTTCGCGCCGGTGAGGTGCTTGGCATCGCCGGTGTCGCCGGCAATGGCCAGGATGAGCTTTTTGCAGCGCTCAGCGGCGAAGAATTGGCGCCATATGCCGAGGCCATCGCGATGGATGGTGCGGCTGTTGGCCGCGCCGGCATCAATGAACGCCGCCGCCGCGGTGCGGCCTTTGTGCCGGAAGAACGGCTGGGCCATGGCGCGGCACCTGCCATGCGGCTGACAGAGAATGCGCTGCTTTCCGGCCATGCAACCAATGGCTTTCTGCGCCACGGCCTCGTGGATCGCGCGCGCCTGAGTGACTTCGTGGGCAAGGTGGTGCGCGCCTTTGATGTGCGCAAAGGCCCGGTGGACCCAGAAGCGCGCGCGCTATCGGGCGGTAATTTGCAGAAATTCGTCATTGGCCGCGAAATCGCTCGCAAGCCAGGCCTTTTGGTGGTGGCGCAGCCGAGCTGGGGCGTGGATGCGGGTGCCGCTTCCACCATCCGCCAGGCGCTGATGGATCTGGCGCGCACGGGTAGCGCCGTGCTGGTGATCAGTCAGGATTTGGATGAGCTGCTGGAAATCTCAGATCGGCTTTGCGTCATGTTCATGGGCCGGCTTTCGCCCGCCATGCCGACCGCGCAAGCCACGCGTGAATCGCTCGGCCTATTGATGGGCGGGGCGGGGATGGCGGCGTGATGCGTTTGGTGATGGAAAAGCGCACCGAAACACCGATCAGCCTGATGCTGATCTCGCCGCTTATCGCCGTGGCACTCACGCTGATCTCGGCGGCCATCATGTTCTCGCTGCTCGGTAAGGACCCGGTGGCGGCGCTGAGCACTTATTTCCTTGACCCGCTATCGGATTCCTGGGGCTTGCAGGAAGTGGCGGTGAAGGCGACACCCTTGGTGCTGATCGCGGTTGGGCTGGCGGTTTGCTATCGCGCCAAGGTTTGGAATATCGGCGCTGAGGGCCAATTCCTGCTGGGCGCCATGGCGGGTGGTTATATCGCCATCATCACCCATGGCAGCACGCAAGGGCCGTGGCTTTTGCCGATGATGCTACTGGTGGGTGCCATGGCCGGTGCGTGTTTTGCGTTGATCCCGGCGCTGCTCCGCACCCGCTTCGGCGCCAATGAAATCCTGACCAGCTTGATGCTGGTGTATGTTGCGGAATTGCTGCTGGATTATCTGGTGCGCGGCCCCTGGCGAGACCCCGCCGGCTTCAACATGCCCAATAGTGTTGTGTTTGAAACGGAAGCGACGCTGCCGCTCCTGATGGAAGGTGGGCGGCTCAATATCGGCACGCCCATCATGATTGCTGTTGTGTTTGCCTTCATGCTGCTGATGGGGCGCACGCTGAAGGGGTTTGAAATCCGATTGGTGGGCGAAGCACCACGCGCCGCGCGCTTTGCCGGATTTTCCGAAACCCGCTTGATCATCACGGTTTTCATGATCTCCGGCGCGCTTGCTGGGCTTGCCGGCGTGCTGGAAGCCGCGGGCACGGTCAAGCAATTGCAGCCTGGCATTTCACCTGGCTATGGCTTCACCGCCATCATCATCGCCTTCCTTGGGCGGCTTAACCCGATTGGCTGTTTGTTCGCCGGCATTTTCATCGCCATTACCTTCATCGGTGGTGAGAATGCGCAAATCATGCTGCGCCTGCCTTTGGATGCTACGCGCGTGTTGCAAGGGCTGTTGCTGTTCTTTGTGCTGGCCTGCGATAGCCTGCTTTTGTATCGCTTCCGCCTGTTGCGGGGTGCCGCCGCATGACGTTGTTTGAAGCCATCATCCTGACCATCATCACCGCTTCAACGCCGCTGCTGATTGCAGCAATTGGCGAATTGGTGGTGGAACGCGCGGGCGTTTTGAACCTGGGCGTTGAGGGCATGATGATTATCGGCGCTGCTGCTGGCATTGCGGCAGCTATCTCGACCGGGTCTTCAACGCTTGGCGTGCTGGTCGCTGTGCTGGCGGGCATGGCGCTGTCCCTGGTTTTCGCCGCACTTGTGCTGGGGCTTGCGGCCAATCAGGTCGCGGCGGGGCTGGCACTCGCCATCCTTGGGCTTGGACTTTCGGGCGTGATCGGTGCGCCCTTTGTGGGCGTGCAACGCGCGGGCATCGGCAAAATCGAAATCCCGCTGCTGTCCGATATCCCGTTCATCGGCCCGGTGCTGTTCCATCAGGACCCCTTTGTTTATGCCTCCATCGTCTTGGTCGTTGCCGTCTGGTGGTTCCTCACCAAAAGCCGGGCGGGCCTTGTCTTGCGCGCGGTCGGCGAAAACCACGCGGCGGCGCATGCGCTTGGCTATCCGGTACGGCGAATCAGGCTTCTCGCTATCCTGTTCGGTGGCGGCTGCGCAGGCTTGGCGGGGGCCTATATGTCGCTCGTCTATACCCCCTTCTGGACCAGCGGCATGACCGGCGGGCGGGGCTGGATCGCACTCGCCATCGTGGTCTTTGCCTCCTGGTTGCCCTGGAGGACCATGGTCGGCGCCTATCTGTTCGGTGCGCTCACGATCCTGCAACTGCATGCGCAATCGGCCGGCGTGCCCCTGCCATCCCAGTTTCTGGCGGCCTTGCCCTATCTGATCACGATTCTGGTCCTTGTGCTCATTATGCGGGCAAGGCGGGGCGGGGCGGCGGGGCCGGCCTCCCTCGGTGTGCCCTTTGTGCCCGACAGATAGGGCCTTCCGTATTGGTATTAAATTTGCTTAATCCGAACCGATTTTCTGGGAGAGCTTCATGAACATCACCCGTCGTCATCTTATGGCTGGCTCCGCCGGTCTTGCCGGCGCAACGCTGGCCGGCCAGCAGGCCGAAGCGCAGTCGCGGCTCAGTGTGGGCGTCGTCCTGATCGGCCCAGTCGGCGATTTCGGCTGGTCGCATATGCATGACCAGGGCCGCCGCCGCATGGCCGAGGTACTGGGCGACCGCATCACTGCCACCACCGTCGAATCGGTGGCGCCGCCCGACTTCGACCGCGTTGTGACGCAGCTGGTCCGCACCGGCCATCGGCTGATCTTCACCACCAGCTTTTCCTATTTCGCCCCCACACAGCGCCTGGCGCCGCAGCACCCCGGCGTATTTTTCGAAAACGCAACCGGCCCGACGACGCTGCCGAATATGGCAATCTACAATGCCCGCTTCTACGAAGGCCGCTATGTCCAGGGCGTAATCGCGGCGCGCAAGTCGCGTTCCAAGACTATCGGCTATGTTGCTACCTTCCCGGTGCCGGAGGTGATCAGCGCCATCAACACCGTGATGCGCGGCGCCTGGTCTGTGGACCCTTCCATGAAGGTGCGCGTGGTGTGGGTGAATGCTTGGTCGAACCCAGCGCGTGAGGCTGATGCGGCCCGCGCCCTGATTGACCAGGGCTGCGACGTGCTGTGCAGCCATACAGATGGCCCGGCGCCGCTGCAGCTTGCCGAACAGCGCGGCATCTTCGGCTTCGGCCAGGCATCCGACATGACGCGCTTCGCACCGCGCGCCCACCTGACCAGCAGCGTGAATAACTGGGGCGACTATTACGCAGAGCGTGCGAAGGCAGTGCTGGATGGCACCTGGCGCCCGACGGATACCTGGGGCGGGCTTGGCAGCGGCATGTTCCGCCTTGCCCCCTTCACCAATATGACGCCCGAGGAAGTGAGTGAGGCAACGCGCATCCGCGACGCTATCGCTGCCGGCACGCTGCACCCGTTTGAAGGCCCAATCACACGCCAGGATGGCACAGTAGTGATCCCTGCGGGCCGGCGGCTCACGGATGATGAAATCCGTGCGCAGAACTACTTATATCAGGGCATTGATGTCGCGATGCCGTGAGCATTTTCAAGCCAAGTGAAATCACTTGGCGGCTCGGAAAATGCGACCACGATCTGAGCATTTTCAAGCCAAGTGAAATCACTTGGCGGCTCGGAAAATGCGATCAGACAAAAATCTTAGTGCACTTCCCGTGAACAAAGGTGAGTGGGAACTGCACTAAGGCTTTGGATGGATTTTATCGACTGGGCTGTAAAGCCCAGTCGATTATCTTTCAGGGCCGCATATCACCCGGCGCGCGTTACCTGCACGGTTGATTCCAGGCCAAGCACGGCAGCCAAGGCTTCAAGCCGTCGCAATACACTTTCGCCCGCAAAAACACCGCTGCCTTCAACCAGCCTCAGCACCAACCGCCCGCCCCGGCGTTCCAAGGATGTGCCTGCCAGAAGAACGGGCGTGCCGCCTGAAAGCGTATAGGCAAGCCTGAAGGCCGCGCCCAAAATCTCCGCCCGCCGGAGCGTACCGACATCAATCAATAATCGGGCAGAGGGCAGGAAAGGTGCTTCTGCCTCAGCCTCATAACGCAAGGCAGCGGCAAGGGCGAGGAAAGCGCGCCCGTGATGATCAATGCCAACACCTGGCTGGCGTAACACCCGGTAGAAAGCGTGCTCGGCGCGATAATCCGGATGATCATGGCTGCCGATATCGCTCACCCAACAGGCGGCTTCGCGCAGCCCAACCGCAAGCGGTGTTTCATCCTCAAAGAGCGGCGCTGTCCAAGCGAAAAGCGCGGGTGGCATGGTGAGATCGCGCCCGAAGCGCTGCGACATATCGCATGCCGCGGCCAGCAAAGGGTCCCGCATACGCTCAGCGGTATCAAGCAAGCGCGCATACCAACCTTCGCGCAACCCATTGGCGCTGAAGATGACGCGGCGCGCACCGCTGGCGCGTAACAGCCGGCGCAGCACCAGCGCGGCAAAGGGCAGATCAGCCAGGCGCTTGCTTGGCGCGCCGGCCATGCGTTCCAGCGTGCGTCGCGTGGCCGCCATCAATACACCTGACAAATCGCGCGCTTCTTCGCGTGCCAAGGCGTAATGATGCACGATGGAAAGCGGGTAGCCGGTTTGCGCCATATGCATCCGCGCCAAGGCGCGCCAGGCGCCACCCACAAGATACAAATCGCGCCCGGACGCGCCACTGATCCAGGGCAGCCGCGCCAATTCCGCACTGACAATGGCGCGCGCCTTGCCGATATCCTGCTTCGCACGATCGGCAAGGCGGATGGTGCCAATCGGCATGCTGCCAGTTTTGCCCTGCACCCCCCGGCTGAGTTCCACTAATTCGAGCGAACCACCGCCAATATCGCCAAGAATACCATCAGCGCCAGGGAAGCCCAGCAGCACACCATCGGCGGAAAGCCGTGCTTCTTCATCACCCGTGAGGATATGGATGGGGACGCCGGGCAATCTCTCGCCCAATGCCGCAACAAAGGCTGCGCCATTGGACGCATCACGCACGGCAGCGGTGGCCAGAACCTCAATCGGGTCGGCGCCCATGGCGCGCGCTACCGCGTGGTAGCGCTGCATGATCGTCAGCGCCTGGCCCACCGCATCGGGATTAAGCTGGCCCGTATCATGCAGCCCACGGCCAAGCCCGAGCACGGCCTTTTCATTGAAGATGGCAACCGGATTGCGACCGCGCCCTTCAAAGACAACCAAGCGGACGGAATTGGAACCCAAATCCACCACGCCGCAGCGCATGGCGGATTTCATCGCATTCATTTCGGCATTGAGAGCAGCGCCGTCCATCAATCCTGCTTTATACGATCTTGCCGCTGGCGTCGGGGCGCCCGGGCCAAAGCGCTACCGCGCCCGGAAAGCGACGGGTTGGTCATAAAGTACTCATGCGCGGAGACGCCATTTTCGGGCGCCTCGATACGCGCCCAATGCCCGTCCGGACCCAACTGCCAGCTTTGCAGCGTATCCTTCAGATTGATCACCATGATCTGATCCAGCACCTGTGCATGCACGGTTGCGTTTTCCACCGGCACCATGGTTTCCACCCGCCAATCCATATTGCGTGCCATCCAATCGGCTGAGGAGATATAAACCTTGGCGCGGCGCGATGGTAGCCGATGGCCATTGCCAAAGACATAGATGCGCGAATGTTCCAAAAAGCGCCCGACAATGGATTTCACGCGGATATTGTCGGAAAGCCCCGGTACGCCCGGGCGCAGGCAGCAAATGCCGCGCACAATGGCATCCACCTTCACGCCGGCCTTCGAAGCCTCATAAAGCGCATCAATCAGCGTTTCATCCACCAGCGAATTCATCTTGATCCAGATCGCTGCCGGCTTGCCTTCCTTGGCGAAGGCGATTTCCTGACGGATCAGCGCAAGCAAGGTGGGGCGCGTCGTGAGCGGTGAGAAAGCAAGCTTTTCCATCGTCTCGGGCCGCGCATAGCCGGTCATGTAATTGAACAGCTTGGCGGCATCGCGCGTCAGTGCCGGATCGGCGGTGAAATAGGAAAGATCGGTATAGATACGCGCTGTGACGGGGTGATAATTGCCCGTGCCGAAATGCGCATAGGATCGCAAATGCGACCCTTCGCGGCGCACCACAAGACTCACCTTGGCGTGGGTTTTCAGCTCGACAAAGCCGAATACCGTCTGCACGCCAGCCGCTTCCAATTCGCGCGCCAGCGCAATGTTGCGTTCCTCATCAAAGCGCGCCTTCAATTCGATAATGCCGGTGACGCTTTTGCCAGCCTCGGCCGCTTCAATCAGCGCCTTGGCAATAGGGCTGTCGCGCGTGGTGCGATACAACGTCTGCTTGATCGCGATCACATTCGGATCACGCGCTGCCTGCCTGAGGAATTGCACCACCACATCGAAGCTTTCATAAGGGTGATGCACCACAATATCCTTGGCGCGGATGGCGGCAAAACAATCACCGCCGAAATCCAGGATGCGTTCGGGAAAGCGCGGCGTATAGGGCGTGAACAACAGATCGGGCCGGTCATCCACGATCAATTGCGTCAGATCGGAAAGCGCCAGAAGGCCGTCAACGACAAAAACTTCTGACCGTGGCGCATCCAATTCCTCGGCGACAAAATCGAGAATATCGGAAGGTGTATTGGCAGTGACGGAAAGCCGGATGGCGCGCCCGCGTCGGCGGCGCTTCAAGGCGCTTTCATAGGAACGGACAAGGTCTTCCGCTTCTTCTTCGAATTCCACATCCGTGTCGCGGATCAGGCGGAACAAGCCGCTTTCCGCCATGATAAAGCCGGGGAATAGCCGATCCAGAAACAGCAGGATCACATCTTCCAACAATGCGAAGCGCATCGCCCCAGAGCCGCGGCGCGATGGCAGGCGGATGAAGCGTTCCACTTGCGGCGGCAGCGGCAACAACGCGCGCATGGTCCCGCCATCTTCTTCGCGTACCAGTTTGAACACAAGGCAAAGCGCAAGATTGGCAATGAAGGGAAAGGGATGCGCCGGGTCTACGGCAAGCGGCGTCAGCACAGGGAAGACACGGTCCATGAACCATTCTTCCAGCCATTCCTTATCCGTATCGCTCAGGTCTGGCCGGTCCACCACCATCAGATGCGCTTCGCGCAGCATTGCGCGCAAGGCCCGCCATGAATTCTGCTGGCCATCAATCAGCGCACGCGCACGTTCATGAATGGCCGCAAGCTGTTGTGCCGGCGTCAGCCCGTCAGGCGATGGCGTGCCGATACCTGCACGATCCTGCCCCACAAGCCCCGCGACGCGGACAGAATAAAACTCATCCAGGTTATTCGCTGAAATCGCCACAAAGCGCAGCCGTTCCAGCAAGGGGTGGCGCGCATTGCCCGCCTCTTCCAGCACACGCTGATTGAATGCCAGCCAGGAAAGCTCCCTATTGCTGAAGCGCGCCGGGCTTTCCGCCAGCGGGAAGGCTTCGATGTCTGGCATGATGTCACTCATGCGCCAAGGCTATAGCAGAGGCACGGTGGAAGGCGAGGGGATGCGCTGTTCAGTCTCAGAATCTTCACAAAATGCCTGATCTGAAAGCCATTCGGTCAGAGCAAACCGTGCGAGGGGGCGCGTGATACGGCCCCCCACGCCAAGCGCTGCATGATCCAGCCGCGCCACCGCTTCAACAAGGCTTGCCGCATCGCGAGGTAGGCGCGTGAGCAGCCAGGACTGCACCTCTGGCTCCACGCGCAACTGCCGATCAGCGAAGAATTTGGCGAGCAAGCCGCGCAGCAGCGCGTCGGATGCAGGGCCAAGTCCAACCGCCTGGGTGGCGCGCAAGCGGCTGGCCAGATCAGGTAGGCACACCGGCCAGCGTGCCGGGGGCCCGCGCCCAATCAGCAGTAAGGTTTCGCCCCGCTCGGCGCAAAGATTGATCAGATGCAGCAGCGCAGCCTCATCCGCTACGCAATCCGCATCATCCACCACACTTCCCTGGGGCGCAGGTGGCGGCAGGCCGCGCAAACCCATGCCATCCAGCCAGCGCCAACCAAAGCGGGCCGCCGCAGCGCGTGCCAGATGCGTCTTGCCAAGCCCTGCTTCGCCAAATAGCGCGAGCCGCCCAAGCGGCCAGGCTTCTGGCTTGGCAAGCCAGCTTCGCGCGGCTGCATTGCTTTCATCGGCAATCACATCGCGCGCATCGAAGGAAGCAGCGACGGGCAGCGGCAGGGCCAATTGGCGCATCATTGCCCGGTCCGTGGTGCGTCAAGATAAAGCGGGCTTTCCAGATAGCGACGCAGCCAATAGCGCGTGATCACCCCAATCGCTGCCGCCATGGGCACCGCCAGCAGCACGCCCAGAAAACCAAACGCCACGCCCCCGGCGAAGAGCGCGAAGATCACCCATACCGCGTGCAATTCCACGCGATTGCCCAAAAGATAGGGGTAGATCACATAGCCTTCGATACCCTGACCGATCACGAAAATCGCTACAATCACCAATACTTCCTGCCAGGAACCGAATTGCCCGATGGCCAGAAGCACAGCGGTGGCGAAACCAGTCAATGATCCGACATAGGGAATGAAGGTCAGAAAACCCGACATGATGCCGATGGTAATGCCAAGCTCCAGCCCTGCGAAATGCAGCGCGACGGCGTAGAAAACGCCAAGCCCTAAGCAGCAGAGCAATTGCCCGCGCAGCCAGGCGGACAAAACCCGGTCCGTATCACGCGCGATTTGCCTTATCACGCTGGCGCTACGCCGTGGCAGCCAGCTTTCAATGCGTGTCAGCATGGCCGGCCAATCCCGCAGCAGGTAGAAGGCAACCACCGGTGTGACCACCACAAAGGTGAATACGCTGAACAGCGCGAAGCCACCGCCAATCAGGCGCGTCGCCGCCGTGCCAAGCCAGGACAACATGGAGCCCGCCTGGCTGATCGCCAATTCGCGCAGGCGCTGGTCCAGCATTTCTGGCCCCAGCGCTTCTTCAAGCTTGGCCAGCAACTCACGCAAGGCTTGACCAATGCCGGCGATATAGACCGGCAAGCGCTGCACCAACACACCAAGCTGCGCAAGGATCAAGGGATAGAGGAGCAGCAATGCAATCAGGGCAACGCCGCCAAGTAGCGTCACCAGCAGAAAGGCGCCAATAGCGCGCGGAATGCCAAGTCGCGCCAAGCGCGTGGCGAAAGGATCAAGAAAATAGGCAATGGTCGCGGCCAATACGAAGGGCGTGAGAATGCCCTGAAACAGCCAAAGACAGAACAGCAAGGCGATACCAAAGCCAAGCAACAATGCCCACCGCTGCCCGCGCGTTGCGGTGCGTGGCACTGATGGTGGCGGGATCACCGGCCTTGATGCAACGCGCTGTTCTGTCATTGCGTCCAACCAGCCGTACGGCGCGCCGCTTGCACCACATAGGCAGCACCCGAAGCAAAAGTTGTCGCCGCCACTGACCAGATCATCACCTCCAGCAGCAAGGGAGAGGTGAAACCAAACCCCGCCAGCAGAAGCGCCAACGCCGCCAGCAGAATTTGCGCCGCCGTATTCGCCTTGGAAATGAAGATTGGTTTGATGCGCGGCGGCAGCCCTACCGCCCAAAGCACAAGCACACCGCCCACAATCAGCAAATCCCGAAACACCACGAGAATCGCGAGCCAATCTGGCAGTACACCAATCGCGGCCAACGTGACATAAACCGAAACCAGCAATGCCTTATCAGCGATGGGGTCAAGCACCGCCCCAAGCTGGGATCGCGCGTTCCAAGCACGCGCAATCCAGCCATCCAAAGCATCTGAGATGCCGGCGCCGATAAACACCACAAAGGCAAGATCAAGCCTGTGCTGCAACATCAGCCACACCGCCGCCGGCACCGCGCAAAGCCGCGCCAGCGTTATCAGATTGGGCAGGGTGAAAAGCCCCGCCCCCGCCAGGCGCGGCCGAGCTTTAGGAAGGCGGCGAAGGTCAGGACCGTCCGGCAAGACCAAGCCGCCATTGATCATTTGCCGCACCAGTGCCCTGGGCCAAGCGCAGCCCATGCTGGCCAAGCGCTTCCGCCGCCAAGCCCACCGGCACACGAAGCCCCAACTTCAGCCTTGCGCGATCCGCACTAATGCCAACCACATCCAGCTTCACGCCAGCCGCTGTCGCGCGGCGACGAATTTCCAGCCAATCATTCAGCGAAGCATAACGTGCCACCGCTTCCAGCGTCGCCAATACAGGGGTGGGGGGCGTCACCTGCACTGGTGCTTCCGGCGCCGTGCCAGAAGGCAGCGTGGCAGCACGCACTTCACCGCCTTCGGCGAAGCTCCTGACCGATTCTGCATCAAATTGAATTGTAAGCCGCCCACTATAACGCTGCGGGCCAGTGATTTCCTGTTCAATCACAATGGACCGCACCATGCTATCAAGTTCGGCATCGGTGGGCCGGCGCGGTGAATTGAACATGCCCTGAATGCGATCCCAAGCTGCGCGACGCCCCGCAGTGAAGGCGCGTTCTTGCGCCACCACGCCATTTTCCGCTGTCGCCTCAGCTGGCACGCCACGCTGTGTCAGCGCACCCATATCAGCGATTTGCGCCCGGGCAGGCGGGGCGGCCACGCTCAGCCAGAAGCCTGCGAAAGCCACCGCTACATGGTTCCTTCCGGCCATCCACCAGGAGTGGCGATTCAACATCCAAGCCTTCCCTTCGCGCTTTACCGCGTTATAGCGTGAATCGCTCTGGCGGCTCACGCTAAGACTTTAATTTGAGCGACTGATTCACCGCTCCGGTGATTCCACCTACGCGGATCAGGCGCTGACTTTAGCTTGAGCGACTGATTCACCGCTTCGGTGATTCCACCTACGCGGATCAGGCGCTATAGCAACTCGTCATTGTATCAAATGGGAGGCCGCCCTGACCAGTTCCAACACCCAAAGCCTCACCTACCGCGAAGCGGGCGTGGATATTGAGGCTGGCGACGCCCTGGTGGAGGCCATCAAGCCGCTGGCGCGTGCGACCAATCGGTCTGGCGTCATGGGTGGCTTGGGCGGTTTTGGCGCCCTGTTTGACCCAAAGGCCGCCGGCTTTACGGACCCGGTGCTGGTTTCCTCCACCGATGGCGTGGGCACCAAGCTCCGCGTAGCGATCGAAGCGGGGATTCACGACACCGTCGGCATAGATCTGGTGGCCATGTGCGTGAATGATCTGGTTGTGCAGGGTGCTGAGCCTCTGTTTTTCCTGGATTATTTCGCCACTGGCAAGTTGCACGTGAAACAGGCCAGTGCCGTGATCAGCGGGATTGCGGAAGGCTGCCGCCAGGCGGGCTGCGCGCTGGTGGGTGGCGAAACTGCTGAAATGCCCGGCATGTATGCCGCCGAGGATTATGATCTGGCCGGGTTTTCGGTCGGCGCCGCGGAACGAGGGCGGCTATTGCCCGCCGGTGTCGCGCCTAGGGATATATTGATCGGGCTTGGGTCTTCCGGGGTGCACTCCAACGGGTTTTCCCTGGTGCGGCGTATCCTGGCCGCGCGCGACCTGACCCTGACCGATGCCGCACCCTTCGCGCCTGGGAAAAAGCTAGGCGAGGCCCTGCTGGCGCCAACCCGCATTTATGTGAAGCCGCTGCTCGCCTTGCATCGCGCGGGCTTGCTGCATGCGGTGGCGCATATCACCGGCGGCGGCCTGCCGGGTAATCTGCCACGCGTGCTGCCGGCGGGCGTGACGGCGGTGCTTGAAGCCGGAAGCTGGCCAGTGCCGCCGGTTTTCGCCTTTCTTGCCGAAGCCGGCAATGTCAGCGCGGATGAAATGCTGCGCGTCTTCAATTGCGGGCTTGGCATGGTGCTGGCGGTCCCTGAAACCAGCGCGGAAGCCGCGATGCAGTCCCTGACCGACGCAGGCGAAACGCCCTTCTGCATCGGCCATTTGGAAGCCTCAGCTGGTCCGGCAGGCATCCGCATCCAGAATCTACCCCACGCTTGGCCGCGCGCATGACGCGGGCGCGGCTCGCCCTGCTGATTTCAGGGCGCGGGTCCAATATGGCGGCCATTCTGGAAGCGGCCGGGCCGGATTACCCCGCCGACCCGGTCCTTGTCCTTTCCAACCGCGCCGATGCGGCGGGGCTTGCCTTTGCCGCAGCGAAGGGGGTGCCCACCGCCGTGGTGGAAAGCCGCGCCTTCAAGGGCGACCGGGCAGGTTTTGAGGTCGCTATGGAAGCGGAATTGGCCAAGCACGGCGTTGAAATCATTGCGCTTGCTGGCTTCATGCGCGTGCTGACGGCGGATTTCGTGCGCCGCTGGGAAGGGCGGTTGATCAATATCCACCCATCCCTGCTGCCGGCCTTTCCGGGACTGGATACCCATGCGCGCGCCTTGGCCGCGGGGGTTCGGCTGCATGGCTGCACCGTGCATATGGTGACCGCCGGGGTGGATGAGGGGCCAATCCTCGCCCAGGCTGCAGTGCCGGTTCTGCCTGGCGATACGGAAGCCAGCTTGGCCGCGCGGGTGCTTGCCGCCGAACACCAGATCTACCCTGCAGCGCTTTCATGGTTGGCTGCAGGGCGCGTTAGGGTGGAAGCGGGGCGCGCAGTGATCATTGCTGCGGAATATGCGCCTGATTCGCTACTGAACCCCTTGCCGCGCGCCGCTTTGCTTTCTACACAACAGGGTATTCGGTAAAGCGCAGAGGAAAGTCATGGCCGCTTCAGAGCATTTTGATTTTGTTGAAGTGAAATCCGGCGATATTCTGGCCGAGCGCAGCAATAGCTGGGAAGGCTTCACACGCTTTGTCACCTGGTCCACCGGAGCTGTGGTGGTGGTGCTTGTCCTTATGGCCGTGTTTTTGGTCTGAAGCGCTTATCAGAAAGCGATGATGTAGGGGCGGCATGGGCCGCCCTTTTTCATGTTCGGCGTGGCCGACGAAAGCCGCGCCCTTTATTCAGTCAGATTAGGCACTTTACCCGGCCGACCCAGCAGCCAGCCCTGCATGGCATCGCAGCCCGCCTTTTCCAGGGCGCGAAGCTGCGCCAGCGTCTCCACGCTTTTCGCGACCACGACGGTTCCCAGCGTATGGGCAGCTTCAACCTGGCCCGTGGTCAGGGCCAAGGCGCGCCGCGCCAAGGCCGTTTCGCCATCAAGCCCAGCGCAAAGGCTGGGATGCAGCTTCACCATGGGGAAAGGAATTGCCCTTAGTGCCAGAATGGTGCCGCGTGCCACGCCAAAATCATCCAGGGCCGCGACCACGCCAAGGCCGCGCAGCCCTGCGGCCAGATTGGCCGCCGCATCATGCCAGAGCGAAACCGCATTGGCCGGCATTTCCACGATCATCCCGCGCGGGTCTGTATTCGCGTCATAAAGGGCGTTGCGCATCAGTGTCGTGCCATCGCCACGCAGAAAGGCTTCGGCGGTGATATTGACCGAGATATAGGGGGCCGAACGCGGCCAGCGCGCCCTGATTCGGCAAGCTTCGGCGAATACCCACCTGTCCAAGGCCTCAGCGAGCCCTGCCTGGGTTGCGGCATTCACCGCTTCCATGGCCAGGATGGGGCCGAGATCAGGGTGCACCCAACGCAGCAGCGCCTCATAGCCCACTGTTTCCAGGCCATTCGCGCTGCAAACAGGCTGCAAATCAAGCCTAAGCCCGGCGCCATTATTGACGAGTGCTTCGGAAATCCCTTGGCGGAGTTCCGCAGGCGAATGGGCAAGCTCAAGCCCCGCCGCCGCCCGGTCCCATTGACTGCCAGCCCTATCGTTCATGCCCGCGCCCTCAATCACCTGAGACCGCATTAAACACTCTAACTGATTACGGGCTGGTTACCGCCGCGGTTGAACACCGCGGCGGTGAGGCATATTCAGCCGACGATTTCGCTACCGGCGAAGAAATAGGCGATTTCCATGGCCGCGTTCTCGGCGCTGTCCGACCCATGCACGGAATTCGCTTCAATGCTTTCGGCGAAAAGCTTGCGGATCGTGCCAGGCGCGGCATTGGCCGGGTTGGTCGCACCCATCAATTCGCGATTCCGGGCGACTGCGTTGTCACCTTCCAGCACCTGCACCACCACGGGGCCGGAGATCATGAAGGATACCAGATCCTTGAAGAAGGGGCGTTCACGATGCACGCCATAGAAGCTTTCGGCCTGAGTCTGTGTCATGTGAATGCGCTTTTGCGCCACAACACGCAGCCCTGCGTCTTCAAACACGGCATTGATTTTGCCGGTCAAATTCCGGCGCGTAGCGTCCGGCTTGATGATGCTGAAGGTGCGTTCAATCGCCATGGTGACTAACCCCTGAATGTCTTGAAAAGGATGGGGGCGGATAGGCGGGATGGGCGGCTTACGCAAGCCCTAGAGCGTGTTGCGTTCACATGGGTTCACGCAACCCACTCTATCTGTTTGTTTTCCGAGCATCTTCATGCGTTCAGTTGTTTCCATCTGAACGCGATCTGTTCTAGGGTTGGTGGCTCATGGCCGGCGCGCGGCGATGAGGAATTCCTTATTGCCTTCCGGCCCGGTGATGGGGCTTTCAGTGATGCCGAGCACCTGCCAGCCGGGCAACCCCGCCCACCAGGCCGCGATTTCGCTGCAAATGGCACGGTGCAGTGCGGGGTCGCGCACCACACCGCCCTTGCCCACCTGGCCTGGCCCGGCCTCAAACTGCGGCTTGATCAGCGCAATCGCAAAGGCACCCGGCGCACATAGCCCGAGCGGCGCAGGCAGAATGGTGCGCAACCCGATGAAGGCGGCATCGCAAACCAGTGCCGCAATGGGTTCCGGGATGGCGTGAGCATCCAGGTAGCGGGCATTGGTCTTTTCCAGCACCACCACGCGCGGGTCCTGCCGTAGCTTCCAGGCCAATTGGCCATGGCCAACATCCACCGCATAGACCCGTGCCGCGCCGTGCTGGAGCAGCACATCGGTAAATCCCCCGGTGGAGGCACCCAAATCCAGGCAGATGCGGCCTTCGGGCTTTAGCGCGAAATGCGCCAGCGCATGGTCCAGCTTGATGCCCCCGCGCGAGACCCAGGGATGGTCCTGGCCGCGCACTTCGAGGGGCAGGCCCTCAGGCAAAAGATCCCCGGCCTTCGCGACCCGTGTGCCATTGATGAAGACCTTGCCAGCCAAGATCAGGGCTTGGGCCTTGGCGCGGCTGTCCGCCAAGCCCAGAGCCACCAGCAAAAGATCAGCGCGCTGCTTAGGGGGGCGGGTCATACGGGGGCGGTCCTGAAGGGCTATCCGGGCGAAAGGGTTGGCGCGCGGCAAAAATGGCTGATAGATTCTGTCAGAATCGATTTGAGAAAGCGAGCCATCATGATTGAAAAACTAGCAAGTGTCGCGCTGCCTTCCCCGCATTTGCGCCTGAAGCACTGCCGTCATGGGGTAATGCTTTATAACATCAACGATGAAAATGTTGGCCAATCACTTGATCGCTATGGTGAGTTTGCTGAGCTTGAGGCGCAGCTATTCAATGACGTGATCAAGCCTGGGATGCTGATTGTTGAGGTGGGTGCCAATATCGGCGCCCAGACATTGCATCTTGCCAAGCTTGTCGGGGAAAGGGGCGGTATCCTGGCCTTTGAACCGGACCGCGTGACCTTCCAGATGCTCTGCGCCAATCTTGCGCTGAATGGCATTGAAAACACGGATGCCCAATGCTTGGCGGTCGGTGCCGAGGCCGGGCAGGCCAGGCGGTCGCGCAGTAATGACGACAGTGCCGAGCCTGACGATACCGATGATGATGTGGTGGATATGGTCACCCTTGACAATATGGGGCTGCCGGCTTGCCACCTCATCAAGATCAATGCTGAGGGCATTGAAAGAGACGTTCTCGATGGGGCGCGGCAGACCATTGAGCGCTTCCGCCCGGCGATTTACGCCAAGGATAACAGAACCGAAAATCATGTGGCGCTGATTGCGACCTTGCTTGATCTTGAATACCGCATTTGGTGGCACCTGCCCTATTGGTTCAATCCGAACAACATCGCCGGCGAAACCGAGAATATTTTCTCTGAGATGCCCGCATTCAATCTTTTTTGCCTACCGCGTGAACAAGCCCCTGCGGAGATCCCGGGCGGCGTTGAGATAACCAATACCTTCGAACCACACCCGCTGCTAGTTTGAATATGGTGCCAACCGAGAACATAGTTGGGGAATATCATCCGTCCGCTGGACAAGGGCGTCCGGCCTCGGTGGCCCTGATGTAAATGGCCGCTGCGCCCCGAACCGCTTTTGCGCAGCGGGGCAATGCCGCAGAATAGTGTGATGATGCTCCACGCTGAGGGTGAGATATTTCAGCACCGTTGAGAATCCGCTAGCATTCCTCGCTGAACTGATAAAAGGCATGGCTCATGATCGAAAAATTGGCCAGCATTGCGCTTCCAAGCGCGCATTTGCGCATGAAGCTTTGCCGTCATGGGGTGATGCTTTATAATAAACACGATCAATATGTCGGCGGCTCGCTTGATACCTATGGCGAGTTTTCGGAGCTTGAAGCCGAATTTTTTTCGAACTTGGTCAGGCCGGATATGGTAGTGGTTGAAGTCGGTGCCAATATCGGGGCGCACACTGTTCATCTCGCCAAGCTGGTCGGAGCCAAAGGCAAGGTTATTGCCTTTGAACCACAGCAGATCGTTTTCCACATGCTTTGCGCCAATCTGGCGTTGAATGGCGTTAAGAATACAGATGCGAGATGTCTGGCCGTTGGCGCCGCTCCGGGGGAGGTTACGGTACCGCGGGTGGATTACCGCAAAGAAGGCAATTTTGGCGGCATTTCACTCGGTGAGGATGATGGCGATGTGGTGGAGATGGTTGCCCTAGATGATCTGATGTTGCCTGCCTGCCACGTGATAAAGGTTGACGTTGAGGGTATGGAAAAGCAGGTACTCGATGGCGCGCGCCAGACAATTAGGCGCTTTCGCCCTTATCTTTATGTCGAAAATGATCGGCCAGACAAGCACGCCGAATTGATCTCTGCCCTTTTGGATCTTGATTACCGCATATTGTGGCACGTGCCTTGGCTCTATAACCCAGCAAATTTCGCGGGGAATAGCGACAATATCTTTCCAGGACTTGCCTCCTTCAATCTGATCTGCCTGCCGCGTGAGGCAGTATCAGATGATTTCGAGAGCCGTGACGAAGTAAAGAGTGCCGCCGAACCGCACCCCTTCCAGCGTTAGGGCGCGATCCTCCGCTGCGGATCACGTTAGCCTTTCAGCCATTACTCAACGCCGAGCAATTCAACCTCAAAGATCAGTGTTGCATTCGGCGGGATCACGCCGCCGGCACCGCGCGCCCCATAGCCAAGTTCCGGCGGGATGATCAGCGTGCGCTGGCCGCCCACCTTCATGCCGGCAAAGCCCTGATCCCAGCCGCCAATCACATGGCCAGCGCCAAGCATAAAGGAAAAGGGTTCGGCGCGATCACGGGAACTATCAAACTTGCGCCCCTTGTTTTCCGGCGCGGTCTCGTCAAACAGCCAGCCCGTGTAATGTACCGTGATGTGCTGCCCGGGCGTCGCTTCGGCCCCGGTGCCGAGTTTTGTGTCTATCATGGTCTTCTCCTGATGATCATCTGGCAAAAAGCAAGGCCCGGAAGCCGAAGCCCCCGGGCCTGAACCTTCACGCTGAAAGGCGGCTTATTCGGCCGCCTGTTCCAGCTTTTCCAAAACGCGCGGCGGCGACATGGGCAGCGCGTAGAAGCGCTTATGCGTCGCGCGATACATGGCGTTGGAAATCGCAGCCAGCGGCGGCACCAGCGGCACTTCACCAACGCCGCGCACGCCTTGCGGATGCTTCGGATTGGGAATTTCCAGCATCACCGCATCCAGCATCGGCAGGTCCGAACAGACCGGCATGCGGTAATCAAGGAAGGCAGGGTTATCCACCTGGCCCTTGGCGTTGTAGATGTATTCCTCATTCAGCGCCCAGCCGATGCCCTGCGCCGCACCACCCTGCATCTGGCCTTCCACATAGGCCGGATGCACCGCGCGCCCGACATCCTGGAAGGACGTATAGCGCAGCACCTTCACGGTACCGAGTTCCGGGTCCACTTCTACATCGCAGATATGGGTGGCGAAACCGCCTTCGGCGCCCGTTGTGTTTAACTGCACGCCGGCACCAATCGGCCCGCCCGTCTCGGACGCCTTGGCGGCGATATCCTTCAGGCTCAGCGGCGGGAATTGACCCGCATTGGCACCCGCAGGGCGCGCTTCGCCATTGTCCCAGATCACCGCTTCGGGATCGATCTTCCAGATCTTCGCGGCGCGTTCCTTGAGCTGCGTGATGACTTTCTCCGAAGATTGGGTCACCACCATCGCGGAAGCGAACAGCACGCGGCTGCCACCGGTCAGGTTGGAATAGCCGATGGTCGCGGTATCGCCGATCAGCACGGAAACGCGCTTGTAATCAATGCCAAGCAATTCCGCGGTGATATTGGCGATGGACGCGCGGGAACCACCGATATCCGGATGCCCCGTGGTAACAACAACATTGCCATCTTCCGTGATGTTCACCTGCGCGGAGCTTTCACCACCTGCATTGAACCAGAAGCCGCTGGCGACCCCGCGGCCCTGGTTGGGGCCAAGCGGTGCGCTGTAATGCGGATGCGCCATGGCAGCTTCAATGGTTTCCTTGAAGCCGATGCGCGGATAGACCGGGCCATGCGCGGCTTTGGTGCCTTCCTGCGCAGCGTTTTTCAGGCGCAGCGCCAGCGGGTCCATGCCAAGCTTTTCGGCCACTTCATCCAGTACGCATTCCACGCCGTAAGCGCCAATTGGCGCGCCCGGTGCGCGATAGGCCGCAACTTTTGAGCGGTTGGACACCACATCAAAGCCCAGCGAATGCACATTCGGGATGTTGTAGGGCGCGAAGGCGCAACCCGCCGCACCGCGAATGGGCGAACCCGGCAACGCGCCGGCCTGCAGGTAGAAAGTGCCCTGCGCCGCGACGATGGTGCCATCCTTCTTGGCGCCGATCTTGACGGTGCTGAAGGAACCGGAGGTTGGGCCCGTCGCGCGCATCACTTCTTCGCGCGTCATCACCATCTTCACCGGACGGCCGGATTTCTTCGCCAGCAGCAGCGCCACCGGTTCCAGATAGACAATCGTCTTGCCGCCAAAGCCGCCGCCGATTTCGGCCGGAATGGCGCGGATATCGCTTTGCGGCAGACCAGTCAGGTAAGAACACATCGCGCGGACCATGAATTGGCCCTGGCTTGAACTCCAGACTGTGGCCTTGCCGTCAGCCACACTGACCAGGCAGGCATGGGTTTCAATATAGCCCTGATGCACAGGCGCGGTGCGGAAGTTGCGTTCCACCACTACATCTGCTTCCGCAAAACCGGCATCCACATCGCCAAGCTTATGTTCCAGCTTGCCCGCGATATTGGAAGGCTTGCCATCGAACTTGATGAAATCATGCAGGATTGGTGCATCGGGCTTGATCGCGTCTTCCGCGTCAATCACGAAGGGCAGAACCTCATATTCCACTTCGATCAGTTTCAGCGCCTCGGCCGCCACCTTTTCAGAAATCGCGGCAATGGCGGCAACCGGGTGGCCATGGAACAGGGCCTTTTCGCGCGCCATGATGTTACGGCACATCCAGCGCATATCCTGAATGCCTAGCATCACCGATTTATCAATCGGGAAATCCACCACATCCTTATGCGTCACCACAGCCTTCACACCGGGATGCGCTTCCGCCTTCGCGGTATTGATGGAAATGATGCGCGCATGCGGGTGCGGGCTGCGCAGCACCTTGCCCCAGATCATCCCGGGCATATTGGTATCGGCGGCATAGGCGGCGCGGCCCGTGACCTTTTCCGCACCATCGGGACGGATCGTGCTTTTGCCGATCCATTTGTTGGACATATCGTTCATCAGGCGGCCCCCCTTATTTCAGCGGCGGTTTCAAGCACGGCGCGAACAATCTTGTCGTAACCCGTGCAGCGGCACAGGTTGCCGGCCAGACCGAAACGCACTTCGGTTTCGGTCGGGTTCGGGTTTTTCTCGAGCAGCGATTTCGCGGCAATCAACACGCCCGGCGTGCAGATGCCGCATTGCAGCGCGGCCATTTCCAGAAATTTGCGCTGCAGCGGGTGTAAATCCCCACCCTGCGACATGCCTTCAATGGTGCCGAGTGACTTGCCTTCGGATTCCACCGCCAGCATCAGGCAGGCGCAAACCAAGCGGCCATCAACCGTGATGGAACAGGCGCCGCAATCGCCCGTGCCGCAGCCTTCCTTGGCGCCGGTCAGGCCAAGCGGGCCGCGCAGCGCATCCAGCATGCTGTCATGCGCGTCGCACAGGAACTCCATCGGTTCCCCGTTAATGGTGGTCGAAACATGCATTTTGGACATCAGATCAGCTCCGGCTGGCGCGTTCGGCGGCAATGGCGACGGCGCGCTTCAGCAGCACGCCGGCAACCTTGGTGCGATAGGCAATGGTGCCACGCTTGTCATTGATGGGGCGGCAAGCGGCGCTGCAAGCAGCAGCAGCAGCAGCCAGCGCGGCGGGTTCAAGCTTAGTGCCGATCAGCGCCTTGGCGGCATCTTCCACCAGCATGACAACCGGCGCCACAGCACCAAGCCCAACACGGGCGGCGGTGCAAACGCCATCCTTCATGGTCAGGCTGACACCGCAGCCCACCACCGCGATATCCATCTCCGTCCGGGGAATCATACGGAGATACGCATCACCCGAACCAGCGGGGCGCGCGGGCAGGGTGAAGCTCACGAGGATTTCACCGGGTGCGAGGTTCGTCTTGCCCGGACCGGCGGGGAAGGCTTCCACCGGCATCTGCCGGCGGCCTTTCGGGCCCTGCACCGTAACCACTGCACCGGCGGCGACCATGGCCGGCACGCTGTCACCAGCGGGGGAGCCATTGCAGAGGTTGCCCCCTGGCGAGGCGCGGCCCTGCACCTGCTTCGATCCAATCAGGTTCACGGCTTCCAGCACGCCCGGCCACACCGTGCCAAAGCGCGGATGATCCGCGAGTGAGGCTGCGGAGACCGCCGCACCCACGGTAAAGCTGCCATCGGCATTTTCCGTAATGCGGTTCATTTCGCCGATTTTTTTGATATCCACGATCAAGCCAGGGGTGGCGATGCCAGCGCGCATCTGCACCAGCAGGTCCGTCCCACCCGCCAGAATCCGCGCAGCCCCCTGGGCCGCAGCAAAGGCGCTGACCGCTTCATCAAGCGTCTGCGGCGCCAAATATCGAGTATCCGTCATGAGCGTTCCTGTCGTCCTTGCCTTGCTGTGACACCCCTGGTCAGGGGGCCATTCTTCCTCAGGCACTTAGATTGGGACAAGGCTATAGTGGCGCGCAAGATCGGCATAGCCCCTGGCTGACAATCGGGTGTGATATGGCGTTGGGGTCGAAACAGGAGGAAACGATGAAAAGCAGCAATTTCGGGCGCCGCACGGCCCTTGTCGCCGCCGGGGCGCTTTTGGCAGCGCCGCGCCTGGCCCGCGCCGCCTGGCCGGAACGACCCATCCGCATCATCGTGGCCTTTCCGCCTGGCAGCTCCACCGATGTGGTGGCGCGTGCGCTGGCGGCGAAGCTGGAAACGCTGCTTGGTCAGTCGGTGCCGGTTGAAAATCGTGGCGGCGCCGGGGGCAATATCGGCACCCAGGCGGTCAAGGGCGCCACGGACGGCCATACGCTGCTGATGCACAGCACTGCGTTTTGCGTGAACCCATCGCTTTATCGCACGGCGGGATATGCCTTGGATGATTTCGCGACCATTGCCGTGGTGGCGACTGCGCCGAATGCGTTTTTTGTCCATCCTTCTGTGCCAGCGCGCAACTTGACCGAGCTACTTGCCCATATGCGGGCCAATCCCGGCATGGCTTATGCCCATTCAGGCACCGGCACTACGCCGCATCTGGGCGCGGAATTGCTCTTCCGCACCCTCGCTAAGGTGGAAGCCACACCGGTCGCCTTCGGCCCCGCCCAGGCGGCGACCGCCGTGCTCGCCAATCAGGCACCCATCGGCAGCACCAGCCTGCCGCCCGCCCTGCCGCTGATCCGTGAAGGCCGCGTGCGCGCCATTGCGGTGGCGGGGGCAGAGCGTGACCCAACCCTGCCCGATGTGCCGACCGTCGCCGAACAGGGCTTTCCCGGCTTTGCCGCTTCTACCTGGTTCGGGCTTTTCGCCCCGGCGCGCCAATCAAATGAGTCTTTGGTCCGGCTCGCCACCGAAGTCCCGCGCGCCATGGCTGACCCCGAATTGAAGACGCGGCTGGCGACACTTTCGCTGACCGACCCCGGGCTTGCTGGCGCGGCGGCAGCCGATTTCGTCCGGCGGGAAGCGCAAATCTGGGCCGAGGTGGTGCGCAGTTCCGGCGCTACGGCTGATTGATAAAGGTTGATCCGATGCGCGATGTCACGCCCGAAAACCTGACCACGGCTTTTGCAGCCTATGCCAAGAATGCGGAGGATGCGCGGGCGCGTGACGTTTTGTGCGCGCTCGCCAAGCATTTGCATGCCTTCGTGCGGGAAACCCGCCTATCTCACGCTGAATGGATGGCGGCGCTGATGGCGCTGACCCGCGCGGGGCAGATCAGCACCGAAGCGCGCAATGAATTCATTTTGTTCAGCGATCTGCTGGGTGTATCGGCACTAGTGGACATGGTGAATACGCCGCCAGCGGCCACAAGCTGTTCCAATCTTGGCCCCTTTCATCAACGCGGCGCACCCTCGCTGCCCAATGGCGGTGATTTATGGCGCGGCCAGGCCGGGGAACCGCTTGTTGTGGTGGGGCGTGTAGTGGATGGGGTAAGCGGTGAGGCAGTGGCGAGTGCGCGGCTTGATCTCTGGCAGAATGCGGATAACGGGCTTTACGCGGTGCAGGATGCCGCACAGGCCGAGAAGAATTATCATGCCCTGCTAAGCTGCGCTGATGATGGCTGCTTCGCCTTCACCACCACCAAGCCCAAACCCTATACCGTGCCTTATGATGGGCCGGCGGGTGAGATGTTGCGGCTTTTGGGCCGTGACGCCTGGCGGCCCGCGCATCTGCATGTCATTGCTGAAGCGCCTGGTTACCGACCGCTGGTGACGGAAATCTTCCCCGATGATGATCCTTATCTGGATCGTGACGCGGTATTTGGCGTGCGTGCCGATCTGGTGGTGGCGCTGCGACAAGTGGGCCGCGATGCCGCGCCGGCTTTCCTGGCGGCCCGCGAAGCCTTGCCGGAGCGCTTCCTGCTGGCAGAGGTGGTGCTGCGCCTAGCAAAAGACACCAAGCAGGCGTAAGCCCGCAAGATCGAAGTATTTCAAGCCAACTGGAATCACTCGGCTCTGCAGGAAATGCACTAAATGGCGATCAACAGAATGTGGCGTGACCTGTCAACACAGGCCACGCCACTCCCTTTCGGGATCGGTTCAGGCAGCTAGCTGCGCTTCGCGCCGAGCGGCTTTAGTCGCTGCGCGTACCGCCGCGATCAGGCGATCCACGGCGGCGATGTTTTCCGCATGCTGATCAAAGGCCAGGCCAATGCGCCCGCCTTCAATCAAGACCACGCGCGCAGGTATCGCGGCACCGGCACCGGCACCGGCCAAGGCAAGCTCCAACACCATTCCCAGCGTGAACGCGCCAGTAGCTTTCAGGCTGGCGCCATCGCGCGCAATTTCGATCAGCGTCGCATCCTCAGCATGGCCGCCCTTCGCGGCAATCAGCATCTTGGTATCGGCGCCATCCACCCTTTCCCAATCGGTGCGCATGCCGGTCAGGAAGCCATCAACCTGCGCGCCTAGCCGCGTGGTAACATCGGCAACCGTTTCAGCCGCACCCTTCACCGTACCGCTGGCCGTGCGGGCACCTTCGGCAACATCGGAAACCTCACGCATTGCGCGTGCAGCTTCGTCATTTTGCTTCGCCACTGCCTGCACACTGGCCGAGATATCGCGCGTCACCGCATCCTGTTCTTCAACCGCCGCGGCAATCGCGCTGGCCACGCCATTCACGCGCTGAATGGCCTTGGCCACTTCTTCCACCGCGCCCACCGCATCGCCCGTTGCGCCCTGAATGGCACTGATCTGGGCGCTGATCTGTTCTGTGGCGCGGGCAGTTTGCGCCGCCAGTGTCTTCACTTCGGATGCGACAACCGCGAAGCCCTTACCCGCATCACCGGCGCGTGCGGCTTCAATGGTGGCGTTCAAGGCCAGAAGATTGGTCTGCCCGGCGATATCGGTGATCAGGCGCACCACATCACCAATCTGATCGGCTGATTCGGCCAGGCCGCGCACTGTGGAACCTGTGGCATTGGCGCGTTCCACCGCATCCTGTGCCGCCCGGGCCGCTTCTGCCACCTGGCGTGAGATTTCGGTGACGGAGGATGTCATTTCCTCGGTCGCCGCGGCAACAGTGGAAAGATTGCTTGAGCTTTGTTCCGCACCATCCGCCGTATCGGCAACGCGATTGCGGGTTTGTTCGGTCGCGGATGCCATAGAGATGGAGGCATCACGCATGCCGCCGGCGGATTCGCGGAGCCGATCCATGATGGAAGCAACCGAGCCACCGAATTCCTGCGTCAGACTTTCAACGATGGCCTGGCGCCGATCCCGCGCCGCGCGTTCCGTTGCGGCGGCGGCTTCAAGGGCGGCGTTGGCTTCCGCCTGCTGGCGGAATTTCTCCAAGGCTTCAGCCATGGAGCCGACCTCATCACGGCGCCCACGCCCGGGGATTTGCAGTGCCGTGTCGCCCTTGGCCAAACGGCCCATGGCGCCGGCCATTTCGGTCAGCGGATTGGCGATGCGCCGCGCCGCAATCAGCGAAACCGGGATGGTGATGCCAAGTACCGCAAGTGCCGCAAAGCCGATGATGGACAGCACCTTATCCATTGCCGCGTCAAAAGCGGCGCGCGGCAGGGCGATCATCATGGCGCCGGCGGCGTTGCCGGCCAGGTCACGCAGCGGCTGTACCGCCACCACATGCACACCGCGTCCGGGCAGGCCAAGCTCCACGCCGCTGATGGCAAGGCCATCGCGCTGCGCGTTCACCACTGTGCCAGGAAGGGCTTCAATAGTGAGCCCTTCAACCGTGGAGGTCACCAGCCGGCCCGCGCCGAACAGCGCTGCCTCTCCGCCCACCACTTTACCGAGTTCGGCAACCACGGCCGGCGTCAGTCGCGTGGCAACCTTCACCGTGCCGATGATCTGGCCGGCCTGATCCTTCACTGACAACGCGGCGCCGGTAGCGAATTGACCGGAGGAGGGCGAAACTTCACTGCCTGTCTTGGGCGTGCCCCGGAGCGCGGAAGCCACATCAGGCACGCGGGATTTGTCATCGCCCGCTCGGTTCGGATCATGGCCGCGCATGATGACGCGACCCGATTTGTCGGTCACTTCAAGCACGGAAACGGTCGGGTCAACGGCGCGCAGCGCGGCAAGGCCGGTTACGAGAATCTCCCGCAGTTTGGTTGTATCCCCGGCGGCGACAGCGGCGATCATATCCGGGCGCTGCGCGAAGCCTGCGGCATAGCCGCTCATTTGTTGTGCGGCATCCTGTAGGTCACGTTCTGCCAGCCCAACCGCGCGGGTCAACGCCTGTTGCATCTGGGCTTCATGGTCGTTCTTGACCGCCCAGAAGGCACCGGTGGCGGCCAGTAAGCCAGCGAAAATAGCGGGCAAAAGACCCAGCATAAGCAAGCGGGGGCGCAACCCCGAAAAACGATGCGCGATTTCAGCCATGGAAAATCCTCCAGCAAAAGCTGGAGGCATCATCGCCGGAGGGGGTGAAAGAAAAGTTTCAGTTTTGTGACGCGCACCAAGATTGCATAAAATTTAGCTAAATCGCCGCTTCGCGCAGCATCATACGCGCGTCGCCATGCCAAACCTTATCAAATCGTTGAAGCCAGCGATCGGCTTGCGTTTCACCCGTGGCTAAAATTGCATCAAGTGGGTCAAGAAATAGCGCTTCATCCAACCCGCGCGCCTTCAGCCCATCCCGCGCAATCGCCAGCACATCGCGCCCTATATCGAGTAGGCTGCGCCCCTGAATGGTCGCTGTCAGGCCCTGTTGCGGTACCGCTTCGCGCAGCGCGCGGATTTCCGCGAGGCTCCACCCCCGCGTCAGCGCACGCGCTGCCTTTTGCGCGGCATCATCATAGATCAAGCCCACCCAGAAGGCCGGCAGCGCATTCAGCATGGAAGGCGCGCCCGCATCCGCGCCGCGCATTTCCAGGAAGCGCTTCAACCGCACATCGGTGAATACCGTGGTTACATGATCGGCCCAATCGCCCATGGTGGCGGATTGGCCGGCCAGCTTTTCAGCGCGGCCTTCCAAAAAGGCGCGGAAGCTCTGCCCCGCCGCATCCAGCCATTGGCCATCGCGCATGATGAAATACATGGGCACATCCAGCACCCATTCGGCAAAGCGTTCAAAGCCGAAGCCATCTTCAAACACCACGGCAGGGATGCCGGTGCGGTCCGGGTCCGTATCTGTCCAGACCCGGGCGCGGAGGCTCCGATACCCGTTCTTCTTGCCCTCAGAAATCGGTGAATTGCCAAACAGCGCGGTCGCCAGTGGTTGCAGCGCGAGGGAGACGCGGAGCTTTTCCACCATATCCGCTTCATCGCCGAAATCGAGGTTCACCTGCACCGTGCAGGTACGCAGCATCATATCAAGGCCCATGGCGCCGACGCGCGGCATGTATTGGCGCATGATCGCGTAGCGGCCCTTGGGCATCCAGGGCATGTCTTCGCGCTTGGCCAAGGGATGAAAGCCAATCGGTGCAAAACCAAGGCCCAAGGGCGCGGCGACTTCCCGCACCTCATCCAAATGGTCGAAAAGCTCGGCGGCAACTTCGTGCATATTGGCCAAGGGCGCGCCGGATAATTCGAATTGCCCGCCTGGTTCCAGGCTGACGGAAGCAGCGCCGCGTTTCAGGCCAATCGGGTTGCCGCGATCGAGTATCGGCTCCCACCCCTTCGCCATCAGCCCTTCCAGCATGGCGCGGATACCCTGGGGTTCGTAGGGCGGCGGCGCGTAATCCGTCAGGCGGAAGCCGAATTTTTCATGCTCGGTGCCGATGCGCCAGGCGGATTTGGGCTTGCAGCCGGCGGCAAACCATTCCGCCATTTGGCGGGTGGAGGTGATGGGCGTGGGATCGGACTCGCCGGGATTGGACATCAAAACCTTCCAGGGGCGCCGCCGGGACGGCGCAAAACAGTATCAGGACCAGTCACCCGCCAGGGCGGCGAGGACCGAAAGCCCTGCAACCGCCGCCGTTTCCGCCCGCAGGATGCGGGGGCCAAGGCCGATGGTCTTAACAAAGGGGTAGCTTCGGGCGGCGTCAAGTTCGGCGCGGTCAAAGCCACCTTCCGGGCCGATCAATAGGCCAAGCGGCAGGCGCTGCCCAGATAGCGCCTGTGGCAAGGCGGGCGAGCCTGTACGCTCGGCAGCAACGAATAGCGGCGCGCCATCCCAGGAAGCCAGCGCAGCGTGCAGGGGCATGGCCGCGTGGATCATGGGCATGCTGAGCCTTTCACATTGCTCCGCCGCGCCGCGGGCAATGGCGGCAAGCCGTGCCTGGTTCACCCGATCCGCCACGCTGCGGCGCGTGAGGACGGGGTGGATGGCGGCAACGCCCAATTCAGTCGCCTTTTCCACCAGCCATTCCATGGCATCGCGCTTGAGGGCGGCGACCATCAGGCGCAGATCAGGTGCGGGCGCCGGAGCGCGGCTTTGCGCTTCCAGCAGGATGCGGCAACGATCCTTCCTGAGCGCCGTGATCCGCCCCGCCCATTCGCCATCCCGCGCATTGAAGACTGCCACAGCATCGCCCACGCCACGGCGCAGCACGGCGCCCAGATGATGCGCCTGGCCGGGCTCGGCCTCTATCTCAAGGCCGGCGGCGAGGTGGGTTTCAAGATGGAGGCGCGGGGTGGACATGGCGGGGTTCCATCCCTCTTTATAGCCACATGAGTGGCCATACCGATATCCGCACCACTGGCTGGGTGGCGCGCCTGCCGCAGGGCTGGCGCCCGTATGCGCTGCTGATGCGCCTTGATCGGCCCATCGGGTCCTGGCTGCTGTT
>JBPCSO010000013.1:0-5192 GCA_051007055.1 Roseomonas sp.
AGCACATCACTGCCCGTGATCACGAACAGCACCACCAGTAGCGCCAGCAAAATGCCAAGCCCCAGGTACAGCATATGCTGACCCTTGAACATGATCGGCGCGCCGGACATGCGGCCATCCAGCTTCGCGAAGGCGATCACAGAGCCCGAGAAGGTGATCGCACCAATCGCAAGACCAAGCGACATTTCAACCAGCGACGCGCCCTTAATATTGCCGCGCACGCCAATCCCGAAGCTCTCCGGCGCGTAAAACGCCGCCGCCGCCACGAATACCGCCGCCAGACCCACCAGCGAATGGAAGGCCGCGACAAGCTGCGGCAGAGATGTCATTTGAATGCGCTGCGCGACAATGGTGCCGAGCGTGCCACCCAGGGCAAGTCCAGCAATCACCAGCGCAATGCCGCCAATATCCATGCCCGGCTTCAGCAGCGTGGCCACAATGGCCACCGCCATGCCGATCATGCCGAACATATTGCCCTGGCGGCTGGTTTCCGGATGGCTCAGGCCACGCAGCGCCAGAATGAACAGCACTGACGCAACCAGATAGGCCAAGGTCAGAAGAGTGGTCGCCATGATCTCAGCTCCCCTTCTTCTTGAACATGGCCAACATTCGCCGTGTCACCATGAAGCCGCCGAAGATATTCACGGCAGCAAGTGTCACGGCAATGAAGCCGAAAATCCGCGCAACCCAGCCATCGGCAGTGCCGGCGGCCAGAATGGCGCCCACCACAATCACCGATGAAATGGCATTGGTCACACCCATCAGCGGCGAATGCAGCGCCGGGGTTACGTTCCACACCACATGATAGCCCACAAAGCAGGCCAGCAAGAAAATGGTGAGCAGATACAGGAAAGGCTCAGCCGCCGCGGCCACCGGGGCCACCACTTCCGCTGCTCGGCGTGCCTGTTCGGCCAATTCAAGGGCGCGCTGCGCCGTGCTGGCCGCCTGATTGGCGAGTTCGGTCGCGTTCATCCGAATTCTCCTTAGCCTGCCTGGGCCGGCTTCATTTGCGGGTGCACCACAGCGCCGCCGCGCGTCAGCGCAACACCCTTCACAATCTCATCCTCTTCCGAAAGCTTGGGCGCCTTGGCGTCCTTGTCCCAGAAGGTGGTCAGGAAGGTCAGCAGATTACGCGCATAAAGCGCGGAAGCCGCTGCGGGGATACGCCCAGGCCAATTGGTGAAGCCCAGGATCTTCACGCCATTTTCGGTGACGAAAAGCTCACCGGGCTTGGTCAAAGCGCAATTGCCGCCGGCGTCTGAGGCGATATCCACAATCACCGAACCGGGCTTCATGGCAGCCACCATCTCAGCCGTCACCAGAATGGGCGCGCGGCGCCCCTGCACGAGCGCGGTGCAAACCACGACATCCTGCTTGGCGATATGTGCTGCCACCACTTCCGCCTGCTTGGCATAGAAGGCCGCCGATAGCTGCTTGGCATAGCCGCCCGCAGTCTGGGCGGCCTTGCTTTCCTCATCCTCGTAACCCACGAAGCTGGCGCCAAGGGATTTGATTTCTTCCTTGGCGGCAGGGCGTACATCGGTGGCCGAAACGCGGCCACCCAGGCGGCGCGCGGTCGCAATCGCCTGCAAGCCTGCAACGCCGGCACCCATGATGAAGGCATTGGCCGCGGGCACGGTGCCGGCGGCCGTCATCATCATGGGAAAGCCCTTGTCATACGCGGTCGACGCTTCAACTACGGCGCGGTAACCGGCCAAATTGGCCTGGGAAGATAGCACATCCATGGACTGCGCGCGGGTGATGCGCGGCAGCAATTCCATGGCACAAGCGTCAATCCCAGCCGCCGCATAGCGCCCGGCGGCATCCGCATCGGCGGCAAGGGTTGCGATCAGCAGCGCTCCGCGCGGGATCAGCGCCAATTCATCCAGAGCACCTTCGCCCGCGGCGAGAGGGGCGCGCACCTTCAGCACGATATTGGCCCCCGCTAGCGCCCCGGCTGCATCGGTAGCCAGGCTAGCGCCCGCTTCCGCGAAGGCAGCATCGGTAAAGCCAGAGGCCAGGCCCGCACCGGCTTCAACAGCCAGGGTGCAGCCCATGCCAATCAGCTTCTTCACGGTCTCCGGCGTCGCGGCAACCCGCGTCTCGCCGGCCCGGCGTTCTTTTAGAACGGCCACTTTCATAAGGGATACCCCCACAGGACTAGATTGTGCGCCGCACTACAGGCGCCGCGCCCGGGTGTCCACCCAGGCTGGCCTTTCCAAAAGGGGGCAAAGCGCCAAATTGCAAGCCCGGAGAGGGCCTTTTTGACCAAGATGTGCCTTGCGCTTGGGCATTTCCCAGGTTCAGACTTGCCCTGTCTGCGATCAACGCAGCGGGAGGAAAGCATATGTCCATGAACCGCCGCCAGCTGGCGCTGGCTGGGGCTGCGGCCCTGACACTCGCCAATCTCACCCCCTCAACCGCTGAGGCCCAGAGCAGCGATGCTGCTGCGGTCGCTGCCGCCGTGGAGGCGCTGACCAAGGCCATGCTGGCCGGGGACCGGGCCGGGTTGATGGCCGTGACGCATGAAAGGCTGAGCTACGGCCACTCTGCCGGCCGGATCGAAAACCGCCAGGAATTCATTGACCCGCTGGCGAATAGGACCTCTATCTTCCGGTCCATGAATATTTCGGATCAGACGATTGATGTGGTGGGCGACGACGCAATTGTGCGCCATGTGCTGCGTGGCGAATCCGAAAGCAATGGCCGCGTGAACCCGGTCAATATCGGTATTCTTCAGGTCTGGAAGAAGCAGCCCGATGGCTGGAAGCTGCTGGCGCGGCAGGCTTTCACGCGGCCCAGTTAAGCCCGGCTTGGGCGGCGCCCCATTACTGGAAGCGCCGCCAAACCTCCTTCAGCCCGGCGCCGTGGGCGGCACGCCCGCTTCGGTCAAGGCGGCCTGCTGCCGCTCGGCGATTTTCGCTACATCAAAATCAGCGACCAATTCCTGAAATAGCTGGTGCCAGTTTAGCTTGGCATTCAGCCGCAGGAACACCGCACCAAGCCCAATCGCCGCGCGGTCCATCAGCGGGAATTCGCGCGGGATGCGCACGCCCCCCGTTCGCTTCAACCCGGCATGCACTTCTTCCGCAATGCGCCGCCCATATTGCGGATCATCACTTTCCTGAATGGGCCGCATCCGGTCATCCAAAAGCGGTTCATAGAGGAAGCGTGCCCAAAGGTTCAGCACCTCCATGGTCTCGCGCTTCAAATCCTTGAAGCCCCAGATGCGATAGGCTTCCGCCGCCTTATCAAAATCCCCATCGCGCACGGCTTCATAAAGCATGATCACGCCGCCCACGAAGCGCGGTTCAAAAATCCGCACCACCCCGAAATCGAGCAGATTGATGCAAAAGCCATCATTATCCGGCAGGTCAGAGCGAACCTGATAATTGCCAAGATGCGGGTCGCCATGGATCACACCATAGCGATAGAAGGGCACATACCAGGCGCGGAACAGGGCGCGGGCATAGGCGGCGCGCTCTTCCTCGGGCGGGTCTTCGTCAATCCGTGCCTGAATGGCGCGGCCATCAAGCCATGACATGGTCAGCAAGCGCTTGGTGCAATAGGCTTCCACCGGCACGGGCACGCGCACGCCCGGCACATCGCGAAGCATGATGCCATAAAGGCGCTGCTGCGATGCCTCGCGCAGGTAATCCAGTTCTTCGCGCAGGCGTTCGGAAAGCTCCAGATAGGCCTCCTCATTTTCAAGCGCGCTATCCATGCGGCGATAAAGGCTCATGGCGATTTTAAGTTGCCTGAGATCAGCCTCCACAACGCTCGCCATATCCGGGTATTGCAGCTTGCAGGCCACGCGCTGGCCATCGGGCAGCACGGCGCGATGCACCTGGCCGAGGGATGCCGCAGCCGCAGCCTCACGCTCGAAGGATTTGAATTTGCTTTCCCAAGACGGGCCCAATTCGCTCATCATACGCCGGCGCACAAAGGGCCAGCCCATGGGCGGCGCGTTGGCCTGAAGCGTCGCCAATTCCTTGGCAATTTCGGGCGGCAGCGCATCCGGCACAGTGGAGAGGAATTGCGCGATCTTCATCATGGGCCCCTTGAGGGAACCCAGCACCACCTTCAAATCCTCGGCATGTTTTTCGTCTGATTTCAGGCCGAATAGCTTGTGGCCAGCAACGCGCGCCGCCATGCCCGTGACGGCACCGGAAGTGCGCACCATGCGGCGCACTTCGCCAAAAATCGAATGGGCTTCACGATCTTCAGCCATCCGCGCGCTCGATCTCATCAATGAAGCCGGCGATCACATCAAGCCCGCGCGTCCAGAAGGCCGGATCGGCGGCATTCAACCCGAAGGGGGCGAGCAATTCCTTGTGGCGCAAGGTGCCGCCGGCACGGAGCATGTTGATATACTTCCCTTCAAAATCCTTCACCCTGCCATCGCGGTAGACGCCGTAGAGCGCATTCACCAGGCAATCGCCAAAGGCATAGGCATAGACATAAAAGGGCGTGTGGATGAAATGCGGGATATAGGACCAATACACGTTGTAATCGGGCGAGAAATCAAAAGCCGGACCCAGGCTTTCGATCTGCACCTGCATCCAAAGCTCACCGATCTGTTCTGACGATAATTCACCCTTGGCGCGCGCGTCATGCAACAGGGTTTCAAACCGGTAGAAGGCGATCTGGCGCACCACCGTGTTCAGCATATCCTCAACCTTGGCGGCGAGAAGGCCACGTCGCTTGCGCTGGTCGGCTTCCGCATCCAACACCGCGCGGAAGGTCATCATCTCACCGAAAACTGAAGCGGTTTCCGCCAGCGTCAGCGGGGTTGAGGACATGAGATAGCCCTGCTCAGCTGCCAGCACCTGATGCACGCCATGGCCCAGTTCATGCGCAAGCGTCATCACATCCCGCGCCTTGCCGTGGTAATTCACCAGCAAATAGGGATGCGCCGAAGGCACGGTGGGGTGCGCGAAGGCGCCCGATGCCTTACCGGGGCGGAGTGCGGCATCAATCCAGGGCTTATCGAAGAATTGCCGACCAATCTCGGCTAGGCGCGGGCTGAAGGCGCCATAGGCATCCAGCACTTGGGAGACAGCCTTCGGCCAGGAGATCAGGCTGTCATCCTGATCGGGCAGCGGCGCATTGCGGTCCCAATGCTGCAATTTCGGCAGGCCAAGCCATTTCGCCTTCATGGCGTAATAGCGATGCGACAGGCGGGGGAAGCT
>JBPCSO010000014.1:0-21472 GCA_051007055.1 Roseomonas sp.
GGACGCTGTTCACCTTTCACTAGATGGGGAAGCCGAAACACGCTTCTTCGCAGCAGGCGCTACTTGGGATGAATTTCTGAAGATGCTCACTGCACTGAATCATCATCACCTTTATGCACTACTGATGCGGGTTCAAGGTTTCTCGGCAGAAGGCGATGAACTGGCATGGGCGCAGCATGCGCATATCTTACGGCGCATTTTCGATCTCGCGCGTTGGTCGCTCACGGACACGTCAGAACCGGCGCCGGCTTCGCTGCGGCCGCGGCTTGGCAGTGCTAGCCCATGCCCCGCCGCGCAGGGCCGCTATGTCACACTGCGTGCCAAAGGGCGTGAGTTTGTCGTCTATGGCGAAAGCGCGGGACGGGGGCGTCCAATCCTTGGCCTGCACACGGCGGGTTCAGATTCGCGGCAGTTCCATCGCCTCATGACAAATCCTCGACTTGCGGAGGCTGGCTATGCCGTTACCGTCTTTGATTTGCCAGGGCATGGCCGTTCCGCACTCGCCGCCGAACCCGGGGCGTGGGCGCTGGATACGGACCTTTACGCCGAATTGATCCTGAGCTTCCTCAATTCCTGGGGTTTTGAGGAAAAGCCAATCCTGCTCGGTGCTTCCATGTCGGGCGAAATCTGCCTTGAAATGGCGCTCCGCGCGCCAGAACGCTTCGCGGCCGTCATCGCATGTGAGGCTTCTGAACATATCGCTGGCCGTCGCACCCCGTGGGCAGATCATCCGCGCGTGAACGCAGCGATTTTCACGCCTGAATGGATTGAAGGCTTGATGGCGCCCCAATCGCCCGCTGAATGCGCCGCCGAAGTCTGGTGGCATTATAGCCAGGGTGGTTGCGGCACTTTTCCGGGCGATATTCTTTTCTATTCCGGGGAATGGGACGCCCGCGATCGCATCCATCGGATTGATACACAGAAATGCCCGCTCACCTTGCTGACCGGCGAATATGATTATTCCTGCACGGCCGAACATTCTGCCGCGACAGCCGCAAAAATCCCTGGGGCACGATTCCAACGCATGGATGGCATCGGGCATTTTCCCTTTGCCGAAAATCCCGATTTGTTTCTTGATTACCTCCTCCCCGCACTACCGAAGTAGGGGAGGTGATCAAAGAAACTGCGTCAGCCGGTAAAACCGCGCGGCACTCCGCCAGAACAGGTCCGCTTTTTCTTCAGCCGAGGCACCAGCGGCGATGCGCTTGAAAGCATTCCAGCCAACCGCATAGCCATAGCCGCCCTTATCCACCGGGAAATTGCTTTCAAACATGCAGCGGCTGGTGCCAAACAGTTCAATGGAGCGTTCCATCCAGGGGCGCCAATGCTGCGCCAATTCTTCCGATGAGGGCGCGATCGCGCCCGCTTCAAGTCCAAAGCCCGGCAGGCGCATGCCAAGCCCGCCCACCTTCACCATGACATTCGGGCATTGCGCCAATTCCGCCATATGGCGCGACCAGGCGGCGAAAACCTCATCACGCTTACCGGCATATGGGCCAATACCAAGAATCCCACCGCAATGATCCAGCACAATTGGGATTTCGGGGAAGGCGCGCGCGAGTGAGGCAAGGCGCGGGATCTGGTGGAAATAGATCCAGGCATCAAAGGAAAGCCCGTTGCGCCCAAGGGCGGCGAAACCCGCACGGAAGGCTGTGCTGTCCATCATATCTTCCGCCGGCGTATAGGCCGGGTTCAGCATGGCGGGGTCAGGGTCCCAGGTCGCGATATGGCGAATGCCGCGAAACCTGCCGCCGGCAGCCGCGATATGCGCTTCCAACACCGGCTGCACGGCTTCACCCAGCGTCAGGTCGGCATAACCCACAATCCCGGCATTGGCAGCGATATCGCCATAGATGCCGCTTTCGAACATCGCGGCGATGCCGGTGACGAATTCCGTCTCACCCACCGGCTTGAGGGCCTCGGGCCCCGCGGCGCGGTGCATGGACCGCGCCTGCACGTAAACTGTCGCCTTGACGTTATGGCCGCTTTTCAGATCCGCCAGGAATTCGTCGTGCAAATAGCGCCAGCCCGGCCGGTCCCAGAGATGATGGTGCGGATCAATGATCACCTGCGTAGGGTCCAGGATTTCTTCCTGCCGCGCGGCGAGCCAATCCTCTCGAACGGCAAGGTAATGCTGCACCTGATTTTGGGACATGGCGTGTTCCTGACCGCGTGGCCTTAAGCGCCCATGGGATGGCGCTTTATGCCAAGCGTCAAGCCTGGGCGAGCCTGGGTGCTTGTTCTATGCTACGCGCAACATTTGAGGACTCTGCCATGCTCACCAGAAATGCCAAGGGCGTTTTCGTCATTGCGCCCACCCCCTTCCTGCCCGATGGCGCGCTTGATCTTGCCAGCGCGGATCGCATGACCGATGCCTTTCTGGCCGCGGGGGCGAGTGGCCTCACGCTACTGGGCGTGATGGGTGAAGCGCAGAAGCTTGATCAGGAAGAAGCGATCAGTTTCGTGAAGCGCGTGATCAATCGCGTCGCGGGGCGCGTGCCGGTGGTGGTGGGTGCCTCGGCGCCTGGTTTTGCCAGTATGCGCGCGGTGGCGCGGGGTGCGCTTGATTTGGGTGCGGCGGGCATCATGGTGGCGCCGGCGCCCGGCTTGAAGGGCGATGATGCGGTGCTGTCCTACATCATGCAGGCCATGGATGCCGTGGGCGATGCGCCCTTTGTCTTGCAGGATTTCCCGCAGCTGACCGGCATCCATATCAGCGCTGGTATGGTGGCACGCGCCGCCGCCGATCCGCGGCTCGTGATGCTGAAGGCCGAGGACTATCCCGGCCTGGATAAGCTTTCCGCCATCCGGAAGATGGAAGCGGAAGGCAAGATGCCGCGCATCAGCATCCTCGGCGGTAATGGCGGCCAATTCCTGCCGGAGGAGCTTTCGCGCGGCGCGGATGGCATCATGACGGGCTATGCCTTCCCGGAAATGCTGGCCGAGGTGATTGCGCTGATGGCGGCAGGCAAGCGCGATGCGGCGCAAGACGCCTTTGATCTTCATCTGCCTTTGATCCGGAGCGAATTGCAGCCCGGCCTTGGCATAGCCATTCGTAAGCACGTGCTCGCGCGGCGCGGCATCATCGCGCACGCAGCGCTGCGCGCGCCCGGCCCCAAGCTTTCCGCTGAAACCACCGCCGAAATTGATTACCTGCTTTCTCGCCTGGAGGCGCGTGGCGGAGCGAAGCTGCCCTGATCCGCGCGTATAACATCAATTCTCACACCAAGGAGGAAACCCCATGCCCAAAATCGCCATCGCTGTTGAATTCAAGATCAAGGAAGGCCAGCACGCGGCCTTTGACGCGATCATCCGCGAACATGCCCGCCTGACGCTTCAGGAAGAACCAGGCTGCGAGCGCTTTGATGTGCTGCAACCGCTCGACAAGGATGGCGCGCATGACAAAAGCCGCGTCATGCTATGCGAAGTCTATCAGGATCGCGCGGCGGTGGATGTGCACACCAAAAACCCGCGCCTTGCCAAGGTACGTGACGCCTATTCGCCGCTGATCGAAGGCCGCACGCTCACACTTTGTGAGATGTGAGGCAAAGGGCGCTGCAATAAGCAGCGCCCCCAACACCTAGCCCGCCAAAGCCGCTTTCACCGCCGCCAGCGCTTCCGCAGCCTTCGCGGCCTCAGGCCCGCCAGCCTGCGCCATATCGGGCCGCCCACCGCCACCCTTTCCACCCACTGCCGCCGAGGCCGCGCGCACCAGCGCCACCGCATCGGCGCGGCCCTTGGCGGCTTCCGCCACCGCAACCACAATACTGGACTTGCCTTCCGCCGTGCTGATCAGTGCCACAACATCAGCGCTGCCGCCCTTCAGAATGGCCTCAGCCAGGCCCTTCAAATCACGCGGCGGCACTTCACCCAGATCACGCAGCGAAAGCCTGAGCCCCGCCACTTCCTCAATCTCCGCCCCGCCGCCACCGGTCGCGAGCTTCTTGCGCAGCTCCGCCACATCGCGTTCCAGCTTGCGCCGTTCTTCGACCAGGGCGGCGATCCGCCCGGCCAATTCGCCCGGCTGCGCCTTCAACACCGCCGCTGCCGCCGTAAGGCTTTCTTCCATTTCATTGATGTAGGCGAGTGCGGCATCACCCGTCACTGCCTCCACACGCCGCACCCCGGCACTCACCGCGCCTTCCGCGATAATCTTGAACAGGCCGATATCGCCGGTGCGCCGCACATGCGTGCCGCCGCAAAGTTCCAGCGAATAGACACCATGCTTGTCGGTCGCCGCCGGGTCATGCCCCATGCCAACCACGCGCACTTCCTCTCCGTATTTTTCGCCAAACAGCGCCATGGCACCGGCTTCCACCGCCGCTTCGGGTGTCATTAGCCGCGTGATCACCTCAGCATTTTCGCGAATGCGGGCATTTACCTCGGCCTCCACCCAGGCGAGTTCTTCAGCTTCCATGGGCTTATTGTGGGAAACGTCAAAACGCAGCCGATCCGGCGCATTCAAGCTGCCCTTCTGCGCGACATGCGTGCCAAGCCGCCGCCGCAACGCTTCATGCAGCAAATGCGTCGCCGAATGATGCGCGCGGATATTGGACCGGCGCGCATGATCCACCGTGGCACTCACCGCCATGCCGGGCTTGGCTTCACCATGCACAACCCTGCCCAGATGCACAAAAAGATTGCCGAGCTTCTTTTGCGTATCGCGGATTTCGAAGCGGCAGGCATCGCCCGCGACAATCACGCCCGTATCGCCCACCTGGCCGCCGCTTTCGGCATAAAATGGTGTCTGGTTCAGCAGCACGGCCACTTCCGCCCCTACTGCGGCATGGTCCACCACCTTGCCATCCACCACCAGCGCGGTGATCTCGCCTTCTGCGACTTCGGTGGAATAGCCGAGGAATTCGCTGGCGCCGATCTTTTCCTGCACATCGAACCAGAGGCTTTCGGTCGCCGCTTCACCACTGCCTGCCCAGGCGGCGCGCGCGCGGCGCTTCTGTTCGGCCATGGCAGCATTGAAGCCTTCCACATCCACCGCGCGGCCTTCACCGCGCAGCGCATCCTGTGTCAGGTCCAAGGGGAAGCCGAAAGTATCGTAAAGCCGGAAGGCAATCTCACCGGGCAGGGTTTGCTTCGATCCAAGCTTGCCGGTTTCTTCCGCCAGCAGATGAAGGCCACGTTCCAGCAGGGACCTAAAGCGCGTTTCCTCAAGCCTGAGCGTCTCAGCAATCAGCCCCTCGGCACGCGCCAATTCCGGATAGGCAGTGCCCATTTGCCGTATCAGTGAAGGCAGGATGCGATGCATCAAGGGCTCACGCGATCCCATCATGTGCGCGTGCCGCATGGCGCGGCGCAGGATGCGGCGGAGCACATAACCGCGGCCTTCATTGGAAGGCAGCACGCCATCGGCAATCAGAAAGGCGCCGGCACGCAGATGGTCCGCCACCACGCGGTGGCTGGACCGGAACGGCCCATCCGGGTCCTGGCTGGTCGCTTCCGCACTTGCCAGGATAATCGCGCGCAAAGTGTCCGTGTCGTAATTATCGTGCTTGCCTTGCAGAATGGCGGCGAAGCGTTCCAGCCCCATGCCGGTATCAATGGAAGGCCGCGGCAGCGGGTTACGCGCGCCGGCGGGTTCTTCCAGGAATTGCATGAACACCAGGTTCCAGATTTCGATAAAGCGATCACCATCCTGATCCGCACTGCCGGGCGGGCCGCCGAAAATCTTATCGCCATGGTCAAAGAAAATCTCGGAACAAGGGCCGCAGGGGCCAGTATCGCCCATGCGCCAGAAATTATCGGAGGTCGGGATGCGGATGATTCGATCATCGGTCAGCCCCGCCACCTTTTTCCAGATATCGGCGGCGTCTTCATCCTCGGAATAAACCGTGACCAGCAGCCGGTCCTTCGGCAGGGCGAAATCCTTGGTCAGCAATTCCCAGGCATAGGGGATGGCCTGTTCCTTGAAGTAATCGCCGAAGGAGAAATTGCCGAGCATTTCGAAAAACGTATGATGCCGCGCGGTATAGCCGACATTATCAAGGTCATTGTGCTTGCCCCCGGCGCGCACCGATTTCTGTGCCGTTGTGGCGCGGGTATAGGGGCGCTTTTCCTGGCCGGTGAAGACATTCTTGAACTGCACCATGCCCGAATTGGCGAACATCAGTGTCGGATCATTGCGCGGCACCAGCGGGCTGCTTTCCACCACCTCATGGCCATTGCGACGGAAGTAATCCAGGAAGGTCGCACGGATATCATTGCTGCTGGTCATGTTTCGCCCACCGGGTCCGCGTTTTCGAAGGGCGGAGAGGTAGCGCGCAGCGCCCCGCGCGTGAAGAGCCTGTCATAGTCGCCCCGGCCAAACCCCGGGCCGCACCGCAAGCGCACAAATGAGCCCATAGGCGGTAATGCCAAGCGCCACGGCGATGAATTGCCCAGTAAGGCCAAGCCCCGCCATATCCATCAGCAAAGCACCCCCCAGCACGGCAAGCCCAACGCGCATCAGCGCCGCCAGCACTGGCCAGCGCATCCGCCCTGCCCCCATGGCGGCGAAGTAAAGCGCCATACCCACGCCGAAGCCAGGCAATGCCCAGCCGATAATCGCTAGCGCATCGGTTGCAATCGCCGCCACGGCTGCGTCACTGGCAAAGGCCGCCGCCACCTGGGCCGGAAACAGCGCTATGCCAAAGCCAATCACGCCCGTGACGGCAAAGGCCAAAGCGCCACCCGTCCAGGCGATACCCCGCGCCTCATCCCAATCCCCCGCCCCCACCGCGCGCCCGACCAGGGCCGTCAGCGCCGAGCCGATGCCAAAAGCCAGCGGGATCATCAGGAATTCCATGCGCGCGGAAATACCGTAGGCAGCAATCGCTGCCGGCCCGTGGGCGGCAATGCGCGCCGTCACCAGAATGGTCGCCAGATTGGCAAGCGTCGCCATCACGCAGGCAATCAGCCCCACCGCCAGGATGCGCCCGAACAACGCTCGACGCAGCGGCGCCCGAAAATCCGGCGCAAACCCCGCACCGCCGCGCAACACCACAAGCGCCATGATCAGCGCGGAAGCACTCATGCTGAGCGCGAACGCCATGCCGGCACCAGCTAGGCCAAACCCAAGCGGTTCCATGAAAGCCCAGGCAAGCGGCGGATAGATCACCCAGCCCCCCACCACGCCCCGCGCCGCCAGGGCATGCCGCCCGCCGCCGCGCAGGATGGAGGCCAAGGTATTAGTCAGCCAAGCCGGCAGCGCGCCGGCACCAAAGGTCCAGGCGGCAAAGGCCGCACCGGCTTCTGCCGCGCCCGCGCCACCGATCAGGCCAAGAATCGCGCGCGGCGCCAGCAGAAAGGGCAGCGCAAAAAGCGCAGCACCCGCACAGGCAATGATCAGCGCATGGGCCGCCAGGGCCGCCGCTTCATCCCGCTTTCCGCCACCCAAGGCGCGCGCAATGGCAGAAACCACGCCGCCCCCCATTGCCCCCGCTGACATTTGGGACAGCAGCAAGGTGAAAGGCAGCACCACCGCCCAGCCCGCCAGCGCCGCCTGGCCCTGCCGCGCGGCCAGCCAGGGTTCGATCAATTGCGCGATGATCTGGGTCGCGGCCAGCAGTGTGGTCGGTGCCGCAAGCACCAATATCTGGCGCAACCGCGCCGCGCCGCTAATCACAGGCAGGCCGCCAACTGGACCAGTGTTCAAGCAAATCAAAGGTGGGCATAGGGCATCGGACCCCACCAAGGCGCCACTGACAAGGCGTCACCGAATGTTTTCCACAGATTTCTTCAGCGCACCGCATCATAGAGGTTGTGCCTCAGGCGCGTTTTGCCTACCGTATATTGTGTTGGGGAGATCAAGGGGGGTTCCTTCATGGATTGGACGCAAGAAGCGATTGAACGGCTACGCGCCTTTTGGGCCGAAGGACTATCAACCGCGGAAATCGGGCGGCGCATGGGGATTTCGAAGAATGCGGTGGTGGGCAAGGCCCATCGGCTGAATCTTTCATCCAGGCCAAGCCCCATCCGCCGAGACCCACAAGAAAGGCGCTCGCAGCCAAGTCCGCGCCCAGCCCGTCAGCCTCCCTTGGCCCGCCCGGTGCAGAGTGTTCCGGTAGTACGGACCCAAGCCCCGCTACACCCTATGGCGCCTGTGGTCCTGGTCGCTCCCCCCCCAGTGGCGGTGCGCAATCCGGCTCCGACCCGCCCACGGCTTGGTGGATCACGGAGCTGCTGCTGGCCGATTGGGGAGCCCGGCACGGCCGAATTCCGCTTCTGTGAAGGCGAACCCATGTCCGGCAAGCCATACTGCATGGAACATGCCGCCATCGCCTATGTGAAACCGCGGGAGAAGGAGCGTCGCGAAGACGCCGCCTGACATCCATCAGACATTCGTGCAAAGCGGGATGATTGCGATGCAGTCATCCCGTTTTTTATGTCAGTAGTCGGGCTGTAGCCCAATTTAAGCTACGGATTCACCGTTTCGGTGATTCCACCGAAGCCAATCAGGCGCTACAGGGCGTCAATGAATACAGTCCTTGCCGGCGTCTTGCTGCAATTATCAGCGCTGGCGCTGTTTGTGGCCATGGATACGCTGCTGAAGCTCATGACACTCAGCTTCGCCGTGCCGCAATTGATGTGGGCCCGGTTCCTGTTCAGCTTCTTGGCTGTCACCATCACCATGCGGGTTATCACTGGCAGCCTACCTTGGCGGTCCCGCGCGCCGGCGCTGCAAACTATGCGCAGCCTGTTGCTGGCGGCGTGCAATTTCCTGTTCTCCTCGGCGCTGGTGCATATCCCGCTGGCGGATGCCACGGCTGTCGGCTTTGCCTCGCCGCTTTTCACCCTGGCGCTGGCCGCGCTCTGGCTTGGTGAGAAAATCGGCCCCTGGCGCTGGTGCGGCATGGGGCTCGGCTTTGTCGGCGTGGTGATCCTGCTCCGCCCGCCCTTCCTGTTTGCTGGGGAACCCGCCCATTGGGCCATGCTTTTGCCGCTGGGCGCCGCCGCGCTTTTCGCCTTCTACCAAATCCTGACGCGGAAGCTCGCCAAGCTTGATGACCCACGCACAACCATTCTGCATACCTCCTTTGCGGCGACTCTGCTTACCTCTGCCTCACTCCCCTTTGTTTGGGCCTGGCCGAGCGCGCTTGATTGGGTGGCGCTTGTTCTGCTTGGGCTGATTGGCGGGGCGGCGCATGGGCTTTTGGTCCTGGCCTTTGCCCGAGCGCCCGCCAGCCTGCTTGCGCCGCTTTCCTATACGCAAATGATCTGGGCTGTGGTGGCTGGCGTGCTGGTTTTTGGCGATGCGCCGGATGGCATTACCTTGATTGGCATGGCAGTGATCGCGCTAAGCGGTTTGGTGGTGGCGGCCTCAGGTAAAGACAGAAAAGTTTGACATTTTTAGTGTCCGCTTTTTCGTACAATCCTCAAGCCTAGCAAAAAGATTGACGAGACCTTATTTGCGGTGTTCATCCTCCCCTTCAACTGGGGCTCAGGGAATCAGGATTCCAATGGCGAATATCGGTCTGGCCAAGGGCGCAGAAGAACGAGGCCACGCGCGTGAAGCGCTGGATGCCAATAGTGTGCGTGAAGCCTATCGCCGTTGGGCGGGCGTTTATGATCTGGTCTTTGGTGGCGTTTCCGCCTTTGGTCGTCGTCGCGCGGTGGAAGCTGTCAATCGCCTCGCTGGTCCGCGCGTTTTGGAAGTGGGTGTCGGCACCGGCCTGGCGCTGCCGCTTTATCGGCGCGATTTACAAGTGGTTGGCATTGACCTGTCGCGGGAAATGTTGGCCAAGGCCCATGAACGTGTCGCGGAAGACAAGCTTTCCCATGTACGCGGTTTGGTTGAAATGAACGCCGAGGACATGGCCTTCCAGGATGCTTCCTTTGACATCGCGGTTGCCATGTTCACCGCAAGCGTAGTGCCAGATGCGCGCCGGCTCTTTGCGGAAATGTCGCGCGTGGTGCGTCCCGGGGGACACCTTCTTTTCGTCAATCACTTTGCCGCGGAAGGTGGGCCGCGCTGGTGGGTTGAACGCGCCATGGCGCCGCTATCGCGCCGGCTTGGCTGGCACCCGGATTTTGCGCTGTGCGATTTGCTGAACCCGGAAGACGTGACCGTGGAAGCGATGGAGCCCTGCCAGCCAGCGGGTATCTTCACCTTGCTCAGTGTGCGTAATAGCCAAACGCCGCGCGCGGGCTAGAACTTCACGCAAGCCGCCCCGGCACAGCGGCAATCACCGCTTCTTCCGCATTGGCAAAAGCTAGGCGCAAATGGCGTTGCTGGCCTGGGCCGAAGAAGCTACCTGGAAGGCCAAGCAGGCCGCGCTCAACCGCAAGTGCCTGAGCGGCGGCTTCTGCATCGGCAGAACCATCGGGCAAGCGCAAATAGGCGAAATAGGTTCCAAGCGCGTCAATGCGCCAGGCATTCAGCGGCGTCATAGCGGCGCGAAAGATTGCTGCACGTTCAGCCATGATGGCGCGGTTGCCGGCGCGCCAATCACGGAGCCCCTCGACCGCCCAGGAAAGCGCGATCTGTGCCGCACGTGGCGGGCAGATCTGCACCGTATCAATCGCTTTCGCCAATTCGCGCTGAAAGGCAGCCCCCGCCGCAATGGCACCCACGCGATGGCCCGGGACGCAATAGGCTTTCGAGAATGAGTAGAGATGCACCACCTGGTCACGCCACGCCGTATCCTGAAACAGTCCATGTGGGGCGCCGGCAGTTTCAGGGATGAAATCGCGATAGGTCTCATCCAGCACCAACCAAGCGCCGCGATCCCGGCAAAGCCGGGCGAATTGCGCGATGAGTTCAGGGGAATAGGTAGCCCCAGTCGGGTTATTCGGTGTGACCAAGACAACAGCCCGCACACCATCCATCAGCGTTGCAGCCCGCGCCGGATCGGGCAGAAAGCTATCCTTGGCGTCGCAGGGCAGCACGCGGCAGGGAATGCCAAGGGCCTCCAGCGTCATGCGATGGTTGAAGTACCAGGGGGCGGGTAGCATCACCGCCTCCCCTGCGCCCGCCAGTGTCATCATCGCAAGCGTGAAGGCCAAATTGCCGCCTGCCGTAATGGCGATATCGGCGGCACCGACCCGCCCGGCATAGGCGCGCGACATATCGGCAGCTAAGGCTTCGCGGAGCGTGGCCTCGCCTTCGATCGGGCCATATCCAGCCGCCTTTGGGTCGCCCGCCGCCGCGGCCAGCCTGGCAAGTAGCGCGGCATGCGGTGGATAGCCCGGCACTGCTTGTGTCAGGTCCAGCACAGGCCCGGCGCCACCCTGGTAACGGGCAGCCCAACTGCGCACGGCGGGTATCGGTGGGGCGCCGGTGGCGCGAATACGAGGAGAAAGAAGGAAATCCATATCGCCAAAAAACCACCGCTGCGGGGCGGCGTCCATGGGCTTTGGCGTCTCTAAGCCTTCTTTGGGGCGTTAGCCGGCCTCCCCAGCCGGGCGGCCCGTCACATGGCGCCAATTGTGCCATAAAAGGCGGGCTGCCATGGACCGCCAAGGGCGCCAAGCCTTGGCAAGTTCGGCCAATTCCTTGGGCTTAGGGCGGTCCGGCAGGCCCCGCAAGGCAGCGAGCGAAGCCGCCAGAGCCAGATCGCCGGCCGGGAAGATATCCCGACGATCGAGCCCAAACAGCAAATGCACCTCCGCGGTCCAGGGACCAAAACCGGGAATCTCGGCAATCGTGGCTACCGCAGCCCCATCCGGCAAGGCCGCCAGAATATCCGCAGAAAGCCGATTTGAGGCGAATGCCTCCGCCAGAGCACGCGCATGGCGAAGTTTCGGACGCGATAGCCCCGCTTGCCGCAATTCCTCATCGGTCAATGCAAGCAGGCCCGCGGGGTTGAGCGCTCCCGGTAAGGCGGAAAGCCGCCCCCAAATGGCGGTGGCGGCTTGGTTTGAGATCATTTGCCCGCATAGGCTTCTGAGAAGGCCGGCGAAGCCAGCTTCCCGCCGACGCCAGGGCAAGGGTCCCGCCTGTTCCGGGATGGCAGCAAGCAGTGGGTCAAGCTTCGCCAATTCCGCCACGGCGCGATTGGCCCAATCGGGGGCATCCGCGGCAAGCATGGCGGGGGGCGGCTTTGTCATGCCGCCTACATAGCGCCCGCTTAGCCACCAAAATAGTGATGCGCCCCAGTGGTAAGGCCACGGCGCATCGGCGGAAACAGGCCCAGGGTAGTTTGGAGGCAGGTCAGGCGCTGTTCCGATGCACAAGATCTTGGTGCGCGAATATTGCTGGCAAAAGGCGTGCGGCATGGCAAAGTGAAACGAATAGCAACCGGCGCCGCGCCAGATACACTTCGCAACATGGGCTGATGAATGGTCGCCCAAAAACACTCATGTAACAGAGCATGGAAAACGCACCGCATATCTTGATTATTGATGATGATCGCGAAATACGCGATCTTCTCTCGCGCTTCCTGGAAAAGCAGGGCTTGCGCGTCAGCGCCGCGCGAGATGCGCGCGAAGCCCGCCGGCTTTGGCCTTTGGGGCGTTACCATCTTGTGGTGCTGGACCTGATGATGCCCGGCGAACCGGGGCTTGATTTCGCCCGATGGCTCCGCACCCAATCCGATGTACCAATCGTGATCCTGACCGCGATGGGTGAGGAAACAGACCGCATCGTGGGCCTTGAACTCGGCGCGGATGATTATCTGGCCAAACCCTTCAATCCGCGTGAATTGCTGGCGCGCATCCGCGCCGTGCTGCGCCGTGCCAGTGGGGAAGGCGCTGCAGCCAAGGAGCCCCCCGCCAAGACCATTCGCTTTTCCGGTTGGACTCTGGAACCCTCTCATCGGCGCCTGCTGAACCCGGATGGGGCGGAGGTGCCGCTAACCGGGGGTGAGTATGAATTGCTGCTGGTATTGCTGGATCGGCCCAATAGGGTGCTGACGCGCGATATGCTGATGGATTTGCTGCGCGGGCGGCAGGCGGGTCCTTTTGATCGTGCTATAGATGTCGCGGTTTCAAGGCTGCGCCGGCGCCTGGAAGATGATGGCCGCAACCCCGCTTTAATCAAGACCGTGCGCGGCGGCGGCTACGTGCTGGCAACCACGGTGGAACGTGGCTGAAGCCGCCCCTGTCGCCGCCCCCCCGCGGCGACGCTGGTGGCCAGGCAGCCTGGGCGGTCGCACCGCCGTTGCGCTGATTGTCGCGCTGATGCTGGTACAGGCGGCGGGGCTGACCATTCACGCGCTGGATCGTGTGGATCTTCAACGCTTCGTCCAGGCGCGGGAGATCGCCGGGCGAAGCCTTGGCGCCTGGCGCGCCGCGGTGCTGACAGCGCCGGATCGGCGGGCGCAGATCATCGCCGATCTTGACCTGCCGGAAGGGCTGACGGTGGATTTGGACTTGGCACCAATTGTGCGCGCCGGCGCGCCCCCTGTGTCGCCGCATATCCTCCGTCTTTTCCGACTAGACCTGCTGGCTTCCGGCCCGCCGCGGCTACGCCCGCGCGAAATCCGCATTGCGGAATTGGGCTCTGCTGGATTTGCAGCCTCGCTCAGGCTACCGGATGGGCCTTGGCTGAATTTGCGCGCTTCTTTACCACCACCGCGCCCATGGCATTCGGATACATTCCTCGCTGCATTTTTCGGTATGACCTTGGCCGCAGTGCTTCTCATTCTTTGGGCGGTCGCACGGCTGATGCGGCCCGTGCGCTTGCTTGCGGCAGCCGCGAATAGGCTTGGGCGCGATGTGAATGCGCCCCCATTATCCGAAAATGGCCCGACCGAAGTCGCAACCGCAGCACGCGCCTTCAATGAAATGGCGGCGCGCATTCGGCTTTTTGTGGCAGACCGCACGCAAATGTTGGCAGCCATTGGGCATGATCTGCGCACCCCAATCACACGACTGAAACTCCGCGCCGAATTCATGGAAGATGACGAACAAAGGCGCAAAATGCTGGCCGATTTGGATGAGATGGAAGCCATGATCGGCGCGACACTCGCTTTCGCCCGCGATGATGCGGCGACGGAACCAGCGACGCAGATGGATATGGCGGCATTGTGCCGCACTGTCGCCGATGAGGCGAGCGATGCGCATCCAGATCAGGCGGAAAAGATCAGCTATGAAGGGCCGGATAAGCTGATCATTCGCGCAAAGCCCCTGGCGCTGAAGCGTGCCATTGCCAATCTGGTGACCAATGCCCTGAAGTATGGCGGCGCTGCCAGGCTTTGTCTTGCACAAGATGTCGCAGGCATGCTGCGCCTCAGCATCACCGATGAGGGGCCAGGTATTCCCGAGCAGGAGCTGGAGGCAGTCTTCACCCCGTTCCGCCGATTAGAAGCCAGCCGCAATCGCGAAACTGGTGGCACCGGGCTTGGGCTGACCATCGCGCGTAATATTCTGCGCGGCCATGGTGGCGATGTGGTATTGCAAAACCGGACAGAGGGCGGCTTGATTGCGGTGGCGAGCATGCCTGTATAGCAAACCGTTCTTTACATCGTGTTGCAGTGGTGGGTGCCCTTCCCACCGCGTAGGATCAATAGCGCAGGCTGATGGCAAGCCTTGTGGTTTGCCCTGCTGTGACAGAGAATTTATTAGCCTCGAATGTTGGCACTGACATTCTGGGCATCAGGTTATTGCTGACGCCGACACCTTCGGTGGGTACGCCAAGAAAGTTTGTATCAGCCTGGCCATTGCCATTGGTGTCATGCACCACTGCCATCGCATAAGTACCCGTGGGCACATTATCAAAAACGCAAAGCGCAGCGCCACCAGCGGGTTCCACGCGCATGATCCTGACACCGGGTTTGTCCGATTCCAGAGGAAATACAACCGCTGAGGCGAACAAAGCGCACCCTCCCATGCCTTGCGCATTCGAAACCCCTGAAACCGCTGCCTCAATCCTTCCACCAGATGAGGCGGATGCCGTGGCGGCGATGGTGGTCATGGCAAAAGCAAGCAGCAGCGAAGTACGGGTAGGGATCATCATGGCAGTATTTCCCTTGGGGTTATTGAGCACTTCCGCCAATCGGCCGAAGCAGTCTTTGCCGTTGTGCTGGAATGCGTGGCCGCGCTTCAGGAGGTAGTCCCCGACCTGCTCGGCGCGACCTAAGCCGCCGTCGCAGCCCGGTCCCTGGTGCATGGTTTAGCGTTTCTAAGCATCGGCGGCGATGTGGACGCACTGCACGAAGCGCACCGCCCGAGCGCGCGTGAGGTAGAGACGATACTGAAAATAAGGGCAGCCTGATCCAGCAAAAAGCATTACCCCATCACGCACCTGTCGCGCGCTTTTGCCCGCAACTGACAGTCAAAAACTTCATCCGCCCAGCAATCGCTTCAGCTTCAACACCGCACTATCCGGTGTGGTCAGCACGGGCTTGCTGGTCGCCTGTTCTACCAAAGACTTGGCGCGCGCCAAGCTGAATTGGCCAAGCGCAATGGCATCGCAATCGGCCAAATCCCGCGCCGCTTCCGCTGCCAGCCGATCATGGGTTGCAAGATCGCCCGCATCCAAAGCTGCCAAGGCGCCTTCAGCCAGTTTCGGCACTACCGTAATGCCCGGCGGGAATTCCGGAATCATGGAAGGAATCGTGCCGGCGAAAGTTACCAAAAGCCCGATGCGCTTGCCCTTGGTGATCGCTTCTTCAATCATCGCCTCATTCGGTTTCAGCACTGGCATCGGCGCCAAATCCTGCACGCAGGCTTCAATGCAAGGGCCGAAGGCGGAACAGGTGAACAGGATACCATCCGCCCCGGTGCCAGCGGCATAGCGCGCGAGCGTCAAAAACCGTTCCGTCATGCGGGGCGTAAGCTTGCCCTCACGCGCCAGATCAGCGGAAAGGCTGTCATCCAGCAAATTCATCAGCGTCTGGCCGGGCCAAAGCTGAGCGAAGGCGGCTTCAATCGGTGGCGGCGAATGGCGCAGCGCATGGATCAGGGCAAGACGCATGGAAGGACCTTTCGAAGAAAATCAGGCGGTCACGGGCTGAACGCGCGGCCCATCGCGCATTGGCATATGGATAATGGCGGCGAAGACCGCGGCCAGAATGCCAATCATCCACATCAGATCATAAGAACCGGTGCGATCAAAAATAATGCCGCCCAGAAAGGCGCCGGTGAAGCCGCCGATCTGATGGCTGACAAAGACCATGCCGAAAATTGTGGCAAGCCACCGCAAACCCCAATTACGCGCACAAAGCGCAAGGCTCGGCGGCACGGTGGAAAGCCACAGCAGACCCATCATGGCGGAGAAAATCAGCACGGTTGCGGTGGTTTTCTCCGACAGCAAAAACACCGTCATCAGCACGGCGCGCGCCGCGAAAATCCCCACCAGCAATTCGCGCCGCTTCCAGCGTTGGGACAATTCCCCGGCGGCCAATGATCCAATGATGTTGAACAGCCCAATCATAGAAATGGCGCCAGCGCCGACATAAAGCGGCAGGCCGCAGCTATGCACAAAGCCCGGCAGATGCACGGTCAGAAAGGAAACATGCAACCCACAGACGAAGTTACCGGACGACAAATACCAGAAGCTCGGGTCACGCAGCGCGCGGCCCATGGCGGAGCGCGCAGTTTCATTATCCACCGCCACACCTGGCGCGGCCGCCGGCTGCTTATCGGCCAGCGGTAGGGCAAAGGGAATCATGAATAGCGCGGCCATGGCCATGGCAAAAAGCGCACCCTGCCAGCCAAAGCCCTGAATTGCGAAGCCCGCCAGCGGTACCACCAGAAATTGCCCGGCTGAAGACCCTGCCGTGCCAAGCCCAGTCGCTCGCCCGCGCATTTCTGGCGGCAACATGCGCGTAAGGCTGGCAATGATGGTCGGCATCCCGGCCGCCGATACCGCCATGCCCATGATAAAGCCGGCAAAGAAGGTGAAGGGCAGCACGGAATCGGACAGTGCCATGCCCAATATCCCGATGCAGTACAGCAGCGCGCCGCCCATCACCACGCGCCGGCCACCGAAGCGGTCCGCAAGCTGGCCCATGAAGGGCTGGCTGATCCCATTGATCAGCACCTGCAGGCCAATAGCGAAGGCGAAATCCCGCGCCGCCCAGCCATGCTCAGCGGTCATGGGGGCGAGGAACAGGCCGAAGGATTGGCGCAAGCCCATGGCGAGCATAGCGCCACAAACGGCGCAGGTGATCACCAGGGCAATGGGAAGCGCCAAGGGACGGGGGGGATTTGCGGGAGACATTACCGCATAGTGTCATTTTGCGCGGGGGCCGTGCAAGCCAAGGCTTCGCGGTTGACGCCGCCCCGCGCCCGGGCCTATCTCAGCGCTGTTGGTGGCGGCCATAGCTCAGTTGGTAGAGCGCCAGGTTGTGGTCTTGGATGTCGCGGGTTCGAGTCCCGTTGGTCGCCCCAATATCCCCATGCCGACAATTTGCGCTGAATTGGAATGCCCCCAGGGAGACTCGAACTCCCATGCCCTTACGGGCGGACGATTTTGAGTCGTCTGCGTCTACCGTTCCGCCACAGGGGCAACGCGGTCTCTTCCTAACCCAAGCCGGGGGCCGGGGTCCAGAGGGGGGTCAGAACAGGGAATAGCCGCCATCAATCACTAGGCAATCGCCGGAATGATAGGCCGCGGCGTCACTTGCCAGGTAAACCGCAATGCCGCCGAAATCCGCGGGCTGGCCCCAGCGCCGGGCCGGGATGCGGGGCAAAACGGCGGCGCTGAAGCGCTCATCTGCCACATTGCCGGCGGTCATGGCGGTTTCGATCCAGCCGGGAAGGATGGCATTGGCGCGAATGCCATGCCGGGCCAATTCCACCGCCAGCGCGCGTGTCATGGCAACAAGCGCGCCCTTGGTGGCGCCGTAATGCGCATTGCGCGCGGCGCCTTCGATGGCCGCGAGGGAGGCTGTGGCCACCAGGGAACCACCGCCGCCGCGTTCCACCATATGCCGTGCCGCAGCACGCAGCGTGAAGAAGGCACCATCCAGATTGATGCGCATCACGCGCTGCCATTCGGCGGTTTCCAGCGCGGTGAAGCGCGCCGCATGGCCATAGGTGCCGGCATTGGCGAAACAGGCATCCACGCGGCCAAGCTGTGCGACGGTTTGCGCAAAGGCGGCTTCCACCGCTGCCTCATCGCCAATATTGCAGGCTAGCGCATAAAGGCGCACGCCAAGCGGCTTCAGGCTTTCCAAAGCGGCTGCGTTTTTAGCGGCGTTGCTGCCCCAAATGGCGATATCAGCGCCCGCTTCTGCAAGGGCTTGGGCCATACCAAGCCCAATACCGGAATTGCCGCCCGTGATCAGCGCGACCTTGCCGCTGAGATCAAAGGGACGATACGGCATCTTTCAGTAGCCCGCCTTGCGGTCCACCACTTCCTTGAGCGGCGCGCCATCCAAAAAGCGGCGGAGGTTTTCCACCAGCAGCGCCGCCACCATCGAATCGCGTTCAGGATGCAGCCCGCCAATATGCGGCAATACCAGGATGTTTGCCGTGCCCCAGAAAGGGTCATCCTTGGGCAAGGGTTCCTGACGGAACACATCCAGGATCGCGCCGGCAATGGTGCCGGCCTTCGCAGCGGCGACCAAGGCGGCATCATCAATCAAGGCGCCACGACCGAAATTGAGCAGCCACGCGGTTTTCTTCATGCACGCAAGCCGCGCGGCATTGATGATGTTTTCCGTCTCGGGCGTCGCGGGCAGCAGTAGCACCACGAAATCGGATTGCGTCAGCACCTCATCGGTTTCCGCCGGCGTGTAAACCCGCTCCACATGCGGCAGCGTGCCGCCAGCCCGCCGCGTGCCGATCACGCGCATTTCAAGTGCCGCCGCCTTGCGTGCCAATTCCTGGCCGATAGCGCCAAGGCCAAGAATGCCAAGTGTCTGTCCTGCAAGCGTTGTGGAAACCCGGCGCGTCCAGGTGGCAGCGGCGTTGTCACCAACAATCGCGGCATAGGGTTTGGTGATGTGAAACAGCGCGCCCAGGATGTTTTCCGGCATTTGCACGCGATGCGTGCCCCGCGCGCAAGTCAGCGTCAGGCCGGGCGGCAGATCAGCGCGCGCCAGCCAATGTTCCACACCAGCTGTCAGCGCCTGTGCCCAGCGGAGCTTTGGCATTTGCGCCAGCGTCCCTGCCGGTGGCCCCCAGGTCAGCATCGCCTCCGCTTCCTGCAATTGCTCGGCGCTTGGCGTGGCACTGCGCGGTAATTCCTCAAGTCGGATGCGCTGATCCAGCCCGGCATCGGTGATGGCCTTGCGATAGGCATCCGCGCCATCGGTCCACAGCAGGAAAAGCGGTTTGGTCATGATGATGCCTCAGGCTTTCACAATCAGCGCATCGACCGCGACAGCATCGCTGCCGGCGATGATGATGGGGTTAACATCCAGTTCAGCGATCAGATCGCGCTGATCGGCCGCAAATTCCGAGAGGCGTACGATGATGTCGGACAACCGATCCATGTCGGCCGCCGGCGCGCCACGGAAACCTTCCAGCGCCGCGCGTCCCTTCAGGCGGCCCAGCAAATCGCACGCTTCCGTCTTGGTGACGGGTGCGAGCGCCAAAGCTGAATCGCGCATCAATTCCACCAGAACGCCACCCAGCCCCACCACCACCAGCGGCCCCATCAGGGGGTCAATACGGGCACCCGCAATGATTTCAACGCCGGGCTTCGCCATGGGCTGCACCAGCACGCCATTGATGCGCGCATTCGGCGCATGATGCTTGGCATTGGCAATGACAGCGCGGAAGGCTTCGCGCAATTCAGCCTCATCCTTCAGCTTCAGGCGAATAACGCCCGCTTCTGTCTTATGGGGCAAATCCGGGCTTTCCACCTTGATCGCTACCGGCCAGCCAAGCGCCTTGGCGGCGGCGAGCGCCTCATCTTCATTTGTTGTCAGCCGTTCCGGCACCACCGGCACGCCATAAGTGACCAGAACTTGCTTTGCTTCGCGTTCCGTCAGCGTGCGGTCCTGCGCGGCTTTGATCAAAGCCGCCGCTTCCTGCGCTGCTTCTGGGCGCGCGAGGCGCTGATACTGCCGCGGGCCGGCGCCGCGCCGTTCTTCGCGCTTATGCCAATGATCGAGTGTGGCAAAGCACCGATCCATGGACCGGAACAGTCCGATGCGTGGATTTTGCTCAGCTTCCTTGGAGCCAAAACCTTCCAGCCATTCCGTTGTCCAAACGACGCAAATCGGCTTGTCGTGCTTTTCCGCAATGGCGGCCAGTTCCCCGGGACGCTTGGCGGAAAGCTCAGTCGAATAAATCTGCGCGTAAAGCAGCGTGCCGTAATGGTCTTCGCCCAGCATCGCGGAAGCACACGCCGTCAGGCTTTCGGGATCATTGGCAACTTGCGCAGTGACATCGCAAGGATTGCGCGCGGAACCGAAATCCGGAATGCGTGATTCCAGAATGGCCCGCACGGGTGGCGTTGGCTGCGGCAGCGGAATGCCGCGTTCTTCCGCGCGATCGGCGGACATGATTGCGGCCCCGCCCGAGACCGCAACCACCGCCACACCGCGCGCCTTGGGCTTTGGTGCCTTGGCCATGAAGGAAGCGGTTTCTACCATGGCTTCGAAATTATCCACCAGAATCGCGCCCGCGCGTTCAAAGGCCGCGCGATAAGCGGCCTGAGAGCCCGCAAGTGATCCAGTATGGGACATCGCCGCTGCCGCGCCTTGCTCACCAGTGCCAAGCTTGAAGACGATCAGCGGTTTGTCGGCAGCGTCAGCGATTTGCGCCGCTTCAATGAAGCGCATCGGGTCCGGCATACCTTCAAACACACAGGCAATCGCTCGGCATGAACGATCATCCGCCAGGAAGGAAACGCAATCCGCGACATCAATATCGGAAGAATTACCGGTGGTCAGAAGATGGCTCACGGAAACGCCACGCATCACCGCCTGCGCCAGGGAAAAGCCCAGCGCGCCGGACTGGCTGACAAGGCCCAGCGCATGCGGCAAGGGCGCTTCCATGGGCGGTGGGATCATGAAGGTCACACCGGCCTTGCTGCCGAAATTCAACATGCCGATGCAATTCGGCCCGACAATACGCATGCCAGCATTACGCCCAATGGCGGCCAGGCGCTGTTGCGCCGCGATATCCTCGGCCCGTCCGGTTTCCGAGAAGCCGGAGGCATAGATCATCACGCCGCCAACGCCGGCCTTGGCGCAATCGGTCGCAATTTCTTCCACCGCATCCTTGGCGGCGACCACAATGCAGCAATCGGGCACTTCCGGCAGCGCGGCGACGGAAGGGTAGCAAGGCCGCTCGCCAATCTTCTCATAGCGGCTATTCACCAGATGCAGTCGGCCCGTATAGCCAGATAGCGCGCTGATGGTGCGATCCGCGAAGGAACCCGCGCGGGGGGAAGCGCCGATCACGGCGATCGAGGCAGGGTTGAATAGCCGCTGCATATCAGCATGGCGATAGACGCCGCGACGGGTGATGGACATTGCTTGCTTCCTCCTGCTCTGCCGGCTTGATGCGCCGGTCTGGTCTATGAAGGGCGCGCGCGATGGCGCGCCCCTTACTTCACGTCAACGCGCGGCTTCCGCCAGATATTCCATCGCCGCCGCCACACCGCCTGGCGCATGCGGTACGCCATTCAGCTTCA
>JBPCSO010000015.1:0-90847 GCA_051007055.1 Roseomonas sp.
CCATGCCCGCCAATGCCGCCGCCGTTGCCGCCGGCACCCTGGATGTCGCGCAGCTTTTTGAACCGCTGGTAAGCCAGATGGAAGCCGCCAGCACCGGCCATGTCTGGTATGCGCAAGCAAGCCGCGGCCCTACTTCCTATACGGCGTTTTATGCGCGCACCGATGTCATCACCGCCAAGCGCGCGGCGATGGAAGCCATGGTGCGTGGGCTGGCGCGCACGCTTAGTTGGTTTGCTGCTGCCTCACCTGAAGAAATTGTCGCCTGCATCGCGGCGTTTTTTGAAGGCGGCGATGAAGCGCTGATGGCCCGCGCCATTCAACGCTACAAATCCGTGAAACTCTGGACCGATACGCCGCGCTTCCCGCCGGAAGCGCTGGCGCAGTTGGAACGCGGCATGCTTTCCGCCGGCGCCATCAGGCGCACGCCTGGTTTTGCCGGGCTGGTTGCGGAGGATGTGACGGAAAGCGCGCTCGGGTAAACTCAGCCCCTCGGCAGCAACTGCTCGGTCAGGGTCGCCCAATAGGATGCGCCGACGGGCAGGATATTGTCGTTGAAATCATAAAGCGGGTGATGCACCTGCGCCTCATTCGGTCCGCGCCCGCCGCCCAGCATCAGATAAGCGCCTGCCTTGGCATTGAGCATGAAGGAGAAGTCTTCGCCGCCCATGGTGGGTTTCGCCATGGGTAATACGCGGGCTTCACCCTGCACGGCGCGCGCGGCCTTGGCGGCCAAATGCACGCTTTCCACCTCATTGATCGTCGCTGGATAGGCGCGGGCGAATTCGGCGGTGGCGGTCGCCCCCATCGCGGTGGCGATGCCGGTCACGGTTTCCTTGAAGCGGCGTTCCAGCAAATCCCCAATCTCCGGCGCGAACCAGCGCGCGGTGCCCAGCATGCGCACAGTCTCGGGGATCACGTTGAAGGTATGCCCGCCGGTGATATGGCCAATGGTGATGACGCCCGCTTCCACCGGTTCCACATTGCGCGCGACGATCGACTGCAGCGCCTGAACAATGGCCGCCGCCACCACAATCGGGTCCGTGCCATTATGCGGCATGGCGCCATGGGCACCTTTTCCAGTGATATTCACTTCAAGGTTCGCGACCGCCGCCATCACGGGGCCTTCGCGCCAAAGGAAAGTGCCTTCTGGCGCGCCCGGCCAATTATGCATCCCAAAGACGCGCTCCATCGGGAAACGGGTGAAGAGGCCTTCTCTCACCATCAATTCGCCACCCGCCAGGTTTTCTTCTGCCGGCTGGAAAATCACATAGACCGTGCCATCGAAATTGCGCGTCTCGGCAAGATACTTCGCCGCACCCAGCAGCATGGTGGTATGCCCATCATGGCCGCAGGCATGCATCTTGCCCGGAAGTTTTGACGCATAAGGCAGGCCGGTTTCTTCCAGGATCGGCAGCGCATCAATATCGGCACGCAGCCCAATGGCACGGCCATTATCCACGCGCCCGCGAATCACGCCGACAACGCCGGTCTTGGCGATGCCCGTCACCACCTCATCACAGCCGAACTCACGCAGCTTTCCGGCGATGATGCCGGAAGTGCGCACCTCCTCCAGCCCCAATTCGGGGTGTTCATGAAAATCCCGCCGCCAAGCGGTCATTTCCGGGTGGAATTCGGCGATGCGGTTGATGATGGGCATGGGGGCCTTCCTTACTTCTTCTGGGCTGGGGCGAAGGTGAGCGCTAGCCCCCGTTCCAGCGGAATGGGTGTAACGCCAAGAATATTGCGCATTGGCGCAATGTCGAAAGCCTTGTCTTCGGTCAAGCGGCGGATTTCATCCGCGCCAATCGAAGGCAGGCCTGGAATCAACCGTGTACACCACGCCAAGCCACGCGACAGCCCAGCCGGCAGCGGCAGCACCGGGCGCGCACCAAGCCCCGCAGCGCGCACCACAGCGGCGAGGAAATCGCGATAGGGCATGGCTTCCGGCCCCGCGATCACCATCGCCTTTGGCCCCGCCCAGGGATGGCGGGCGGCGGCAAGCAAGGCGCGGGTCACATCGCTTTGGTGGATCGGCTGCACAAGGCTTTGCCCGCCCCCCGGCAGGGGCGCAAAAGGCAGGCGGCGCAACAGCGCTGCCAGGCGCTGCACATTATCTTCGCCTTGCGCGCCATAAACCATCGTTGGGTGCAGCATGACGCCGGCGCGTCCGCTGGCGAGGAAGGCAGCCTCACCCGCGCGCACGCCATCGCCATGGGCATCCGCCCAGCGCGAATAGCGCCTTGTGGAGCCCATCAGCACAAAGCGCGCCTCTGCCGGCGCGGCGGCAAGGATGGCTGACGCATGGCGCGCATGGGCGGTGCTGATGACAAGCGTGGCATCGTGCAGCGCAGCCCTCAGCGCAGCGGGATCGGCCAGATCAGCAATGCGCGGCGCTACGGGCAGGCCAAGCGCTGCCCATTTTGCTGCGTCGCGCACCACGGGTGTGAAGGGTGTGCCTTCAGTCAGCAAGGCGCGGGCGAGTGCCGCGCCGCTCCGCCCCGAAGCGCCGATCAGCGCAATCAAGGTGCCGCGCGCAGGAAGGCCAAGTCAGCGCCCAACGGCGCCTGCGTCACTTGGTCATAAACCAGCTTGTCCCAGCCACGCTTGGGCGCCGGGGCGGGTTGCCAGGCAGCGCGGCGGCGGGCCATTTCATCTTCCGCCACCAGCAGATCAAGCTTGCGATCCTTCACCGAAAGCCGGATGCGATCTCCGGTCTGCACCAGCGCAAGCGGCCCGCCCACCGCCGCTTCCGGTGCGATATGCAGCACAATCGTGCCAAAGGCCGTGCCGGACATGCGGCAATCGCTCATGCGCACCATGTCCTTCACGCCGGCGCGGGCGAGCTTTTTCGGAATCGGCAAATAGCCCGCTTCCGGCATGCCAGAAGGTGAACGCGGCCCCACATGTTTCAGCACCAGAATATCCTGCGGAGTCACATCCAAAGCGGGGTCGTCAATGCGGTTGGCCAAATCCTCCAACCCATCAAACACCATGCAGCGCGCTTCGGTTTCAAACAGCGCAGGGGTCGCCGCGCTGCGCTTCAAAATCGCGCCCTCCGGTGCCAGAGAACCAAACAGCGCCACCAAGCCACCAACTGGGGACACTGGTTCGGCAAAAGCGCGAATGATGCGCCGATCCACGAAATGGCTGCCATCGCCGATACGATCCGCGAGGCTGACGCCATCCAGATCAATCGTTGTCAGGTCAAGTAAATCGCGCAATTCCCAGAGCAGCGCACGCATGCCGCCCGCCGCATGGAAATCTTCCATATAGCCTTCGCCAGTCGGCTTCAGATCAACCAGCACCGGGGTTTCCTCGGACAGCGCATCCAACCGCTTGAGATCAAGCGAAAGCCCCGCTCGCCCGGCAATGGCGGCCAGATGCACCACCGCATTGGTGGAACCGCCAAGTGCCAGCAGCACGCGCGCCGCATTGTCCAGATTGGCCTGGGTCATCATCTGGCTGGGCAGGATGGGGTTTTTGATCAGCCGCACGGCCTGCGCGCCGGCTTCTTCGGCAATGCGCAGCCGGTCCGCATGCACGGCGGGCGCGCTTGCCCCGGCCAAAGGCATGAAGCCAAGGGTCGCGGCAATGCAGGCCATGGTTGAAGCCGTGCCCATCACGCCGCAGGTGCCAGCGGTTGTGGCAAGCTTGCCTTCCAATTCGCCAATCCTCTCCGCAGTCACTTCGCCGGCGCGATAGCGCGCCCAATAGCGTCGGCAATCAGTGCAGGCGGAAAGCCGTTCCCCTTCAAAAGCCTGGGCCAGCATGGGGCCGGTCACCAGCATCACCGCCGGGATATCGGAAGATATCGCCGCCATCAGCTGCGCCGGCACGGTCTTGTCGCAGCCACCCACCAACACCGCCGCATCCATGGGCTGGGCAGAGAGCATCGCTTCCGTATCCAGCGCCATCAGGTTGCGATAATGCATCGAACATGGGCTGAGCGATGGCTCACATAGGCTGACGGTCGGGAAACCAAGCGGCAAAGCGCCTTCGGAAAGCACGCCGCGGCGCACGGCTTCGATCAGTTCCGGCACCGTGCGGTGGCAGTTGTTATAGTCGCTCGCGGTATCGGCGATGCCGACCACGGGCTTGTCCAGCATGCGCTGCGAATAGCCCATGGATTTGGCGAAGGACCGCCTGAGATACAGCGCGAAGTCGCGATCCCCGTAATTGGAGGTATTGCGGCCAAGGCCATGGGGTTTGTCGCTCATGCTGGCGGTTCTTCCGAAAGGGTTGCCGGTGGGGAACAGATTAAGCACCCTGAGGCGCCCAAGGGTAGGGCCGCACAACGATACGGTATCATGTTACCACAAACAAGAATCGTGCTTCGTGCTTGACTTTTCGGGCCCCTGCCCGGATAAGCTCGCTTCCTTTCCATAGGTTTATTCGGAACCACCATGATTGCCACGCAAACCCGCTCGCTGAAGCCGGCGGAGGTGAAGAAGAACTGGGTGTTGATTGATGCGGATGGGCTCGTGCTCGGCCGTCTTGCCACCCTGGTCGCCAATCGCCTTCGCGGTAAGCACAAGCCCCAATTCACCCCCCATGTGGATTGCGGTGACCATGTTGTCATCATCAACGCGAAGAAGGTGCGTGTCACCGGCGCCAAGGCGGAACAGAGCGTGTTCTACTGGCACACCGGCTATCCGGGCGGCATCAAGGGCCGCACCATCCGTGAACGGATGGAAGGCCGCTTCCCTGAGCGCGTCATTGAAAAGGCGGTTGAGCGCATGATCACCCGTGGCCCCCTTGGCCGCGCGCAGATGCGCAACCTCCATGTCTATGCCGGGGCCGAGCACCCGCATGCCGGCCAGCAGCCTGCTGCCCTGGATGTGGCGGCGCTGAACCGTAAGAATTCCCTCGCAGTGAAGAAGGCGGGCTGAGGCTATGAGCGGCGAAACCAAGACCCTCGCGGACCTCAAGGAAATTGTGGCCGGCACCCCTGCTGCCACGGCGGAAGCGGCGATCAAGCGGGAACCGAAGCGCGATGCGCAGGGCCGTTCCTATGCCACGGGTCGGCGGAAGGACGCGGTCGCCCGCGTCTGGATCAAGCCGGGCAAGGGCCAGATCACCATCAATGACAATCCGGCAGCGAAGTATTTCGCGCGCCCGGTACTGCGCATGCTGATCACCCAGCCCTTCCTGGTAGCAGATCGCTATCAGCAATTCGATGTCATCTGCTCGGTCGTCGGTGGCGGCTTGTCCGGCCAGGCCGGTGCGGTGCGGCATGGCATCAGCCGCGCGCTTTGCAATTATGAACCGGATCTGCGCTCCATCCTGAAAAAGGCGGGCTTCCTGACGCGCGACCCGCGCGTGGTGGAACGCAAGAAGTACGGGCGCCCGAAGGCACGACGTTCCTTCCAGTTCTCCAAGCGCTGACGCCAGCGGACCGGCGTCGCGCGCCGGTTCCGTCTTGGAATCTTCATCAGAGGGGCGGGTCCGCAAGGGTCCGCCCCTCTTGCATTTGGACAGGTTTAGCGCCGCAATGCGGCAAATAGGAGAGCGTATCATGGCCAAGACCGCGAAGATTTTTATTGATGGCGAAGCCGGCACCACGGGGCTGCAAATCCGTGATCGTATTGCCGCCAATCAGCATGTTGAATTGCGCTCCATCGCCGCCGAACACCGCAAGGACGCCACGGCACGGCGGGAGATGATGGCGGGTGTTGACCTCGTGATCCTCTGCCTGCCGGATGATGCGGCGAAGGAAAGTGCGGCCCTTGCGGCTTCGCTAGGCGCAGAGGCGCCGAAGCTGTTGGATGCTTCAACCGCGCATCGGGTTGATCCTGAGTGGGTCTATGGGCTGGCGGAACTGACGCCGGATCAGCCGGGCGCGATTGCGGCGGCGAAATGCGTTTCCAATCCCGGTTGCTACCCAACCGGCGCCATTCTGATGCTGCGCCCGCTGATTGAGGCCGGCATCATGGCGGCTGATTTTCCGGTGACCGTGAATGCGGTTTCCGGCTATTCCGGCGGCGGCAAATCCATGATCGCGGATTATGAAGCGCGCAAGGCGCCGGATTTTGAACTTTACGGGCTTGCCCTGGAACACAAGCATGTTGCCGAGATGCAGAAATATTCTGGGCTGACGCGTCGGCCGATCTTTGTGCCGTCAGTCGCGGATTACGCGCAGGGCATGATCGATTCCATTCCGCTGCATCTTGATCTGCTGAAGGGCAATGTGAAGCCTGCCGATCTGGAAGCGCTGCTGATGAAGCGTTATGCCGGCAGTGAGGTGGTGCGCGTGGTGTCAGCGGAAGCTGGCGGCAAGCTGGAACCGCAGGCATTGAATGGCACCAATGGTCTTGAAATCCGTGTCTATGGCAATGAAAAGCGCGGCCAGGCCGTGCTGGTGGCGCGCTACGATAATCTCGGTAAGGGCGCTTCCGGTGCGGCGGTGCAAAACCTTGGCCTGATGCTGGGCGTGCCGGTTTCGGCCGATCTGCCAAAGGCGGCATAAGGGGCAGGATCATGGACATGCAACAACCCACCAATCGCGGCCCGCTTTATGTGTTTGAAGGCATTTGGCCGAAACTACACGAAAGCGTCTTCATCGCACCGACCGCCGCCGTGATCGGCAATGTCACGATCGGGGAGCAATCCAATATCTGGTATCATTGCGTGCTGCGCGGGGATTCCAACTTCATCACCATCGGCAAGCGCGTGAATATCCAGGATGGCACGATTGTGCATGTGAATGCGGGGAAGGAGCCCACGATCATCGGTGATGACGTCACGGTGGGCCATGCCGCCATTGTGCATGCCTGCACGCTGATGGACCGCGCCTTTGTTGGCATGGGCGCGACGGTGCTGGATGGTGCAGTGATTGAAGAAGGCGGCGTGATTGCCGCCGGTTCCGTGCTGCCGCCCGGCAAGCGCATCGGTGCCATGGAGCTTTGGATGGGCAATCCAGCCAAGCTGGTGCGGGTGCTGACTGAAGAACAGCGCGCGGGGTTTGATCGGACCGCGAAGAATTACGTGCAGCTTGCGGGGCGTCACCGTATATCGCTCGCGTCTGATCCGGTCTGACGGATCAGACGCTAATTTGGTTTTGAGCGGCTGATTCACCGCTCCGGCCTTCAGCCTCCGCGGATCAGACGCTCGCCGGGGGCTGACGAGGCGGCGTTTTCGTTCATAATATCGCCTCGGGAAACGCCGAGGAGAGACGCGTGAACGCAACCTTGAATGCCCTTCTGGCCAACGGCACCGCTGCCGCGCCAGCCATCCGCGCGCCTGGCCGCCCGGCGCTTTCCTATGCCGGGCTGCGGGACCTCGCCGCTGCCACCATCGCGCGCCTGAATGGCATCGGCATTGGCCGTAATGATCGTGTGGCGATTGTGCTGCCTAATGGCCCGGAAATGGCCGCCGCTTTCATCGCGATTGGCGCGGGTGCGACCACCGCGCCGCTCAACCCTGCCTATCGCGCCGATGAATTCAATTTCTATCTGACCGATCTGAAGGCCAAGGCGCTGGTGGTGCAAAAAGGAGTTGCCACCGAAGCGCGCGATGTGGCGGCGAAGCTTGGCGTCGCGGTACTGGAATTGGTGCCGGGCGATCATGCCGGCAGCTTTACGCTCGAAGGCGGCAGCCCCGCCAAGCCCGCGCAGCCCGGCGCGGCTGAGGCGGGCGATATTGCGCTGGTGCTGCATACTTCGGGCACCACGGCACGGCCCAAGATTGTGCCGCTGTCTCAGGCGAATATCTGCGCCTCGGCCCGGCATATCGGCGCCACACTTTCGCTTTCGCCTGCCGATGCGTGTTTGAACATCATGCCATTGTTTCACATTCATGGGCTGATTGCGGCGGTGCTTTCCTCACTTGGCGCTGGCGGCGCGGTGATCTGCACGCCGGGCTTTGATGCGCTGCGTTTCTTCCGGCTGTTGGATGAGGAAAGGCCAAGCTGGTACACGGCGGTGCCGACTATGCACCAAACCATCCTGACGCGTGCGGACCGCAATGCTGAAATCATTGAACGCGCGAAGCTTCGCTTCATTCGTTCATCCTCGGCATCGCTGCCTGGGCCGGTGATGGAGCAATTGGAGGCTGTGTTTGGATGCCCGTTGGTGGAAAGCTACGGCATGACCGAGGCTTCGCATCAGATGGCATCCAACCCGTTGGCTGGGCCGCGCAAGCCGGGCTCTGTGGGCCGTGCCGCAGGGCCGGAAGTCGCCATCATGGATGATGACGGCACCATCTTGCCGCAGGGTGAAATTGGCGAAGTAGTGATCCGCGGCCCCAATATGACTGCGGGCTATGAGGCCAACCCGGACGCCAATGCCAAGGCTTTCACCAATGGTTGGTTCCGCACCGGCGATCAGGGCGCCTTTGATGCGGAAGGCTATCTGACACTCACGGGCCGTTTAAAGGAATTGATCAATCGCGGCGGCGAAAAGGTCAGCCCCTTGGAAGTGGATGGCGTGCTTTCTGCCCATCCGGCGGTCGCGCAGGCGCTGACCTTCGCGATGCCGCATGCGAAGTTGGGTGAAGAAGTCGCCGCCGCCGTGGTGCTGCGCGAAGGCGCTGCCTGCACGGAACGCGAATTGCGTGATTTCGCCGCGCAACAGCTCGCGGATTTCAAGGTGCCGCGCAAGGTAGTGTTTCTGCCGGAAATCCCGAAGGGCGCCTCCGGCAAGCTGATGCGCATTGGGCTTGCGGAAAAGCTTGGGCTTTCGGCATGAAGCCCCATAGTGTCGCGGCGCAGCTACGCACCACCGATCTGGCGCGTAGCATTCGCTTCTACACGGATATCATCGGCCTTGATTTGGCTTTCGAATATGGTGATTTCTACGCTGGTCTTTCTGCCCATGGTCAGATGATCCATCTGAAGCGAGTGGATCAGGCAGATAGTTCCATCGCCGAAGTCTCGGCAGGTGAACATTTGCATCTTTATTTCGGCAGCCATGATGTGCGCGGGCTTGCCCGCAGCATTGAGGCCAAGGGCGTGCGCTTGGCAAAGCCAGTGCATGAAACCGCGTGGGGAACGCTTGAATTCGCCTTGCAGGATGATCAGGGCCACACGCTTTATTTTGGGCAGGTAGCACAATCATGAAAATCTGCATCTTCGGCGCGGGCGCCATTGGTGGGCTGATGGGCGCCAAGCTTGCCGCCAAGGGCGATGTGGATGTCACCTTCATCGCGCGCGGCCCGCATCTGGCCGCCATGCGCGAAAACGGCGTGAAGCTGATCAGCGAAGGTGAGGAACGCATCGTCCATCCGCGCTGCGTTGCAAGCGCTGAGGAAGCCGGCCAGCAGGATTATGTGCTGGTGACGCTGAAGGCGCATTCCCTGCCCTCAGCCGCCAAGCAGATGCAGCCTTTGCTTAGCCCCGATACCGCGATTGTCAGTGCGGTGAATGGCATTCCCTGGTGGTATTTCCACGGGCTTAGCGGCGCCTATGAAGGACGCATTGTGCAAAGCGTGGACCCGGATGGTCAGGTCTCTGCGCTGCTGCCGCCGTCGCGCGCCATTGGCTGCATTGTCTATCCGGCAGCCGAGGTGACGGCGCCTGGCGTGATTGACCATAGCTATGGTGATCGTTTCAGCCTGGGTGAGCCCGATGGCAGCCGCAGCCCGCGCGCGCAGGCGCTGTCTGAGGCGCTGATCGCCGCCGGCTTCAAGGCGCCGGTGCGCCCCAAGATTCGTGATGAATTATGGGTGAAGCTTTGGGGCAATATGGCCTTCAACCCGATCTCGGCGCTGACCACCGCAACGCTTGATGTGCTGACCGCCGATGAAGGCCAGCGTGGTGTGGCGCGCGCCATGATGCTGGAAGGCCAGCGCGTGGCGGAAGCGCTGGGCGTGCGCTTTGCGATTGATGTGGATAAGCGCATCGCCGGCGCGGCGGAGGTTGGGGCGCACAAGACCTCCATGCTGCAAGACCTGGAACGCGGTCGGCCCATGGAGATTGAGGCGCTGCTCGGCGCCGTGGTGGAATTGGCCGATTGGGTGGGTGAGGCTGCGCCGATTTCACGCACCGTGCTTGCGCTGGTACGCGCAAGGGCACGGGCGGCGGGGTGCCTATAACGCCTCAATCCTGATCAACGCTGGCTTTTCCATCACGGTATTCAGCTCCGCAATGCGCTTCAGCGCCGCGCGCACGGAAGCCTCACTCGTTTCATGCGTGGTCAGCACCACGGGCACGGCCTCGCCAGGTGCGCGGCCGCGTTGCAGCATGGATTCCAGGCTGATCGCATGGTCGCGCAAAACGCCTGTGACATCGGCAATCACGCCGGGGCGGTCCACCACCATCAGGCGTAGATAATAAGCGCCCGTATGGCGATCCATCGGGAAGGATGGCTCGGGCTTCAGCGCGGCGGCTTCCGCACCCCACACCGGGGTGAAGCGTCCGCGGGCAATGTCAATCACATCGGCGACCACAGCTGAGGCTGTCGGCCCTTCGCCAGCGCCGCGGCCCTCCATCATCACGCGGCCAACGAAATCACCCTCAGCCACCACGGCATTGAACACGCCATCCACCCGCGCAATGGGGGCGGAGATCGGCACCATGCAAGGATGCACGCGGGTTGAAATGCCACCTTCTTCACGCCGCGCAATGCCAAGCAGCTTGATGCGATAGCCAAGTTCCTCGGCGAGCGCGATATCAAGCGCGGAGACGTCGCGGATGCCTTCAACATGCACCGCGCTGAAATCTACCGGTCGGCCAAAAGCCAAAGCGGCCAGGATCGCCAGCTTATGCGCCGCATCAATGCCATCAATATCGAAGGATGGATCGGCTTCCGCATAGCCAAGCTTTTGAGCCTCGGTCAGCACTTCGGCGAATTCGCGCTTTTGTTCGCGCATCACGGTCAGGATGTAATTGCAGGTGCCGTTCAGAATGCCCGCAACACGCTGAATGCGATTGGCGGCCAAGCCTTCGCGCAGCGCCTTGATCGCGGGAATGCCGCCGGCCACCGCAGCCTCAAAAGCCAGCGCCACGCCGCGCGCTTCGGATGCTTGCGCCAAGGCAGCGCCATGCACGGCGAGCAAAGCCTTATTCGCTGTCACCACATGCTTGCCTGCGGCAATGGCGGCCTGCACCAATTCGCGCGCCGGGCCTTCCGAACCGCCGATACATTCCACCACCACATCCACTTGCGGATCAGCAGCGAGTGCCACCGGGTCTTCATACCAGCGCAGCCCCGAAAGGCTGATGCCGCGATCCCGATTGCGCTCGCGCGCGGAAACCGCGGTGATGGCAATGGGGCGGCCAGCGCGTGCGGCAATGATATCGGCATTTGCGCGCAGCAATTTCACCACGCCGGCGCCAACCGTTCCAAGGCCGGCAACCGCAATCGCAAGGGGGCGGGTCATGCATTCACCATGTCAGCTGAACTATCCTGCGGCGCGGCATTATCCCCACCGAGGAAAGTCTTAATGCCACGCAAAGCCTGACGGATGCGGTGACTATTTTCGACCAGCGCAATCCGCACATGCTCATCACCATGCTCACCAAAGCCAAGGCCGGGTGCCACCGCGACCTTCGCCTTTTCCAGCAGCAGCTTGGAAAAGCCGACCGAGCCCAAATGCCGGAAACGCTCAGGGATTGGCGCCCAGAGGAACATGGAAGCCTCTGGCGAGGGCACATCCCAGCCCGCAGCATGCAAGCCTTTCACCAGCACTTCGCGGCGTTCCTTGTACAGAACGCGCATTTCCTCAATGCAATCTTGCGGGCCATTCAGCGCCGCCGTAGCCGCCACCTGGATTGGCGTGAAGGCACCGTAATCCAGATAGGATTTCACGCGCGCCAATGCCGCGATTAGCCGCGGATTGCCCGCTGCAAACCCCATGCGCCAGCCTGGCATGTTGTAGGTCTTGGACATGGAGGTGAATTCCACCGTGATGTCCTTCGCGCCCTCCACTTCCAAAACGGATGGCGGCGGCGTGTCGCCGAAATAAAGCTCGGCATAGGCAAGATCGGATAGGATGAACAATTCATGCCGGCGGCAAAGGGCGACCAATTCACGGTAGAATTCAATCGGCGCCGTCAACGCAGTTGGGTTGGATGGGAAATTCACAATCACCGCATTGGGCTTCGGCACGGAATGGCGCACGGCGCGGTCAATCGCCTCAAGCATCGCGTCATCGGGCGTATAGGGAATGCTGCGCACCGAAGCGCCGGCGATGATGAAGCCGAATTGATGGATGGGATAGGAAGGATTGGGCACCAAAATGGTATCGCCAGGGCTTGAGATGGCTTGTGCCAAATTCGCGAGCCCTTCCTTGGACCCGAGTGTCGCCACCACTTCCGTTTCAGGGTCCAGCTTCACGCCAAAGCGCCGGTCGTAATAACCGGCCAATGCCTTCCGCAGCCCTGGAATGCCCTTGGACATGGAATAGCGATGCGTGCGCGGGTCCTGCACAGCTTCGATCAGCTTCGCCACAATATGCGGCGGTGTCGGCGTATCAGGATTACCCATGCCAAGGTCGACAATATCCTCCGCCGCCGCGCGCGCCTTGGCCTTGGCGGCATTCACCTCGGCAAAGACATAGGGCGGCAGGCGCCGGATACGGTGGAAATCCTCGGTCATGGCTTCAGTCTCGATGATTAAGGGAAGCGCTTATAGCCCAGCCCGTCACGGGCGGCGAGGCGGATCACGCAAAACTGGTGGCGGTGGGGCGCCGGCAGGGGCCAGCATGGGCGGGGCCGGTATGCCGGCAGGGGCAACCACGGACGGGGTGGGAATAAGAGAGGCTTCGGGCAGGGCAGCGGGTGCCGGGGGGGCTTGCTGGGATGTTGCGGCAGGGGCCGCCGGTTCCGCTGGCGCAGCGGGGGCATTGATTCTCGGGGCCGGGATGGCCACGCCGATAAGCGCCGGGGCCAAGGCTGGCGGCGGCGGGCCCACACGCGGCACGGCGCCAGACCGGGCGCCAAGGGGGGTGCGGCTCGCTTCCCGTTGCTGCACCAGCCCTGCCGCCAGGGCTTCGCGCGCCGCCATATCCGGTGTCTCGGGCCGGGGCGGAATGGTACCCAGATTGGGAAAGGGTGCATTGGCATTGGGCGGCGCGGGGCGGCCTTCCGTCGCCGGTCCCCAGGCACGGTCCCAGAATTTCGCCACCGCTTGGCCAGGTTCCGTCGCGCAGCCCGACAGCATCAGACCAAGCAGCGCGCAAAACCGTGCTTGATTGGCCCTGCTTCGCCACTTACGTTGAGGTTTGGTTCCGGACTTCTCGCGATGCTCTTTCATGCGCCCCTGCCTGCTTTAGGGGGTTAGCCTGAAACGGGCGCCGCGCGAAGCGCCCGGCAGAAATTTGCCAGGAAGCCCCGATGGCCGAAAGCGACCCGCCCCACTTCCGCCTGCCCGATCCGGCGTTGGTCAGCCGTACCATGGCCGATGTGGCGGAACGCAGCCAGCGCATTGTCGCGGATTTCCTGAAGCGCCAGACCGATAGTCCGGGTGAAGCGGACCCGATGCATATCGGCAATGCTTTTCTGGACATGACATCGCGGCTGATGACCAATCCTGCCAAGCTGATGCAGGCGCAAATCGGCTTTTGGCAGGACTACCTGACACTCTGGCAGAATACCGCACGGCGCATGATGGGTGAACCCGCGCCCGCCGTAATCGCGGAAGACCAGAAGGATAAACGCTTCAAGGATGAAGCTTGGCGCGACAATGAAGTGTTTGATTTCATCCGACAGAGCTACCTGCTTTCCGCGCGCTACATGCAGGGCCTGGTGCATGATGCGGAAGGCATGGATGATAAAACCGCGCAGAAGGTGGATTTCTATACGCGCCAATTCGTGGATGCGATGAGCCCCACGAATTTCGTTATGACCAATCCGGAAGTGCTGCGCCGCACGGCTGAGACGGGTGGCGAGAATCTGCTGAAGGGCCTTTCGAATCTGCTGACAGACCTTGAACGTGGGCAGGGCAATCTACGCATCCGCATGACGGATGAAAGCAAATTCAAAGTCGGTGAGAATATTGCTGTCACGCCGGGCAAGGTTGTTTACCAGAATGATCTGATGCAGCTGATCCAGTACACCCCAACGACCGAGAAAGTGCTGAAGCGTCCGCTGCTGATCCTGCCGCCTTGGATCAATAAATTCTACATCCTTGATCTGCGCCCGAAAAATTCTTTCATTCGCTGGGCGGTGGATCAGGGGCATACGGTTTTTGTCGTCTCCTGGGTCAATCCGGATGAACGCCTCGCCGAAAAGGGCTTTGAGGATTACATGCTGGAAGGCCCCTATGCGGCGCTGGAAGCGATCGAAAAAGCCACCGGCGAGAAATCCGTGAACGCGATTGGCTATTGCCTGGGCGGCACACTGCTTTCGGCCACACTCGCGCATATGGCGGCCAAGCGCGATACCCGCATCAAATCCGCGACTTTCTTTACAACCATGGTTGATTTCACTGAATCTGGTGAACTTGGTGTCTTCATTGATGAAGAGCAATTGAAGGCGCTTGAGACAAAGATGCAAAAGCGCGGCTTCCTGGAAGGCCGCGAAATGGCAACCACCTTCAATATGCTGCGCGCCAATGATTTGATCTGGTCTTTTGTGGTGAATAACTATCTTCTGGGCCAGGACCCCTTCCCGTTTGATCTTTTGTATTGGAATGATGATTCAACACGCATGCCCGCGCGCATGCATTCCTTCTACCTCAGACGCATGTATCAGCAGAATGATCTGATCAAGCCGGGCGGGATTGAATTGCTTGGCGTCAAGCTGGATCTACGCAAAATCAAGCTGCCCACCTACATTCTCTCTACCCGGGAAGATCATATAGCGCCCTGGGCTTCCACCTATCGCGCAACGCAGACCTATACAGGCGATATCCGCTTCGTGCTTGCGGCATCCGGCCATATTGCCGGTGTGGTCAATCCGCCAGATGCCGGCAAATACAGCCATTGGATCAACACAGAATTACCGCCATCGCCGGAAGCCTGGTTTTCAGGCGCGACAGAACTTGCCGGTTCATGGTGGCCGGATTGGCAGCGTTGGGTGAGCGGGCAGGACCCCGCGCAAGTGCCGGCACGCAAGCCGAAAAACGCCATCGAAGATGCGCCGGGCAGCTACGTCCAAGTGATGGCGCAGGATTGAAGCTGCCTGCCCCTTTACTGCAAGGGCAGACGCAGAATGAAGCTGGCGCCGCCCCCCGGCGCTTCTTCCAGGGTCAAGCTGCCGCCATGTGCCCGCGCCAAAGCGCGGCATAGCGCAAGGCCAACCCCTGTTCCCTTTTCTGGCGGCTTGGTGGTGAAAAAGGGCTCAAAAATACGCTCACGCAAATCCTCGGGTACGCCTGGCCCGTTATCGGCGATCCGGATCACAACTTCCTGATCCTCCATGGCCGCGGAGATACTCAGGCGCTTTGGCGCGGGCATATCGGCGACCTCAAGCGCCTGGGTTGCGTTGGACACAAGATTGGCAATCACATGGGCAATCTGGTCAGGATCACCATAGGGCTTCGGCGGATCTGGGCAGATATTCTGTCTCACTTCAAGCCAGCTCGGTTGCCTATCCTGCCAAGCCAAATCTAGCCCAAGGCGAATAGTGGCAGGAATGTCCAGGGGCTCATAACGCTGTTCCCGGCGCCGGGCGCTCCGCATCAGGCTTTGCACAATCCGCGCCCCGCGCTCCGCAGCATCACGGATGGCTTCAACGCGCTGCTTCGCTTTCGGTTCAGTGCACTCACGTGCCAAAAGCGTGGCCTGCGCGATAATTGCGGCCAGCGGATTATTGATTTCATGCCCAAGCCCAGCCAGCAGCGTGGCATTGGTTTCCATTTGCGCAACACGCTGCAAGGCTTCCCGCTGCGCGCGCTTGGCGCGATCCGCCTCATACTTGGCGGTGATATCCGTATGCGTCACCAGCAATGACCCATCCGGCAGGCGGCGCCTTCGGATACTCAGCCAGCGCGCAAGGATGTGGTGAACTTCATGTGTTTCCTTCCTGATGCGACGATGCGCTTCCAGCCGCGCACGCACCATACCTTCAATTGATGCGCCAAGTTTCTCACCATCATAGAAAACACCCCTTTCAAGCCGGTTGCGAATGAAAGCTTCCATCCCGATTCCAGGCTTGTTGAGTGATGCTGGGAAGCCCATCAAGTCCAAATAACCCTGATTGCACATCACAAGGCGCAATTTGGCATCGAACATCACTACTGCATCATCAATCTCATGCAACAGCCCTTCCAATTGCTGCCCGCGGCGCTGCAATTCCTCCTTCTGACGTTGCTCATCAGTCAAATCCCGCACCAGCACGAAATAGCCATCCAAACTGCCATTCGGGTGAAACAGTGGGATAAAAATGCTTTCCACATAGCGTACGCCCTTGCCTTTATAGTCGCGCCAGCCCCGGGTACGCGTTGTCTCCCCACGCCTGACGGCATCAACCTGCGGGCGGGTTTCGATTGAAGTGCGCCGTCCAAGCACCTGTGCCACGCTGCGCCCAATGGTCTGTTCGGGCGTAAGGCCTGTGAAGGCGTAAAATTCCTTGTTATTGTAACGAAAACGGCGCTTGCCATCAAAATAGGAAACCCGCGCCGGCATGGCATCCAGAATGGCGCGCATCACATCAGCGTCAGCAAAGGGTGGCAAGGACGGTACCGAACCTCGCAATTTGCTCTCAGGCTGGGTGAGTGCCATCTGGATCGAAGACATAGCCTGCGCCTCTGACGGTGCGGATGATTTTCGGGTCAGCGGGGTCTTTTTCAAGCTTTCGTCGGATGCGCGCGATCCGGACATCAATGGATCGATCAAAAGCTTCCTCCCCATGCGGATGTGCCAGATCAAGCAGTTTTTCGCGCGTCAGCACACGGCCAGGCCGTGCGGCGAAGGCGGCAAGCAAATCATATTCGCGCGGATGAAGGGAATATCTTTCCTGGCCCGGGCCAATCAGGCAGCGCGCTTCCAAATCCAGGGTTTTGTCACCCATGCGGACCAGGGCGGGCTTGGCAGCCGGGGGCCGCGCCGTCTGGCGGCGGCGCAATACAGCGCGAATGCGCGCCAGTAATTCGCGCGGGTCGCAGGGCTTCGCCACATAATCATCGGCACCAACTTCAAGACCAGCGACCCTGTCTACCACATCAGCGGCGCCGGTCAGCATGATGATGGCGGGGTCACCAAATTCCCCGCTGCGCAAGGCGCGCGCCACGGAGAGCCCATCTTCGCCTGGCATGTTCAGATCAAGCAGAACAAGATCGGCGGGCTTTGCCCGCAGCGCCTGCCTCAGCGCCGCCCCATCGCCCACAGTTGCCACGTGAAGCCCATGCGCGCGCAGATATTCGGCCAAGCAGGCGCTTAGACCCGTATCATCATCAGCTATGGCTAGGTCGGCGGCCACAGCGGTTACGCGCTGGGCACGACGTGCGGAAACCGTTTCAAACCGGGTTCAGGATACCCGGCAAAACAGGCCGCCACCGCCTTTTGGCGAGATGCGAACATGGGTCTCACTTCCTTCTGAAAACGCCGTTTTGATCGGTTCAGAGTGGAAATTAATAACGCCTTATCTCAGGATAGGCCGCGTCTGTCCACCCAAAACCCGGTTAAAGCCGGTTTCATCCATTCACTAATCCGAGAGGATGGACCTGGTTGACAGCCCCACGCAGCAGACCCAGCCTTTAGGCTTGGCCGTACCACGCTGACGGATAACGCATCATGCGGCTGCGAAGGCGCTTCAGCCCATAATTGGAGGAAGATTTCATGGCAGGCAGATTAGCAGGCAAGCTTTGTTTCGTGACCGCAGCAGGCCAGGGAATCGGGCGCGCCACCGCCCTTGCCATGGCCGCCGAAGGGGCGCGGGTGGTCGCGACAGACCGTGACCCGGCGCTGCTGGCCAAGCTTGCGGCCCCAGGCATCACCACCGCTGCGCTGGATGTACTGGATGATGGGGCCATTGCCGCCGCCGCAAAGGCCGCCGGGCCCGCGGACATCCTGTTCAATTGCACGGGCTATGTGCACCAGAACTCCATCCTGACCTGTACCGATCAAGAATGGGATTTCGGCTTCGCGCTGAATGTGCGCGCCATGTGGAAGGTGGCGCAGGCCTTCATCCCCGGCATGCTGGATCGGGGCCGGGGCAGCATTGTGAACATGTCTTCCGCCTGTTCATCCATCAAAGGCGCGCCCAATCGCTTTCTGTATGGCACGACCAAGGCGGCCGTTGTCGGCCTCACGAAATCCATCGCGACTGAGTATGTCGCCCAGGGTATCCGCTGCAATTGCCTATGCCCCGGCACGGTTGATACTCCATCGCTTCACGACCGAATCGCCGCCAATGCCGCCGCCGCCGGTTCCGTGGATGCGGCCCGCGCCGCCTTTGTGGCGCGCCAGGCCATGGGAAGGCTCGCCACCGCCGAGGAAATGGCCGCTTTGGTGGTCTATCTGGCCTCTGAGGAGGCCGCTTTCGTGACCGGTCAGGCCGTTGTGATTGACGGCGGCTGGACATTGTAGGAAGCCCTCTCCGCTTTACCCCCAACTCCCCCCAGGAGGATTAAATGGCCAGTGAATTTGCCGTGCCGATGATGGGCGCAATGGGTGCCGTGATACTTGCCGGCATGAATGAGGATATGGCGATGCCCGCTTATATGATGCTGGGCTCCATCGCCATGCTGATCGCGCTGCTGCTTGCTGCTGGCGCCGTGACCCTGCCGCTCAACAGCATCCAGGCGCTGGCCTTTGGCGGCATTGGCCTCGCGTTTTTCGGGCATGTGCGTGCCCGCCGTTCCAATTGAGGGAGGCTTAGATGAAGCTGCTGCGTTACGGCCCCGCTGGCCAAGAAAAGCCGGGCATTCTGGATGCCACCGGCGCCATTCGTGATCTTTCGGGCGTTGTGCCTGATATCACCGGTGACGTGCTCTCCCCCGCCGCGCTGGCCAAGATTGCCGCGGTGGATGTGAATAGCCTGCCCAAGGTTGCCGGCAATCCGCGCCTTGGCTCGCCCGTCACGGGCATGAAGAACCTGATTTGCATCGGGCTGAACTATGCCGATCACGCGGCGGAAACCGGCGCGCCGATCCCGAAGGAACCCATCGTATTCCTGAAATCGCTCAATGCGCTGCAAGGGCCGAATGATGACGTGGTAATCCCGCGCGGGTCGGTGAAGACCGATTATGAGGTGGAGCTTTGCATCATCATCGGCACGCGCGCCAAATATGTCTCGGAAGATCAGGCTTTGGATCATGTCGCGGGCTATGCCGTTGGCAATGACGTGTCTGAACGTGAATGGCAGGCGGAACGCGGCGGCGCCTGGGATAAGGGCAAGGGCTTCGATACCTTTGGCCCGCTTGGCCCCTGGCTGGTGACCAAGGACGAAATCCCCGATCCGCAGAACCTTGCCATGTATTGCGATGTGGATGGCGTGCGCGAACAGAATGGCTCCACCAAGACCATGATCTTCGGCGTGAAGCAGATCGTGTCCTATGTCAGCCAATGCATCACGCTCAATCCCGGCGATGTGATCTTCACCGGCACGCCGCCAGGTGTGGGGCTGGGCAAGAAGCCGACGCCAATCTTCCTGAAGGCCGGCCAGACCATGAAGCTTGGCATTGCCGGGCTTGGTGAGCAGACGCAAAAACTTGTTGCCAGCGCCTGAAACGCCAACACTGGTGATCTTCGACTTCCCTGCCCGGAAACCGGGTGGGGAAGCGCAGGCCCACGCGCTACGCGCTTTGGCCGAAGACATCGCCGCCGAGCCTGATCTGCTCTGGAAAATCTGGACCGAGGATAAGGCAGCCGGGCGTTCCGGTGGCGTTTATCTTTTCCGCAATCGCGCCGCCGCAGAAGCCTATCACGCCAAGCACGCCGCGCGGCTGACCGCGGCAGGTGTGACAGGGATTGAGGCTGCCTATCGCAGCTACAATGCGGAACTCACCGCCATCACGCGCGGGCCTGTCAGCGCAAGCTAGAGCGTTTCCCGCTCACCTTGGTTCACGGGAACCGCTCTAAATTTTTGACGGGTCGCATTTTCCGAGTCGCCAAGTGATTCCACTTGGCTTGAAAATGCTTAACCCCGCCCATACCCCGCGAAATGCTTGGCAGCTTCGGCCAATTCCGCTTCCGTCAGCAAGACGGGCTTCAGCCCCGCCGCCAATAGATTGAGGTATTGGCCGGCGAGGTTTTCAACCTCCAACGCCAGCGCATGCGCGGCGCCCAAGGTTGCGCCCACTGCCACCACGCCATGATTGGCAAGCAATACCGCCCGCCGCCCGGCAAGCGCACGCAGCGCATTATCCGCAAGTGTTTGCGTGCCAGCCGTCGCGTGATCCGCGCAGGTGATTGGCCCGCCGGCCAGCAGCACCATGTAATGCACGGGCGGAATGCCCTTGCGCGCACAGGAAAGTGCTGTGGCGCGCGGGGAATGGGTATGCACCACCGCCATCACCTCAGGCCGCGCCGCGTAAATCGCCGCATGCAGCCGCCATTCAGATGAAGGCCGATGTTTTGCGCGGCCAAGCGGGCTGCCATCCATGTCTGTTGTCACCAGATCAGCAACCATTGTGCGCGCATAGGGCAGGCCAGCCGGCGTGATGATGAAACCCTTGGCATCGCGCACCGAGACATTGCCGGATTTGGAGGGCATCATCCCCGCCTGATCCAAAGCTTGCGCGATACGCAGAACCTCTCGCTTGGCCTCAGCGCGGGTCACATGGTTGCTCCCAACATCCAGGGGGCGAATTCCTGCGCGCCGAAGCCAAGCGCTTCGCTTTTGGTGGGTTCGCCGGAAGCGGTGCGCAACATCAATTCAAAAATGCGCTGGCCGCATTCCTGCACGCTTTCACCACCGGTCAGCACCGTGCCGCAATTGATGTCCATATCTTCCGACAGCCGATCATACATGGTGGTATTGGTGGCAAGCTTGATGGAAGGTGCCGGCTTCATGCCGAAGACGCTGCCGCGCCCGGTGGTGAAACAGACCAGATTGGCGCCGCCCGCCACCTGACCTGTCGCCCCCACCGGGTCGTAGCCAGGCGTGTCCATGAAAACGAAGCCCTTGGCGGTGACGGGTTCGGCGTAGCGATAGACCTCCACCAGATTGGTGGTGCCGGCCTTGGCCATGGCGCCGAGGGATTTTTCGAGGATGGTCGTGAGGCCACCTGCCTTGTTCCCCGGCGAGGGATTGGCATTCATCTCGGCCCCTTGGCGGGCGGTGTAATCCTCCCACCAATGCATCACATCCACCAGCTTCTGGCCGACGTCGCGCGAAACGGCCCGGCGTGTCAGCAAATGTTCCGCGCCATAGGTCTCCGGGCTTTCGGACAGGATCACGGTGCCGCCATGGCGCACGAGCAGATCGGATGCCGCGCCAAGTGCAGGATTGGCGGTGATGCCGGAATAGCCATCCGAACCGCCGCATTGCAGCGCCACGCATAGTTCCGATGCGGGGACGGCTTCGCGCTTGGCGGTATTGGATTCCGCCAGCACTTCCTTCACGAAATCTATGCCCTTCATCACGGTCGCCCGCGCGCCGCTATCCTGAATATCCATGCTGCGCAGCCGCCCGGTCAGGCGCTGTTCTTCCAACATCGGGCCAAGCTGATTGACTTCACAGCCAAGGCCAATCGCAATCACATGCGAAAAATTCGCATGCCGCGCGAAACCGGCGAGGGTCCGCCGCAGCAGCCGCAAGGGCTCATCCATGGTCATGCCGCAGCCGGTTTTATGCGTCAGCGCCACAACGCCATCCACATTTCCCCAGGCGGCCAAGGGGTCATCGCCTGTGATGGGGTTTTTCTCGAATTGCCGCGCAATCAATTCCGCGACATGCGCCGAACAATTCACGGATGTGATGATGCCGATGTAATTGCGGGTTGCCACACGGCCATCGGCGCGACGGATGCCCATGAAGCTTGCCGGCACATCCACATAATCGGTTGGCTTCGCATCCTGGCCCCAGGCGTAATCCCGCGCAAAATCGCCCATTTCGCAATTATGCGTATGCACCCAGGCGCCGGGTTCAATTACATCCGTCGCAAAGCCGATGATCTGGCCATAGCGCTTGATGGGCTCACCCTTCGCATGCGGGCGGATCGCGACCTTATGCCCCGGCGGGATGCGCCTTTCGCCAACGCTAATGCCGGGCGCCACTTCCGTGCCGGGCGTGAGTGGAATGCGCGCAATCACCACGCCATCACCAGGATGCAGGCGAATGACGGGCGGCAGGGTGGTGGTGCTGGACATGGGCGTTTCCCTTTGGCGAGAGTTACGCCTCTTCTACCCCCTTGCCCGCTCCCCGCGCCACCGCTGCTCTTGCGCAAGCCTGCGTGAAGGCGCAATTAAATGTCTGAGACACCTGGGGGAGCCCTTTTGGGGCTGAGAGGCGGGCTTCACCCGCGACCCCTGGAACCTGACCCGGTTCGGACCGGCGTAGGGAAGGGTGCATCGCCCATGGCTTCGCGTTTCCCTTTGGGGATGGCGCGTGCCGGGCCAAAGCCCCCTCCCCGCGTCAGCCGACAGGAAGCGAAGGAATTGGGGATGTATCGTCGTTCACTTTTGGCCACCGCCTTGGCCGCACCCTTGGCGCGCCCTGCCCTGGCCCAGCCCAGCCGCGCACGCACGCTGCGCTTCATGCCGCAGGCCGCACTCGCCAATCTGGACCCGATCTTCAGCCCCAGCACCATCATCACCACCCATGGCTATTGCGTGTTTGATACGCTCTACGGCGCCAATCGCGCGCTGCAGCCGCGCCCGCAAATGGCGGAAGGCCATAGCGTGGAAGATGACGGCAAGCGCGTGAAAATACGCCTGCGCGAAGGGCTGCGCTGGCATGATGGCGAAGCCGTGCGCGCCCAGGATTGTGTCGCGAGCATCAAGCGCTGGGCAAGCCGCGATGGCTTCGGCCAAATCCTGATGCGCGCCACGGCCGAGCTTTCCGCGCCTGATGATCGCACCATCGAATTCCGCCTGCATCGGCGCTTCCCCGCGCTGTTTGATGCTTTGGCCAAGCCCGGTTCTTCCCCCTGCTTCATGATGCCCGAACGCATCGCAAATAATCCCGGTGATCGTTCACTGGGGCTGGAACACATGATCGGCAGCGGGCCGTGGCGCTTTATCGCCAGTGAATATGTGCAAGGCAGCCGCAGCCATTATGCGCGCAATGACGCCTATGTGCCGCGTGATGAACCGGCCGAAGCGGCGTCAGGCGGCAAGCGCGTCCATTTTGACAGGCTGGAGCTTATCTGGATTCCGGATGGCGGCACGGCGGCAGCGGCGCTCCGCACTGGTGAGATTGACTGGATCGAATACCCTTTGCCCGATCTGGTGCCGGTGCTGGAACGGGACCGGAATACGCAAACCCAGATTTATGATCCGAACGGGTTTTTGGGCTTTCTGCGCTTCAATCATCTGCACCCGCCCTTCAATGATGCGCGTGTGCGCCGCGCCATTCGCGATGTGATTGTGCAATCGGATTTCATGTCGGCGGTAGCGCTGCCAGGTGACTGGCAGGAATGCCACGCCATGTTCCCCTGCGGCCTGCCAGGCGTGGTGGAATTCCCGCCCGCCGCGCGTGGTGAAGCTGCCATGGAACGCGCCCGCGTGGCGCTGCGGGAAGCCGGCTATGCAGGGGAGCCCATCATTCACATCAACCCGAGCGATTTTCCTGCCGTCACGCAGCAGGGCCGCCTGACGGTGGAATTGATGCGGAGATTGGGCGTGAATATCCAGCCCATCGAAGCCGATTGGGCCACCATTCTGGCGCGGCGCGCCAATCGTAACCCGCCAGCGCAGGGTGGTTGGCATTTGCACAATACCAATGGCCCGGCGGCCACCATCGCCAATCCCGCCGTCAGTTTCGCTATTCGCATGAATGGGCTGGCCGCCTGGCCTGGCTGGCCAACAGATGCGGAAGCCGAAGCGCAGGTGGAAGCCTGGATCGCCGCGGATGATCAGGCCGCACAGGATGCCGCCATGCGCCGCTTGCAGGAAATCACCTGGGAATCACTGCCCTTCGCGCCGACTGGGCTGTTCCGGCTACGCACCGCCTTCCGCCGCGAGTTATCCGGCGTGCTGCAAGGGCCTAACCCATTCCTTTGGAATCTGAGACGCGCTTGAAACGCGTCAGCACCCGCCCGGTGCTTCTTCCAGCCTCATCAGCTTGGCGCGCACCGTGAATTCGCCGAAATCCATGATCAGTTCATCCGCCACGCCATTTTCAAAATAGCGGAGTGAAACCTCATAGGAAGGCGTGCGCGCCCCGCCCGCCTGTTCGGCATCCGCCTCAAAAAAAGCGATGCGCATGCGCGCTGACCCCAGCGTGGAAAGGCTTGGCACTTCGGCCACTGGCTGAGGGCCTTGCCAGGGCGATAACACCGTTGTGGTTTCCTGCGCTCCATCAGCTGACGTGCCATCAAATATCGGGGCTACCAGCAGGCGCTGGCCAGCGCGCGCGGCATTCAGCGCGGCGATGGTATGCGTATTGGGCAAAAGCGTCCCGGCGGGGATCGGCAATTCCTTTGCTTCCGGTTCACTATAGCGCGCAGTGCCACTGCCATCGGCGCGCAGTTCAGCCTGCCCCGCCACACGGGTGCCCACCGCGCCCTGCGTCATCTGCGTCAGGCTGAAGCGCAGATTTTTGCCATCCATGGATTCCAGCGTGGCGTAATCAGACGCTGTTTCAAGCTCCGTACCTTCACGATTGCGGATGGTCAGCGAAAAGCGCTGCCGCGTTGTCCAGCTTTCGCAGGCATCAATCAATTCATAGAGCATCGCGCCCGAAGCTTCGACAATGCCCGCATTCTCACGCGCGCGATCCAGGCTCAGGCTATAAATGCCACGATGCGATACCAGCGCCCGCGCTGTCAGTGGCTGAAGCGGCGCTGAGGCGGCAGGAACATCCTTGGCGCCCTGGGTCAGACCAGGGGAGGCAGGCAGGATCAGCGCAAGGGCGAAAAGGGCAGAAAACCGCATCGGATGCTCCGGGCGGCAAAGGCCGCTTTCGCCTCATATAGCCGATTCCGCCGTTGCGGAATCGGATTTTCGTAACAAAGTTTCGCGCTTACCAATTAGCTTGGCTTGCCACCCTTCACCGGCGGCAGATCCAACTTGATGTGCAATTCCTTGAGCCGTTCCGGCGGCACGCGGGCCGGCGCACCCATCATCAAATCCTCGGCCTGCTGGTTCATCGGGAACAGGATCACTTCGCGGATCGCGGGTTCATCGGCGATCAGCATCACAATGCGGTCAATGCCGGGCGCCGAGCCACCATGCGGCGGCGCGCCATAGCGGAAGGCATTCAACATGCCGCCAAAGCGATGTTCCACTTCTTCCGCCGGATAGCCCGCAATTTCAAAGGCGCGGATCATGATATCAGGGCGATGATTGCGGATGGCGCCCGATGAAAGCTCAATCCCGTTGCAGACAATGTCGTATTGGAAGGCCTTGATGTCCAAGGGGTCCATGGAATTCAGCGCTTCCAGCCCGCCTTGCGGCATGGAAAATGGGTTGTGGCTGAATTCGATCTGGCCGGTATCTTCATTCCGTTCATACATCGGAAAATCCGTCACCCAGCAGAAGCGATAGGCGTTTTCTTCGAGCAAACCCAGATCACGCCCGACACGGTTGCGCACGGCGCCCGAGAATTTCGCGGCCTCCGCTTCCTTATTCGCCACAAAGAACACCGCATCGCCCGCGCCAAGCCCGCAGGCGGCGGCAATCGCCGCCACGCGATCAGCTTCCAGGTTCTTCGCAATCGGCCCCTTAGCGCCATCGGCATCCCAGGCGATATAACCGAGCCCGCCCTGCCCTTCCGCGCGCGCCCATTCATTCAGCCCATCAAAGAAGGACCGCGGACGGCCAGCCGCGCCAGGTGCGGGAATGGCGCGCACCACGCCACCGGATGCGGTGACTTTCGCGAACAAGCCAAAGCCGCCACCGGCAAAATGCGTGCTGACATCGGTGATCTTGATCGGGTTGCGCAAATCCGGCTTGTCCGAACCATATTCCAGCATCGCTTGCTGATAGGGAATGCGCGGGAAGGGTGCCGGCGTCACGGCGCGCTTCGTGCCGGTCCAGTCGGCAAATTCCTCAAACACGCCAGCCAGCACCGGTTCAATCGCGGCGAAGACATCTTCCTGCGTCACAAAGGACATTTCGAAATCAAGCTGATAGAATTCGCCGGGTGAGCGATCCGCGCGCGAAGCCTCATCCCGGAAGCAGGGCGCGATCTGAAAGTAACGATCAAACCCCGCCACCATGCATAATTGCTTGAATTGCTGCGGCGCCTGCGGCAGCGCGTAGAATTTGCCGGGATGCAGCCGCGCGGGCACCAGAAAGTCGCGCGCGCCTTCCGGGCTCGATGCCGTCAGGATCGGCGTCTGGAATTCGGTAAAGCCCTGATCAATCATCCGCCGGCGAATGGAAGAAATCACTTGGCTGCGCAGCATCAGATTGCGATGCTGCCGATCCCGCCGCAAATCCAAAAAGCGATAACGGAGCCGAAGTTCCTCGGGGAATTCCGCATCACCCGCCACTTGAATCGGCAGCACTTCGGCGGATGATTGGACCTCCACTTCGCGCACGCGCAGTTCAATCGCGCCCGTCGGCAGCTTGGCATTCACCGTGCCCGCTTCGCGCGGCACCACATCGCCCGTCACGGTAATCACGCTTTCGGGGCGAAGTTCTTCGAGCAGTTTCAGCACCGGCGACCCCTGCGCCACCACGCATTGCGTCATGCCGTAATGGTCGCGCAAATCAATGAACAGCAGGCCGCCATGGTCGCGCTTGCGATGCACCCAGCCGGAAAGCCGCGCGGTGGAGCCGGCATCGGTTGCGCGAAGCGCGCCGCAATGATGGGTACGATAGGCATGCATGGCGAAAATTCATCCTCAGGGGCGGGAAAGGCGGGGGAAAGCGCCTCAGGGCGGGGTTTATGTCAACCCCACCGCTTTCCCGAGGGCGGGCGCCCCTGTATGGAACGCCCCATGAACCGCCGCCATGCCGCCCCGGCAGCCGACCAAAACCCCGCCCTGATCACCGATACGGGGAGCCTCGCCGCGCTCTGTGACCGGCTGAAGCATGAACCCTTCATCACCGTAGATACTGAATTCATGCGTGAACGCACCTATTGGCCAGAGCTCTGTCTGGTCCAATTGGCCGGCCAGCATGAGGTCGCTTTGGTGGATGCCCTGGCGCCGGGGCTGGATCTGGGCCCTCTTGGAGAATTGATGGCGCAACCTCATGTCGTGAAGGTATTTCACGCCGCGCGGCAGGATGTGGAAATCTTTCTGCTGAAATTCGGCGCCGTGCCGCACCCGATCTTCGATACGCAAATCGCCGCCATGGTGGCCGGCTTCGGGGATCAGGCGTCTTATGATTCGCTCTGCCGGTCGCTTGCCGGGGTGCAGATTGATAAGGCCCATCGCTTCAGCGATTGGTCGGCCCGCCCGCTTTCCGAAAGCCAATTGGCCTATGCTGCAGCGGATGTGACGCATTTGCGCAAGATTTTCGTCTCCCTCACGCTGCGCCTCGAAAGGGAGGGACGGATTGATTGGGTGGGGCAGGAAATGGCCGCCCTGGCCGATCCCGCGACTTACTTGACGGACCCCGATACAGCCTGGGAAAAGCTTCGCCCGCGCACCTCAAACCGGCGGTTTCTGGGTGTTTTGCGCGCCATCGCAGCCTGGCGGGAACGCGAAGCCCAGCGCATCAATATCCCGCGCCAGCGGCTGGTGAAGGATGATACGCTACTCGAAATCGCTGCCACCATGCCCGATGGCACAGGGGAATTGGCCCGCGCGCGCGGCATTTCCGAGAATTTCGCCAAAGGCAAAAGCGGTGAGGGCTTGCTTGCCGCCATCCGGCAGGCCCGCGCTTTGCGCGAAGAAGAATTGCCACAACTGCAGAAGGATAGGCCCGGCCTGCCAGCCTCCCCAGCACTGATTGCGCTGCTCAAGGTGCTGCTGGCCGCCAAATCCGAGGAGCATGACGTGGCCCCGCGCCTGCTCGCTTCCAGCGATGATCTGGAAAAGCTGGCCAGCGGGCAGGATGATGTGCCGGCGCTGCATGGCTGGCGGCGGGAAGTGTTTGGTGACGCCGCTTTGGCGCTGCGGTCCGGCAAATTGGCGCTAGGCGTGGATGGCAGGCGCGTGAAGCTGATCCCGGCGAGTTAGTGCTAGTCCCGTGCAAATTCGTTCACAGGACACGCGCTAAACGTTTGTTTTGTCGCATTTTCCGAGTCGCCAAGTGATCTCACTTGGCTTGAAGATGCTCTAACCCGGGGGGTTCCAGTCAAATAGAATTATCGCGGCTGCTGCCAAGCCCAACACGCTGAACACCATGGACAGCATGGGCCAGGCGTTGCGCGGGCCGCGCATGGCAATCACCGCATTGCCAACCAAGGATACCATCACCGCCGCCACCGGCTGGGACCAGTGCAATTCCCCAAAGCCCCAGACAATCAGCGCAATCCAGGTGACGAAGGCCGCGCGTGACAGCCAAAGCCAGAAGGTGGAAGCCGCTTCGGAAGCCGGGCGCATTTCGGGCGCTGGGCTTTTGGAATGGATGAAGGCGCCGATCGAAAGCAGCACCATGGCGGCGTAATAAAGTGTCACGCCCCCTCAAATGCCGAAGCGGCGCGCCGCCTGCAAGGGGTATCCCCCCACCAGAGGTCGCCCTTCGCGCCATTCCGCGCTAACCCTGCGCCATGTCCGCCACTCCCCCTGCCCTGCTGCAAGTGCTGCCCGCGCTCCGTTCGGGTGGGGTAGAGCGCGGCACGCTGGAGATTGCCGAAGCCCAAATCGCCGCCGGCTACCGCGCCATTGTCGCCTCCGCCGGCGGGGAAATGGTGCCGTCCTTGGAAGCGCTGGGCGCCAAGCACATCACTTTGCCGCTGACCGGCAAATCGCCCCTCGCCATCTGGCGCAATGCGGCGGCGATCACGGCGCTGGCGCGGGCGGAAGGCGTGGCGCTTATTCATGCGCGGTCCCGCGCCCCGGCCTGGTCAGCACTTATCGCGGCCAGGCGCGCAGGGCTGCCCTTCGTCACCACCTATCACGGCGCGTATAATGAGGGCTTCCCCGGCAAGCGCCTCTATAATTCCGTGATGGCGCGGGGCGACCGAGTGATTGCCATCAGCCATTTCATCGCTGATCTGATCCGCACCAGGCATGGGGTGGAGGAGGCACGCCTGCGCGTGATCCCGCGCGGTGTTGACCCGCGCCGCTTCGACCCTGGTCTGGTGAGCGCCGAAAGGCTGGTGGCGCTGCGCTCGGCCTGGGGCCTGCCCGAAGGCCGCCCGATCATCATGCTGCCCGCGCGCGTCACGCGCTGGAAGGGCCAAATGGTGCTGGTGGAAGCCATGGCCCGTCTGCCGGGCGATTTGCTCGCGCTGGTGGTGGGGGATGCAGGGGAACGCCCGGCCTTCAAGGCGGAATTGCTCGCGCGCATTGAAAGCCTGGGGCTGAAAGACCGCGTGCGGCTTGTAGGCCATGCGGCTGACATGCCGGCGGCGCTGATGCTGGCGGATGTCGTGGTTCATGCCTCCACCGATGCGGAAGCCTTTGGCCGCACGGTCATCGAAGCCCAGGCCATGGCTCGGCCCGTCATCGCAAGCGACCTTGGCGCGCCGCGCGAAACCGTGGCCGAGGGCGTGACGGGCTGGCGCATCCCGCCCGGCGATGCCGCCGCGCTGGCAGAAGCCATTGGCAAGGCACTGACTCTGCCGCGCGCTGAGCGCGCCGCCCTTGGCGCCCGGGCGCGGGCGGCGGTGCTTTCAGGCTACACCACAGAAGTCATGCAGGCCGCGACCATTGCCGTCTATCGGGAATTGATCGGATGACGCGGCGCATCCTGGTGATCAAGCTCGGCGCACTTGGGGATTTTGCCCAGGCTTTCGGGCCTTTTGCGGCGATCAGGGCCCATCACCCAGGGACAGAGATCACGCTGCTCACCACGCCGCCCTTCGCCCCCCTCGCGCGGCAGGCACCCTGGTTTGACCTTGTTTGGGAGAATGGCCGGCCAAGGGGCCTTGCCGCGCTTTGGGCCTTGGGCCGGCAATTGCGCGCGGCGCGGTTTGACCGGGTTTATGATTTGCAGACCTCTGATAGGTCTTCCCGTTATCATTGGCTCGTCGGGCGCGGCATTGAATGGTCAGGCATTGCCGCGGGCGCTTCCCACCCGCATGCCAATCCGCGCCGTGATTTCATGCACACGGTCGAACGCCAGCGGGAGCAATTGGAAATGGCCGGCATCAGCAATTTCCCGGCACCTGAACTTGGCTGGCTCGATGCCGACATCACGCGCTTCGCCTTGCCGGAGCGCTTTGCGCTGCTGATCCCGGGTGCGTCCCCCGGCAGGCCGGCCAAACGCTGGCCGGTGGAAAACTTCGGCGCCTTGGCGGCGACGCTGGATATCCCGGTCGTCATCCTGGGCGGCCCGGCCGAAGCCAGCCTGGGCGCCGCCATCGCGCAGACCACCCCCGGCGCGCATGACCTGACGGGGAAGACAAACTTCGCCGATATCGCGGCCCTCGCCCGCCGCGCGGCCTTTTGCATCGGCAATGACACGGGGCCAACCCATCTGGCCGCCGTGGCCGGCTGCCCCACGCTGGCGCTATTCGGTGAGGATAGCGACCCCGCGCTCTGCGCCCCGCGTGGCCCGCGCGTGGCCGTGCTGCGCCACCAGCCGCTTGCGGCCCTGAAGCTGACTGACGTACAGGCCGCGCTTCAGGAATTGATCAATCAACCCGCCGCAACGGCTTGACCCGGAAGGGGCCTCTGCCCATGGTCCGGCCTGCTTTCAACCCATAGGACGCTGTTCATGCCCGCGATTACCCTGCCCGATGGTTCCATCCGCCAATTTGACGGCGCGGTGACGGGCACCACTATCGCGGCTTCCATTGGCCCTGGCCTGGCCAAGGCTGCGCTCGCCATGGAAGTGGATGGCAAGCTGCGCGATCTTTCGGCCAGCATCACACAGGATGCGAAGCTCCGTTTCATCACGCGGCGCGATCCCGAAGCGCTTGAAATGATCCGCCATGATTGCGCCCATGTGCTGGCGGAAGCCGTGCAGGCGCTTTACCCCGGCACGCAGGTCACCATCGGCCCTTCGATTGAAAACGGCTTCTATTACGATTTCGCCCGGAACGAGCCCTTCACGCCGGATGACTTCGCCAAGATCGAAGCGAAAATGCGTGAAATCATCGCGCGCAATGATGCTTTTATGCGCGAAGAATGGGACCGTGAGGACGCCATTCGCTTCTTCACCGAAAAGGGCGAACGCTACAAGGCGGAACTGATCCAGGACCTCCCGAAATCCGAGATCATCAGCATCTACAAGCAAGGCGCCTGGACCGATCTTTGCCGCGGCCCGCATATGCGCGGCACGGGCGATATCGGCACCGCCTTCAAGCTGATGAAGGTGGCCGGCGCCTATTGGCGCGGCGATCATCGCAACGCCATGCTGAGCCGGATTTATGGTACGGCTTGGCGAGACCAGAAGGAACTCGACGCCTATCTGTTGCAGTTGGAAGAAGCGGAAAAGCGCGACCACCGCAAGATCGGCAAGGAAATGGGCCTGTTCCACCTCCAGGATGAAGCGGTGGGGTCGGTATTTTGGCACCCCAAGGGCTGGCGCCTGTATCGCACGGTGGAAGCCTATATGCGCCGGCGCCTGGATATTGCCGAATATCAGGAAGTGAAGACACCGCAATTGGTGGATCGGAAGCTCTGGGAAGCTTCCGGCCATTGGGAGAAGTTTCGCGAAAACATGTTCGTGGCGCGCGTGGAAGATGAAGACGAAAAAGACCGCGTGCTGGCGCTGAAGCCGATGAATTGCCCCTGCCATGTGCAGATTTTCAATCAGGGCTTGCGTTCTTATCGCGAATTGCCGCTACGCATGGCGGAATTTGGCGCTTGCCATCGCTATGAACCCTCAGGCGCGCTGCATGGCATCATGCGGGTTCGGAGCTTCGTTCAGGATGATGCGCATATCTTTTGCGCCGAAGAACAGATCGCCGATGAGACGGTGCGCTTTGTGGCGCTGCTGTCTTCCATCTACCGCGATTTCGGCTTTACCGAGTTCCGCGTGAAATTCTCCGACCGCCCGGCCCGGCGCGCGGGGACGGATGCGGTGTGGGACCAGGCGGAAGGCGCGCTGAAAGACGCCTGCCGCATTGCGGGCGTTGAGTATGAATTGAACCCCGGTGAGGGCGCCTTTTATGGCCCCAAGCTGGAATTCGTGCTGCGCGACGCGATTGGCCGCGATTGGCAATGCGGCACGCTGCAAGTGGATTTCGTGCTACCCGAACGGCTGGATGCAGAATATGTCGCGGAAGATGGCACCCGCCGCCGCCCAGTCATGCTGCACCGGGCCATCCTTGGGTCTTTTGAACGCTTCCTTGGCATATTGATCGAAGAACATGCCGGGCGCTTCCCGCTATGGCTCGCCCCGGTTCAGGTGGTGGTAGCGACTATTGTGGATGAAGCCGCACCCTTCGCCCGCCAAGCCGCCGCCGCTTTGCAAAAGGCCGGGGTCGCGGTTTCGCTTGATCTCAGAAACGAGAAAATCAACCGCAAGGTGGTGGATCACATTGACCAGCGCGTACCCATCCTGGCCGTGATTGGCCGGCGAGAGGCTGAGGAAGGCACCATCGTGCTCCGCCGCCTGCCGGGACGGGATCAGGAAACGCTGAAGCTCGCCGATGCCGTGGCCTTGCTGGCCGCCGAGGCAACGCCGCCGGATATGCGTTGAATAAAACACAATGGCGCCCATGATGCGGCCCGCCGGGGCCGCCTTACCTACCCGAAACTTGCAGTAGGCTTCCCAAAAGCCCATAAAAGCGTCGTTCTGACAACCACGACAGGAGAGTACCATAGCTCGACCCCCTCTGCCCGCCGCCCCGCAGGCCCCCGCGCGTGAAGGCCCGCGTATCAATGATGAAATCCGCGTCCCTCAGGTTCGCCTGATTGATGACGCCGGAGAGATGATCGGCGTCATGTCCGCCCGCGAAGCGCTGATCCGCGCTTATGATGTGGGCCTTGATCTGGTTGAAATCTCACCCAACGCGGTGCCGCCTGTCTGCAAGATCCTGGATTACGGGAAATACAAATACGAACAGCAGAAAAAGGCGAATGAGGCGCGCAAGAAGCAGAAGGTCGTTGAAATCAAGGAAATCAAGGTTCGCCCGAATATTGATGACCATGATTACGAAGTGAAGATGAAGCAGATGAAAAGCTTCATCGGTGAAGGTGACAAGGTGAAGGTCACACTCCGCTTCCGTGGCCGCGAAATGGCGCACCAGGAATTGGGCGTGAAGGTTCTGGAGCGTATCCGAAACGACCTGACTGAACTGGTGAAGGTCGAACAAATGCCCAAGCTAGAAAATCGCCAAATGGTGATGGTGGTCGCGCCAAAGTAAGCGGCCCTTCGATCTTCCCTGATGCCGTTCACAGCATCAGGGACAGTCAAGCTCATGCACCTTGATGGGCAAAGCAGATCATCGGCAGGGTGATTTCGGCGGCAAACCCTGCCTCCCCCCATTCCGGCGAAAAACTGCCATGTAATTGGGATTGGATGGAGGCGCGGATCATCTTGCCGCCCACCGCCCAACGCGCAGGTGCCTTGGCAGGCGGGCCGCCCGCTTCCTGCCAGCGCAGGCGCAAAAGCCCTGCTTCCTCATCCATCCACCAGCTTATGGCCACGCGCCCGCCCGGAACGCTCAAGGCGCCATGATCACGGGCATTACTGGCCAATTCATGGATGGCCAGGGTCACGGGCTGAACGGCCTGCGCAGTCAACCTTAAGCCCGGCCCATCCAAGTTGAAGCGGGCGGCATTCGCTGGCCCGCCGGTCTCCATGAATGCCAGCACTTCACCGCGCAGGACATCGGCCAGCTCCGCCCCAGACCACCCACCCGCCGAGAGCAACCCTTGCGCGCGGGAGAGTGCGGCAATGCGACCTTCCACGCGTGAGGCATAGCGCGCTGGGTCTTCCTTCGCGCTCACGCGCAGGATGGATTGGATCACAGCCAGAATATTTCTCCCGCGATGATCCAATTCACGGATCATGACTTCGCGCCGCGCTTCGGCTTCCTTGCGCGCCGTGATGTCGCGCGTAACCCCCGTGAGGAGCTGGGCCGCCCCCGTGACCGGATCATGCCTGACTACCCGACCAAAGGATTCAAGCCAGCCCCAGCCGCCTGATGGCAGGCGGAAGCGTAACTCCACTTGCAAGTCCTTGCTATCGCCGCTCAGAACGTCCTGATGGCGCGCCACTAGCAGCGGCATGTCGTCTGGATGAATTTCAGGATACCGGCCCGGGTAATAGGTAACCACCGCATCTTCCGGCACGCCAAGAATCTGTCGCATGCGGGCGGACCGCCAGATCGTGCCGCGCACCAGATCCATCTCCCAGGTGCCTAAATCACCGGCGTCCAGCGCCAACGCCAAACGCTGCCCCTCATCCGCCAATTGGGCACTGCGTTCGGCTACGCGCGCTTCAAGTTCAGTCTTGGCGCCAAGCAAGGATGCTTGCTGCCGCGCCACCCGCCAAGCCAGGGCGCCCAGCGCCGCCATGGCAAGCAGGCCAAAGACCAGTACATGCCAGACCTCGTGCCACCATTGGCGCATGATGAGGGCGCGGGGCGTCACAGCCACGGCGTAAAGCTGCGGGTATTCAGCCAAGCGCCGGTAGGCTACCAAAATGGGCTCGCCAGTCATGGGCAGGATCCCGTTCAGCCTTCCGGACTCACGGCCCGCCTCCATTGCCTGCCGGATGGGCACTTCCGGGGGCAAAGGTCCCACGCGCCCTGGCATTGGGGGGTGGCGCGTTAGCACCTCCCCATCCCGACGCAGGATCGCAACAATCTCCCCGTTGCGGATGGATACCCGGGCCAAGCCGGCACCCAGCGCGGACACATCCAGCGAAACCACCACCGCCCCACCATCCGGGCCAGGGCGCCCGCGGCTGATGGAAAAGAAGTTCTTGTCGCCGCCGGCAGCCTGATAAGCGCGGCTGACCCAAAGACTTCCGGGCGGGATGCGTTCCAGTGCGGTGAATTGTTCCCTGACCGCCATGCTGAAGCTCGGCGGCGGCGAAGATGCGGCCGCTGCCAGGATGGTGCCATCCGCGCCGACCAGCTTTGCCTCCAATATCAGCCGCATACGGGCGACATGCTCGTGCAACTGCCGATGCCATTGGGGTTCATTGGCGGTGATTTCTGCCTCGGAAACACCCTGCGTTGCCAGGGCAATACGATCAGTCGTCGCCATATAAGCAGCCAGGACACGCCCGGCATATTCGGCGGCGCCTTCCGCCGCCGCCACCACGCGTTCCTCCGCATTTTGCCACAGGCTTTGCCAAGCCATGAGTACGGAAAGTCCCAACATGCCGGCGGGCAGGGTAAGCGCCAGAAAGATCAGCACATGAATCGTCGCCAACCGCCGTGGCTTGGGTGCGCGCCCATCTTGCCCGCCTGGGTCGTGACTGCCCCGAGCCTTGGGGGCGGCCCTGACTGCGGGGCGACGGGATACCGTTGTTTCCGTGTACGCCATACTTACGGTCAATCCTTAACCTCACTCCAGCGCGTGCCACTTCACAGATCGCAGAGCTTTCTTATCGCCTGATTCGTTAAGCTAATCACGCCAAAGCCGCCGCCTTGGACTTCACAAATATGTCATGGCGCCATGACAATGACGCCTGACTGGACCGTCGGATTGCCTGTCTTGCCGCTGGCCCAGGGCCAAGCGATAAGTCCTTTGTCCTGCACAGGTTTTCGCCATGTCGCTCAGCCCGCTTGCCACACTGGAAGCCATCGCCGCGCGTAACCCCACTGATGCGATGGATGCGCTGCTGGCATCATTGCGGCGGCTGGCCGGCGGCACCGGCCTGCAAGACCTGGCCGCGCCAGAGCCACCGCAGGAGATTGAGGTTCTGGCCACCCGGCTGGCCGCGGCCATGGCGCGCATCATGACCACGCCAGGCATCGGCTTTGGCGGCGATGCGGCGCTGCGCTTTGCCGCCATCGGGCGCGTCACTGATAACCTTCAGGCCGTCAGCGGCTTCGGCAATTCCGATCACATTCTGCGCATCCTGGGCGCGGGCGATACGGATGGGCTCAGGCGCCTGGGGCGGGAGGACCGAGAAGCCTTCGCCAAAGCCTGGCTTGCGCTTTCTGTGGATACGACGCTGCCGATTGATATGGCGGCGCTGCTGGAAGCGCCGGCGCCGCTCGCGCTGCTGGCCGCGATGTGCCTGATTTCGCAAAAGCCGGTACTGACCGAAGCCGGATATCAGCGACGCGAAGCGCTGGTCAGCTTGGCTGGGCGGTTGAAGCCTGTCCCGCTGCCGCTTTCAGTGGATCATCTGGTGCTGGCCTCAGCGGCGTGGATGCTGTGTTCCTATGCCGGGGCGCGGGATAAGCATGGCATTAAACCCGTACTGAACCGCGTGCTGCGCCATTGGGGCCTGGGGATTGGCCTTGGCGATGCAACGCTGCCGAGGCCGCGCGCGCTGAAGGCGCGGCCCACGCTACTGGTGGCGGCGGAGATCATGCACTCGAACCATGTGCAGTATCGTTACTTCGGCCAATATCTGCGCCAATTGCGCCAGCGCTTTCATCTGGTGCTGCTGACCGAGGAAGCCCAGGCCGACCCCAATGCCCGCGCGCTGTTCGATGAGGTGCGCGTTTTCAAGCGCGAAGCGGGCAGCGGCTATTTCAACCGTCTGGCGGATGATGTCCGGGCGATCGCGCCCGATCTGATCTTTTGGCTGAGTGTTGGCATGCGGCATTGGGGGCCGGTGCTCGCCAATTTCCGCCTGGCGCCCATTCAATTCGCCGGGCTTGGCCATTCGGCTTCCACCTTCTGCGACACCATGGACTACTATTTCACCGAAGAAGGCTATGTCGGTGACCCAAGCCTTTTGTCCGAACAATTGGTCCTGCTGCCGGATGAGAGCCTGATTTTCGAAAGATCGCCCTTCTACAAGCCGGTTTCACCCGCCATTCGGGCAAGTGCCACCCCCTTGCGTGTCGCGCTGCCATCCAACCTTTTGAAGCTCAACCCGCATTTCATCAGCGTCTTGCGCCGCATTCGGGAAAAGGCGCGCCGGCCCTTGGAATTTCGCGTTTTTCCCAATGTCTCGGGCCTGGAACTGCTGGCCACGCGGCGCGTCTTTGATCGGCATTTGCCCGGCAGCATCGTGCATCCGGTCATGGCCTATAACGCCTACCTCGCTCAACTGAACGCCTGCGATCTGAACCTAAGCCCCTTTCCCTTTGGTGGGCTGCATAGTGTGGTGGATTCGCTCCGCCAGGGCATTCCTGTGGTGGCTTTGGAAGGGCTTGATCTACATGCGCGCACAGATTCCATGCTGCTGCGCCGGCTTGGCATGCCGGAGTGGCTGATTGCCCAGGATGAGGAAGCCTATATCACCGCAGCCTTGCGCTTAATTGAAAATGATGCGGAACGTGTGGCGCTGAGCCGGCAAGCCTTGGCCTTGGACATTGACCGCGTGCTGTTTGGCGATGCCACTACCAAGCTGCGCAGTGATGTGGTGGATGCGGTCTGGTGGATTTACCAGAATCATGAGGCGATCAAGGCTTCAGGCCGCAAGGTATTTCGCTCCATGGACCGGGCAAATTTTCCCGCCACCTGAAACAGGCGCTTTCAGCCGGGCTGGGTAGGCATTACATGCGCGGAATGTCCAAACCTGCTCTTTTATGGTTCCGCCAGGATTTGCGCCTGGCCGATAACCCGGCGCTGCATGCCGTGGCCGACCGCCCGATCCTGCCGGTTTTCATCCTGGACGCGGAGGCTGCCGGCGCCTGGGCGGAAGGGGGCGCTTCCCGCTGGTGGCTGCATCACAGCCTTGAAGCCCTTTCGCGTGACCTCAAAGCCCTCGGCGCCCCGCTTCTGGTGCTGCACGGCGCCGCGCTGGACCTGCTGCCCAAGCTGGCCGCCGAGATCGGCGCCGATGAAATCCATGCCGGGCGGCTGACCGAACCCTGGGCGCGGGCGCGCGATGCCAAGCTGGCCGAGGCATTGCAGGGCGCGGGGCGCAAGCTGGTGCTGCATCGCTCCGCCCTGCTGCATGAACCGCATCTGGTGCGCACCGGGGCGGGCAAGCCCTATGCGGTCTATACCCCTTTCTCCCGCACCTTATTTGGCTTTGGCGACCCCGCCGCGCCTATTCCGGCGCCCGACAAATTAAGCGCGGCCCGAGGCGCGCCGGCGGGTTTGGACATCGCCGCGCTTGGCCTGCTGCCGCGCCCGCCTGAGCCCGATTGGGCCGCAGGCTTCGGGGTGGTTTGGCAACCGGGGGAAGCCGGGGCCAAGCGGCGACTGGCTGATTTTCTTGCCTCGGGCGTCAATGCCTATGCCGATCGGCGCAATGAACCGGCGGCCAAAGGGGGCACATCCGGCCTCTCGCCCCATTTGCATTTCGGGGAAATCTCCCCGCGCCAGGTCTGGGTGGCGGCGCGGGAAGCCGCACCCCATGGCGGGGCGGGGCTCGAGACCTTCCTGAAAGAAGTGCTGTGGCGGGAGTTTTCGCATCATTTGCTCTGGCACCGCCCGGAAATGCCGGAAGCGCCGCTGCGCGCCGATTTCGCGGCCTTCCCCTGGGCGCCTGATGCCGCGCTGCTGCGCGCCTGGCAGCGCGGGCAAACAGGCTATCCGATTGTTGATGCCGGCATGCGCCAGCTTTGGCGGATTGGCTGGATGCATAACCGCGTGCGCATGATCACGGCTTCGTTTCTCGTGAAACATCTGCTGCAACCCTGGCAGGCAGGGCAGGATTGGTTCTGGGATACGCTGGTGGATGCGGACCTCGCGGCCAATAGCGCTTCCTGGCAATGGGTGGCCGGCTGCGGGGCGGATGCCGCGCCCTATTTCCGCATCTTCAACCCAGTGCTGCAGGGCGAAAAATTCGACCCCGAGGGTGCATATATCCGCGCCTGGTGCCCGGAATTGGCCAAGCTGCCCGCGCGCTTCATCCATAAGCCTTTTGAAGCGCCAGAGATGATCCTGCGCGGTGCCGGGGTGGTGCTTGGCCAGAATTACCCGAAGCCGATCATTGGCTTGGCAGAAGGTCGCGCGCGGGCGCTGGCCGCATTCGCGGGGCTGCGCGGGGGATGATTTCGGCGCGAAAGCTGCGCGGTGCCGGCTTTTCCGGGCTGCGTGTGGTGGGCGATGTGCATGGCGAGGCCGAGGCGTTTGAGGCCGCCATTGCGGGCGCGGAGGCGCTTGGACTTTTCGTAATCCAGCTTGGTGATCTTGTGGATTACGGGCCGGATAGCCCGGGTGTGCTGCGCCGCGCCTTTGCCATGCTGGACGCGCAGCGCGGTGTTTTCCTGCTGGGCAATCACGAACATAAGCTCCGCCGCGCGCTGGTTGGCCATGAAACCGGGCGGCTTTTCGTGGCGCCCGAGGGGCTTGGCCGCACCTTGGAGCAATTGCAGGCAGCCCCGGATGCCACAGCGCTGACGGCGCGCGCGGTGGCCGAAATTGCCCGCGCGCCCGCCTGGCTTAGGCTTGGGCAGGCCATGTTCATCCATGCTGCTTATCATGATGCCATGCTGCATCGCGCAGCCCCTGAGGATGCCGGGGTGCGCCGACCAGATGGCGCGCTTTCCCGCGCGCTTTATGGCGAAGTGACCGGCCAGCGCGGGCCGGATGGCTACCCGATGCGCGCCACGCGCTGGGTGGGCCGCATCCCCCATGGCATCACGGCCTATGTCGGGCATGACAATCGCTCGACCAATGGGCGGCCGCATGAAATGCGTGGCGCCTTGGGTGGGCGGGCGATTTTCCTTGATACCGGCGCGGGCAAGGGGGGTGCGCTGGCCTGGATTGATGTACCGTTTGAGGCGTTGGAGCCCAGCTAACTCAACTCCATAGCTTTGGGTTGGCCAAATCCCGCGCAATGCGTTCAGCAGCGGCGTCCAATAACGCCTCACCCTTCGCAGCCGTAGCGCTGCGCGCATCGCCGATCACGCCATTGGCGCTGAGTTCCTTGAAGGAACGCCGCCGCGCGAGCGCCGCCGGCTGGCCTTCAACCCGCGTGCTATGCGGGCCATGCTGTTCGGCAAGCCGCACCGGGCGCACCGCTTCGGGCATCAGGGTCATGACCATGGAAGCCTCAGCCTCACAGGCATGCAGCACATTGGATTGGCGTTCCAGAATGGGTGCGAAGGCATCGCCCGCCATGTGCCAATAAGTGGCGGCAGCAACGGGAATGCCGCTTTCGGCCTGCGCATCAACGGCGGCCACCGCCACCGCTTCAGCATTGCCGCCATGGCCATTCAGCAGCATGGCGCGTTTGAAGCCAGCACGCGCAGCAGAACGCACAATACCGCGCAGCACGCCACTAAAGGCCGCGTAATCGAGCGTGACCGTGCCGCCAAAGGGCACGTGATGTTCGGCCAAACCGGTCCAGACGCAAGGTGTGACCACCACCTTTTCGCCGGCCCCCACCATGCGCTGCGCGACACGATGCGCCACACCAGTGGCGCAGATGATATCAACGCCGGTCGCGAGTGCCGGCCCATGCTGTTCCAGGGATGCCACCGGAATGATCACCAATGCCCCCGCTGCGGCGCGGGCATTGAGTTCTTCGGATGTCATTTTCATCCATTCGATTTCGGTCGTCATTGGTATCACTCCGCGGTTGCGCCAGATTGTTGCACCAGATCGCGCCAGATGGGTTCTTGCGCGCGCCAGAATTCGCCGAAAGCGGCGGGGGTTGCATCGGTGGTGGGCTGGAAGCTCATCGGCCTCAGCCTTGCCGCCAGGGCCTCATCCGCCATCACGCGCGTCAGTGCGGCATGCAGCGTATTGATCACCAAGGCCGGCGTGCCGGCAGGGGCCACGACAGACCACCAATTCAGCGCATCAAAGCCCTTGCCTGGCAAAGCTTCATCCATGCCGGGCACATTGGCGATTTCTGGCACATAGGTGATGCGCTCAGCGCTGCCGACCACCAGCGGCCGGAAGCGACCTTCGCGCACATGCGGCAGAAGTGCGGGGATGGCATCGAACATGATGTCTATCGTGCCGGAAGCCAAATCCTGGATCGCGAGTGATCCACCGCGATACGGCACATGGGTGATTTGGATGCCGGCGGCGCGATTGAGCTTTTCCAGGAACAAATGGCTGATCGTACCGGTACCGGAAGACCCCATGGTGACGCGGCCCGGATTGGCGCGGGCGAATTCAATCAATTCGCCAAGCGTGCGATAGGGGCGCTGGCTATTCACCACCAACAGGATGCTGCCCACCGCAACGCGCGTGATGGGCGCCAGATCGCGCATCGGATCAAGCGGCATTTGGGTGCGATACAAATACTTGTTCGCCACCAGCACATTGGCCGAGGTGAATAGCAGCGTATGCCCATCCTTCTCGGCCTGCGCGACGGCCAAAGCACCAATATTGCCGCCGGCGCCAGGGCGGTTATCCACCACCACGGGCTGACCCAGCACGGGTGCCAGGCGTTCGGCAATCATGCGCGCAATGATATCATTGGCGCCACCAGGTGCGATCGGCACAATCATCCGCACCGGGCGGGTTGGGAAATTCTGCGCTTGTGCGCCACTGGCGGTGAAGATGGCGCTGGCACCAATCAGCGCGGCGCGTCGGGACATCAGCATGGGGGGACCTCCGGCTTGGACGTTGGAAGGCTAAGCCGGAAAGGGGCAGGAAGAAAACAGGCGCCTTAGGCCCGCATAGCCTGCCCATCCAGAAATTCCCGCGCCTTGGTGCGCATGGCGGCGAGCTTTTCGGGCTTCAGTTTGCGCAAGCCCATCACCGGCATTGCCATGCGCGGGTTTCGCGCAAATTCATCCGCATGGCGGGCAATGAAATCCCAATAGAGGAAATTGAAGGGGCACGCGCGCGGCCCCACCGCATCCTTCGCATCATGCGCGCAACCGCGGCAATAATCCCCCATCCGGTTGATATAGGCCGCAGACGCCGCATAAGGCTTGGACGCCATGACGCCGCCATCGGCGTAAAGCGCCATGCCTTGGGTATTGGGTAATTCCACCCAATCAAAGGCGTCGGCATAGACCGCAAGATACCAGCGATTGACCTCATGCGGATCAAGCCCCGCGATCAGCGCGAAATTTCCCGTGATCATCAAGCGCTGGATGTGGTGCGCATAGGCGTGATCACGCGTCTGCCCCACGGCTTCCGACATGCAGCGCATGGAGGTTTCAGCGCCCCAGTAAAACGCTGGCAAAGGGCGCTTGGCGGAAAGCGCATTGCCTTCCGCGTAACCAGGCATCAGCAGCCAGTAAAGCCCGCGCACATATTCGCGCCAGCCGATGATCTGGCGAATAAAGCCCTCAACGGCATTGAGCGGTGCCTTGCCATCACGCCAGGCTTGCTCGGCGGCACGGCAAATCGCCAAGGGATCAAGCAGACCGATATTGAGACTGGTTGAGATCAGCGAATGGAACAGAAAGGGTTGCCCGGCTGCCATGGCATCCTGATAATCGCCAAAGCGCGGCAGCCGATCCCGGATGAAGGCCGCCAGCGCGGCTTCGGCATCGCGCGCTGTCACAGGCCAGGCAAAGCCCTCAGCCGCGCCAAAATGCGCGCCGAAACGCGCGCGCACTAACGCCATCACGTCACGCGTGATCTCATCAGGTGCAAAGCGCGGCGCGGCTGGGGGTGTCACACCGGCAGGCAGGGCAGCACGGTTTTCGGCATCGTAATTCCAGGCGCCGCCGGCGGGCTCATCGCCTTCCATCAGCAGGCCGGTTGCGCGCCGCATCTCGCGATAGAAGAATTCCATCCGGTATTGCTTGCGCCCCTTGGCCCAGGCGCGAAAGCGCGGCAGGTCACAAATGAAGCGATGATCGGGGCGGATTTCGACAGGCAGGCCCAGCGCTTTTTCCCACGCCTCCATATCCTGCAACACGCGCCACTCACCGGGATGGGTTGCGATGATACATTCGGGCCGATACAGTGCCACCGCGCGCGCCACTTCACCCGCAAAACTTTGCGTATTCGCCGGATCATCCAGGCGGATGTAATCCACCTTGACGCCACGTGCTTGCAGCGCGCGCGCGAAATGGCGCATGGCTGATAGGATCAGGATGATCTTTTGCGGGTGATGGGGCACATAGGTGCATTCCGCCATCACCTCCATCATCAAAACGCGATCCCGCGCGGGGTCGAGCCCTTCCAACGCAGAGAGGCCGGGCGTCAATTGATCGCCCAGCACCACGCGTAGTGCGGCGGTTTTGCTCATCCCATCAGCTCATAAATAACGGCGCTGCCATCCTCGCCCTTGGTGGAAAACCCCACCCAGCGGCCTTCGGCATCGTAGCGCGCGATCGATTCAACTTCCGCATTCAGGGTGAATTGTACGCCGCCGCCGGGCAAGGCGTTGCGGGTTGGTGTTGCTGACAGGGGCTTGCCGGTAAGCGGGCGGATCAGCGGGCGCGTGAAATGCGCACCATTCCACCAAGTGAGCGGCGCAGCATTGGGTGGCAGGCGCGCGGCACCCTCCGGCCCCTGCGCCGCCAGCGCATTGCCTTCAGCCACCACGCGCGCTTCGGTGACGGTGCCATTGCGGTCATGGCGCGATGTCAGGCGTTGCAGCCGATCACCCGCCCATTCTTCCTCAATCTCATGCCGCAGGCGAAAGACGGTGAAGCCGGCCAGCTTCACCTGCAGGGCGATTTCGCTTTGCGCCGTAAGCCGCGCAGCACCACCGGAAAGCCGCACCTGATGCGTGCCAATCTCTCGGCCTTCGCGCAGCACGCGAAACCGCACCGCGCCGGGGGCGGCGAAGGCTATGGCGGGCAGCAAAAACCCGGGCAGCGCGAGAAAGGCACGACGCAACATCATCCGCGGTTCCTAAGCGTGGATCGGCCGCCATCCACGGCCATGATCTGGCCGGTGATCCAGCCCGCCTGATCTGATAGCAGAAAATCCGCGAGCGCGGCGGCATCCTCGCCCTCACCCAGCCGGGGGATCGGGTGCTGTTTGGCGATGGCATCGGCCATTTGCGCATTGGCGAGCAAGGCTGCCGCCATGTTGCTCCGGGTTAGGGATGGCGCGATGCAATTGATGCGAATGGCAGGCGCCAATTCGGCGGCGAGTGCGACAGTAAGGCCCTCCACCGCGCCCTTGGCCGCAGCAATCGCCGCATGATTGGTAAAGCCCGCCCGCGCCGCGATGGATGAAAACAGCACGACCGAACCCCGCCCCGCCGCCAGCGCATCCTGCGCGGCCTGAATGGCAAGCATGGCGCCGAGCGCATTCAGGCGAAAGGCGGTCAGCATATCAGCCTCGGTCACGCGTTTCAGCGGTTTCAGCGCGATGGAACCGACACAATAGGCCAACCCCGCCAAGGGTGTGCCGGCAGCGGCAATGGCACCGCGCAAGGCGGCTGCGTCTTCCACATCGGCGGGGATCGCCAGGCTGCCCGGGATTTCGGCGGCAAGGGCGGCAAGCCGCGCCGCATCGCGCGCCACCAGTACAGGGCGATGCCCACGCGCCGCCACACGCCGCGCCAGCGCTGCCCCCACTGCACCCGTCGCGCCCAGGATCAAGATTGTCGGTTGTGTCATGCTGCCCCTCCAGCTTCCTGTCACCAAATGGTCATGCGCGGCAAAAGCGCGAGGGGCGCGACAAGCCACGCGGGCCGTGCCAGAATGATAGGGCGATGCGTCAACTCCTTCTGCTGCGCCATGCCAAATCCGCCTGGGACGACCCGGCGCTGGCGGATCACGCACGGCCCTTGAATGGCCGGGGGCGGCGCGCGGCGGCGGCCATGGCGAATGCCATGCGCGGGCTGGGGCTTTCGCCGGATGTTGTGCTGGTTTCTTCCGCCAGGCGCACGCTACAAACACTGGAAGCGCTTTCGCCTTTGCCCGATAGCCCGATCATCGAACCGATGGATGAGCTTTATCTGGCGTCTTGGCAGAATCTGCTCGGGCTTTTGCACCGAGTGCCGGAGACCGCGCGCGGTGTGCTGCTGATTGGCCATAATCCCGGGCTGCATGATCTGGCGCTTGCGCTGACCGGGGCGGATTCCATGGCCCGCAACCCAGATGCGCGCCGCATGGCCGGCGCCTTCCCGACGGGGGCGCTGGCGGAATTCAGCATCTCGAGCCCCTGGCCAAGTCTTGCGGAAGGCGGTGGGCGGCTGGTGCGCTTCATGATCCCCGCCGATCTGCCGGAAATGGCGGAATGACGCCCGCCGGGCGGGGCGAAAGGGACGAAGCTGACAAGGCACCGGAACCACCGCCGGAACCGCCCCTTAGTCTGGAATTTTCGTTGCCCGTCGCGGAAGCAGGGCGGCTTGAACGCCTCCCGATACTGGCTGCGCTGCGCCAGGGACGCATCGGCACCAGCGCCCAGGAAATCCGCTGGCTGGATACGCCAAGCGGCGCGCTTGCCGCCGCCGGGACGCTACTGGAAGTGCCAAAGCGCGGGCCGAGACGCCTGGTCAGTCTGGCCCCACCAGGCGAGGCGCCTTGGCATCCAGGCCAGATATCGCCTCCTTTGGCCTTGCTTGCCCCTCATGAAGTCCCCGCTTCCGCACGAGGTGAGCCATTGGCGTCGCTTGCCGCCTTTTCTGGCACGAGGCGCAGCCAAAGCCTGCTGCTTGGCGATTCGGTGGTGGTGCTCAGCCTGCTACAGGGACATTTGCGCACCGTGGCGGCGGAACGCGAAGTGGTGCGGGTTTTCCTTTCGGGCCCCGCCCCGGCCGTACTGGACCTTGCCAGACGCCTGGCCGCCGCACTGCCACTACTACCGCCCAGCCTGGCGCTTTGTTCGGAAGCGCTTAGCCTTGCCACCAGCCAAGTACAGGCGCCGCGCCGGCGGGGCGCGCCCGATACCTCCGCCGCGGCCAGCGCGGAGGCCTGCTTTGCATCCGCAATCGGCCATTTGCTGGAAGTGGCGCTGTATTACGCGCCAGTCGCCCGTGCGGGGCTTGATATTGAAGGCGTTCACCAGATGCGGGTGGCACTGCGCCGCTTGCGGTCCGTATTAAGGGTTTTCCGTCCCATCACAGATGGGCCGGCAAGCCGTGCATTAGACGCCAGTTTGAAAGACCTGCTGGCGCTGCTGGGCCCCGCGCGGGATTGGGATGTGTTCCTGGCGGGTATTGGCACCGAAATGGCGCGGCTTTTGCCCGATGATCGGCGCATAGGGTCCCTGCTGCGTGCAGCGGAAGCCGCACGGCAGACGGCCTATCAGACGCTGGCGATGGCACTGGATGGGGCTAACTGGCGTATATTACTTCTCTCCGGCATTGGCTTTCTCCTTGCCAAACCCTGGCGGGCAGAAGGTGACGCCGCGCGGCTTGCAAAACTGCATGCGCCACCGCATGAGTTTGCTCAGCTTGTGCTGGAAAAGCGCTGGCGAAGGCTGCGTGAGGCTGGGGCGGAGATCGCCAGCCTTCCACCAGAGGCATTGCATGAGCTGCGCCTGGACGCCAAGCGACTGCGCTATGCCGCTGAAGTATTTGCGCCGGTTTTCCCACGCAAGGCGGCCCGCCGCTTCCAGCGCCGATTGGCCGCACTGCAGGAAGAATTAGGCCGCAGCAATGACGCCGCAGTGGCCAGGGTTTTGATGCGGCCACTTGAACGGGAAAAAGATCCTGGGCGTGCTTGGGCGATTGGCATTATCGAAGGCTGGTGCCTATCGCGTTCCAGCGCTGATCGTGATGCGATTCTCGCGGCCTGGGAAAAACTAGAGGGCAAAGAGTCTTTCTGGTCAGCGGATTAGTCCTTGGTCTTCGTGTTTTGCGTGATGATGCCTCATTTATTTTACATTTTTGCCCGTTGTCGCGTGGCGCGGGTATCGGTTAATCCTGACTTGTGCGTGAACCAAGGCGTATCTTCAAGGGAAGGCAAGTGGGCCCCCGCTTCGGCGGTTCTGGGCTTGGGATTGCTTGCGCCATCGTGGCGGCGCTTTTCCTGGGTTTCGGCTTGCCTTCCAATCTTTTCGGTTCTGCCCCGGCGGATCGGCCCCTCACGGCTGAGGCGTCGCAGATCCGCGTTTTTGATGGCGAGACCCTTGGCTTGGGGGATCGTATCGTTCGGCTTTCTGGCATTGCCGCGCCAGCACGGGGTGAAGCGTGCGGTGGGGATGCGGCGCGCCGGGATTGCGGATCGGCGGCGGCTGCCGTTCTGGCGGCGCTGGTGCAGGGCCATGATGTGACTTGCCGGATTGAGGGCCATGACGGCTTCCGCCGCGGGCTGGGCCGCTGCATCGCGGGCGGGCGGGATGTGAATGCGGCGATGGTGGAAGCGGGCTTCGCCCTGGCATCTGCTTCAGTGCTGCGTCCCCTGGAAGTGGCAGCGCGCGATGGGCGGCAGGGGCTTTGGGCCGATGCCGGCGCGATGCCGGCAGATTGGCGCCGGCGCTGATCACCAAGCCCGGATGGCACATGCTGCACACCCCGTGGTTTGCCGCCCATCTTCAAGGACGCTTTACGATTTCAGCCTAACCTTCCCCCCATCGTCGGTGCCTGGGTTTGCCAATCGCACCACTCCGCCCTTATCCTGCAACGCACCATAATTTCGCGCGACCGCTTTTGAAGGCGGCGCGTTTGTTCTGAGGAAGACACGCATGAGCACCAAGCCCCAGGGGTCCATCACCATCACGCTGGATGGCACCAACAAGAGCACGACCTTGCCGCTGCTGGGTGGCACGCTGGGGCCGAATGTTGCGGATATCCGCAAGCTTTATGGTGACCTCGGGATCTTCACCTTCGACCCCGGCTATGGCGCGACCGCTTCCTGCGAAAGCACCATCACCTATATTGATGGCGATGCCGGCATCCTGCTCTATCGTGGCTATCCGATTGAACAATTGGCCGAAAAATCGAGCTTCCTGGAAATCTCCTATCTGCTGCTAAATGGCGAATTGCCCAATGCCACGCAGTATGAGGATTTCCGCAAGGGTGTGACCTATCACACCATGCTGCATGAACAGCTGCGTCGCTTCTTTGATGGCTTCCGCCGTGATGCCCACCCGATGGCGGTGATGTGCGGTGTGGTTGGCGCACTGGCCGCCTTCTATCACGACAATCTGGACATCAATGATGCGCGGCAGCGTGAAATCGCGGCCTTCCGTTTGATTGCGAAGGTGCCGACGATCGCGGCTTGGGCCTATAAGTATTCCATCGGTCAGCCCTTCATGTATCCGCGCAATGACCTGAGCTATGCGGAAAACTTCCTGTATATGCTGAACGCCGTGCCGGCCGAGCCCTGGGTGAATAACCCGATCCTGGCGCGCGCGATGGACCGCATCATGATCCTGCATGCGGATCACGAACAGAATGCCTCCACCAGCACGGTGCGGCTGGCCGGTTCCACCGGCGCCAACCCCTTTGCCTGCATCGCGGCGGGCATTGCGGCGCTGTGGGGGCCAGCGCATGGCGGTGCGAATGAAGCGGTGCTGAAGATGCTCGCTGAGATTGGGCACCCCAAGAATATTCCTGGCTTCATCAGCGAAGTGAAGGACAAGAACAGCCACACCAAGCTGATGGGCTTCGGCCACAGAGTTTATAAGAATTTTGACCCGCGCGCGAAGATCATGAAGGAAACCTGCCACGAAGTGCTGGCGGAACTTGGCATCAAGAATGAGCCACTTCTGGATATGGCGATGGAAATGGAGCGCATTGCGCTTTCCGACGATTACTTCGTCAGCCGGAAGCTTTATCCGAATGTGGATTTCTACTCGGGCATCATCCTGAAGGCGATGGGCATCCCGACCCATATGTTCACCGTGCTTTTTGCCGTGGCGCGCACGGTGGGTTGGGTGAGCCAGTGGAAGGAATTGATCGAAGACCCAAGCCAGCGCATTGGCCGCCCCCGCCAGGTCTATAGCGGCGCGGCGGAACGCCCTTTCGTGCCGATGGCGCTCAGGACCTGAGCGCCTGATCGGCGAAGGCCGGGGCCGTGAATCAGTCGCTCCACACAAGCGCCTGATCGGCGAAGGCCGAAGGCCGGGGCCGTGAATCAGTCGCGTGTTTATACCATGGGTTGATCCGCGAAATTGGATCATCCCATAACGCTCGGTTCCAGCCTTAAGCTTTTGTCAGGAAATTTATCCTCTAAATTTTAAGGTTCTTGTGCAACTATAGGGTTATGGACGCCACTGACCCAATCAACCCCAAGCCGAAAATTCGTTTGAATTTGACGCAAAATATTAGTAATACCCAGAAGGCGTTAACCTTTCATTCATCTTTTCAGCCTAGGCTAATAGGTATGATCAGTCTGAACTCAATGGCTTCCGTCGCTCAGGAAATTGGCGTTAATTCCGCCGTCCTGAGGCCTCGCGCCCCTGTCGAACCCGTTGACGCGGTGCATGCCAGCAGCAAGGGGCAAACCCAGCAGCGCATGCTGGAAGCCGTGCCAGCCGCGCCGGCCAATCCGCTGCCGCGCGGTTCGCTGCTCGACCTTCGCGTTTAAGCATCCAAAGACCGCGTTTCGGGCGAGTTGCCCGATCTCATGGATTTAGCTTGAGGTATTCGCCGTTCAGGCGCAGGCCAATTCCGTGATAACTGCACGCATGACGGATTGAAACATCTCAGGCGTCAGACGGCGCGTTGAAGTGTTGTAGCGGCTCACGTGATACGAATCAGCCAGGACCAAACCATCAGGCAGCCGATGCAGCGTGCCATGGCCGAAGGCAAAACGTGAAGCCGGAATTCCCTTAGCGCGCAGCAGCGCATTATGCGCCACCACCCCCACAGCCAGCACCACACGCAAACCCGGCATGCCGGCCAGCTCAGCCTTCAGGAAATCATTACAGGTGCGGATTTCGACAGGCAGCGGCAGGTTTTCCGGCGGCACGCAGCGCACCGCATTCGCGATGCGGCAGCCGGTTAGTTCCATGCCATCCTTAGGGTCCTCACCATAAGCGCCGCGGGCTAGGCCGTGTTCCAGCAGCGTCCCGTAAAGCAGCTTGCCGGCATAATCCCCCGTAAAGGGCCGCCCAGTGCGATTGGCGCCGCGCACCCCAGGCGCCAAGCCCAACACCAAAAGTGGCGCCTCTCGCTGGCCCCAGGATGGCACGGGGGCGTTATGCCAGCCGGGTTCCTTGGCACGATTGGCGGCGCGATATTCGGCAAGCCTTGGGCAAAGCGCGCAATCGCGCCCTGGTGCTAAAACGGCAGTAGCGCTCATTCAGGCTCGATATCCGGTGCCTCACCATAGGGGTCGGCTGGGGTAATGCGGCCTGGCCGTGCCACGGCAGCGGGAGCGGGTGCGGGGCGCGGGCGGGCTTCGGCGGGGGCGCGGCGGGCGATTTCTGGCCCGATATCGGCTAATTCCAGAAAACCATCGGCCTGGCGGCGCAATTCATCAGCGATCATGGGCGGCTGGCTTTCCATGGTGGACACCACCGTTACCTTGACCCCCTGCCGCTGCACAGCTTCCACCACGCGACGGAAATCGCCATCGCCGGAAACCAGCACCGCATGGTCCAGATGCGGTGCCAATTCCATCATATCCACGGCCAATTCGATATCCATATTGCCCTTGATCCGGCGCCGCCCGGATGGGTCCGCCTGTTCCTTGGCGGGCTTGGTCACCACGCGCCAGCCATTATAGGCCAGCCAATCGGTCAGCGGGCGAAGGGGGGAGTAATCCTCGGTCTCGATCAGCGCGGTATAATAGCAGGCGCGCACCAGATAGGTGGAGCCACCGAAGAACCGCAGCATGGCGGCGAAATCAACCTCGAACCCTAAGGCCCTTGTGGCGTAGTAGAGATTGGCCCCATCAACGAAAAGGCCAACGCGTTCCAGACTAGCCTGGCGCCGAGCAACATGAGCAGACATCAAATGATCCTCAATGGTTCGAAACTAGCGTTCAAATGCAGTCGGTTTTGTTACACTAAAAATTCTATGCTGTCATGCCCAAGGCGCTAATCGCGATTGGCGCAAACCTGCCGGCGGGTGATGGCGCGCCGCCGCTTGAAAGCTGCAAGGCCGCCGTGGTGGCGCTTGCTGGCCTGCCGGGGCTGCGCGTGCTGGCAATGTCCCGCTGGTGGGAAAGCGCGCCCATCCCGCCCAACCCAGCCGCACCGCGCTACGTGAATGGGGTTGCGCTGCTGGAAGGCGCAGCGGAGCCCGCAGGTTTGCTCGCCGCACTGCAAGCAATTGAGAACGCCGCCGGGCGCACCCGCCCCTATCCTAATGCGCCGCGCGTGCTGGACCTCGATATCATTGACCTGGATGGGCTGGTCAGGGATGCGCCAGACCCTGTGCTGCCCCATCCGCGCGCCCATCTGCGCGGTTTTGTTCTGTATCCCTTGGCCGAGGTCGCGCCTGCCTGGGTGCATCCGCGCCTCAAGCAGCCCATCGCCGCGCTGATTGCAGCCCTGCCGGCGCAGGATTTGCGGCCCATCACCCCCACATGAGGCCCCAGGCGCTTGAAATCCTTGCAAAGCGGCGCCGGGGCGACTATTTGACCCGAAGAACCGGTCCAGCCGGGCGCCCGGCCCCCGCCGCGCGCCCCTTTTGTTTTTGGAGCCCTCATGGCGCGCGTCACCGTTGAAGATTGCATCGAAAAAATCCCGAACCGCTTTGAACTCGTGCTGATGGCCGCGCAGCGTGCGCGCAATATCAGCCGGGGCGAGCAGATCGCGGTGGATCGCGACAATGACAAGAACCCGGTCGTGGCGCTGCGCGAGATCGCCGAGGAAAAGGCCGATCTTCCGTCCTTGGAAGCTGATCTGATCAAATCCTTGCAGCGCGCGCCGGAGCCCGAGCCCGCCGAGGAAGAAGTGATTGACCTGATCGCCACTGATGAGAACATCTTCGGCATCATGGATGTGCAGGAAGAAGCCCTGCCGGACGCCGGCGCCGAAGACATGGCGCCCGATGATCTGGAAGCTGCCATCGCCGCCGAACTTGGCGGTAAGCGATAGGAAGGCCGATGGGGCGAAGCATCACTAACTGCTTCCCCCTGGATTTTCCTCGCGCGCCTGAAGGTCTGGCCGCGGGGCGCGGCCTTTCGCCTGGCGCTGAACTAGCTTCACATGTTCTTGCCTATGATCCGCGCGCTGATGGGACGCTGATTACTTCAGCCTATGATTTGGCTGCGGAAGCCCATGCGCCGCAGCGGCGTGATGATGGGCAGCCTTATATTGTTCATCCGCTTGCAGTTGCGGAAATCCTGGCGGGCTATCGGCTTGATACCGGTTCCATCATCACCGCGCTACTGCATGACACGGTTGAGGATACGTCGCTCAAGCTTAGCGATATTGAAAGCCGTTTCGGCAAGGAAGTGGCGCGGCTGGTAGATGGCGTCACCAAGCTAACGCGGCTTGAACTGCAATCCGAACGCACCAAGCAGGCTGAGAATTTCCGCAAACTTGTGCTGGCCATGAGCGAGGATATCCGCGTGCTGCTGATCAAGCTCGCGGATCGGCTGCATAATATGCGGACCATCTCAGGGATGCCGCAGGCGGAACGCCGCCGCAAACAGGCGCGGGAGACGCTGGAAATCTACGCGCCGCTGGCGGAACGCATCGGCATGGATGCGCTGAAGACGGAGCTGGAGACCCTTTCCTTCCGTGAAATGAATGCGGAAGCTTGGCAAACCATCGCCGCGCGTCTTACCTATCTGCGTGGCCAGGGCGCTGATTTGATCGAGGAGATCGAGGCGGATTTGCGCCGCGTTTTGGCCGGCGCCGGTGTGACGGTGGTGGATATTCAGGGGCGGGAGAAATCGCCCTATTCCATTTGGCTGAAGATGCAGAAGAAGAATGTCGCTTTTGAGCAATTATCCGATATCATGGCTTTCCGCATCATTGTGCCGGAAAAGGGCGATTGCTACGCGGCACTTGGTGCCATTCATTCTTCCTATCGCGTGGTGCCGGGCCGCTTCAAGGATTGGATTTCAACACCCAAGACCAATGGCTATCAAAGCCTGCATACGGGTGTCACGGTGCCGGAACGGCGCAATGCCAAGATCGAAGTGCAAATCCGCACCAAGGAAATGCACGACATCGCGGAAAATGGTGTGGCCGCGCATTGGAGCTATAAGCAAGGTCCGGCATCAGGGCGGGATCAGAAGCGCTATCCTTGGGTGCGCGATCTGCTCGAAATCCTGGAAACCGCGGCTGAGCCTCAGGAATTCCTGGAACACACCAAGCTTGAACTGCATCGCGATCGGGTTTTTTGCTTCACGCCTAAGGGCGATCTGATCGAATTGCCGCGTGGCGCGACGCCGGTTGACTTTGCCTATGAGGTGCATAGCCAGGTCGGCGACAGCACCGTTGGCGCCAAGGTGAATGGCAAGATCGTGCCGCTCCGCCATGTGCTGGAAAATGGCGATCAGGTGGAAATCATCACCGCGCGCGGCGGCACGCCCAATCCGGGGTGGGAGCGTTTTGTTGTCACCGGCAAGGCGCGCGCGCGCATCCGGCGTGTCAATCACGCGCGCCAACGTTCGGAACAGCGCGAAGAAGGCCGCAGCGCCATTGCCAAGGCGTTTCGTGCAGCAGGTCTCGATTTTTCAGAAAAGCTCGCTGAACCCGCGATCAAGCCGCTGAAGCAGGCGGATTTTGAGGCGATGTGCGTGGCCGTTGCCAGCGGCAATCTTTCGCCGCGCGATGTGCTGCACGCCGCCGTGCCGGAATTGCGCGCCGCCCCCAGGGGCGCGGACCCATTGCCATTGGCCAGGCCACGTGGGCGGCTGGGCGCCGGGCCAACGCTGATGCCCGGCAAGGCGGAACGCCAATCGGCGGCCAAGCGCGATGCGGCGCTTGGGGTGCGGGGCCTGGTCACCGGCATGGCCGTCAGCTTTGCCGGCTGCTGCCACCCGCTGCCCGGGGATCGTATTCTCGGGATTGTCACGACAGGGCGTGGGGTGACGATCCATCGCCAGGATTGCCATGGCTTGCAGGCCTTTGCCGCCACCCCCGAACGCTTCATTGACGTGGAGTGGGATTATGATGGCGCCACTAAGGGCTCTCATGTGGCGCGGGTTGAACTTGTGGCAGAAAACAGGCCGGATGCCTTGGCGGGCGTGACGACCGCGATCGCCCGGCAGGAAGGGGCGGTGAATAGCCTGCGCATTACCAACCGTGCCGCCGATTGGTGCGAAGTGCTGGTGGATGTGGAAGTCCGCGATATCTCTCATCTGACCGCCGTATTGGCCGCGCTGCGCGCCTGCCCGGGCATTACCCAGGTGGAACGCGGCAAAGGATAGGGCTGCCCATGATCATCGGCATCGGGTCGGATATCCTGGATATCCGGCGCATTGAACGCACCATTGAACGCCATGGCGAGCGTTTTTTGGAGCGGATCTTCACCACAGCGGAACGCGCGAAAGCGGAGAAGCGCACGGAACGCATCCGTGCCGCCACCTATGCCAAGCGCTTCGCGGCCAAGGAAGCCGCTTCCAAAGCGCTTGGCACCGGCTTTCGCGCCGGCGTCTTCTGGCGGGATTTGGGCGTGGTGAATTTGCCATCCGGCCAGCCTACGCTGCGATTGACGGGGGGGGCGGCGGAGCGGCTTAAGGCCATCACGCCGGCGGGGCATGGCGCGGTGATTGCGCTTACCATGACCGATGAATTTCCCTATGCCCAGGCCATGGTGGTGATTACCGCCGTGCCGCTTCCTTGACAGGGCGCGCTGCCCCGCTATGCCCTGCCCAGACAGTCGCGCTGAGCCGACATTCCGCCGGCTGGGCGTAATCTTTAGTTCTGAGTTTTTGGAAGTCACATGGCCTCGAAAAAATCCGGCGGCTGGCTGGAAAGCGTCAAAACGATTGTCTATGCCGCCGCGATCGCGATTGGCATTCGAACGGTTGCGTTTGAGCCTTTCAATATCCCTTCCGGTTCCATGATCCCTTCCCTGCTGGTGGGGGATTATCTTTTCGTCTCCAAATACTCCTATGGCTATTCGCGCCATTCCATGCCCTTCAGCCCCAATCTTTTCGAAGGGCGTATTTTCGCCTCACCCCCGAAGCGCGGTGATGTTGCGGTGTTCAAGCTGCCGCGTGATGGCAGCACGGTTTATATCAAGCGCATCATCGGCCTACCTGGGGATCGCGTGCAGATGCGTGCAGGTATCCTGTATTTGAATGGCGCGCCGGTGCGGCGGGATTTGCTTGGTCCCTACACCGTGGAAGGCGACGGCCCGCGCATCACGGTGCGGCGCTTCCGCGAATTCCTGCCCGCCATGGATGGCGCGCCGGGTGTCGCGCATGACATTCTGGAAGCATCCGATGATGCGCCCTTGGATAACACGCCAGAATTCCGCGTGCCTGCGGGGCATGTCTTCGCCATGGGCGATAATCGTGACAATAGCCTGGATAGCCGCGCAATGAATGCGGTCGGCTTCATCCCGATTGAGAATCTGGTAGGCCGCGCAGAGTTCATTTTCTTCTCCGTGGATGGCTCGGCTTCCTGGTGGCAGGTGTGGAATTGGCCCTTTGCCATTCGCTGGTCGCGGCTATTCAGCGCTGTCCGATGATACGCCGCACGGAGTATTTTCAACCCAAGTGGAATCACTTGGCGGCTCGGAAAATACGACCAAACAGAAATGTAGTGTGTTTCCCGTGAACGAACGTGAGCGGGAGCCACAGGACAAATGAGTGCTGATCTGCAAGAAAGGCTTGGCCATTGCTTTGCCAAACCTGAATTGCTGGACCGCGCGCTGACCCATAGCACCGATGCGGAAAGCCGTGGTGAGGGGCTGCTTTCCAATGAGCGGCTGGAATTCGTGGGCGATCGCGTGCTGGGGCTATGCATCGCCGAATGGCTTGCGGAGCGTTTTCCAGATGAACGCGAAGGCGATTTGGCGAAGCGGCTTTCCATGCTGGTGTCTGCCGATACGCTCTGCAAGGTTGCGGAAGAGCTTGGCCTGGGTGCGGATTTGCGCATGCCGGCGCGCTACCGTGCCACGGGGCTGATGGGTCCGCGCAACCTGCTTTCTGATGCTTTTGAAGCGGTGCTGGGGGCGATTTATCTGGATGGCGGCATGGCGCCGGCGCACAGTTTGGTGCGGCGCTGCTTTGCCAGGCTGATTGAAGCGGATATCCGCCCGCCGACTTCGCCCAAGAATCGTTTGCAGGAATGGACTCTTGGGCGTGGCTTAGGCTTGCCGGTTTATGGGTTGGTGCAGTCAAGCGGCCCCGCCCATGCGCCGCGCTTTGTTGTAAGCGTGCTGGCGGCAGGGCGGGCAGCACAGGGTGAGGGCGATAGCAAACGCGCCGCCGAACAGGCGGCGGCAGAAGCATGGCTGAAGGTATTGGAAGCATGACAACGCGTTGTGGGTTGATTGCCATTCTGGGCGCGCCCAATGCCGGCAAATCCACGCTGGTGAACCGGCTCGCCGGCAGCAAGGTGACAATTGTCTCGCCCAAGCCGCAGACAACGCGCTTCAGGGTGCGCGCCGTGGTGATGCGGGGGCAGAGTCAATTGGTATTGGTGGATACGCCCGGCATTTTTACACCACGCCGGCGGCTGGATCGCGCCATGGTTGCCGCCGCCTGGGGTGGGGCGCAGGATGCTGATATCTCGCTCCTGATCGTGGATGCGCGCGCCGGGCTGACGGAGCCCTTGCGCGCCATCATCGAAAAGCTGGGCAAGACGCGCCGGCCCATTTGGTTGGCGCTGAACAAGACAGACCTGATCCCGCGCGAACAATTGCTGCCGCTGACGGCGGAATTGCACAAGCTGCTGCCTTTCGCCGAGACCTTTATGATCTCCGCCGAAAAGGGCGAAGGGTTGGACCGTTTGTTGGACCGGCTGGCGGAAGCCGCGCCGCCGGGGCCTTATCTTTTCCCGAAAGATGATCTGACCGATTTGCCGAACCGCATGCTGGCGGCGGAGATTGTGCGCGAACAGATCCTGCGCCAGACGCATCAGGAAGTGCCGCATCACGCTTCGGTTGAAACCGAAACCTGGACCGAAAAGCCCGATGGGTCGGTGCGTATTGACTGCACCATCTACATCGCCCGCGCAACGCAAAAGGCGATCCTGATTGGGGATAAGGGCAGCCGGATCCGTGAAATCGGCCGGCTGGCGCGGATGGAATTGGCGAAGCTGCTTGAACGGCCGGTGCATCTTTTCCTGAATGTGAAGGAAAAGCCCGATTGGGATGAAACCGCCGCGCGCATCCGCGCCATTGGGCTTGAGGACGCCGGCTGAGCAGGCTGCGCCATGAGCATTGAATGGCAGGCCCCGGCAGTGGTGCTGGATTTGCGCCCGCATGGGGAAGGCGGCGCGGTGGTGACGGTGCTGACCGAAGCGCATGGTCGCCATGCCGGGCTGGTGAAGGGTGGCGGCTCCCGCGCGCAGGCCGGGCTATGGCTGCCGGGCAATTTGATTGAGGCGCGCTGGGTTGCCAGGCTTTCCGATCAATTGGGTAGTCTGAGCGGCGAATTGGTGCATCCGGCGGCGGCATTGGCGATGGATGAACCGCTCGCGCTCGCGCTGTTGTCCTCCGCCTGCGCCATTGCCGCCGACGCCCTGCCAGAGCGGGAGGCGCATCCGCGCGCCTTTGCCGGGCTGGTTTCCCTGATCGGCCATTTGGCCGGGGGCGCTGAAGGGGTAATGGCGGATTATGTGCGCTTTGAAGCGCTTATCCTGGCCGAACTTGGCTATGGGCTGGATCTTGCCACCTGCGCCGTCACGGGGGTGAGCGAAGGTCTGACCCATGTCTCCCCCCGGAGCGGGCGAGCCGTGAGCGCAGGCGCCGCAGCGCCTTATCTGGACAAGCTATTGCCCCTGCCCGGCTTCCTGAGGGATGCGGAAAGCCAGGGCGATGCCGCCGCCTGGTTGGCCGGCTTGCGGCTGACAGGGCATTTCCTGGAACGCGATGCTTTTGGCGCGCGCCACAGGCCCCTGCCCGAAGCGCGCTTCAGATTGGCGGAAAGAATTGCGGCCTTAACCGCCGACTAACGCGGTAATGCATAATGCCGGTCTGCCCCCCCATGGCAGCTTCACAAATCTCGTGAAATTCTTCCGGCAGGGAATGCAGCCTTTCAGGGTCAAACCGCGGGCCGGCCTGGATGAATACCCGCTCCCAGCCCAGATCCTGGAGAGTCTGCTGCGCTTTTTCCGCCGCGTTGAAGGGCGAATCCGCCTGAGTGAAGACCAGGAAGCGGCGATACTCGCCGCGTGGCGCAAGTGTCAGGCGCCCGGCAAAGCCCTCAGCCCAGGTCACCCAGACTGGCGAAGCTGTTTGTGGCGTAAAGCCCAGTGTGGATGGTGCGAGTGCGACGTTCAACATGACCTAAGAATACGGCAAGAATGCTTTATGAAGTGTTGAAGCCACAGCAAGGCAGAAGCGATTTTGAATTTTTAGCCTTTGCGAGACGCCGAACCCAGCGTTAGACCCAGTATTAGATAAGGATACGAATCGCCCATGCCCGATGATGTGAAAACCCTGACGCCCAGCGGGGCGGAACGTGAAACGCGGCTCGCGGATGCTTTGTCTGAACGCTATCTGGCCTATGCGCTTTCCACCATAACCGCGCGGTCACTGCCGGATGTGCGTGACGGGCTGAAGCCCGTGCATCGCCGCCTGCTTTGGGCGATGCGACAATTGCGGCTGGACCCGGAAGCGGGGTTCAAAAAATGCGCGCGTATCGTGGGCGATGTGATGGGTAAATATCACCCCCATGGCGATGCCGCGATTTATGAGGCGATGGTGCGGCTCGCGCAGGATTTTGCCGCCCGCTACCCGCTGGTCGAAGGCCAGGGCAATTTTGGCAATATTGACGGCGATAACCCCGCCGCCATGCGCTACACCGAAGCGCGGCTGACGGAAGTGGCGCAGGCGCTCCTGGAAGGGATTGAGGAAGACGCGGTCGATTTCCGCGCGACCTATGATGGGGAAGAACGCGAACCCATCGTGCTGCCGGCGGCCTTTCCGCATCTCTTGGCCAATGGCGCGGCGGGAATTGCGGTGGGCATGGCAACCTCCGTCCCGCCGCATAACGCCGGGGAGCTTTGCGCCGCTGCGCTGGAATTAGTGCGCAACCCCGCTACCGAAACGCGCGATTTGCTGCGCCACATCAAAGGGCCGGATTTCCCGACCGGCGGTATTCTGGTGGAAAGCACAGAGGCGATCCGCGAAGCCTATGAAACAGGCCGTGGCGGGTTTCGGGTGCGCGCCAAATGGGAAGTGGAAAAGGGCAAGGCCGGAAGCTGGGTGATCATTGTCACCGAAATTCCCTATCAGGTGCAGAAGGCGCGGCTGATCGAACAGATTGCGCAGCTACTTGAAGAAAAGAAGCTGCCGCTGCTGGCTGATTTGCGTGATGAAAGCACGGAACAGGTGCGGGTCGTGCTGGAACCCAAATCGCGCAATGTGGAACCGGCTGTGCTGATGGAAACGCTTTTCCGCGCCACAGCGTTGGAATCGCGCTTCCCGCTCAACATGAATGTGCTGGATGCCAACCGCACCCCGCGCGTCATGGGTCTGAAGGAAGTGCTGCGTTCCTGGTTGGATCATCGGCATGAGGTGTTGCAACGGCGCACCAATCATCGGCTCAGTACCATTGCGCGGCGGCTTGAGATTCTTGATGGCTATCTGATCGCTTATCTCAATTTAGATGAGGTGATCCGTATCATCCGGGAAGAAGATGAACCGAAACCGCGCCTCATGGAACGCTTTGGCCTGACCGATACCCAAGCCGAAGCCATCCTGAACATGCGGCTGCGCGCACTCAGGCGCCTTGAAGAAATGGAAATCCGCAAGGAGCACAAGAAGCTCACCGCGGAACAGAAGAAACTGCAAGCGCTGATGAAATCAGAAGCCGCGCGCTGGGCGACGATTGCAGAAGAAATTGAGAACATGCGCGCACGCTTTGGTGATGGCGCGCTGGGGGCGCGACGCACCGCGACCGGCGCAGTCCTGCCCGAAGTAGTGGTGGATGAAGCGGCCTTTGTGGAGCGGGAGCCGATTACCGTGATCCTGTCTGAGAAAGGCTGGATCAGGGCGCAGAAGGGCCATGTCTCGCTGGATGGTGAATTGCGCTTCAAGGAAGGCGACAGCCTATTCATCGCACTGCATGCCGAAACCACCGATCGGCTGGTGCTATTTGCGACCAACGGCAAGGCCTTCACGCTGAAGGCTGATACCATTCCGCGTGGGCGGGGCGATGGGCAGCCGGTGCGGTTGATGCTCGATCTGACCAATGAGGATGCGGTGGTCACGATGTTCGTGCATCGTGAAGGGCTGCGCTATCTGGTCGCGGCGTCAGACGGCAAAGGCTTCCTGGTGAAGGCTGAGGATTTGCTCGCGGAAAAGCGCACCGGCAAGCAGGTATTGAATGTGGATCCACCGGCGGAAGCGGCGGTCTGCGCGCCGGCGGAAGGCGATTCGGTTGCGGTGATTGGCGAGAATCGCAAATTGCTGATTTTCCCGCTTGACCAGGTGCCGGAAATGACACGCGGGCGCGGTGTGCAATTGCAAAGCTATCGCGATGGCGGGCTTGCCGATGCGAAGGTGTTTACCCGCAAGGAAGGGCTTTCCTGGGTGCTTGGTGAAAGAACACGGACCGAGACGGATTTGCGCACCTGGGTTGGCTCGCGCGCTGCCGCGGGCAAGGCGCCGCCCAATGGGTTTCCGCGTTCCAATCGGTTTGAATAGGCTTTAGGCGGGCAAGGCAAAGGCGGAAAGCTCCGCGCGCAATTCTGGCATTCCTTGGCCGGTTTCGCTGCTGGTCACCATCACAATGGGGTGGGCCGCCGTATGACGCCGCGCCAGCGCCTCAACCTCGGCCATGCGCTTGGCGAATTGCGCGGGCGGCACGTCATCGGCCTTGGTCAGCACGATCTGAAACGCGACCGCGGCTTCGTCCAACAGCTTCATCGCAGCAAGATCGGCGGATTTGGTTTCAATCCGCGCATCCATCAGCAGCAGCACGCGGCCCAGATTGGGCCGGCCGCGCAGGTATTCAAACATCATGCCCTGCCAATCGGCCTGCAATTCCTTCGATGCCTTGGCATAGCCATAGCCCGGCATATCCACGAGCACGAGCCGATCGCCAAGGTTGAAGAAGTTAAGCTGGCGCGTGCGCCCAGGCGTATTGGAAACGCGTGCCAGCGCATTGCGCCCTGTCAGCGCATTCAGCAATGAGGATTTGCCAACATTAGACCGCCCGCAAAAAGCGATCTCTGGCAGGCCGGGCGGTGGCACTTGTTCAAGCTTCTGCGCGCCAAAGAAAAAATCGCAAGGCCGCGCGAAAAGCAGCCGCCCCGCTTCAAACAGGGCGGCGCGCGCTTCTTCTGTAGTAGCCTCGGCCAAGCCACTCATCACGCAAACCTGGTAAGCGGCGTCACGCCTACTTGCCGCCGGCCTTGGCGGCGCGCGATGCCGCGCGTTCATGGCGCATGATGTAGTATTGCTGGCCGACGGAAAGCGTATTGTTCCAGGCCCAATAAATGATTAGCCCCGCCGGGAAGGATGCCAGCATGAAGGTGAAGATCACCGGCATCCAGGCGAAAATCTTGGCCTGAATCGGATCCGGCGGCTGCGGGTTCAGCCTTTGCTGCACCCACATGGTCAAGCCCATGATCAGTGCCCAAGCCGGCATATGGAGGAAGGTGCTCCAAGAAGCGGGATCGAAAGGCAGCAGGCCAAACAGGTTGAACAGATTAGTCGGGTCCGGCGCGGACAAATCCTTGATCCAGCCAAAGAAAGGCTGGTGGCGCATTTCAATGGTGACAAACAGCACCTTGTAAAGCGCGAAGAACACCGGAATCTGAATCAGGATGGGCAAGCAACCGGAGGCAGGGTTCACCTTCTCACTCCGGTAAAGCGCCATCATCTCAGTCTGCGCCTTTTGCGGATCATCCTTGTAGCGTTCCTTGAGCTCCGCCATTTTGGGCGCGAGCACCTTCATCTTCGCCATTGATTTATAGGCCTTGTTCGCCAGCGGGAAGAAGGCAATCTTGATGACCAGTGTGAAGACCAGAATGGCAACGCCGAAATTGCCGAAAAGCTGGAACAACCAATCCAGCGCATAAAAGAAGGGCTTGGTCAGGAAGTAGAACCAGCCGAAATCAATCGCCTTGTCGAGATCCTTGATACCAAGGCGTGTCGCGTAATCATCCAGCAGATGCACTTCCTTGGCACCAGCAAACAGCCGGCTTTTGAAGCCATCCGTGGCACCAGGCGCAATCTGCTGCGCAGCAGGGGCCGCGATATCTACCTGCCAACGCTCACCGGCTGTGCCGGGCGCTTCGCTGACAAAACGATAGGCTGCGCGCATCCGCTGATCTGCCGCCGCTGGCATCAAAGCAGCAAGCCAATACTTGTCAGTAATGCCAACCCAGCCGCCAGCATCTTCCTGTTCAAAGGCAACTCCCTGGCGCTTCTGCCCTTCCTTCTTGGCATCGGCGAAGGTCACTTCATTCAAGCGCCCGCCAACAACGCCGGTGAAGCCCTCATGCAGAATATAAAAGCCTTCCACCTTGGGCGTTGATTCGCGCCGAATGCGCGCCCAGGGCAGCACCGCCACCAGATCAGCCCCGGTATTTCGCATGCGCTGTTCGGTGGAAAACATGTAATTCTCATCCAGGTTCAGCTGGATTTCGAAAATCTGGCCCTGTGCATTATCCCAGGTGAGTGTCACCGGTTTGCCGGGCGCAAGCGGCCCACCGCTGATCTGCCAATCCGTATCCCCATCCGGCACGCGGGTACGGCCATCAGCGGCAGTCCAGCCCCATTGCGCGAAATAGGGTGCTGCGGAATCACGCGGCGCAAAAAGCCTCACCGGGGCTGAACCGGGGGCTGTGGTTTCGCGGTGGCGGAGCAGGACCAGATCATCCAAGCGCGCACCGCGCAGATTAAGATTGCCAGCGACCGAGGCACTTTCAATCGCGATGCGCTGAGCGGGCGCGCGGGCGGCAGGCGCGGCTTCTTGCTGGGACGGCGCGGTCAGTACGGGTGTCGCCGGCACGGGCGCGCCAGAAGCGGCTGGCGCAGGCACCGCCGGCGACGGCACCTGTTGTGTGATGGGGGCAGGCGCTTCGGGCGGTGCCACCATGCGCTTATAGACATCGAAAATCAGCAATATACCGATTGAAAGCGCAATCGCGGCGAACAGACGCTTCTGATCCATGGCGGGTGCTCAGCCTTTAGTGTTTTTGGGGCGGGGTACGGGGTCGTAGCCGCCAGGGGTCCAGGGGTTGCAGCGCAGGATGCGCCGCGTGGTCAACCAAGTGCCACGCAGCGCACCATGGTCTTCCAAAGCTTCCAGCGCGTAATCGCTGCAGGTCGGGTAATGGCGGCAATGGCTGCCGATAATGCCGCGTAGCGTATAGCGATACGCATGCACGCAGCCTTTCAGCGCAACGGCGGGAAGGCTCATGGCACGACACCCGCTTGGCGGAGCGCGCCGCGCAGATCCTCGATCAACAACGCAAAGGAGCGTTCGGCGGTGGCATCGCGGCCGATCAGCACCAGATCCCAGCCGGAAAGTCCCATCCCCGGCAAGGTCAGCCGCGCGGCTTCCTTAAGGCGCCTGCGGGCCCGGTTACGGATCACGGCATTGCCGATTTTCTTCGTCACGGTGAAACCAAGCCTGAGCGAGGGTTCGGGCACGGCTAGCGCTTGCAGCACCAAGCCTGGCCGGGCCGCACGTTTGCCTCGCGCCGCAGCGCGCAGGAATTCCCGCCGCTTCTTGAGGCGATCAAGTTGTCGGGCAGGCGCCAGCAATGGGGCGGCGCCGGAATCAAGCCGCTCCATCACCCCACTCCGCGCGAAGCTTGTTTTCAGGCGGAAAGGCGCTTGCGGCCCTTGGCGCGGCGATTGGCCAGCACCTTGCGGCCGCCCACGGTCGAAAGACGGGAGCGAAAGCCATGGCGACGCTTCCGGACGAGCTTGGAGGGCTGATAGGTACGCTTCACGATACTTCTCCCGAGGGGTCGTAGCCATAAGGCAAAGAAAGAGCACCGGCGGCGGGCCATTGACGGGCCGCCCCGGCGGGGTGGGGTCCTATAGGGAGAGCAGGGGCTATCCGTCAACCATAAGCGCAGCCGAAACCGATTGACGCTGGCGGAAAGCGGCCCGCATCATCCCCTTAACGGCTGGAAAGGGCGCGGTGCGCCACACCAGATGGGGAGGAAGGGCATGGCTGAAGCGCCCTATGATGCGGTTTTGCAGAATTTCCGTCTGGCCGATGGCGGGCCGCCGGGACAGCGTCTGGCGCTGAAGGATGGTCGAATTGCCGCCATCCTGCCACCCGATGCCCCGGCGCCCCCGGCAGGACAGGTGCTGGATTTGGGCAGGGATTTGCTGCTGCCCGGCCTGGTGGATGGCCATATGCATCTGGATAAGACGCTTTTTGGCCTGCCCTGGACCCCGCATGCAGCAGAGCCCTTCCGCATGAGCCGGATTGCGACAGATGCGAAGCTGCTGCCCTCCCTTCCATCAGATACCGCCGCGCGGGCGGGGGCGCTGATCCGGCGCTGCGTGGCCAATGGCACGGCGCATATCCGCACCCATGCCGATATCACGCCGGCCTTTGGGCTTTCCGCACTTGAAGGCGTGCTGGCGGCGCGGGAGGCGCATAAGGCAGCCGCGACGGTGCAGATAGTGGCCTTCCCCCAGGCGGGCGTGATGCGCGCCGGCGGCAAGCCCATACTTGATTTGCTGGATGCGGCCATTGGCGCAGGGGCGGAACTGGTGGGTGGCATAGACCCTTGCGAGGTGGATCGTGACCCGCGCGGGCAATTGGACGGTATCTTCGCCATCGCGGAAAAGCGCGGCGTTGGCGTGGATATTCATTTGCATGAACCAGGTGAGCTTGGCCTGTTCAGCTTGCAGGAAATCTGCGCCCGCGTGCGCGCGCATGGCATGGCGGGGCGCGCCACAATCAGCCATGGTTTCTGCCTGGGCGGCATTTCAGAATCAAAACAGAAAGCCGCCGCTGAGTTGATGGCTTCCTGCGGTGTCGCTTTGGTGACGCATGGCGCGGGCAGTGCGACCATGCCGCCCTTGATGCTGCTGCGCCGCGCCGGTGTGCGGGTGTTTTGCGGCAATGATGATGTGCGCGATACCTGGAGTCCCTATGGTAATGCCGATATGCTGGAACGCGCTGCCGTGATCGGCTGGCGGGAAGATTTGCGCCATGATCCGCTGATCCTGGAGCTGTTCAGCATGGTGTCATCGGAAGGCGCAGCAGCGCTGGGCATTGCGGATTATGGCATAGCGCCGGGGAACCCCGCACATTTCTTCACCATTGCTGCGGAGAATATTCCGGATGCCATTGGCGCGCATCCGCCGCGCCGGCGTGTCTTTCACGCGGGGCGCCTGGTGGCGGCGGATGGCGCGTGGGGGGACGCAGCATGACCAGCAGCGCGGAAGAAGCCGGGATATTCGATTTTGTTGTCTCAGGCGCCGGGTCCGCCGGCGCGGCGGTGGCGGCGCGGCTTTCCGAAGATGGACGTTATTCGGTGTGCTTGCTGGAAGCCGGGCCGCCGGATCGCAACCCCTGGATTCATGTTCCGCTTGGTTTTGCAAAGGTCTACGCCAATCCAGCGATCAATTGGTGCTTTGAAAGCCAGCCGCAAAAACAGCTGAATGACCGGAAGTTCTTCGTCCCACGCGGCAAGACACTCGGCGGGACCAGTTCGATCAATGGGATGGTATATATGCGGGGCAATCCGCGTGATTATGATAGCTGGCGTCAGCGTGGTTGTACGGGCTGGGATTATGATTCAGTCCTGCCCTACTTCAAGAAAAGCGAAAACCAGGCACGCGGGGCGGATGAATTTCATGGCGTTGGCGGGCCAGTCACGGTCTCAGACCATGCGGCAACCACGGAATTGACGGAAGCGGTGATCAGCGCGGCGGAACAGGCCGGCATTCCGCGCAATCCGGATTTCAATGGCAAGGTTCAGGAAGGCACCGGGTATTATCAGTCCACCACAGGTGCCAATCGGCGCTGGAGCACGGCGCGCGCTTACCTGGTGCCGGCAAAGGGCCGCGCAAATCTGGATATTCGCACCAATGCCCATGCAACGCGGGTGGTGATCGAAAACGGGCGGGCGATTGGCGTGGAGTATCGCGACCCCGGCGGGCTTAAGCGCGTGCGCGCGCGGCGGGAAGTCATTGTCTCGGGCGGCGCTTATGGGTCCCCGCAACTGCTGCAATTATCCGGCCTTGGGCCGGCGGAGCATTTGCAGGCCATGGGCATTCCGGTGCTGCGCAATATGCCGGCGGTGGGCGCCAATCTGCATGATCATTTCTGCGTCTATCTGATGTGGCGCTGCGCGAAGCCCATGACCTTTAATGATCTTGAAAAAAGCTGGCCGCGCAAGATTGCCGCTGCCCTGCAATATGGGTTGTTTCGTAGCGGCCCCATGGCAGTGAATGCGGTGCGCACCGGGCTTTTCACACGATCTGACCCAAGGCTTGACCAGCCCGATTTGCAGATCAATTTGCTCGAGTGGAGCACGCTGGAGCGCAACAAAAAGGGTGTCATTCCGCATCCTTTTTCGGGCTTCACGCTAAGCCCGGTGCATCTGGCGCCCGAAGGCCGCGGCACGGTGCGCCTGGCAAGCCCCGATCCCTTTGCGGACCCTGCGATCACCTTCGGCTTCCTGGCTTCCGATTATGATATGCGCGCCATGATCAGCGGCATCAAGCTGGCACGGCGCCTGGTGGAACAACCAGCATTGAAGCACTTTGCGCTTGGTGAATTGACTCCGGGCGATGCTGTTGCCAGCGACGCGGATATGGAACGCTTTGTGCGGGAAACCGGCGCGACGAATCACCACCCCTCCAGCAGCTGCGCCATGGGTATTGGCAGCAATAGCGTGGTGGACCCGCAACTTCGCGTGCATGGCGTGGCCGGGTTGCGCGTGGCGGATGCTTCCATCATGCCATCGGTGGTGGCGGGGAATACCAACGCGCCTTCCATCATGATTGGTGAAAAGGCGGCGGCGATGATTCTGGAAGATGCGCGGGCAGCAGCCTGAAAGGACAAAAATGGTTTCTTTGCTTGGCACCTGGCAATTGCTGCGCGTGCGCGCCACCGATGCGGCGGGCCAACCGCTTGAGCATCACCAATATGGGCCGGAGCCAACCGGCATTGTGCAATTCGGCCCGCAGCGCATGCAGGCCGCAACGGGTGATGGCCGCGCCGTGCTGCCACCTGGCGTGACGCGCTTCTGGTCAGCCTATACGGGCAAATATACCTTTGATGGGCAGGTACTGATCACCCGTGTGGATGACAGTAATCTAGCGGATCGCATTGGTGGGGACCAAGTGCGGCAGGTGCGTGCGGACGGGGCCGGCGTATGGCTGAAACCGCCGGCACGCTTGGTGGATGGCGCGATGCAGCAATTGGAACTATATTGGGAGAAGATTGGCCGCGCCTGAGGCGGCACGAAACCCATCAGATCTTTGGATAGCGCCTCAAGAAATGCAATCTTCGTGCCTTGTTTGTGAAATCTTGCATGTTTGCCCAGGCGCGGGTGACAAAAGCCTGATCACGCTTCCGCCTCAGCCGAGGCATTTTCAAGCCAAGTGGGAACACTTCTGCAGGGCATGTTCTATCCTGCCCTGCTTCGGATCATGCGATGGTGCATAATGATCTGCTTCACATGCGCGCGGCACTCTCCCTGGCGCGGCGGGGGCTGGGCAATGCCTGGCCAAACCCTGCTGTGGGCTGCGTGCTGGTGAAGGAAGGGCGCGTGATTGGGCGTGGCTGGACCCAGCCCGGCGGCAGGCCCCATGCGGAAACCGAAGCGCTGCGCCGTGCCGGAGAAGCCGCGCGCGGCGCCACCGCTTATGTTACTTTGGAACCCTGTTCCCACCATGGTCGCACTCCCCCCTGTTGTGAGGCTTTAGCCGGCGCCGGCATTACCCGTCTGGTGATGGCCATGCGTGACCCTGATCCACGCGTGAATGGCCGCGGCCTTGCCATGCTGCGTGGTGCCGGGATTGCCGTGGAAGAAGGCCTACTTGAAGCCGAAGCCCGCGCCTTGAATGCCGGTTTTTTCCGTCGCATCCAGGCCGGCATGCCGTTGGTGACGCTCAAGCTTGCCTCCACACTCGATGGACGCATCGCGACTGCTGTTGGTGAAAGCCGCTGGATCACGGGTGCGGCGGCTCGGCGCGAAGTGCATGCGCTGCGCGCGCGGCATGATGCAATTCTGGTGGGTTCCGGCACCGTGCTGGCGGATGACCCAGACCTGACCTGCCGCATTCCGGGGATGGAACGCGTGGCAATGCTCCGCGTTGTGGCGGATGGCCGGCTGCGCACGCCGACAGGCGCGCGGCTGGTGCAAAGCACCGGGGTGGCGCCCGTGCTGATTATCACCGCGCCGGGCCATCCGCCGGCGACGCAGGCCCCTTTTATGGCCGCCGGAGCAGATATTGTGACCGTGCCGAACCATGCGGCTGGCGGGCTTGATCTGCCTTCCCTGCTGCGCGCCCTTGGCAGGCGCGGCGTAACCCGCGTGCTGGCCGAAGGGGGTGCGGGGCTGGCGGCAGCACTGCTCCGCCAGGGTCTGGTGGACCGGCTGGCCTGGTTTCACGCCCCCGCCGTGATGGGCGGCGATGGGCATCCGGCGACTGAGGGCTTGCGTCTTGCCGCACTCAGCGCCATGCCTCGTTTTCGTCGCACGGCCCTGAGGGCGGTTGGCGATGATATGCTCTCTGAATTCGAACGGATCGAGGATTAGCGCCATGTTCACCGGTATCGTCACGGCCCTTGGCACGGTCAGAGAGGTGCAGCCGATTGGCGGCGGGCATGATCTGCGCCTGGTGATGGGCGTTGCGCCGGATTTCCTGCTGCAACCCACTCCGGCTGTCCTGGGCGCTTCCATTTGCTGTTCGGGCGTTTGCATGACCGTGGTGCAGCTTTCGGCGGATTCCTTCAGCGTGGATGCCTCGGCTGAGACTGTCGCCAAAACCACGCTGGGCGGCTGGAAGAAGGGCGCCAAGGTCAATCTGGAACGCGCGCTCAAGCTCGGGGATGAATTGGGTGGGCATCTGGTATCCGGACATGTGGATGGCGTGGCGGAGGTGATTTCGGCCACACCTGAGAATGCCTCAGTCCGCTGGCGCTTCCGCGCGCCGGACGCTTTGGCGCCTTTCATCGCGCCCAAGGGATCGGTAGCCCTTGATGGCGTTTCGCTAACGGTGAATGAGGTTGACGGCGCGACCTTCGGCGTCAACATCATCCCCCATACCGCCGCGATGACGGGCTTTGGCACGTTGCAGCCCGGTGATCGCATCAATATCGAAATAGACACGCTGGCCCGTTACGTCGCCCGCATGATGGAGTTCAGGGCATGACTTCCCAAACGGCGGAAACCGCCATCCGCACATCCTTCGCTGACTTCATCTCACCCACCGAGGAATTGCTGGAAGAAGCGCGCCGCGGGCGCATGTTCATCCTGGTGGATGATGAAGACCGCGAGAATGAGGGTGATCTCGTGATCCCCGCGCAATTCGCGACGCCGGATGCGATCAATTTCATGGCGCGTTATGCGCGCGGCTTGATCTGCCTTTCGATGACGCGCGCACGAGTTGATCAATTGGGCCTGCCGCTGATGGCGCAATCCAATGGCACGCGGCACCAAACCGCCTTCACCGTTTCCATTGAAGCGCGTGATGGCGTGACCACTGGGATTTCGGCGGCTGATCGTGCGCGCACCGTGGCGGTTGCGATCAATCCTGAATTGGGGCGTGAGCATATCGTGACCCCCGGTCATGTCTTCCCGCTGGTGGCGCGCGAAGGTGGCACTTTGGTGCGCGCGGGGCATACGGAAGCGGCAGTGGATTTCGCGCGGCTTGCGGGGCTCAATCCCTCAGGCGTCATTTGTGAGATCATGAATGATGACGGGACCATGGCGCGCATGCCGGATCTGGTGGCTTTTGCGCAGCATCATGGGCTGAAGCTTGGCACCATTGCCGATCTGATCGCGCATCGCCGCCGCACGGAAAAGCTGGTGCGCCGTGTGCAGGAAGGCGAGGTTGAGCAGGCCATCGGCGGCACCTGGCGTGCCATTGTCTATGAAAGCACGGCGGCGCCGGGCGAGCATTTGGCGCTGGTGAAGGGTGATGTCAGCACCGATGCACCTGTACTGGTGCGCATGCATGCGGCGTCATTGTTCCGCGAAATTGTCTCGGGCCGCGGGCTTGGTGATTTGCATGCGGCGATGCGCATGATTGACGCGACGGGGCGCGGCGTGGTGGTGCTGCTGCGCGATCCGCGCCCGGATGCGCTTTCCATTCGCCTGAAGCGCGGCGCCACGAATGCGATTGCGCCAGAAATCCGCGATTACGGTATTGGTGCGCAGATCCTGGACGATCTTGGCGTGAAGCGCATCATTCGGCTTTCGAATAATCCGCGCCCGCTGATCGGACTTGAAGGCTATGGGCTGCAAGTTCTGGAAACCCGCCCCCTTCCAACTGAGAAAATGGCATGAGCACGATTGATTCTCCCGAACGGGGCCCTGCGCATTTGCCAGGTGATCCGCCGCGCATTCTGGTGATCCAGGCCCCTTATTACCGCGATGTGGTTGAAGGTATGCGCCAGGGCGCAGCAGCGGTATTTGAAGAATTGAAGGCCGAGGTAGAGACAGTAGATGTCGCCGGCGGCTATGAATTGCCAGCGGCCTTGCGCATGGCAATGAAATCACGCCGGCGTTGGGATGGGTTTCTGCTGCTCGGCTGCGTCGTGAAGGGTGAGACCGATCACTACACCTTTATCTGTGAAGCGATATGCAAAGGTGTGATGGATCTTTCGGTGGAAAGCGGCGCGCCGATTGGATTTGGCTTGCTCACCGTTGATACGCTGGCGCAGGCGGAAGCACGTTCTAAACCTGACCGCATGAATAAGGGCGCCGAAGCTGCGCATGCCCTGGTGTCTCAAATCGCGCTGGCGCGGAGCTGGGGGCTATCATGAAGGCCGCAAGGCGCGCCACTGCGCGCCCACGCACAGGCGCCCGCGTTGCCGCCGTGCAAGCGTTGTTTCAAAGCGAACATACGGGTGAGAGTGTGGAGACCGTCGCGGATCAGTTCATCCGCCATCGTATCGGCGCGCCAGCCGGCCAGATTGAATTTGAAGAAGGCGGCGTGCCGGAAGCGCATATTCCGCTGTTCCAGGCCATCTTGAAGCAGGTGGCCGATCATGCCGAAGTGGCGGACACCGCCATCATGGATTGTCTGCAAAAAGGCTGGACTCTGGACCGGCTGGACCCCGTACTGCGCGCATTGCTGCGCGCTGCCACCGGCGAATTGATGCAGGCACATGAACCGCCGGCGCGGGTCGTGATCAACGAATATCTGGATATTGCGGCGGGCTTCCTGGATGAGGAAGCAACGCGCTACGCCAATGGCATGCTGGATACGCTGGCGCATCGGCTGCGCCCGGCGGATTTCGCGCCGGGCACCTGAAGCGCGCCATGGGCCTGCCCCGCGAATTCGCCCTGATCGCGCGGCATTTCCGCCCTCTAGCGGGTGATGGCGCGCTGGATTTGAGTGACGATGCCGCGCTGCTGACACCGCCCGAAGGACAGCAATTGGTGCTGGCGGCGGATGCGCTGGTGGAGGGCGTGCATTTCCTGCCTGATGATCCGCCGGGCATGATTGCGCGCAAATTGCTGCGGGTGAATCTATCCGACCTTGCAGCGATGGGGGCGGCGCCGCTGGGTTATTTGATGACAACGGCATTTGCGCGCGGCACGCCGGATAGGTGGATTGCGGATTTTGTTGCTGGCCTCGCTGAAGATCAGCATCTTTTCGGCCTTCAGGTACTGGGCGGTGATACGGTGGCAACGCCCGGCCCCGCCTGTTTTTCGCTGACCATTATCGGGACCGTGCCGCCAGGGCAGGCTTTGCATCGGCGCGGTGCGCGCATTGGTGATGAGATTTGGGTCTCCGGCAGTATTGGCGATGGCGCGTTGGGCTTGCGTGTGTTGCAAGGCAAGATGGCTGCTGATGCGGAAGGGCATTTGGCGCGGCGCTATCGGCTGCCGGAACCTCGTTTGGCCTTGGGGCAGGCGTTGCGCGGCGTGTCGCGCGCGGCGATGGATGTCTCGGATGGGTTGGTGCAGGATTTGGGGCATCTCTGCCGCGCGGCGGGGTGCGGGGCAGAGATTATCGCTGATGCACTGCCGCTTTCCGCCCCTGCACGTGCAGCCTTGGCGCATGATGCCGCGCTATTGCCGCTGCTGCTCACTGGCGGAGACGATTATGAATTGCTCTTTGCCGCCGCGCCGGAAGATGCGGATGCGGTACAAGCCGCAAGTATCAAGGCCGGTGTGCCGGTGGCGCGGCTTGGGCGCTTTGTAGCGGGTGATGGCGTTGTGGTGCATGATGGCTCAGGTGCCGCCATCACGCTACCACAAGGTGGCTGGAGCCATTTCTGACCAGCCCTATTTATCCTTCTGCCCAAGCGCGTAACCGCCGCCATCGGTGGGGCGGAGCGCTTCGAACATTTCCGTCACCGCCGCGTAATCGCGATACCCGCAGCGCGCGAGCGGTTGCGCCTTGGCCGTGTCAAACCGGCCATCGGTGATGTAGGCCTCATCTATATGCACGCCGACCACCTGGCCGATGATGATCCAGCCCTTGAGCGGCGCGCCATTCACGTCCTGCAACTGCATGGAATGCGTCACCTTGCATTCCAAAGCGGCCGGCGCAGCGGCCACGCGCGGCGCCTTCACAATGCGACAGGGTGCGGTCGCAAGCCCTGCGGCTTCGAATTCACTGACACCTTCAGGCAGTGTGTCTGAGGAGATGTTCATCGCATCGAACAAAGGCCGGGTGCAAAGATTAAAAACAAATTCCCCGGTGGCGATGGCATTCGCCGCGCTGTGCTTCATGCTTTCGCTGGTGAAGGCCAGCATGGGCGGGCTGGAATGCACCGCGTTGAAGAAGCTGTAGGGCGCCAGATTGGGCCGGCCTTGTTTATCGAGGCTCGAAATCCAGCCGATGGGGCGCGGCGCGATAATGGCCTTGAAGGGGTCATGCGGCAGGCCATGGCCCAGATGCGGTTCGTAGAACATGCGAAAGCCTTTCTTGCGGTCGCACCTGCTGTAACCCTGGCCGCAGATTCAGGGAAGCGCGGTGGCTTTTCGCCTATCGTTTAGGCTTGGTTGGGTGCAAAGGGGGGCAATGAACCCGAAACTCATCCTGGGGCTGGCCTTCGGACTTGCTTCCGCCCTGATCTGGGGTGGCCATGCGGTGGTGGCGCGTCCCGTGCTGGCGGATGGCAGCTTCGGCAGTTTTGATCTGGCGGCGTTTCGCTACGGCGTTGGCATGATGGCGCTGTTGCCTTTCGCCTGGGCAGCGCGTGCGACGCTGCTGCGGCTTGGGATGAAGCGCATTCTGTTACTGGCGCTGTTTGGCGGCGCGCCCAATCTGCTGCTGTTCCTGGTGGCGCTGGTCTATGCGCCGGCATCCCATGGCGGGACGATTGCGCCCATGACATCACCTGTTATGGGGGCGATCCTGGCGATACCGCTGCTGAAGGAATGGCCTACGCGCGGGCGGGCCTTGGCGCTGACCGTCATGGTAATGGGCGTGCTCATGATCGGCTGGGATGGCGTGATGGGGGATTACCCCGGCGCCTGGCGCGGCGATTTGCTGCTGATGACATCCGGCGCCACCTGGGCGGTGTTTACGCTGCTGCTGCGCCGCTGGCAGGTGCCGGCGATTCCCGCGACCGCTGCCATCACCATTGTCTCGGGTCTTGCGATCCTGCCCTTCTGGCTGCCGCTGCGCGCGGCTGAAATCTTTGCCATGCCGGCGGGGCTGGTGTTGTTCCACCTGATTGCTCAGGGTCTGGTGCTGGGCTGTGTGGCGATGTTCTTCTTCGCCCGGGCGGTGGAGCTTTTGGGGGCAACACGGGCGGCAACGCTTTCGGTCATGGTGCCGGTGGTGGCGCTGCTGCTGGCGGGGCTTTGGTTGCGCGAACCGCTTTCCGTGCTGCAAATTCTGGGGGCGGGCTTGGCCGTTGCTGGAATGCTCGTCGCGGTGCTGTTCACCGGAAGGAAAAGCGCATGAATGCAATCTCCACCCCTATGCCGCCGAGCCTTTGGGCCGCCACGGCGCCTGCGCCACCCGCGACGGAACCGCTGCTGGGTGAAGCGCGCACCGGGGTTGCGGTGGTGGGCGCTGGCTTCACCGGTCTATCGGCAGCGCTGCATTTGGCCGAAGCCGGTGTGCCAGTGACCGTGTTGGAGGGCGCGGAGATCGGCTGGGGCGCTTCCGGGCGCAATAACGGCCAGGTGATTCCCAATATGTCGCGCCTTGATCCCGATGCCATTGTGGCGAGTGTCGCGCGTGAGCATGGCGGGCGCGATAAGGGCGAAGAACTGGTCGGGCTGATCCGCGACAGCGCATCCCTGGTGTTTGACCTGATCCGCAAGCACGAGATCGCGGCAGAGGCGGTGCAGAATGGCTGGATTCAGCCGGCGCATCGGCCTTCGCGAATGAAGCTTGCCGCATCGCGCGTAGAACAATGGGGCCGCCGCGGTGCGCCGGTGCGCCTGGTGGATCGCGCGGAAATGGCCTCCCTGGCCGGGACGGATTACTGGCATGGCGGGTGGGAGAATAAGACCGGCGGGCGGATCAATCCGCTTGGCTATGCGCGCGGCTTGGCGGCGGCGGCGATGCGTGCGGGGGCAGTTGTGCATACTGGCAGCCCTGTGCGCGCCATCCGGCAGGAACCCGGCGGCTGGGCGGTGGAAACACCGCGTGGCGTGTTGCATGCCGAACGCGTGATCATCGCAACCCATGCCTATACCGGGGATTTCTGGCCGGGGCTCAAGCAAACCATTGTGCCGGTGCGGTCCTATCAGATGGGCACATCGGTGCTGTCTGATAATGTGCGCAAATCCATCCTGCCGCAGGGGCATGCGCTTTCGGACACACAAGGCGATCTTTATTTCTATCGCTTTGATGCGAATGGCCGGCTGGTCACAGGCGGCGGCTTGATCGTGCCCTTTGGCTGGGAAGGGCGCATTCGCGCACGCATCACGGAACGGGTGAAGCGTGTTTTTCCGCAAATTGGCGATGTGCAATTCGATTACATCTGGTGGGGCTATGTGGCGGCCACCGATGACAAGATGCCGCATGTCTATGAATTGGCCCCTGGCGTACTGACCTGGACCGGCTGCAATGGCCGAGGTGTGGCACTGGCGACCGCGCTTGGGCGCGAATTGGCCAAGGCGAGCAATGGCACGGCCTTGGCCGATATTGCGGCGCCCGTTGAGAAAAAGCTGCGCCGCATCGCGGGCCATGAATTCCGCGCCTTTGGCATTGCCTGGACCATGGCGCAGAATCGCTGGCGCGATGGGCGGGATTGAGGGAAGCGATTGGCGGTTCGCCGCTTCTGCTGTTAATGAATGTCCTGAAAAATGCGGCCAGCGAGCCGCGAATAGGTTGATGGTTGGAGAGAAAGCCAATGACACCGCCGCTTGATGCCGCCGCCCCGGCGCGCCCGGAAAATTTCCGCTATTCGCCGATGTTCCCACTCGGCGCCGATACCACGCCCTGGCGCAAGCTGCCGATCGATGGCATCTCAACCATGCAGGTGGATGGCAAGACCGTGCTGAAGGTGAAGCCCGCCGCGTTGGAAGCCCTCGCCTTCCAGGCCTGCAAAGATGTGTCCCATCTGCTGCGCCCGGCGCATCTGGCGCAGCTTGCGAAAATTCTACAGGACCCGGAAGCGAGTGCGAATGATCGCTTCGTTGCACTCGACCTTTTGAAAAACGCCAATATCGCCGCCGGCGGTGTTCTGCCCATGTGCCAGGATACCGGCACCGCAATTGTCTTCGGCAAGAAGGGCCAGCGCGTTTGGGTGGAAGGCGATGAGGAAGAAGCGCTGTCTTACGGCGTGCATCGCACCTATACGGAAACCAATCTGCGCTATTCGCAAATGGCGCCGATCACGATGTATGAGGAAAAGAATACCGGCAATAATTTGCCTGTTGAATTTTCCATCATGGCGCAGCCTGGCGACTACCATGCCGACGAGTTGCATTTGATGTTCGTGCTGAAGGGTGGCGGTTCGGCGAACAAGACCTTCCTGTTCCAGCAAACCCGCGCCGTGCTGAACAAGCCGAAGCTGCTGGCGTTTTTGGAAGAAAAGATCAAGACACTCGGCACCAGCGCCTGCCCGCCCTATCACTTGGCGATTGTCATTGGCGGCACCAGCGCGGAAGCAACGCTCAAGACCGTGAAGCTGGCTAGCACGAAATGGCTGGATGCGTTGCCCACCTCGGGCGATCTTTCGGGCCATGCATTCCGTGATACGGAACTGGAAGCTGAGGTGCATAAGCTCACGCAAAACCTTGGCATTGGCGCGCAATTCGGCGGCAAGTATTTCTGCCATGATGTGCGCGTGGTGCGCCTGGCGCGACATGGCGCGAGCCTGCCTATTGGCATTGGTGTTTCCTGTTCCGCTGACCGCCAGATCAAGGCGAAGATCACGCCGGAAGGCGTTTTTGTCGAAGATCTGGAACATGACCCGGCGAAGTATCTGCCGGAAGCGACCGCCGATATCCTGAATGGGGAGGTGGTGAAGATCGACCTGTCCCGCCCCATGAGCGACATTCGCGCGACCCTTTCCAAATACCCAGTGAAAACCCGCGTGAGCCTGACCGGTACCATGGTGGTGGCACGCGACATTGCGCATGCGAAATTGCAGGAACGCTTGGATGCCGGGTTGGGTCTGCCGCAATATATGAAGGATCACCCGGTCTATTACGCGGGGCCGGCCAAGACTCCGACCGGCATGGCGACCGGTTCCTTCGGCCCCACCACGGCGGGGCGGATGGATTCCTATGTGGAAGCCTTCCAAAGCGCCGGCGGTTCCATGGTGATGCTGGCCAAGGGCAATCGCTCCAAGGCCGTGTTGAATGCCTGCAAGAAATATGGCGGTTTCTATCTTGGTTCGGTGGGCGGCCCTGCCGCACGGCTCGCGCAGGACTGCATCAAGAAGGTTGAGGTACTGGAATACCCCGAACTCGGCATGGAAGCGGTCTGGCGGATTGAGGTTGAGGATTTCCCGGCCTTCATCGTCATGGATGACAAGGGCAATGATTTCTATGAGGGGCTGGAGTGAACGCGACGGGTGATCGCCGTCTGCCGGCGCGCTTCATGCTGCCGGTGACGGGCTTCATCCTATCTGGGATTATGACCATCATCATCTCCGGCATCTCAACGCTGCTGGCTTTGGGGCCGGGGACAGAGTTTCTGGCGCGCTGGCCGGTGGCCTGGATTTCTTCCTGGGTCATCGCCTTTCCAACCGTGCTGGTGGTGCTGCCTATCGTGCGACGCATTGTGGCGCGCATCGTTGCCGCGCCGTGAAAGGACAAGGCCGATGCTGACATTGAGACCCAATTGCGAATGCTGTGGGCGCGATTTGCCACCGGAAAGCCGCGATGCGTTGATCTGTTCCTTTGAATGCACCTGGTGCGTGGATTGCGCCCGCACCAAGCTGCCGGGCGGGCTTTGCCCGAATTGCGGCGGGGAATTGGTGCGTCGCCCAATCCGCCCGGCGGATAAGCTTGCAAAGTTTCCAGCCTCCACCGAACGGAAATTCCGCCCGGAAAAATGCGGCGGGCCACTCACCGCGTGATAGGGACATAAAGCCATGAATGAACGCCGCCTGATTTCGTCAGGGTCCAAATTCGAAGCGGAAATCGGCTATTCCCGCGCGGTGGTGGATGGGGATTATGTCTGGGTGTCCGGCACCACGGGCTATGATTACGCCACCATGACGATCGCGCCCGATGTTGTGGCGCAGGCGGAACAATGCTTCGTCAATATCAGCCGCGCCTTGGCGGAAGCCGGCTGTACGCTGGATGATGTGGTGCGCGTGCTGACCATTGTGCCGCGGCGGGAAGATTGGGAGCCCTGCTGGCCAGTCTTTCGCAAGCATTTCGTCAAGGCCCGCCCGGCTTCAACACTGATCCATGCCGGGCTGCAAACCGATATCATGCGGATTGAAATCGAAGTGACGGCCCGTTTGCCGAAGAAAGGCTGAGCATCATGCGTTTTGCCGTGGACCGCCTGGACCATCTGGTTATCACTTGCCGCGACGTGGAAATCTCCGCTTCCTGGTATCAGCGCGTGCTGGGAATGGAGCGGGAGGAATTCGGCCCGCATCGCCGTACTTCGCTCCGCTTCGGTGGGCAGAAGATAAATCTGCGCCCCGTGACCGCAACGCAGGAAGAATGGTTCACCGGTGCCGCAGGCGGTGTGCCCGGGACGGATGATCTTTGCTTTGTGGTGACCATGAAATCGGATCAGGTGGCGGAATATCTCAAGGCTTGCGGCGTGACAGTGGAAGTTGGCCCAGTTGCGAAAGCGGGCGCGCTTGGGCCTATCATGTCGGTCTATTGCCGTGATCCCGATGGCAATCTGATCGAGATCGCGAGCTATTCGGGCTAGCGCATTGAAAGCGCGCAGATTACGCTTTTTCTCGTGAATGATGTCGCGGCATGAAAAGCCATTTGATCAAACGCTCCTTTCGCCTCACGGGTCACGCAACTTCAGTGGCCTTGGAAGCTGAGTTTTGGATTGTGTTGGAGAAAGTTGCAGAAGACCGGAGCAAAAGCCTAGCGGCTTTAGTGGCGCAGGTAGACCAGGCGCGTGCCGGTTCCGACCTCCCCTTGGCGAGCGCACTACGCCTGGAAGCGCTCAGCCATGCGCGCAAAGCGTGATTAGTTTTTGCCCTTACTGGTACTGCCAGCGCATAAATTCCCCGCAACCTCCAGACCAAGACCTTTACCAGTTTTATTGATTGACACCGCCGATTGAGAATGAACCGGCAGCTGCGCTGCAGCTTCTCAGGGCTTGAGTGTTTCTATGTTTTTAAATTTTACAGAGATAAATCGGAAGCCATCATTCCTGATGGCTTCCGAATGCGCGATTCATCAGCTCCGTTGGCGGCGCAGAAAAGCAGGGATCTCCAAGCTCATCTCATCCTGCTGCGCAGGGCGTGCCGTTTCGAAGCGTGGTGTGGGCGCTGATTCTACCCGTGCCGGCGGCAATACCTCGGTCGCAAAGCCTTGCGGTTCAGCCTGCGGTGAGAGATTGCGCTTCATCATGCCACCCATACCGGTGACCTTGCCAAAAAGGCCCCGCAAGCCGGCAGAACGCGGCGCAGCTTGAGGCATTTCCGGTTCCATCGGCTCGGCCACAGGCACACGAAGCTGCGGCGCTTCCGGTAAACTGGCGGGTTGCGGTGCCAACATTACCGGCGGTTCCGGCATTGGCGCCACTTCAGGCATGGGTTCCGGTGAGGTGTCTACGACCGCCGGCCGCATGGCTGGCGCCGCTTGCGCTGCACGGCGCATGAACGGCAGCCCAGGGCCCGCAGGTGTGGCGCCGATGGTCTGGCTCGCCACGGCGTTGAGTGGCTGCGCAGCGCCACCGCCCATGGCCACCAGTTTGGGCTTTTCTGCTTCCCGTTGGCCCGGCACATCAATGCCCGTTGCTACAACGGAAACCCTGATGCGCCCATTCATCGTTTCATCCACTGAAGTGCCGAAGATGATATTGGCGTCTTCTTCCACTTCTTCCCGGATGCGGTTGACGGCGCCGTCCACTTCGAACAGCGTCATGTCATATCCGCCAGTGATATTGATCAGCACACCCTTGGCGCCGCGCATGGAGATATCCTCCAGTAGCGGATTGCTGATGGCGGATTCTGCGGCGCGGCGGGCGCGGTCCTCACCTTCGGACTCGCCCGTTCCCATCATCGCCTTGCCCATTTCGGCCATGATGGTGCGGATATCGGCGAAATCCAGATTGACGATGCCGGGATTGATCATCAGGTCGGTCACACCGCGCACGCCCATGTAAAGGACGTTATCAGCCATCTTGAAGGCTTCCTGGAAGGTCGTGCGTTCATTCGCTAGGCGGAAAAGATTCTGATTGGGGATGATGATCAGCGTATCAACAACCTGCTGCAATTCCTCAATGCCCTGCTCAGCGGATTTACGCCGCTTGGGGCCTTCGAAATCGAAGGGCTTTGTTACCACGCCAACCGTCAGGATGCCGCGTTCCTGCGCCATGCGCGCAATCACCGGCGCCGCCCCCGTACCAGTGCCGCCTCCCATGCCGGCGGTAATGAAGATCATATGCATGCCTTCGATATGGCGCGCGAGTTCTTCTGTTGCTTCCTCAGCCGCCGCACGGCCGATTTCTGGCTTGGCGCCAGCGCCAAGACCCTGCGTGAGATGCGGGCCAAGCTGCACACGGCGATCCGCGCGGGAATGGATCAAAGATTGCGCGTCTGTATTCGCAACCAGGAATTCAACCCCATCAAGGCCCATGGAAATCATGTTATTGACCGCATTGGTGCCGCCGCCACCAACGCCCACTACCGTGATCCGCGGTGTGAAATCAGTGTGCTGGTTTTGCGGAATGGTCAGGTTCAGGGTCATGGGTTTTCCTCCTCACGCATTGACGGGCGAATTGGGTTGAAAAGTTTGGGCGAAGGGTGTGGCATCACACACGATCCTTCAGCCAATGAATCAAACGACGCAGCGCGCCACCGGCCTTGACTGGGCCGGGCGCGATATCGAGCACAGGCCGGCCTTCACCGGCGCCCCACAGCAAAAGCCCAACGGCGCCAGCGAAGGCTGGCCCAGATGCCGCTTCGGCGAGGCCCCGAAGGGGTTGCGGGCGGCCTAACCGCAACTGACGGTCCAGAATACGCGCGGCCATTTCACGCACGCCAACAAGTTGTGATGCGCCGCCGGTTAGCACCACGCGCGCACCGCCTTCCTTGCCAAGCCCGCTTTGGTCAAGCCTGTCCTTGATTATTTCAAAGGTTTCTTCCAGGCGCGGCTTGATAATACCCACCACCATGGCGCGCGGAATGCGTGCGATGTGATGTTCATCTTCACCTAGCAGGGGTACGGGCAGATATTCCCGTTCATCATCCGCACCACCATGCACCGCGCCATGCAGCGTTTTCATGCGTTCCGCATGTGCCACGGGTGTGGAAAGGATGGTTGCCAGATCATTCGTCACCTGGCCGCCGCCTACGGGAATTTGCGCGGTATGCACCAGATGCCCTTCGCTGAAGACCGCAAGGCTTGTGGTACCGCCGCCCATGTCAATTACCGTGGCACCAAGCTGCTTTTCATCTTCAACAAGTGTCGCCAATCCCGCGGCAAAAGGCGCGGAGACAAGTTCTTCCACTTCCAAATCGCAGCGCATCAAGCAAGCGCCAAGGTTGCGTAGTGATGCTTCAGCAGCCGAAACCATATGCAGCCGCGCGCCCAAGACATCGCAAATCATGCCGCGCGGATCATCCGCGCCCGGCGTTGCATCCACGGTAAAGCCAAGCGGAATGGCGTGAACCGTCTCCCGTCCTTCTTCCGCGGTACGGCGACGACCATCATGCAGAATGGCGCGTAGATCAGCTTCGGTTACGGCGCGCCCGCCAATTTCCCATTGCAGATGCAATTGCCGGCTATCGGGCTGACCGCAAGAAAGATTGACAATGGCACCCGAAAGCCGCGTATCCGCCATTTCTTCGGCCTGGCCGACCGCAGCACGGATGGCGCGTTCCGCTTCTTCCAGATCAACAATGGAACCGCCCTTCACGCCGCGGCCGCGCTGCCAACCAAAACCCAGAACACGTGGGCTGCCATCACTTTCAATGCGCGCAATCAGGCAGACCACTTTCGTGGAACCGATATCAAGCACGCCAAAAATCCCATTGCGCGCCTGACGGCGCCGTCGCGGTGGCGCAGCGGTGGGTTCAAAAGCGTTGGGTAAGCGGGCAAGTTGGTTCATCCGCGTTCCCTTCGCGCCACAGGTCTAGCAGGCGGAGTTTCAGGGGCCTCGCGATTGGTGCGCACCACCAGCCGGTCAGGCAGCCTCAGATCAATCGCGGCAAGCGGGCGATCCAAAAGCTTGGCTTCCTGCTGCAATTCCGCAAGACGCTTGATGGCCGCCGCTTCAGCTACTTCCGGGAGAAGCACATCAGTGCCGCTATGCAAGCGTAGATTCCAGCGCCGTTCGCCAATACGCACCATGGCCTGCTCGCGTTCCGCCACAGCAGCTTCAGCAGCCAGAAGGTCGTAAAGTGTCGCAGCGGCACGATCCGCGCCGGGGCCGACAATAAGGGGCAATGGCCCGAATTGATCGAGCCCATCGGTAGCAACGGTCTTACCGTCCCGATCCACAATAACGAAACGTCCTTGATTCTGCCAAATGGCGAAGGGCCTACGTTCTTCAAGGCGCAGAACGATAGTGCCGGGCAGGTGGCGTTCCACATGCGCGCGCGCGACCCAGGGGATCGCTTCCAGCCGCTGCCGCGCATCGTCGGGGGAAAAGCCAAGCATGGAATCACCGCGCGAAACACCAAGGGCTTCGCGGATTAATTCAATCGGCGTGTTTTGCCGCCCGTCAACGATCACGGCCTGCACAGTCATGCTACGATCAGGGCCAACCATGGCAACCTGATCAAGCAGCCGGCGCGCCTGACCTGCCGGATCCACTACTGCAATGCCATAGGCAATGACGCCAAAACCCAGCAAGATCGCGCTGCCGTAAAGTGCAGGCACGGCAAAACGACGTGAACGGCGCAGCCAAATCCGTAAGGCCGTGGGGCGCCCAGGCTCCTTGCGCTTTTTGGTCGAAGTGCTGGCCAAGCGTTCACGCGCCATGGCTGGCTTGCTCCACCATCCAAGCGCAAAGCGCGGGAAAAGACATGCCGCAATGCGCGGCCTGTTCCGGCAGCAGCGACGTTGGCGTCAGCCCCGGTTGCGTATTGACCTCTAGCAGGATCAATCGGCCAGGTTCGCCCTGCGTGTCATCATAGCGTAGATCAGTACGCGATGCGCCGCGGCAGCCAAGCGCATGGTGCGCGCGGAGCGCGATATCCAAAGCTTGTGCGTAGCTTTCTGGTGCCATGCGTGCCGGTAGAATATGGCGCGACCCGCCAGCAGCGTATTTGCTCTCATAATCGTAGAACTGCCCCGCATCGGCCAGAATATCCGTAACCGCTAGCGCGCGATCACCCATCACGCCAACGGTCAGTTCGCGGCCTGGGATGAAGCTTTCAACCATGATGGCATCGCCATGCGTCCAGCCACGCGCTATGGCGGCGCGGCGATTGTCACCCTCATGCAAAATGGTGACGCCAACAGATGAACCTTCATTCACCGGCTTCACCACAAAGGGGCGTGGCAGCGGATCTGCCGCTTCCAATTCGGCGCGCGTCACAACGCGATCATCCGCAACAGGAAGTCCAGCGGCACGAAACACAGCCTTGGCGGCAGCCTTATCCATTGCAAGGGCCGAGGCGCGCAACCCGGAATGCGTATAGGGCAAGCCAAGCCAATCCATCACGCCCTGGATGCAGCCATCCTCACCAAAGCGCCCATGCAGCGCATTAAAGACAACATCGGGGCGCGGATCGCTGAGCGCCTGAATCACAGCGCCCAGATCATCACCGACATCAATTGGTGTGACAGCAAAGCCAGTTTCGTGTAGCGCAGCGATCACCTGCTTACCGGAAGAAAGCGACACTTCGCGTTCTGCGGAACGCCCACCATAAAGAACTGCAACCCGCTTCTTCATGGCTGCGCCCTTCCGATGCGGCGGATTTCCCATTCCAGCGCAATGCCGGAATGGGCCAGCACGCGCGCGCGCACTTCCTCACCGAGCGCTTCGATATCGGCAGCGGAAGCGCCCCCCAGATTGAGCAGGAAATTGCAATGTTTATCGCTGACCTGCGCTGCGCCTTGGGTCAGGCCGCGGCACCCGGCGGCGTCAATCAATTCCCAGGCCTTGCGATCACCGGGCGGATTCTTGAAAGTGGAACCGCCTGTGCGCGCGCGCACGGGTTGCGTGGCTTCACGTGCAGCGCGAATTTCACCAAGCCGCGCCGCGATGGCGGGTTTGTCACCGGCAATAGCGCGCAGCCTTGCCCGCACCACAACGCCGCGCCGCGGCAGTTGTGCTTGGCGATAAGCAAAGCGCAGCGCTGCCGCATGCAGGCGCAGCAACCCCTCAGGTGTTGCGATCTCCACCCAATCCAGAACATCCCTGATCTCAACGCCATAAGCGCCGGCATTCATGGCAACCGCGCCGCCAATGCTGCCCGGAATACCGACCAAAAACTCGAGCCCCGCAAGCCCAGCAGCCGCAGCGGTTTCCGCCACCGTCACATCCAAAGCGGCAGCGCCGGCGATGATACCGCCATCGGCTTCCACCACCACCTCACCAAAGCCGCGCGCAAGGCGCAGCACCACACCCGCGATGCCGCCATCACGAATGATCAGGTTTGAAGCGGCACCCAATAGGGTCAGCGGCATATCGGCCGGCATGTCGCGTAGCAGCAACAATAAATCATCCACATCCGCCGGCCGCACCAGCACATCCGCTGGTCCGCCCACGCGGAACCATGTCGCCGGACCCAGCGGCGCGTTACGCTCCACGCGACCGCGCAGTGGTGGCAGTACGGCTTGGCTGATGGGCTGAGGCATCATTTCATCGCCCCCGCCAAGCGCCCGCGCGCGCGCGCCTGCAATTCCGTCAATTGCGCCGGCAATGTATGCGCCCAATTGGTGATATTGCCTGCGCCCAGACACACCACATAATCGCCGGGGCGTGCAATGGCGTGGATCATCTCCGCCAGGCTATCAGGCCCTGGCAGCGGCACCACGGAACGATGCCCGCGTGCGCGGAGTCCCTCCACCAGGGCATCCTTGTCCACGCCTTCAATCGGCGCTTCGCCGGCTGCGTAGACATCAGCCACAATCACCGTGCCCGCATCATTCATGCAGGCGCAGAATTCTTCGAACAGGGATGCAAGCCGCGAATAACGATGCGGCTGTACCACCGCGATGACATCACGCGCGCCGGCCTGCCGCGCGGCCTTCAGCACAGCAGCAATTTCCACCGGGTGATGGCCGTAATCATCAATCACCGTAATGCCGCCCGCTTCGCCAGTACGCGTGAAGCGCCGCTTCACACCCTTGAAGCCGGCAAGCGCGGTGCGGATGGTGACTTCATCCACGCCCATCTCAGCCGCGATAGCAACAGCAGCCAGCGCATTCTGCACATTATGCTGGCCCAGCATGGGCAGGCGGAAGGGCTTCATATTGCGCACACGCCCGCTCAGCCGGTCGGTCACCGTCACTTCAAAAGTGGCACCCATACGGTCTGTGATCACACGATCCGCGCGCACATCTGCCTGAGGGGAAAAGCCGTAAGTCACGATGCGCCGATCGGAAAGGCGCGGGATCATCGCCTGCACTTCTGGGTGATCAATGCAAAGCACCGCAAAACCGTAAAAGGGAATATTGCCGACGAATTGGGCATAGCCTTCCTTCATCGCTTCTTCCGTGCCCCAATGGTCCAAATGTTCCGGGTCCATATTCGTGACCACGGCAACGACAGCTGGGAGTTTCAGGAAGGATCCGTCACTTTCATCGGCTTCCACCACCATCCATTCGCCGCTACCCATGCGCGTATTGGTGCCATAGGCATTGATGATGCCGCCATTGATCACAGTGGGGTCCAACCGTGCAGCTTCCAGCACGGCGGCCACGAGGCTTGTCGTAGTCGTCTTGCCATGCGTGCCGCCAATAGCGATTGACCATTTGAGGCGCATGAGCTCGGCCAGCATTTCCGCGCGCCGCACAATGGGGATTAAACGCTGCCGCGCCGCCGCCACTTCCGGATTGTCGCGCTTCACGGCGGTGGACACCACGAGCACTTGCGCATTGCCCAGATTGGCGGCGTCATGGCCGATCATTACTGGAATGCCGGCAGCGCGCAGCCGCGCCACATTGGCGCCTTCCGCAACATCGCTGCCCTGCACCTGGTAGCCGAGCGTATGCAACACTTCAGCGATGCCGGACATGCCGATGCCGCCGATACCAACGAAATGAATGGCGCCAATCGTGATGGGAAGCGCGCGCATCAGGAAACTCCAACCAAATCGCGCCGCGCCAGCGCCATAACGCGGTCCGCAAGGTCGCGCGCTGCATGGGGGCGCGCCAGGGCAGAAGCAGCGGCAGCAGCTGAGGCCATGCGCGCCGGGAAATTCAGGAAGGACGCCAGCGCATCAGCCAGCACTTGCGGCGTGAAGGCCGCCTGCGCGAAAACACGCGCCGCATCCGTCGCCGCCAAGGCACGCGCATTCGCGGTTTGATGATCGTCAATCGCCGATGGCAGCGGCACCAGAATGGAAGGCCGACCGGCGCAGGCAATCTCTGCCACAGTAGAGGCACCAGCACGACCAATCACCAGATGTGCCGTGGCAAGCCTTCCCGCAACATCAGGGAAGAAAGGCGCCAAATCGGCAGGAACGCCGGCTGCTTCATAGGAGCTGCGCGTGCGCGCCAAATCCTCGGCACGACATTGTTGCGTTACCAGCAGGCGCGCGCGCAAAGCTTCGGGCAGCGCACTAATGGCCGCCGGAACCACATCCGCAAAAATCCGCGCGCCGAGTGATCCACCCAGCACAAGCACGCGCAGCACCGTGCCTTCCGCCGGCAGCGGATATGGCTGGCCCGCCAGGGCGGCGAGTGCCGGGCGAACTGGGTTACCCACCACCGCACTGCGCGCAGTTTCCGGTACCATCGCGGTGTCAGCATAGGATAGCGCCAACAAATCAGCGCCGCGCGCCATCAACCGATTGGCGCGGCCCAGTACGGCATTCTGTTCATGCAGAATAAGCGCAGGGCGACGTGATGCGCGCACCAATCGCGCCGCGGCCAAGGGCGGGAAGGAAGGATAGCCGCCAAAACCGACAATCGCACTCGGCGACAAATCGCGAATATGCCGGCGCGCCTGAAGCGTTCCTATGAAGAGCGCTGACGCGCCGCGCAAAGCCTGACGCAACCCGCGCCCGGAAAGGCCAGAACCTTGCAGTACGAAACGCTCGGCATTCGCGAAAACCGGGCTGTCATAAGCAGCAGATCGCGCATCGGTCATCAGTGCCACGCGTTCGCCGCGCCGGATCAGTTCTGCCGCCAGTGCCTCAGCCGGGAAAAGATGTCCGCCCGTGCCGCCCGAAGCGATGATGATGGGTTGCGCCATGGGGCCCCTCACCGCGCGCCACCCGCGGCAAGCGCGCCGTGCGGCAAGCCGGTTCCCGCAGCACGTTCGCCAATGCGCTTGCGTGTCAGCGCCAACAACATGCCCATACCAAGCGCAATTGCAAGCACCGAAGATCCGCCATAGGAAACCAAGGGCAGCGTCATGCCCTTGGTTGGAATCAAATGCAGTGTGGACGCCATATTCACAAAAGCCTGCAAGCCGAATTGCGTCAGCAGCCCAGTCGCCGCCAGTACAACGAAGAAATCAGTTTCCGCCAGCAAGCGCATCAAGCCGCGCAGCACAACAAAGGCAAAAAGCGTCAGGATGACCAGACAGACCACCATGCCAAATTCCTCGCCGGCCACGGCAAAGACGAAATCAGCATGCGCATCGGGCAGCACATTCTTCACGCGCCCTTCACCCGGCCCGCGCCCCAAAAACCCGCCATTGGCAAAGGCTTCCATGGCAACACTCACCTGATAAGAATCACCCGAACTTGGATCAAGAAAGCGATGCACGCGTGATTGGACATGCGGGAACAGCAGATAGGCGAGGACGCCAACGCCAACGCCAAGACCTGCCAGCCCGCCCACAATGAAAAAATTCAGTCCAGCGACGACGAATTGCGCGAAAAGGACTGCCGTCATCACCAGCAGCATACCAATATCGGGCTGACTTTTCATAATCACCGCGATTACGGCAAACATGCCAACCGCGATCGCCCGCCCCCAGATGCGCGAACCAGGCGCCATGCCTTCCGCAATCAGCCAGGCAGCAACTACGGCGAAGAAGGGCTTGAGGAATTCCGATGGCTGCAAAGAAAGTCCGGGGATCGGCAGCCAACGCCGCGCGCCTTTGATTTCAACACCAACCACCAGTGTTGCAGCGGTCAGCACCAAAGCCCCGGCGCAGCCAAGCAGGGCGAACCGTCGCACTCCGCGCGGTGAAAGCAACGAAACGACCACCATCACAGCCGTCGCCAGCGCCAGATAAAAGACCTGCTTCAGGAAGAACATGTGGCGCGATGATGCGCCGATACGTTCGGCGACGGCAGGCGAGGCTGCCAACATCATCACATAGCCAAAGCCGATCAGCACCATGAGCGCCGCCAGCGTCCAGCGATCCACTGTCCACCACCAACGCCCAAGAATGGAGTTATCCGCGCGGGAGAGAGCCATCAGCTTGCCCTCATGCCCGGCTCAGCAACTAGCGCTTGCGCCAGTTCACGGAAGCGATCACCACGCGCATCAAAACCAGTGAATTGATCAAAGGAAGCCGCTGCAGGTGAAAGCAACACGACAGGCGCCGCACCAGCAAAAGCCGCTTGCGCTGCCGCCGGCACTGCCGCTTCCAGGCTACCGATGATTTCATGCGCAACGCCCGCTTCGCGCAACGTCGCTGCCATGGCAGGCGCATCGCGCCCTATCAGGAAGGCCTTGGCGATGCGTGGGAAGAAGGGTGCCAGCGGCGCGATGCCGCCTTCCTTGCCGATCCCGCCCGCAATCCAAACCACACGGTCATAAGAAGCCAGTGCGCGCGCCGCGCTATCTGCATTGGTCGCCTTGCTGTCGTTTACAAAGACAACACCCTTGGCTTCGGCGACGATTTCCTGCCGATGCGGCAAGCCAGGGTAGCTTGCGATACCGCGCATTATATCCGCACGCGTGACGCCAAGCGCCATGCAGGCGGCTGCTGCCGCTGCCGCGTTCTGGGCATTATGGATGCCGGGCAGCGCCAGCGCCGCCGCCAGATCAAGGATCGGCCCGCTATCGTCCCACAGTGTCTCGCTCTCAGCCCAAATACCACCAGGCTGGGGCTTCAGGCCCGAAATCGGCACGATGCGCGCGGCCAAGCCAGCCCCCATCGCGGCAGTCATCGGGTCATCCTGTCCAAGCACAGCCACATCACCGGCCTGCTGACGCGCGAAGATTTGAGCCTTCGCAGCGGCATAGCCGGCCATGCTTCCATGGCGGTCCAAGTGATCAGGGCTGAGGTTCAGCATAACAGCTACGTTGAAGCGCAGAGTTGCGATTCGCTCCAACATGTAAGACGACATTTCGAGGGTATAGACCCCCTCAGACCCCAATATATTGAGATCAAGCGCCGCCGGGCCCAAATTCCCACCCACCTCACAGGCGACACCGGCGCCCTGTAGGATATGGTGGATCAGGGCGGTTGTCGTTGATTTGCCATTGGTGCCTGTCACGCCCACGAAGCGCGCCCCCGAATGGCTGGCCAGTACGGCGCGATAGAGAAATTCCACATCGCACAGGATGGGCCTGCCGGCGGCCTTGGCTGCCTGGGCGGCAGGATGGGGGGCCGGCAAGTGGTGCGGAATGCCCGGTGAAAGCAGCAACGCATCGGCACGGAAGGCGCCGGCGGTGGGGTCCTTGAGGGTCAGCCCAGCGGCTGCCGCTGCTGCGCGTGCTTCGGGCCTATCGTCCCAAACCTCGATTTCTGCACCCCATGCAGACAAGCGCAAGGCGGCTGGCAGGCCAGCGCGGCCCAGCCCAACCACAGCGATGCGCGCGCCAGAAAAAGGGGTGAAGGGGGGCGTTGGCGCGATCATCTGATTTTCAGTGTCGAAAGCCCAACCAGCGCCAGGATCATGGCGATGATCCAAAAGCGGATCACGATGGTGGGCTCGGCCCAACCTTTTTTCTCAAAATGATGATGCAGGGGCGCCATCAGAAACACGCGCCGGCCTGTGCGTTTGAACCAGAAGACCTGGATGATGACGGAAACTGTCTCCACCACAAAAAGCCCACCCACAATGGCGAGTACGATTTCGTGCTTGGTCGCAACCGCAAGCCCACCCAGCGCACCGCCGAGGGAAAGTGAGCCCGTATCTCCCATGAAAACTGCAGCCGGCGGCGCATTGAACCAAAGAAAGCCAAGGGCAGCACCAACCAAGGCCGCGCAGAATACTGACAGTTCACCGGTACCGGGCACGTAATGCAGTTGGAGGTAATCGGCAAAAATACGATTGCCGACCAGATAGGCAATCAGGGCGAAGACACTTGCCGCGATCATAACCGGCACAATGGCAAGACCATCCAGCCCATCGGTCAGATTGACCGCATTGGAGGCCCCCATCATTACCAGCGCCGCCAAAAGCGGGAACAGGATGCCAAGCGGCAGCAGCAATTCCTTGAAGATTGGAAACGCAAGCTTGTCCGCAAGCGCGCCTGGCATAAGCCAAGTGACCCATAGCGCCGTGACCAGTCCCAAAACCGCTTGCACCACAAGCTTCGCGCGGCCCGATACACCTTTGGTATTGCGCTTGGTCACCTTCAGCCAATCATCCGCAAAGCCAAGCGCGCCATAGCCGCAGGTGATGAATAGAACAGCCCAGACAAAGCCATTACGCAAATCCGCCCAAAGCAGCGTGGAACCCACCAACCCCAGTAGGATCAGCACGCCGCCCATGGTGGGCGTACCCTTTTTTTCTACAATATGCCGGGCCGGGCCGTCTTCACGAATTGGCTGGCCGCCACGCTGAAAGCCGCGCAGCCAGCGAATGATGGAAGAACCAAAAACCAGACTGATCAACAACGCTGTCAGACAGGCCGTGCCAGCACGAAACGTGTGATAGCGCGCCAAATTGGCGAGCGCATATTCCTCAGCAAAAGGCAGCAGAAGATTATAGATCACGAAACTTGTACTCCTGCCGTCAATGCCTGGATGATCACGCCCATGCGCGAACCAAGTGAGCCCTTCACCAACACAGCGTCACCGGGCTTGAGCGCGGCACGAAGCGCCGGGGCAAGCGCCGCAGAATTGGGAAAATAGCCGCCACGCTGTGTTGCGGGCAGGGCATCAAATAAATGCGCGGAAAGCGGGCCGCAGCAGAAGACCAGATCGCATGTCTTCACCACATCCTCCGCCAAAACCGCGTGTTGCGCCGGGCCTTCCGCACCCAGTTCCAGCATATCGCCAAAGGCAAAAATTCGGCGCGTGGCAGGCTGCG
>JBPCSO010000016.1:0-58417 GCA_051007055.1 Roseomonas sp.
CTGGACCACCACGCCCTGGACCATGCCGGGCAATCGCGCGGTGGCCTACGGCGCTGAAATTGATTACGCGCTTTTGCATGTCGAAGGCTTGGCCGAGAAATCCTATCTGAAAATCGGTGATCGGCTGCTGGTCGCGCTGCCCTTGCTGCCGCAATTTGAAAAGGCTGCCGGCATTGGCGCGCATAGCATCAAGCGCGTGATCAAGGGCGCGGAATTGGCTGGCGCGATGGCGGCGCATCCATTGCGCGGGCATGGCTATGAATTCGATGTACCTTTGCTGCCTGGTGATTTCGTCACCACCGAAGCTGGCACCGGGTTTGTGCATATCGCGCCTGGCCATGGTGAGGATGACTTCAATCTGGGCCGCGCGCATAACCTGCCAATCCCTGAGACAGTGAACGACGACGGCACCTTCACCCATCACGCGCCGGGGTTTGAAGGCTTGCATGTCTTCAAGGCGCATACAGCGGTTTATGCGGCGATGGAGGCAGCGGGGACGCTGGCCGCGACGGGTAAGCTCACGCATAGCTATCCGCATAGCTGGCGTTCCAAGAAGCCGGTGATTTTCCGCGCGACGCCGCAATGGTTCATCGCCATGGATGACGCGAATGCGATCCGCGCCAAATCTCTGGATGCCATCGCCAAGACGCATTTCGTGCCGGATGCAGGGCGCAACCGCATCGGTTCCATGGTGGCAGCGCGGCCCGATTGGTGCATCAGCCGCCAGCGCGCCTGGGGCGTGCCGATCCCGGTATTCGTGGATCGCCGGAGCGGTGAGCCCTTGCGTGATCCTGCGATCATGGAACGCATCATCGCCGCCTTCACCGCTGAAGGGGCGGATGCCTGGTATAAGCCCGGTGCCGCTGCGCGCTTCCTGGGCGAGGGTCGCGATCCGGCGGCTTATGAACAGGTCATGGATATTGTGGATGTCTGGTTTGAATCGGGCTCCACCCATGCCTTTGTGTTGCCGCCGCGTGGTTTGCCCTTCCCGGCTGATCTTTATTTGGAAGGCTCAGACCAGCATCGTGGTTGGTTTCATTCCTCGTTGCTGGAATCGGTTGGCACCAATGGTGTCGCGCCCTTCAAGGCCGTGCTGACGCATGGTTTTGTGCTGGATGAGCAGGGGCGGAAAATGTCCAAATCCATGGGCAATGTCACCGCGCCGCAGGATGTGATGAAGCAATATGGCGCGGATATCCTGCGCCTTTGGGTGATGAATTCAGATACGGCGCTTGATCTGCGCATCGGCCCCGAAATCCTGAAACAACAGGCGGAATTGTATCGGCGTATTCGCAATACCTTGCGCTGGCTGCTCGGTAATTTGGATGGCTTCACGGAAGAAGAAACCATCCCCTTTGCCGAATTGCCTGAGCTTGAGCGTTGGTTGCTGCATCGCCTGACTGAATTGGATGCGAAGATCAGGCGGGCGGTGGAAACCCATGATTGGACCGGGGTTTATCCTGAAATCCATCAATTCTGTGCCACTGATCTTTCCGCCTTTTACTTCGATATCCGGAAAGACAGTCTTTACTGTGATGCTGCGGATGCGCCGCGCCGGCGTGCTGCGCGGACGGTGCTTGATATTCTGCATCGCTGCCTTTGTGCCTGGTTCGCGCCGGTGCTGGTGTTCACGGCGGAGGAAGCCTGGCTTGCGCGTTTCCCGGATGAGCAGGGCAGTGTGCATTTGCTCGATTTCCCCTTTGTGCCCGAAGGCTGGAAGGATCAGGCGCTGGCTGGGAAATGGGCGCGCTTACGCGATTTGCGCCGTGCGGTGACAGGCGCGCTTGAGCGTGCGCGTGTTGCGCAGGAGATTGGTTCATCCTTGCAAGCCGCTCCTGTACTGCATGTGGCGCCTGATGATGCCGGCTTGCTGCCACCGGATTTGTGGGCCGAGCTTTGCATCACCTCGGGCTTCGCTCTTTCCACGGCGCCGGCGCCTGAGGGTGCCTTTGTGGCCGATGGTGTTGCCGATGCTGCTGCGGTGTTCCGCCCCGCCCCTGGTGTGAAGTGTGACCGCTGCTGGCGTGTGCTGCCCGAAGTCGGCGAATGTTCATCCCACCCCACGCTTTGCCGCCGCTGCGACGCGGTGGTCGAGGCGCTTTAATGAAGGCGGGGTCTGGGGAGACACTGTCTCCCCAGCGGGGGCCCGGGGGCAGCGCCCCCGGCCTTTTGCGCCTTGGTCTAATATTTGCGGCTGTGATTTTTGTATTAGACCAACTGACCAAGTGGCTTGTGTTGGCTGTTTTGTTGTTGCCCGAGGTCCAGCACATCCCCTTATTCTCAGCAGGCCCCTTCGGCCTGGACCTGACCATGGTCTGGAATCGCGGTGTGACCTTTGGCCTGTTTTCCGGCGATGGACCTTGGAACCATTTGGTTTTGGCTGGGCTTGCGGTGGCGATTGCCGTGTTTTTGCTCCGCTGGCTGGCGCGGGCCGAGGGGCGGATGGTGGCGCTGGCGCTGGGTGCCGTGATTGGTGGCGCCTTTGGCAATGTCCTGGATCGCGTGCGTTTTGGGGCGGTGGTGGATTTCGTGGATACCCATGCCTGGGGCTGGCATTGGTATGTGTTCAATGTGGCGGATGCCGCGATTGTCTGTGGCGTTGGGGCCTTGTTGCTGGATGCCTTGTTGCCGCCACGCCAAACGCCTAAAGATAGTCTATGAATCGGTGCTCCAAGACCCTCCTTCCTGCCCTTGCCACACTGCTGCTTGTCGGCTGTGGGGAGAATACGGCGCGCACCCTTGGGTTCATTCGCGATGCGCCCGATGAATTCCGCGTGACCACCAGGGCGCCGCTTTCCATGCCGCCGGACATGGCCGGGGGCCTTCCTTCACCGCGCCCAGGCGCCGCGCGCCCGATGGAACGCAGCCAGCGTGAGGAGGCAGAGGCGGTGCTGGTGCCTGCCCTGGCGCTCAGGGACCCGCGCCAGCAACCGCGCGCGACCGGGGGCAGCGTGGGCGAAGTGGCGCTTTTGCAGGCGGCGGGGCCTTCAGCGCCGCGCGATATTCGCCGCCAAGTGGATGACGAAAGCCAAAGGCTGGATCGCCCCCCGCGCGATTTGGCGGATCGGCTGATTTTCTGGCGTGACCCGCCGGCGCCTGGGATTGCTGTGGACCCTGAGCGGGAAAGGCAGCGCATTCGCGAAAATGCCGCGCTTGGCGTTGAAGGCACGGCTGGTGATACGCCCATCCAGCAGCCACGGGCGCAGAACATTTGGCAGAGGCTCGGCTTCTGATTTAGTGCGTTTCCCGTTCACATTCGTTCACCGGACACGCACTAAAGCTTTGTTTGGTCGCATTTTCCGAGTCGCCAAGTGATTCCTCTTGGCTTGAAAATGCTCTGGCCCGGCCTGGATTACGGCCTGGCTGATACCATTTCTGGGGGCATGATGCGCTTGACCCGACGCCAAACCCTTGCCTCCGCCGCTGCACTTTGTGCGGCAAGCCCCGCCATGGCCCAGAATGCCGCGCCGCCACCGCTGCAGCGCCCTCTTTTCGGCACCAAGCATTGGCGCTTGGCCAATGGGTTGGAGGTTGCCTTCATTCCCTTCAGCCGGGCGCCGGTGGTGACGCAGTATTTGTTTTTCGCCGCCGGCGGGGCGGAAGACCCGGCTGGCCGTTCTGGGGTGGCGCATTTCCTGGAACACATGATGTTCAAGGGCAGCCCGAAGGTGGGCGTTGGCGATTTCTCGCGCTTGGTGGCGCGGGAAGGCGGCAATGACAATGCCTTCACGTCCCGTGACGTCACGGCCTATCATCAGGCCGTGGAGGCGTCGCGCCTTGGCATGATCCTGGAGATGGAGGCGGACCGCATGGCCGGCGCGCTGATCCCGCAGGAATTCATGGAAAGCGAACGCGGCGTGGTGCTGGAAGAACGCCAGCAAAGGACGGATTCCAACCCGAGGGCGCGTTTCCGGGAGGCGTTTACGGCAGCGCTTTGGGGCCGGCAGCATTGGGCGGGGCGGCCCATTATCGGCTGGGAAGATGAAATCCGCGCCATTTCCCGCGATGATTTGGCCGGGTTCCATGCACGGTTCTACGCGCCAGCCAATGCAACCTTGGTGATCAGCGGCGCCGTGCCGGAAGAAGAGGTCCGGCGCCTGGTGGATAAGCATTATGGCGACATCCCGGCGCGCGACGCCGCGCGGCGGGATCGTGCGCCCACGCCAACACAAGCGGCGGAGCCCCGGCTGCTGCGGCGTGACCCTATGACACGGGATGCGCTGTTCCTGAAGGCCTGGATAGCGCCTTCACTCACGGCTGGCGAGCGTGCGCATGCGCTGCCGCTTGAAGTGCTTTCGCATCTTTTGGGCGGTGGGCAGGGCAGCCGGCTGCATAAGGCGCTGGTGGAAACCGGCCTCGCGGTCTCTGCCGGTACGGGGTATGATGGCGATGCGGCGGGGATGACGGAATTTTACCTCTCGGCCATGCCGCGCCCCGGGGTTACACCGGAACGGCTGGAAGAAGCTGCCAATGGCGTGATTGAAACCCTGATCCAGCAAGGCCCCACGGAAGCGGAAGTGGCGCGGGCGATCCGCCAACTTACCGCCGGCGCAATGCTGGCGCTGGATGGCTTTGGCGCTGGGCCGCGCATGGTGGGGGGGACACTTGCGATTGGCTTGCCGCTGGAAGCCGTAGAATTCTGGCCGGCCCGCATCAGTGCCGTGACGCGGGATCAGGTAGAGGCTGCGGCAAGGGCCGTGCTGCCAAGCGCCCCCAATACCGCCGCCTGGCTGGTGCCCGGCGCATGACCCCCCCCTTTCGCCTGCCCATTCAGCGGGTTGCCGCCAATGGGCTGACTGCCTGGCTGGTGGAAGATCATTCCGTGCCGGTGGTCTCCCTTTCCTGGTCCTGGTCCGGCGGTGCGGCGCTTGATGCGCCGGGGCGGGAGGGTACGGCGAGCCTTGCGACTGCGCTGCTGACCGAAGGGGCCGGGGATATGCCGGCAGCCGCCTTCATCGATGCGCTGCGCGATGCCGGCATTGGGCTTTCCTTCAGCGCGGGCCGGGATGATGTGGATGGCGGCTTTCGCTGCCTGACTGACGCTCTGCCAGAGGCTGAGCGCCTGGCGCGCTTGGCGATGACAGCGCCGCGGCTTGATCAGTCGGCGGTTGAAAGGCTAAGAGCGCGCGCCATTGCTGGCGCAAGGCAGGCGCTGGAAACACCGCGCGGTCAGGCGGGGCGCGCCTTTTGGGCAGCGGCCTACCCGACCCATACGGCGGGGCGGCCTTCAGGCGGCACGGCGGAAAGCTTGGCTGCCATCAGCGCCGAGGATTTGCGCGGGCTGCTTGGCCAGCAATTGCGGCGAGAGGGGCTTACCATTGCCGCCTCAGGCGCCATCAAGCCAGAGGCACTGGCCGCGCTGATGGAACGCCTTTTCGCTGGGCTGCCCGCTGGCGCGCCCGCAACGCCAGCAGCGCTACCCGGCTTCACCAATTTTGGCCAACGCGTGATCGGCATGGATAGCCCGCAATCCCAGGCGATCTTTGGCCATGAGGGTATCGGCGCACGGGATCAGGATTTTGAGGCGGCGCAGGTGGTGCTGCGCATTTTCGGCGGCGGTGGGTTTTCCTCGCGCCTCACGGAATCTGTGCGGGTGCGGCGTGGCCTGACCTATGGCATCGGGCTTGGGCTTGATACGGGTTTTGGCGGCGGCGTGCTGCTGGGCAGTGTCGCCAGCGACAATGGCAAGATTGCCGAAGCGCTTTCGGTGACGCGCGATGAATGGGCGCGCATGGCGGCTGATGGGCCAAATGATGCGGAAATGGCGGAGGCGATTGCCTTCCTAACCGGGTCGCTCGCGCTGCAATTCACCGATAGCCGGCGCATTGCGAATACGCTGAACGCGATGCAGCGCAATGGGCGGCCGATTGATTGGCTGGATGGGCGCGACGCCAGGCTGCGCGCCATTACCCGCGATGATGCGGCGCGGGTGGCGCGGCGGCTGCTGAAGCCAGAGGCTCTTTCAGTAACGGTGGCAGGCAGGCCGGTTGGCCTATAGCCCTGGGGCTTGATGAAACGGTCGCAATTTTTCGGTAACTCCGTTTCCTTGCCGCAATAACTGCTGCTTTTTGGCGCATAAGCGCGGGGGGCCGCTCTTGATTTGCCGCTGATTTGGGCGGCAGCGCACTTTTTGGCGCCCACCTGGGGGTGAAAACCCCTGGCACGCAATTCGCAAACCTCTCCAGGCGGCAAGCAGTCCAGCGTCATGGGGCGCGACGGGTCCTGCCCAAGTCTGGAGATCAGCGATGACAGATATCCTCAGCCACCGCCTTACGCGTCGCGCGGCCCTGCTGGGCATGGGCGCGGCCTTGGCAACCCCGGCCATTCGTGGCGCTTCCGCGCAAGGCGCACCGATCAAGGTTGGCGTTTTGCATTCACTTTCCGGCACCATGGCCATCAGCGAAACCGCGCTCCGCGATACCGTGCTGATGATGGTGGAAGGCATCAATAGCCGTGGCGGCCTTTTGGGAAGGCGCGTGGAAGCCGTAGTGGTGGACCCCGCTTCCAATTGGCCGCTTTTTGCTGAGAAGGCGCGGGAGCTTCTCCAAGTGGCTAAGGTGGATGTGACCTTCGGCTGCTGGACCTCGGTCAGCCGCAAATCCGTGCTGCCGGTTTTTGAAGAATTGAATGGCTTGCTCTTCTATCCGGTGCAGTATGAGGGTGAGGAACAGTCCCGCAATGTCTTCTACACCGGCGCCGCGCCGAACCAGCAGGCGATTCCGGCGGTTGAATATTTGATGTCGAAGGATGGCGGTGAGGCGCGACGCATTGCGCTGCTCGGCACCGACTATGTCTATCCACGCACCACAAATCGGATCCTGCGCGCCTTCCTGAACAGCAAGGGCATCGCTGATGCGGACATCATGGAAGAATATACGCCCTTCGGCCATTCCGATTGGCAGGGCATTGTGGCGCGCGTGAAGCGCTTTGCCGGCGAAGGCAAGCGCACCGCGATTGTTTCCACCATCAATGGCGATGCCAATGTTCCCTTCTACCGGGAACTCGGCAATCAGGGGATCAAGGCGGAAGATATTCCATCCGTTGCATTCTCGGTCGGTGAAGAAGAATTGGCCGGCATTGATACCAAGCCGCTGGTTGGCCACCTGGCCGCCTGGAATTACTTCATGAGCGTGAACAGCCCCGCCAATACGGAATTCAAAAATCAGTGGCAGGCCTTCATCAAGAACCCGCGCCGCGTGACGAATGACCCAATGGAAGCAACGCTTGTCGGCTTCAAGATGTGGGCGCAGGCGGTAGCCAAGGCCGGCACCACAGCGGTGGATCCGGTGCGTGAGGCCATGTATGGTCAGAAGGTGGATGCGCCTTGCGGCTATACGCTGGAGATGCACCGCAACCATCATTTGTCCAAGCCCGTGATGATTGGCGAAGTGATGGAAAACGGCCAGTTCAATATCGTCTGGAAAACACCTGGGCCAATTGTTGCCGAAAACTGGTCTCCCTTCATTCCGGAAAACGCGAATCGTCGTCGCTAATCGGTTAGGGGCGGTGGTTTCGATCATCGCCCCAAACGTCGAATGAAAAATCTTATCCTCACGCTGCTGCTGGTCCTAGGCCTTTCGCCCATGGCCTGGGCACAGGATGACTTCGGCGCAACCGCGCTGCGGCTTGGCGGTAGCTTTGGCGAACAGGCGGAAGCCGTTGAAAAGCTCGGCCTGAGTGGTGACCCGCGCGCCTTGCCGATCTTGCAGGCGCTGTCAGATGGGCGGCTTGCGCGCATGGCCGATGGCGCGCTGCGCATTGGTGAGGCTGATGCGTTGACAGGCGCGCCCGCCGATATTGCCGGCGCCAGCGCCGTGCGTATCAATAACCGCGTACGCGCGGCACTGCGCATTGCGCTTGGGCGTTTGCAGATTGTCTCGCCCGATCCGGCGGAGCGCTTGCGCGCAGCGGATGGGATTTTGCGCAGCCGCAGCGCGCAGGATTTGCCGCTTTTGGATGCAGCGCTTGCGCGTGAAACCGTGCCGCGCATTCGCGAAAGGCTGCTGCTGGCACAAGGCGCGGCGCGGCTTGCTTCCGATGATGAGGCGCTGAAGCGCGCCGGCGTTGAAAGCCTCGGCGCTTCGGGGTCTGAAGCTGCACGCACGGTGCTGCTGGAAGCACGCGCTGGCAATGCAGCGCTGGCTGAGGCGATTGATGGGGCGGTCGCGCGGATTGATCGGCAATTGGCCTTTCGCCGCGCTGGCGAATTGCTTTTCCAGGGACTGTCGCTTGGGTCTGTTTTGTTGCTCGCGGCACTTGGTCTGGCGGTAACCTTTGGTGTCATGGGCGTGATCAATATGGCGCATGGCGAATTTGTCATGCTTGGCGCCTATACAACCTTTCTGGTACAGGAAGCTTTACGCGGCACCATCCTGGCACCTTGGGCGTTGCCGCTTGCTGTGCCGGCGGCGTTTCTGGTCACGGCGCTTTTGGGCGCGGCGATGGAACGCGGCCTGATCCGGCATCTTTACGGGCGACCGCTTGAAACACTGCTGATGACCTTTGGCGTCGGCATGATGTTGCAGCAGGCGGTGCGGCTGATTTTCGGCGCGCAGAACAGGGAAGTTTCAAGCCCCAGTTGGATGCAGGGTACGCTAATGCTGCCGGGCGAGATCAGCGTCACGCAAAACCGGCTTTGGATTATTGTCTTTGGCATTGCCGTATTGCTTTTGGTGATGGCGGCTATTCGCTTCACGCGCTTCGGGCTTGATATGCGCGCCGTGGTGCAGAATCGGCGCATAGCCGCGACCATGGGCATTCGCACCGGGCGTGTGGATGCGCTGACTTTTGCTTTCGGATCAGGCATTGCCGGCATGGCGGGCGTGGCGCTGTCGCAGATTGACAATGTCTCCCCCAATCTCGGCACGGGCTATATTGTGGATAGCTTCATGGTCGTGGTGTTTGGCGGTGTCGGCAGCCTGGCGGGCACGCTGATCGGTGCGCTGACACTTGGGGTCGTGAATAAATTGCTGGAGCCTTATGCCGGGGTAGTACTGGCGAAAGTTGCCGTGCTAATCGGAATCATGTTGTTCATCCAGCGCCGGCCAAAGGGGCTTTTTGCGCTCAAGGGTCGGGCGGCGGATCAATGACCATGCCCAATATTTCTGCATGGCGGTTCAATCTACGCCTTGGGCTGGTGGGGCTGATTTTCGTGCTACTTCTGCTGCCGCCGCTGTTGAATGCACTCCCCGCCGGGCATACACTCCGCGTTTCAGATTTTGTGGTCGCCGTCACAGGCAAGTGGATTTGCTACGCAATCCTGGCACTTTCGATTGATCTGGCCTGGGGTTATGCGGGTATCCTCAGCCTTGGGCATGGCGCCTTCTTTGCCCTTGGTGGCTATGCCATGGGCATGCATCTGATGCGCGTGATTGGCGATCGCGGCGTTTATGGGCATCCTGTGCTGCCGGATTTCATGGTCTTCCTCGGCTATAAGGAATTGCCCTGGTATTGGCTGGGCTTTGAGTATTTTCCCTTTGCCATGCTGATGGCGCTGCTGGTGCCGGGCGCGCTGGCGGGTCTGGTTGGCTGGTTGGCTTTCCGCAGTCGCATTACCGGGGTTTATCTTTCCATCATTACCCAGGCCATGACCTATGCGCTGATGTTGGCCTTCTTCCGCAATGATATGGGCTTTGGCGGTAATAATGGTTTTACAGATTTCAAGGATTTACTTGGCGTGCCGCTCAATACCTCAAGCGCGCGCGCTGGGCTTTATCTGGCGGCGCTTGGGGCTTTGGCGATCACGCTGTTGATCTCCGCCCATGTCGTGCAGTCCAAATTCGGGCGGTTGCTGATTGCCATTCGGGATGCAGAAAGCCGCGTGCGCTTTTTGGGTTATGATGTCACCGCGTTCAAGCTATTTGTCTTTGTGCTGTCGGCCATGATGGCGGGGCTGGCGGGCGCGCTTTACGTGCCGCTTGTTGGCATCATCAATCCGGGCGAATTCAGCCCCGGCAATTCGATTGAAGCCGTGGTCTGGGTGGCCTTTGGCGGCCGGGGTACGCTGATTGGCGCGATCCTTGGCGCCTTTTCGGTCAATGCGCTGAAAACCTGGCTCACTTCCTTCGCGCCCGATCTTTGGCTGCTGGTGCTGGGCGCGCTGTTCATCATTGTCACGCTTTTCCTACCGCGCGGGCTGATCGGGCTGATCAAGGGGCGCGGCACATGAAGAAGGCAGCAAGCCTTTATCTGGATGGCATCACCGTTACCTTTGATGGTTTCCGCGCACTCAATAATCTTTCGCTGATTGTGGAACCGGGGGAACTTCGCGCCGTGATCGGCCCCAATGGCGCGGGCAAGACCACCATGATGGATGTGATCACCGGGAAAACAAAACCCGATAGCGGCACGGCGCGCTTTGGCGACCATGACCTGACCAGGCTTGATGAAACCCGCATCGCCAATCTTGGCATTGGGCGGAAGTTCCAGAAGCCCACCATGTTTGATGCGCTGACGGTGTTTGAAAACCTTGAACTCGCACTGAAGGCGCCACGCGGCACCTTGGCGGCCTTGCATTGGCGGCTCAGTGGCGAAGCACGCGACAGGATCGAGGAAGTGATGGCCGAGATCGGCCTGATGGAGCGTGCCAAGGACCGGGCCGGCATCCTCTCCCACGGGCAGCGCCAATGGCTGGAGATTGGCATGTTGTTGATGCAGGACCCGGAATTGCTGCTGGTGGATGAACCCGTTGCCGGCATGACGGATCAGGAAACGGAACACACCGCCGCATTGCTCCGCCGCATCGCGGGGAAACATAGCGTTGTGGTGGTGGAACATGATCTGGAATTCGTCCGTGCGCTTGGGCGGAAGGTGACGGTGCTGCATGAGGGATCGGTGCTGTCTGAAGGCCCAATCGAACAGGTGCAGGAAGACCCGCGGGTGATTGATGTCTATCTGGGGCGCTAGAGCATTTTCAAGCCAGGTGGAAACACCTGGCGGCTCGGAAAATGCGACCAAACAAGGAAGGAATGTGGGTCCCGTGAACACAGGAGAACGGGAGGCGCACGACCCGTGCTAGCGGCCAAAGGCATTGAACTTTCCTACGGCGCCTCGCTCTGCCTGCGTGGCGTTGATCTGGTGGCGGAGCCAGGACGCATTACCTGCGTGCTTGGGCGCAATGGCGTTGGCAAATCATCGCTGATGCGCGCAATCATGGGGCTTGAACGGGTGTCCGCCGGTAGCATCACCTGGGAAGGGCGCGATATCACGCGCTTGGCCCCCGCCGAACGCGCCCGCGCGGGTATTGGCTATGTGCCGCAGGGGCGGGAGATTTTCCCCTTCCTGACGGTGCGGGAAAATCTGGAAACCGCGCTCGCCGCCGCCCCGCGCGGTTCGGGCGTGCCGGATGATGTGTTTGATCTTTTCCCGATCCTGAAGAACTTCCTCAAGCGGCGCGGGGGCGATCTTTCTGGCGGGCAGCAGCAGCAGCTTGCCATTGCCCGCGCGCTAACCGCGCGGCCGCGCCTGCTCATCCTGGATGAACCGACCGAGGGCATCCAGCCCAATGTCATTAAGGATATCGCCCGCGTGATTGCGCTTCTGGCCAAGGAGCGCGGCATGGGGGTGATTTTGGTGGAGCAGTATTTCGATTTCGCGCGTGAACTGGCCGATTCCATTTCCGTCATGGTACGGGGCGAAGTGGCCCTGGCCGGCCCAACCGCGGAACTGCCGCGCGAAAATGTCCTGAAACTCTTGACCGTTTAGATCGCTGCCGCCCGGGCTTGCGCCCGGCGCCAGCTTTGCGCAGGCTGCGTCCTTCTTACAGGACCATACGCAGCACCATGCCGGATATCTCGGAACAAACCCTTATCCCCGCGCCGCTTGGCGTAGTTTGGCCCCTTTTAAGCGACCCAGCCACCGTGGCGGCCTGTATTCCAGGCGCTGAGCTTGCGCCACCCACCGATGATGGCCTGTGGCGGGGCTCTATCAAGGTGCGCTTCGGGCCGACCACCGCCGCCTTCCGGGGTGAAGCCAAGCTTGATTACGACCATGACGCGCATCGCTGCCGCATTGAAGGGCGCGGCATTGATTTGCGCGGTGCGTCCCGCGCCCTGGCCAGTGGGGAAGTACTGGCGGTCGAAGAAGGCACCGGAACGCGGCTGACAGTTAATGGCAGTTTCTCCGTCACAGGCCCTTTGGAAACCTTCGCCAATGCGGGCGGCATCCATCTGGCCCGCACGCTTTTGGCCGATTTCACCAAGAACATGGCCGAGCAAGCCATGGCGGTGATTGAAGCAGCGGAAAGAGCAGCGCGGCCCGAACCGCCCCTGCCCCGCCCCATTCAAGTGACGGAAATCAACGCATTCAGCCTGATCTGGCGCAGCCTTGTGTCCTGGATCAGCGGTCTTTTTGGTAAAGGGAGTAAATAATCATGGCATCGCCCAAGCTTTCCGATGTTCTGGCAACCGTCTTCGCGCAAGAAGGCTGCGATACGCTTTTCACCCTGATGGGTGATGCGAATATGTATTGGACCGAGGCGATGCAGCGCCAGCCGGGGATGAATATCATCCATGCCCGGCATGAACATTGCGCCGTCGCGATGGCCGATGCTTACGCGCGCGCCACCGGCAAGGTGGGTGTCGCTTCCACCACCTGCGGGCCTGGCTTCACGCAGATCATGACCGGGCTTGCCATTGCTGCGCGCGCCAATACGCCGATGGTGGTATTTGCGGGCGATTCACCCATCGCCGCCCCCTATTACATTCAGCAAATTGATATGGCGCCGCTCACGCAAGCAACGGGGGCGCATCATATCTCGGTGAAAACCATGGATCGCGCTTTGGATAATGTGCGGGAGGCATTTCACTTCGCCGCACTGGAACGCCGCCCGGTTGTGATCAGCGTTCCGATGGACCTGCAAAAGCAAGCCTACCCGCATATGGTGGACTACATCCCATCAGCTGATTATCTGCCCGCGCCGCAGCGCCCGCAGCCCGATCCGACACTGGTCGAAAAACTGGTTGAGATGATCGCTTCTGCCGAAAAGCCCATCATCATCGCAGGCCGTGGTGCGAAGTTGTCCCAGGCACGCGAAGCGATTGAGGAAATGGCGGAAGCCATGGGCGCGTTGCTCACCACTTCCTTGCAGGCCAAGGGGCTATTTACCGGCAATCGCTTCGCCATGGATATCTCTGGCGCCTATGCCAGCGATTTCTCGCGCGAACGCTTTGCCGAGGCTGATCTGGTGATCGGGCTTGGCGTTGGGCTTGGCGCCTATACGACAGAAAGCGGTTACCTCTATCCCGGCGCGCAGACGGTGCAGATTGATATCGGCCCGCGTGGGTTATGGCAGGGGCTGCGTACGGCGGATTTGCATATCCGCGCCGATGCCAAGGCGGCGGCAGAAGCCGTCACCGCTGCGATCAAGCGCCGTGGTGCCTCGGCCACGCGCTTCCGCAGTGATGAAATGGCCGCGCTGATTGCCGCCGATGTGCCGGACCGCAAGGAATTCACGATTGCCCCCGGCACGGTTGATCCGCGCAAGGCGATCATGGAATTGGATGCGGTGGTGCCCAAGGATTGGGATGTGGTGATTGGCGGCGGCCATTACCTTGGCTTCGCCATGACCTATCTGAAGGGTCGCGCGGCGGAACGCTATCATGTGGTCAGCGATTTCGGCGCCATCGGCAATGGCCTGCCGGCGGCGATTGGCGTTGCTGCCGCGCGCAAGGATGGCAAGGTGCTGCTGATTGAAGGCGATGGCAGCTTGCTGATGCATATCCAGGAATTGGAAACCGCGCGCCGGCATGGCACCAAATTCCTGATGGCGATCATCAATGATGGTGGCTATGGCGCGGAGATTCACAAATTCCGCGCGGGCAATATTGATGCTGGGATTGTCATTCATGGCCGCGGTGATTTGGCCGGGGTTGCCAATGGCTTTGGCGTGCGCGGCCAGACCGTGAGTGCGCTTGGCCAAATGGGCGCGATGTTCGAAGCACACCAAAGCGGCAATAGCGCCAGCCTTTGGGATGTGCACACGGATGATACGGTAGTCTCCCGCCCCTATCGCCGTATTCATTACGGGGAGGCCTGAATCAAAAAGGGCGCTGCGTTATGCCGCAGCGCCCTTTTTGATTGGTCGCATTTTCCGAGTCGCCAAGTGATTCCACTTGGCTTGAAAATGCTCCGGCCCGCTTCGATCAGCGCCCGCGAAAGACGGGCGCTCTTTTTTCGCGGAAGGCGGCAAGCCCTTCCTGAATATCTTCGCTTTCCTTGCAAAGCCGCGCGCGTTCGGCACAGGCTGCCACATCCAGCTTGCCATGGCCGATTTCATTCAGCGCTTTTTTCATGCCCTGAATGGCGAGTGGTGCGCCATTGGCAAGCGTGGTCGCAAGCTGATCCACCGCAGCATCCAATTCCGCCGGCGCCACCAATTGCGTCAGGTAGCCAATGCGGAGCAATTCCTCGGCCCCAAGCTTCTCGGCCGTCAGGAATAGGCGCTTCGCGTTGTTCAACCCAAGGCGGGAAACATAACGCGACAGCCCGGTTGGGTAGTAGTGCACGCCAAGCCTGGCGGCTGGCATGAACATTTCCATCCCCGTCACACCAATGCGGAAATCCGCCGTCAGCGCAAAATCCGTGGAACCGCCATAAACGCCGCCCTGCAAGCGGCAAATGGTCGGCACGCGCACGGCTTCAAACCTATCCACCATGGCCTCAAAAGTCGGCGCGCGGGCGGCGGCTTCCTTGTCTTCAGCAAAGCCGCCCAGATGAAAGCCGGCGCTGAAAGCAGGCCCGCTAGCGGCTAGGATCAGCACGCGGAGCGAAGGGTTAGCATCCACCTGATCCAGATAATCCATGATGCGGATGATATCGCCCGGTTCAATGCGATTCCGATGGCGGGAGCGATGCAGCCGAATGGTGGCGCGGCTGCCCGCAATCTCCAGGCTGGGCGGATCCAGGCGGGTGTCTTCAGTCATGGCGTTCCTCTCATGCGGGTATAATTTCTCAGATTTCCGCCCGCCGCGCCATTGGAGGGGGAGAAAATAAAAAGGGGCGGCCCGAAAGCCACCCCCTATGCAGCGAGAGACAGGCGCCCCCGCTAAAGACAAGCCAGTTCAGCCATCCACCTTGATGTTATTGGCCTGAATAACTTCACGGAATTCATCGCGGTGGCGGGCCAGGAAGGTAGTGAAATCGGCCGTATTGCGGAAATAGGGCTGGAAGCCGATCTGCGCGAGCCGCGCCCTAACTTCCGTGGTCGCCAAGGCCTTTTCGGTCTCAGCGGCCAGGCGGTCCACAATCGGGCGCGGCGTGGCTGCCGGCACCATATAGCCGCCGAAAGCGCCGGCATCATAACCCTCAACGCCCGGTAAGCGGGCAAGCGGCATCAGATCCGGCTGCAATTCTGTCCCGTCCTTCAGTGTAACACCAAGCGCGCGCACAGCGCCTTGGCGGAAGAGCGCAGAGGTCGCCACCAGGGTTTCAATGGCGAAATCCACCTGCCCCGCCGTCACCGCCGTCAGGCCCGGGCCGCTGCCCTGGAAGGGCACATGCAGCGCATCCAACTTGGCCTTGGACAGGAACATCAGCGTGATCAGATGTGCCGCCGCCCCAATGCCTGAAGTGGCATAGCTGTACTTGCCCGGCTCCGCCCGCACCTTTGCCACGAATTCCGCAGCATTCTGCGCCGGAAAGTCCTTCCGAACAATCAGCACATAAGGGGAAATACCGATTTGGGCGACCGCGGCGAAATCCTTGGTCACGTCATAAGGCGTGCGCTGCACCAGCGGCGCCGTGGTGAAGGGGCCGGTGGAAGCGGCCAGGATGGTGTAGCCATCCGGTGCGGCCTTGGCGACCAGATCGGTGCCAATCATGCCACCCGCGCCGGCGCGGTTTTCCGGAACAATCGGCTGGCCCCAAGTCTCGGCAATCCTGGTCGCGGTCACGCGCGCCATCAGGTCCGTCGCCTGGCCGGGCGGCCACGGCACAACCAGCCGCACCGGGCGGGACGGGTAGGCGCCCTGAGCATTGACAATGGCAGGCGCTGCAACCGCGGCGGCAAGGCCGCTGGCACCCAGCAATAAGGAACGACGATCCATGTTCAGCGTAGCCTCCTGTAGAGATTTTGGGGCATCACTGTGTGGTGATGACCCCTTGGGGCGCTAACTGGATCACAGAAATGTAAAAAACAAGGGTAATCTGGCCAAAAAGGCCCCTTTCAGGCCGCCTTGGCCGGCAGGGATTTCATCGCCGCGCGGAAGGCATCCAGGGTTTGCGCCACATCGGCGGCGGTATGAGCCAGCGACATATAGAATTTGGCGTCCCCCTTCAGAATTCCCTTGGCGCGGAATACCGCATTCACATGCTTCTGCATGGCCAAATCCTGGCGGATGACGCTGCGATAATCGCGGATATCACCCGTCGCATAGACCACATCGAATAGGGGCGGTTCACCCACCACCTGGGCTGGGATGCCGGCTTCATGGATCAGGCCTGTCAGGCCCTCCATCAGGTTGCGGCCTGTCGCGAAAATTGCCTCATAGGCGCCGGGTTCGCGCAGCACCGCCATGGTTGCAAGCCCCGCGACCGAGGCGACAGGGTTGCCGGAAAGCGTGCCGATCTGCGTCAGGAAACGGTCTTCACCAACTGTCGCGCGGTCAAACTGCGCCATGATGTCAGCGCGCCCACCAAGCGCCGCCAAAGGAAAACCACCGCCGATGATCTTGCCCATGGTGCAGATATCGGGCGTGACGCCGTAATATTCCTGCGCGCCGCCATAGGCGAAGCGGAAACCTGTCACGACCTCATCAAAAATCAACGGAATGCCAAGCCGCGCGGTCACTTCACGGATCGCTTGCAAAAAGCCGGGCTTGGGCGGGATCAGGCGTTGAAAGGGTTCCAGGATCACGCCGCCAATTTCATCATGCCGCGCTTCAATCAGCCGCACCGCCGCTTCCGTATCATTGAAGGGCGCGACCAGCACCTCACCGCGCACACTTTCCGGAATACCAGGCGTATCCGGCACGGCTTCCGGAAAATTGGCGAGCTTTTTGGGCGCCAGGCTCATCAGCCCCCAATCGCTCATGCCGTGATAGCCGCCTTCAAACTTCACAATCTTCGGGCGCTTGCGATAGGCGCGTGCAAGCCGCATGGCGTAAAGATCAGCTTCCGAGCCTGAAGACACGAAGCGCACCTGTTCCACACAGGGCATGGCATCCACAATGGCAGCGGCAAGCCGAATGCCGTGTTCATTATTGGCGAAGAAGGTGGTGCCCTTTGGCACCTGCGCCAGCACGGCTTCCGTCACCTTCGGGTGGTTATGGCCGATATACATCGGGCCACTGCCAAGCAGGTAATCAATATATTGTCGCCCCGAAACATCCCACACATGGGCGCCACAGCCTTCACGCAAAATCACCTCAGCCGGGAAATTGCCGAAATGCCCACCGGGCAGCACGCGCTTCGCAAGCGCAAGCAGTTCCTGTTCTTCGGCGGAAGGGGCGATGCTGGTCATGGCGCGGGTTCCTCAAGCGGTGTTTGGGAAAGGCTAGAACAGGCGGCGCCCGGGTGGAATGCCCTGCGGCGGCAGCTTGGGCGCTTTTCGGCGCCTTGGCTTCGTGCAAGGCTTTGGCGCCTTGAGTTCAGGAAAAGTGCCATGTCCATGACCTATCGGGTTGAGGCCTATAACCTCTCCCACGCATCGGAAAACCGTATTCATGATGATGCAACGGCGCAGCGCTTTGGCTTCACGGGCGGGCTGGTGCCGGGGGTGGAGGTTTTCGCCTATTGCTGCCACCCACCAGTGGAGACATGGGGCCGCGATTTCCTGCGCCGGGGGGAAATTTCGGCGGGCTTCCAAAAACCGGTTTATGATGGGCGCATCGCCACCATCAGCGCGACGCCGGATAGGGATGGGCTTGCGCTCTCGGTCGAAAGCGAAGGGATCGCCTGTGCCAGTGGTTTTGCCCGGCTGCCGGAAGCATCGCCCGCGCCGATTGTCTTGGCCGATTGGCAAGCCCCGTTACCGCCAGAGGCGCGCCCCAAAGCCAGCGATGAAAGCCTGGCGCCAGGGCTTTGGCTTGGCACACGCGGGCTGGAACTGACACAGCAGGTCATGGCCGATTATCTGCGCGACGTCCGCGAAACAACGGCACTTTACGCCGAACAGGGCATTGCCCATCCGGGCCTGATCTTGCGCATGTGCAATTGGTTGCTGACGCAGAATGTGGTGCTGGGGCCGTGGATTCATATTGCAAGCGAGGTTCGCTTTCATTCGGAGGCGCGCTTGGGTGAAACGCTGACCGCAAGCGGGCGCATCACCGCCAATATCGAACGCAAGGGCCACCGCATCGTGACCATTGAAGCGCTGGTGCTGGCCAATGCGGCGCGCCCGATCGCGCAGGTGACGCATGAAGCCATTTGGCGCCCGCGCCAGGTGGCGGAGGCCGGATAATGAGGCTTGCAATTCGCGCCATGACGCTGGCTGAAATTGGGCTGGCGCTGGATTGGGCAGCGGCGGAAGGCTGGAACCCTGGGCTTGCCGATGCCGCCTGCTTTCATGCGGCGGATCCAGGCGCGTTTCTTGTGGCGTTATTGGATGGCGAGGCCATTGGCTGCATTTCCGCCACCGATTACGGCGCGGGATTTGGCTTTATTGGCTTTTACATCATGCGGCCTGGCTTTCGCGGCAAGGGCTATGGCATGGCGCTGTGGCGTGCCGCGATGGCGCGGCTGGAAGGGCGCGTGATTGGCCTGGACGGCGTGGTGGCGCAGCAGGCGAATTATCGTAAATCCGGCTTTGCCCTGCTGCATCGGAATATTCGCTACGGCACGGCCGCGCCTGTTTTGCTGGAGCAATTCGGCGCCGAGACAGTGGATGCAACCACCCTGCCCTTCAGCCTGATCGCCGCCTTTGATCGCCACTTCTTCCCAAGCGCGCGCGAGGATTTTCTGCGCCAATGGCTGACCGCGCCAGGGCATATTGGTCTTGCCTTGCCAGGCAAGGATGGGGTGCGGGCCTTGGGCGTGCTGCGCCCGTGCCGGGAAGGTTCCAAGATCGGCCCGCTTTTCGCCGAAACACCGGAAGCTGCGCGCGCGGTATTTGCGGCCCTACTGGCCAAGGCGCCGGCTGGTCCGGTTTTTCTGGACGTACCGGAACCGAATGCCGCAGCAATCACCATGGCGCATGACGCAGGCATGGCGCCCGCCTTTGAAACCGCGCGCATGTATGCGGGGCAAGCACTGAAGCTGCCGATTGAGCAAATCTATGGGATCACCAGCTTTGAATTGGGGTGAGGTTGCCGCGACGCATTCTTCACGTTCCAGCCATGCAATTCTGGGCGCAAAGAAACCTGCGCCTCAAGCGCTATAGCGGCGGCCAAGTACTGAACAACGCAAGGATCGTAGCCATACTCATATCCTGCCCCATAATGACATCATCACCAGCACCACCGAAAAAACTATTCGCAAGACCATTGCCGATGAGGATATCGCTACCGCTGCTGCCCGTGAGGTTAAGGCCGGATACGCCCGGAGCCAGCATCAGCGCTTCCACATGCGCGGGAACTGTGTAGCTGGCAGAAGAAATGATGGTATCCGCGCCGCCGCCAGAGGTTTCAATGACCTGATCCGAAGCGGTATCAATCAGGAAACGGTCCGCACCCTGACCACCAGAAAGCGTATCAACGCCGCCACCGCCATCCAGCGTATCATTGCCGGCGCCGCCCGAAAGATTATTGGCGTTTGCATTGCCGATCAGCACGTCATTCGCGCTGCCGCCGGTAAGGCTTTGGCCCAAAACGCCATCGCCAAGCACCAGTACCTCGATATTTGTGGGCATGGTGTAGCTGACTGAGGCGATGATGGTATCCGCACCACCGCCGGCGGCTTCGATCACTTGGTCCGAAGCAGTATCAATCAGGAAACGATCCGCCCCTTCACCACCAACCAGAATATCCGCGCCACCGCCGCCATCCAGCGTATCATTACCGGCTTCCCCGCTGAGGCTATCAACACCGGCATTGCCAGTCAGCAGATTATCCGCGCCATTACCGATGAGCGTGTCATTGGCGAAACCGCCTGTCGCGTTTTCGATCACCACGCCATTGGCAATGGTAAAGCCCCCAATGATGTTATTCACATAGGACACATGGCCGCCCGCATTCGGGCCGCTGAGCGGCGCGGCATTCAGATTGATGATGCTGCCAGTGGAAGAACCTGCATTGCTAATGATATCAACGCCACCCGTATCCCAGATACAGGACCAAAAGGTGCCGGCAACATTCGCTGTAGGCAAAGTGTAAGTGTTATTGCCGGAAGCATAGGTGGTATTGGCACCATAAATCATTTGGATGGCAGCGATATCAAGCGCCATGGGTGTGGCAGTCCAACCGTAATCAATGGCGGTGTGACTAGGGTAACGCGTTGCCCAACCATCATTATAACTCATGACGGTAAAGATGCCCTGGTTCAGATCATAGTCGCCATAGTCGTCAAACGCGGCTGTAACGCCAGGAAAACTAGTCCTTTCCCAATCATATCCACCATCATGCGGGTGCGCGAGGCCCAAAAGGTGACCCAATTCATGCACCAAAGTGAGGAAGCCATAGCCGCCTCTAGCCAATCCCGAACCATTCCAGGACAAAGCCTGATTATTGAACCCCATTTCGAGCGGTTCACCGAGTGAATGCCACGGCATGAAGCTGTATCCGAGGTAGCCCTTAATCTGATAATCTGTCATGGACCAAAGTTGAAAATCGGCCCCCGACCATCCTGCCGAAACAAAATCAATATTGGCAACAGCTTCCCAGGTGCTGAAAGCATTCTCAGCGGCGGCGATCTCAGTTCCAGTCCAAGACCTGTAATAATCCCAACCAAACCACCCGGACGGAAACGCATAAGAAATCGTGACCGGCCCGCCCGAACTTGATAGCCCAGGGCTATCCCGCCATGCGCCCCCCCCCGGCAAGACTATCAATCCAAGGATTGGCGCCATTCGTCGGCGTACCATCGAAATATGTCTCGTAGGCCGTTCCGGACATGCGAGTGCCTCAACCAGATGAACCGATATTTAACCTTGTTTTAACGTTCAAAAAACAAATCGCAATCATGATTTGAATAACAAACTATTTTCAATCAAAAGTTGTTATTTTGGGCATTTCATACAACCAATAAATTGGCTTTGCGCTGGCGCGACCGGTAGAAACTGCAGCTCAGGGTTGCGCCGTCCGCTGCAACTTCTCAACCGGAAAACCTTCCCGCCGCGCTACTGCCACTGCTGCGGCGTAATCCGCCTCCGCCATTACCGGTTCGCGCGACAGCAGCCAAAGGTAATCCCGCCGCGGCGCGCCTACCACGGCCCAGCGATAGTCAGGGTCAAGCCCAATGATCCAGTAATCGCCGAAGAAGGGCCAGAAGAAGCTCACGCGCAGGCGGTCATTGCCAGGGCTCGCACTCCGTGCAATCGCGGTGGCGTTACGCATCGCCCCATCAGCCAGGGCATTGCGGCAGCGGTTCAGCACATCCACCGCGCCATCGGGGCGGAGGGTATATTGCGCCGTCACGGCTTCGCAACGCACGCGGCTGCTATCCTGAAAGCTGGTCGGCAGGCGGGCCGCTTCATGCCAAAGGCCGGCATAGCGCGCGAGATCAACCTGCCCGACCGTTCTTGGCGTATTCGGCCCGGGCTCTGTGGCGCAGGCACCAAGGGCAAGCAGGGCCGCAACCAGTAAACGACGCATGCTATTCTCCCGGAATGCTGCCCGGGGACAGCGTCATCACGTGATCAAATATCGCACCTGATGTCGTGATCCAAATAACATCACGGCGCGCCGCAATATGGGCAAGCGCGCGGCGCAAATGCCGCAACCGATAGGGCTGACCCACCAGATAGGGATGCAGCGCAATGCCCATGACCTGCGGCTTGCCATCGGCAATCTGCCGCCGCCTTTCCTCAAAATCATCTACGATCATATCGGCGAAGTATGCCGCGCCATCCTTGCGCCCGACGATGGAGGGAATGTCGTTCACCTCCTGCGGATAGGGAATGGCGAGCAGCTTGCCAGCGCGGGTCTGCATCCAGATCGGCGCGTCATCGGCGCACCAATTGAGCGTATAGCGATAGCCCGCTTCGATCAGCAGATCAGGCGTGGTTTTGCTTTCCGCAATCCAGGGGGAAAGCCAGCCGCGCGGTGCCTTGCCTTCATGCTTGGTGATGGCAGCGCTGCTTTCGGCAATCAAAGCGGCTTCCTCGGTCTCCGGCAGGGTGGATTGTCGTTCTGAATTGCTGCGCCCATGACCCGCGAATTCATCGCCGCGCGCGCGATGCGCCGCCACCAAAGCGGGGGCGTAGTCATACATGGCGCTATTCAGCAGCACGGTTGCGGGCATTTGTAATTCATCAAACAGTTCAAGCAGCCGCCAGGCGCCAACCCGATTGCCGTAATCCCGCCAGGCGTAATTCAGCACATCGGGCTGCGGCCCACCGGGCGCCAATTCAGCACCAAGCCCCTCACCAAAAGCAAAATGTTCAAGATTAACGCCAAGGTAAACCGCAAGCTTCGCCCCGCCCAGCCAGGCATAGGGCGTGCGATCGCACCAGGGATGGTAGGTGTAACGTTCATGGCTTGGCAGCATTGCGGTGATCCTTTAGCGCCCTGTTGACTATCCAAAAGAAAAGGCGGCTGCCCTTCCTTTCTGCGTGCTTCAGCCGTAACGCTCATCCAATTCCTGAAAGCGCGGCAGATCAACAAGCGCGCTGAAATCCACATAGCTCATCATCGCACTTGACGCCTTGGCAGGCGTGCCGTCGCGCTTCAGCACCGCAAGCGCATCAGCCACCGCACGCGCTGCAGTGAAAAGCGTTGTCACTGCATAGAACACGACAGCGAAGCCCATTTGTTCCAGATCACGCATGGTGAGGGCGGTGGTTTCATTGCCATCCACAATACTCACCACCTTGGGGCCTGGCACCTGCCGGGCCACAATCTCAACTTCAGATATTTTCTTGATTCCATCAACAAAAACAAGATCAACGCCGGCATCCTGATACATCAGGGCGCGGCGTACCGCCTCATCGGCGCCAATCGCTGGCATGGCGTCTGTCCGGCCAATGATCAGGGGGCCTTGCACGGGGCGGGAAGCGATGGCGCATTTCAGGCGCCGGACATTTTCTTCCGCCGGAATCAGCCTGATGCCGGCCAATTGCCCGCAGCGTTTCGGCGCCACCTGATCTTCCAGATGAATGGCAGCAACACCGGCTTGTGCGTATTCTTCGACGGTGCGCGCAATATTGGCCGGGCCGCCATAGCCCGTATCGGCATCGGCGATGATCGGGATGCCGACCGCACGCGCCATGTCTCGCGCATGGGTGGTCATTTCCGTCTGGCTCAGCAGCCCGATATCAGGCCGGCCCAGCCGCGATGCCGTGGCACCAAAGCCGGTCATATAAATCGCCTCAAACCCCGCTTGTTCGATCAACCGCGCGGTCAGGCTATCGGGGGCGCCGGGGGCAGCGATGATACCACCAGCCTTGAGTCTTTGGCGAAAAGTCTCGGAAGCGATCATGGTTTTTCCCCAAAAGCGACGCGTCAGATACGCCGCATTTAATGATTTACGAATTTCAGCGCCTTGTGAAGACCGGGCAGCAGCGCGGCAACATGCGCCCTATTCGCCCCATTTTTCGAGGTAGGTTGCGTAATTGCGGCGCCATCCGGCGGACCCGAAATCACCATTGCTGCGATGCGTAATCGCCAAGGCTTCGCAGCCCAGCGCAAGCCCAGCGGCACGCGCGGTGCGGCAGAAATCCAGATCATAAAAATGGAAATCAAAGCGGGGATCAAAACGCACAGCCTTGGCGCGCAAGGCATCACGCCGCGCGGCCAGCAGTACGCCATCAAGCAATTCGCATGGCGCGGGGGTTGGCCCAAAAAAGGTGACAGGGCCGAAGGGCGCCTTGCCATGGGCGACAGCACCGGACAGATTTTCTGGCGCATCCCAAACCAGTTTACCTTCGGAAGGGGCCAAGAAAGCCCAGGAAGGCTGCCGCGGAACCCGGCGCTTATTGCCGGCAATGCCCATGATATCGAAGGAAGTCAGCGCGTTGATGATCCGATCAACAAAAAAATAATCCTCTATCCAAACATCATCATGCATAAAAACCAGTATCTCGGCAGCATCGGCGGCGTCCAGGGCAGCGTTGTAGATTGCAGGCAAGCCAGAGGTATTTTCAAAGGCGACGCGCGCTGTCAGTCTTTTGTCAAAGGAAAGGCGCCCCAAGGACGCACCCAAAGGGGCTTCCTTGATGAAATCCTGCCGCGACAATCTGGTTGCGCTGATGATTCTGATCATGTCGGAAGCTTAACCTGCCAGGCCCCTTTCAGGAAAGGCATAGGAACCGCCCAGGAACTTCAACTGAATATTCGTTCACGCCATGCTGGGCTTCTGGCGCTTCGCCTTGCGGAGGTCCGCGAAAATCCCCTCCCATTTCAGCGCAATGCTTGTGATGGCGTAATGCTGCAGGACGAATGCCTGCGTCTGATCCAAATACGCTTCCCGCGTCGCCGGGTTCGCCAAGCGGCGAATAGCGCCGCGCAGTTCATGACTGCTGTCGAACAAAAACTCCTGAACGCCGCAGGCAGCAAACAGCCTTTCATGCGCCGGCGTGCGCGAGGCAATCACCGGAACCCCGCGATTGATCGCCAAAACCGCCTTGTTTTCTGATTTCCAATAGGTGCTCATGCTGAAATCAAGCGGCATATGACTTGAAACGCAGATATCAAATTCCCCGATCAGCTTTGGGAAAGTATTGTGGTCATAGGCCTCAATATTGCTATGCGGTGATTCGCCGAATTTCTCGGGGTTGCTGACAATCACGTAGTCAATTTCACGCGCATCATGCAGCGCAAGCAAGGCATCCTGGAAGCAGGCCATGGATTTTCTGTAGGATTCCGGATAGCCGAACCAAATAACCCGTGGTGGGAAATTGCCGGTGCTTCGGCGGGCAGACGCGACAAAGCCAAAATCTATCGGGTCTTCCAACACGCGCGCATCACAACCGCTCAAGGCGCGCACCTGGGCTGCAAGTTCGGGCGTTGCCACCAGAAATACATCAACCACACCCGCCCATTCCTGCAGCCGCGCGACAGTCATGGCATAAAGATCCGGCAGCAACAGCATCAGCACGCTATGGGGTTTGCGGGCCAGTAAGGCGCGCTCTAGCGCCTCATCCTTCTTGAAATTGATGCGCGAACCATTGATCAAAACGCCGTCCGGTGGTTCGCCCGCGCGGTCAAAGCGTTTGAATTGGTAGCGGCCCGAAAGCGCCTTGACCAAGCCCATCACCTTCATCCTTTCCACCGCTTCGTCCAGCTTGAAGGGTGACAGGACCTCAATGATCGGGCGTGGATTGCCGGCTTCCTCAGGCGGTGCTGGAGTATTCAAGGGCTCAAGCCGAAGGTGTCAGCGCCAAGCGCTGAAACACCCCCTCACCCGGGGGCGCCGCGCAAAAGCGCCAAAGCCTTCCACCCGCCGCGTTGAAGCCCAAAAGACTCGCGGAAACTGTGCCATATCCTGCCTGTAGCGGCACTTTCAGCGTGGCGGCGATATCCCCCTCATGGCTGTCATCGGCCAAGCGTTCTTCCCAGGCGCGCCAATCATCCCGCGCGGGTTCAGGCGCTGCCGCAGCACGAAAGCGCGGCAAATGGCGCCTTGTGCGGGGGTGGCTTTCATCATTTGGCGGGTGGGAAGTCACCATGGAAATACCGGGCGCCATGGCCGCTGCGCGCGGGCGGCCTTCCCCCAAGGCTTCGATGTAAAAGGCGCTTTGGTGGTCGGCGACGACCAGGTTAAAGGGGCGCCAGGCGCCAGCATCCAGCCGAGTGATGGCCTCAGCCGCCGCTTCGGCATTGGCAGCGCTGGCTGCCAAAAGGGGCAATTCGCCACGGCTTCGCTTGCCCGGTGCAGGGCCAAGGCTACCGGGGCGGTTCAGCGCGGCTGCCAGCACGCCATGCGGGCCAAGCGCCATCCAGCTTCCGCCAGCGCTGCGGTCCCGCCCACCGATCACACCAGGAAAATCTGGCCACCAAGCCGCCGGCGCATCCCAGGCGCGATCCGCCCTTTCATCCCGATTGGCGGCAATGAGGATCGGCCATTCGTGTTCTGGCCGGTTGAGTAAAATCAGCGTGCACATAGGGCCGCGAAATTGCGCCGCAGGGCGCGCGCGCGCAAGCCCGGTTTCAGAAGCGCAGGTTCAGCGAAACGCCGGGCCCGCCATAATAGCCATAACGCGGATAAGGCGCGGGCGCGTAATAGGCCGACGGTGGCGCATAATAAACCGGGGGTGGCGCATAATAAACGGGCGGCGGCGCGTAATAGACAGGCGGCGGCATAATCAATACCTCCGCCTGACCACGCGGATAATGGTGCTGCGGTCGATAGTAATGATGATAGCCACGTTCCCGGCCATAGCCATGACGCGGATCAGCCACCGCTGGTGCCGCCGAAATGGCAGAGACCGCAAAACCAAGCCCTGCTAGAGCAAGTAGATGAAGTTTTGTGGCCATGGCAGTCACCCCTTTCACCACCGCATCATGCAAAGGCGAAGCGGCAGAATAAAGGCATTATCACAGCGCAAGGATCATCGGTTCCAGCGCATCGCCAAGCGCAATCTGCCCGCCTTCCAGCACTTCCGCATACACCCCCAAATCGGCGTGGCCGAAATGCCGGCGCAGATCGCGCGGTGGGTCGGCGTCGCGCTTGGCGGTATCCGGGTTCACCTCGGTCGCCGCGCAACGCACAATGCGCTTCACGACCTTAAGCCGTACTTGGCCAATCTGGATTTCCTGGCCGATCCAATCAAATTCCGCCCAGGGCCGCCCGCCGGAGAAGTAGAGATTCGCGCGAAAACGCAGCGGGTCCAGCACCATGCCGGCTTCAGCTTCCAGCGCATGCAGGCTGCCAAGGCCGATGATGGAAACCACCTTCATCGCCACATCGGAAAAGCGATGGCCGGGCGCTTCGATAAAGCGGGGTTCGCCGCGCGCTTCCCGGCCCAGGAAATCGGACAAATAGCGCGCGATGGCGGCCTTGCCTTCTTCCGTGCGGGTATCCCCCAGGAAAGGGGCGGCGCCGGGGGCGCGGATGGCCAGGCTGCCATCATGCGGGTCAAAGGCGGTATGCAGCAGGGCCAGGCGTTCATTGGCCATCAGGCAGCCGAAATTCCGCTTGGAAAGCCAGCGGGGCGCGGCCAGATCAAACGGCGCATCACCCTGCGCCAGGGCGAAGCGCCGGTCATGCGGCAGCATCTCACCGGGTGTGAGCGCCACGGCTTCCATAGCCTCGGCTGATAGGCCCTTCACCGGGTAACGGTAGATCTTTTCGATACGCATCGGGCACCCCCTTGAAGCAGATCAAGTCCAGATACCACATAACAAGTATTCTGGTGTCATTCGTTGCCCATGCGGGGGCGAGGGGCATCGTCCGCTCAGGAGAGGGACCACATGAACATCGAGAAATTTACCGACCGCGCCCGCGGTTTTCTGCAAGCGGCGCAAACCATTGCCATTCGCGAATTCCACCAGCAGGTGACGCCCACGCATCTGCTGAAGGCGCTGTTGGATGACCCGGAAGGGGCCGCCAGCGGCCTGATCCGCTCTGGCGGGGGTGATCCGATTCGCGCCAAGAACATGGTGGATGCCGCCATGGCGCGCCTGCCGAAAGTAACCGGCGGTGGCGCCGCCGCCCAGCCAAGCTTCACCGCCGATATCGTCCGCATCCTGGGCAACGCTCAGGAACAGGCGAATCGCGCCGGCGATGCCTTTGTGGCGCAGGACCGCGTGCTGGTCGCCCTTGCCGGCAGCGAAGGTGATGCGGGCCGCGCCTTGCGCGGCGCCGGGGCGGAACCCGAAAAGCTTGAAAAGGCCATTGGCCAAATCCGCAAGGGCCGCACGGTCAATAGCCAGAACGCCGAAGACAGTTTCGATGCGCTGAAGAAATACGCGCGTGACATCACGGAAGTGGCACGCCAGGGCAAGCTTGACCCGGTGATTGGCCGTGATGAGGAAATTCGCCGCGCCATTCAGGTGCTGGCGCGCCGCACCAAGAACAACCCGGTGCTGATCGGCGAACCGGGCGTTGGCAAAACCGCGATTGTCGAAGGGCTGGCGCTGCGCATCGTCAATGGCGATGTGCCGGAAGCGCTGAAGACCAAGCGCGTCATGGCGCTTGACCTTGGGGCGATGGTGGCCGGTGCCAAATATCGCGGTGAGTTTGAGGAACGCCTGAAGGCCGTGCTGGCGGAAACCACGCAGGCGGAAGGCGAAATCATCCTGTTCATTGATGAAATGCACACGCTGGTTGGCGCGGGCAAGGCGGATGGGGCGATGGATGCCTCCAACCTGCTAAAGCCCGCCTTGGCGCGCGGTGAATTGCATTGCATTGGCGCCACGACGCTTGATGAATACCGGAAGCACGTGGAAAAGGACGCAGCACTCGCGCGGCGCTTCCAGCCGGTTTTTGTGGGTGAGCCGAGCGTGGAGGACACCATTTCCATCCTGCGCGGCATCAAGGAAAAATACGAACTACATCACGGCGTGCGCATTGCCGATGGTGCCCTCGTGGCGGCGGCGACACTGTCCAACCGCTACATCACGGATCGCTTCCTGCCCGATAAGGCGATTGACTTGGTGGATGAGGCTTCATCGCGCCTTCGCATGCAGGTGGACAGTAAGCCTGAGGAATTGGATGCGATTGACCGCGACCTCATGCGCCTCAAAATCGAACGCGAAGCGCTGAAGAAGGAAGATGACGCGGCATCGCGCGACCGGCTGCTGAGGCTTGAGAAGGAATTGGCGGAGCTTGAGGAAAGCTCAGCCGCCATGACCGCGCGCTGGGAAGCGGAAAAGGGCGAGGTGGTTGAAAGCCAGAAACTCAAGGAAGAATTGGATAAGGCGCGGACCGAGGTTGAATTGGCGCAGCGTCGCGGTGATCTGACCAAGGCTTCTGAGCTGCTTTATGGCGTCATTCCAGGCATTGAAAAGAAACTGGCTGATGCTGGCAATGGCGATGCCAAGCTGGTCAATGAAGCGGTGACGGAAGAGGGCATTGCCGCCGTGGTCAGCCGCTGGACGGGCATTCCGGTCGAAAAAATGCTGGAAGGCGAACGCGCCAAGCTGCTGCGGATGGAAGATCAGCTCCGTAAGCGCGTGGTCGGCCAGGAAGAAGCGCTTGAGGCTGTTTCCAAAGCCGTGCGCCGCGCGCGGGCTGGCTTGCAGGACCCCAATCGCCCGATCGGCAGCTTCCTGTTCCTGGGGCCGACCGGTGTCGGCAAGACAGAATTGGTGAAGTCGCTGGCGGCTTTTCTGTTCGATGATGATCGTGCCATGACGCGCATTGACATGTCGGAATACATGGAAAAGCACGCGGTATCGCGGCTGATCGGCGCACCGCCTGGCTATGTGGGGTATGAGGAAGGCGGCGCGCTGACGGAAGCCGTACGCCGGCGGCCTTATCAGGTGATTTTATTTGATGAGGTTGAGAAGGCGCATGATGATGTCTTCAATGTGCTGTTGCAGGTTTTGGATGATGGGCGGCTGACGGATGGCCAGGGGCGGACGGTTGATTTTCGCAACACCATCATTGTGCTGACCAGCAATCTGGGTGCCCATGCCATCGCGGAATTGCCGGAAAGCGCCGATATTGAAGCGGCGCGCCCGGCGGTGATGCGGTCTGTGCGGGAACGCTTCCGCCCGGAATTTCTGAACCGTCTGGATGAGATTGTGCTGTTCCGGCGCCTCGCGCGCGGGGATATGGCGGCGATTGTGGATATTCAATTGGGCGGCCTCAGGCGGCTTTTGGAAGATCGCAAGATCACCCTCACGCTTGATGAAGCGGCGCGGGAATGGCTGGCGGAAGCGGGCTATGATCCCGTTTATGGCGCGCGGCCTTTGAAGCGCGTCATTCAGCGCAATTTGCAGGACAAGCTTGCGGGCTTGCTGCTGGAAGGCAGCGTGAAGGATGGCGAAAGCCTGACGGTCACGGCCAGCCCCGATGGGCTGGAAGTACGCCATGCCGCGCCCGAAGCCCCCCAGGCCGAAGCCGCCTGAACGGGCTTGATCAGGCGCCGCATTCGCGCGAGCCTTCGGCCATGGAGCCAGGGGGCATAACGAATGCGGCGCAGGATTTTTCTGGGCACAAGTGCGGCGATGTTGGCGGGGGCAGCCCAGGCCCAACATCACGGGCATCACGGGCATCACGGGGCGAATATCCCAGCCGATCAAATGTCCGCACTGCGTGGCCCCAATCCACAGGCGCTGACGTCTGAACAATTGGCGCAGCGCGTGGTGACCAGCCCAGCCCCGGCAGGCGTGCCCGGGCGTTGGGTATCGCGCGCGCCGCTTCCCTTGCCACGCAGCGAAATGGCCTGGGCCACGGCTTGGGCCGGCAAGCTGCATGTGATTGGCGGCTATGCCCAAGGGCAGGTGGATAAGCCCTTTCACCATGTCTATGACCCCGCCGCTGATCGCTGGCAGGAAGCTGCACCTTTGCCGCGCGGTGCCAATCATGTTGGCGTGGTTGCTGATGCCGGGCGGATTTACGCGCTGGGCGGTTTTACCGAACAGAACCGTGCCTCCGACACCAAGGCATTCGTTTATGATGTCGCGGCTGATCGCTGGTCCGCCATTGCGCCCATGCCGCGCCCGCGCGGCGCCGGCGCAGTCGCAGCCGTGGGTGGCAAGATCTATCACATCGGCGGCGCGACAGACCCCGCCCCCGAACGCGCCAGCATTGCCTGGAATGAGGTTTATGACCCGCAGACGGATAAATGGACGCTGCTCCGCCCGCTGCCGGCGGGGCGGGACCATGCCGGCGTGGTGGTTTGGGAAGGGAAAATCCACGTCGCCGGCGGACGCTTCAACACCTTCGAGAATAATACCGGCCTGCATCATGTGTATGATCCGGCCAGCGATACCTGGCGGCTACGCGCGCCCATACCGACACCGCGTTCCGGCCATGGCATGGCGGTGCTGCGCGGGCGCTTCTGGTGCATGGGCGGCGAGGAACGGCTTTATGACGCGCAAAACCGCCCGATCGATCGCGTGATCGGCACGGTGGAATCCTATGACCCCGCCACCGATAGCTGGCAGCATCACGCGCCCATGCCGACACCTCGGCATGGTTTGGGTGCGGCCTTGATTGGCGATTGGATTTATGTGGCTGGTGGCGGGCCGATTGTGGGCGGCGGCATTCAGACCGCGGTGCATGAAGCTTTCACGCCAGGGTGAAGCCCACCATTGCCTAAGCTGAGAGTCTCGGAAATAGGAATAGTTTCACGTGAAACTATTCCTCCCCCCCTCATAAGCCAGCACCGCCGCCGCCAAATCCTCCCCGGCCCAGCCCACGGATTTAAAGGCGGTGATCTGATCGGCACTTTGCCGGCCAGGATGGGCGCCACGGCAAAGCTCGGCCAAATCCGCCACCACATGATCCGCGGTGAAGGCGCCTTCCGTGATGGCCTGCACCACATCACCCGCTTCAACCAGACCGCCAGCGCGCGTATCCACCACCAGAAGGGCGTGCTTCAAGGCCAGCGCATCAGCTTCGCGCATATCGGGCCGATAGGCGCCCACCAGATCAAGATGCGTCCCAGGCTTCAGCGCCGCGCCGGGAATGAGTGGCTCATGCGCCAAGGTGGCGGCGCTGATGATGTCAGCCGAGGCGAAATCGGGCTCAGCCACCGCCCGCGCCGGCAAGCCATGTGCGGCAAGCTGCCCAGCAAGGCGCGCGGCATTCTCCCCCCGACGAGACCAAATGGCGATATCGGTGATTGGAAAACAGGCAGCATAGGCTTCGGCCAGGGCATGGGCGACCTTGCCACTGCCCAGCAATAGCAGGCGGGAACTCTCCGGCCGGGCCAAATAGCGTGCGGCGAGCAGGCTGGCCGCTGCCGTGCGCCGATCTGTCAATTCGCCGCCATCCAGCATGGCGAGTGGCACCCCAGTGGTGGCATCTGAAAGCAGGTAGCTGGCATGAACGGCGGGCAGGTCGCGCCGGTCATTGCCGGGGGCAACATGCACAATCTTCACGCCATAATGCCCACCTGCGCGCCAGGCCGGCATCAACAGCAGGGTGTTTTGCGCCCCTGCGCCATCCCCCCAGCCGTGCCGGTGCCTGAGCGGCGCTTCACAGCCTTCACGGAACATCTCCGCCAAGGCTTCGATCAGCCTGCTCCAGGGCAGGGCTGCCCGGATTGCTGCCTTGTCCATTTGCCGCATGGTTCTGCCTCCGCGATTCTCCTGGGGCATGTGGCATTGCTAGAAGGCGAAGGGAAGCTTTGGCGCGGGAATTGCTGAACCCTTCAATGGCGTCACCCGCACCGAACCGGAGAACCGTGTTTGATCAATCCATTAGCCGCCAAGCTTTCCATGGCAGAGCAGGCCAATGCGAGCAGGCCGAAGGGCGGCGCTTGCGGGGTTGGCCTGCTATCCGGTAACGCGTTGCCTACGTTTGCGGCAAAGTTGAATCCGCAGCGGCACTACCCTGCCTCTGGGGGCGGGTCTGAACTTGGGAGAGGCTTATAATGTCCGAAACGACGAGCGATCCGCGCTATAAGCGGCGCCCGCCCAAGCGTCCGCTCCGGCTTTCCTGGGCGGATGAACGGGTTCGCGGCATTTTCTGGCAAATCGTGGTGGTCGCCGCTGTCGGCAGCGTGATTTATTGGCTTTACAGCAATACCTCTCACAATCTGGCGGTGCGGCGGATTGCAACCGGCTTCGGCTTCCTGGACCGGGAAGCGGGCTTACCCATTGCCGAAAGCCTGATCCCTTATGACCCCACCAATACTTATTTTCGCGCGCTGCTGGTTGGCGTGCTGAATACGCTGAAGGTTGCGGTGATTGGCGTGGTGTTGGCGACCATTCTGGGCACCGCGATTGGCATTGCGCGGCTTTCAAAGAATTTCCTGCTGTCACGCATTGCCGGCGCCTATATCGAAATCATTCGCGATCTGCCGCTGCTGCTGCAATTGCTGTTTTGGTACACCATTTTGCAGGGCCTGCCCGGGCCGCGCCAAGCGCTGAAGCCCGTTGAAGGGGTCGTGCTGTCCAATCGCGGCCTCAAGCTGCCGGCACTGATTTGGGAAAACCCGCATACAGCGGCGTTGGTAGTGTTTTTACTCGGGATTCTGGGCACTTGGGCCTATGGACGCATGGCACGCGCCAAGCAGATGGCTGATGGTCAGCCGCGCAAAATATGGCCCGCCGCCATCACACTGCTCATCGCGCTGCCGATTGCCGTCTGGTGGGGCATGGGCGCGCCGTGGGAGATTGAATACCCTGTGCTGCGCGGCTTCAATTTCCGCGGCGGCATGAATGTGAGCCCCGAATATTTCGCGCTGCTGATCGGCCTGGTCACCTATACCGCAGGCTTCATCGCCGAAGTGGTGCGCGCTGGCATAATGTCCGTCAATCATGGGCAATGGGAAGCGGCGCAGGCGCTCGGCCTCAAACACGGGTCGGTGCTGCGCCTGATTGTGATGCCGCAGGCGCTGCGCGTCATCATCCCGCCCATGACATCGAATTACCTGAACCTGACGAAGAATTCCTCGCTCGCGGTCGCGATCGGTTATCAGGATATCGTGTCCATCGCCAATACCACGCTCAATCAGACCGGTCAGGCCATTGAAGGCATTGCCATCATCATGGCGGTCTATCTTTCGATCAGCCTTTCGATCAGCCTTTTCATGAATTGGTACAATGCGCGCATTGCGCTGGTTGAACGATGAAGGGGCCAGCCATGAGCAACGCAAGCATTTCCTCAGGCCCACGCAAGCCGCCGATCACGGCGGTGGGGCCCATTGCCTGGGCAAGAAACAATCTGTTTTCCGGCTGGCTTTCAACAGCGGTGACGCTGGCGCTTGGCTATCTGGTGATCAGGCTGGCGCTTTCCTTCGTTGATTGGGCCTTCATCAATGCGATCTGGTCCGTGCCTTCCAACGCCCAGGGTCCACAGACGCAAGTCTGTCGGGATTTGCAGGGCTCGGGCGCCTGCTGGGCAGTGATCGGTGAAAAACACCGCTTCATGCTGTTTGGAACCTACCCTTACGAACAGCATTGGCGCCCGGCCTTGGCCTGCGTGCTGTTCGTGGCGCTTTACATCATTTCCGCCATACGCCGCTTCTGGCGTTGGGAATTGGCGCTGATTTGGGTTGGGATGCTGACTGCGATTGGCATTCTGATGTGGGGCGGCGTGTTCGGGCTTTCCTATGTGCCGCAGGAACGCTGGGGTGGTTTGCCGATCACGCTGATCCTGGCGACTTTCGGGCTTGCCTTCGCCTTCCCGCTTTCCATCCTGGTGGCCCTTGGCCGGCGCTCATCGCTGCCGGCGATCAAGGTTTTGTGTGTGCTTTATGTGGAACTGATCCGCGGTGTGCCACTGATCAGCCTACTGTTTATGGCAAGCGTCATGTTCCCCCTGTTCCTGCCGGAGGGGATGAATATTGATAAGCTGCTCCGCGCGCAGATCGCCATTATGCTGTTTGCTGGCGCCTATCTGGCAGAAGTTGTGCGCGGCGGGCTGCAATCCCTGCCAAAGGGCCAATATGAAGCCGCCGATGCCATGGGCTTGTCCTTTTGGCAGAAGACTGGGCTGATCATTTTGCCCCAGGCGCTGCGCATGGTGATCCCGCCCTTGGTCAATACCTTTATCGGCTTCTTCAAGGATACGTCGTTGGTGCTGATCATCGGCATTTTCGACCTGCTGACTGCCGGTAAGACCGCCATTGTGGAACCCGCCTGGCAGGGCTTCGGCGTTGAGGTTTATGTCTTTATCGGCAGCATCTATCTGGTTTTCTGCTACGCCATGTCCAAATACAGCCGCGGGCTGGAGGCGGAATTGAACCGCCATCGCCGTCGCTGAATCTCCGGGAAACAAATCATGAGCGCTTCCGCTGATCTTCCCCATATCGCTTCCGCCGCGCAGGCTGATGCACAGCCCGCCATTGAATTGGCCGGCGTCAATAAGTGGTTCGGCGCGCTGCATGTGCTGCGCGATGTGAACCTTGCCGTGGCCCCTGGTGAACGCGTGGTAGTTTGCGGGCCTTCCGGGTCCGGCAAATCCACCATGATCCGCTGCATCAACCGCCTGGAAGTTCACCAGGAAGGTCGCATTGCGGTGGATGGCATTGAACTGACCGATGATGTGCGGGCCCTGGATGCGATCCGCCGCGAAGTTGGCATGGTGTTCCAATCCTTCAATCTTTTCCCGCATCTGACGGTGCTGGAGAATTGCACCCTGGCCCCCATTTGGGTGCGGCGGACGCCGAAGAAGGAAGCGGAAGAACTGGCGATGGAATTGCTCGCCCGTGTCAAAATCCCTGAACAGGCGCTGAAATATCCCGGCCAGCTTTCCGGCGGGCAGCAGCAGCGCGTGGCGATTGCGCGTGCCCTTTGTATGCGCCCGAAGATCATGTTGTTCGATGAGCCTACCTCGGCCCTTGATCCCGAAATGATCAAGGAAGTGCTGGATGTGATGGTGGAATTGGCCGGCACTGGCATGACCATGATGGTGGTGACCCATGAAATGGGCTTCGCCCGTCAGGTCGCAGACCGCGTGGTTTTCATGGATCAGGGAGAGGTGGTGGAAGTCGGTACACCCGAACAGGTCTTCAACGCGCCAAAGACCGATCGGCTCCAGCTATTCCTAAGCCAGATCCTGCGCGGGCATTGAATGCCCGCCATGCGCTGGGTGCGGGGCAGAGATCTTGCTTTCCGGCGGTGAAGGGGCAGAGTGCGCCGCGATGTACCCGCCGAAGGCAATCCAGCCATGAGCAGCCCAGCCGCTACCGACCGTAGCGCCCCCTCACTCGCCCTGATCCTGGGCGTTTTAGGCGTGGTCTATGGCGATATTGGTACCTCACCGCTTTACGCCATGCGTGCGGCGGCCAGCCATTTTGAGGATGGCGGCGTGGAGGCATGGGAGGTTCTAGGCCTGCTCAGCCTGATCATCTGGTCGCTCATTCTCACCGTCACTGTCAAATATGTTGCCTTCGTGCTACGCGCGGATAATCGCGGCGAAGGTGGTATTCTTGCGCTGATGGCGCTGGCGCAGCGCAGCGTGGAAAATGCGCGGCTCCGCTGGGTATTGGCGCTGATCGGCATTGCCGGCGCCTGTCTGTTTTTTGGTGATGGCATCATCACGCCCGCGATTTCCGTGCTTTCGGCGGTGGAGGGGCTCAAGGTTGTCTCACCGCATTTGGAAAAGGCGGTATTGCCGATTTCGGTGGTGATCCTGCTGGCGCTGTTTCTGGTGCAATATCGCGGCACGGCGAAAATGGGGGCGGTCTTTGGCCCCATTTGTGCAGCCTGGTTCCTCGTTTTGGGGCTGCTCGGGCTTTGGGAAGTACTGCACAACCCTGGCGTATTGGCTGCCATTTCGCCGCATTGGGCCATTACTTTCTGCCTGCATTATCAGCTGATGGCCTTCATCGCCTTCGGTTCCGTGGTGCTGGCCGTGACTGGTGCTGAGGCGCTTTACGCTGATATGGGGCATTTCGGGCGTCGGCCCATTCGCTGGGCTTGGCTTGTGATTGTGCTGCCGGCGCTGGTGCTGAATTACCTCGGCCAGGGCGCGCTGTTGCTGCGCGATCCGGCCTCGCTCGAAAATCCATTCTTCCTGCTGGCGCCGGAATGGTTCCGCCTGCCTTTGGTATTCTTGGCCACCGCCGCCACCATCATCGCAAGCCAGGCGATGATTTCCGGCGCCTATACCATTGCGCGGCAATGTGTGCAGCTTGGCTTCATGCCGCGACTGGTAGTGCGCCATACCAGTGATACGGAAGAAGGCCAGATCTATATGCCACAGGTGAATTTCGCCCTGCTGATTGGTGTGCTGATCCTGGTGGTGACGTTCCGGGATTCCGAACGCTTGGCAGCGGCCTATGGCATTGCGGTAACAGGCACCTTTGTTTGCACATCCTGCCTTGCGATGGTGGTGTTCCGGCGCAAATTCGGCTGGCCGCTGCTTGGCGTGCTTGGCGTTTTCCTGCCGCTGCTGGCGCTTGATCTGGCGTTCTTCCTTTCCAATGTGCTGAAGATCCCCGATGGCGGTTATGTGCCGCTGGTGCTTGGCGTGGCGCTATTTGTCATGATGCTGACTTGGCATCGCGGGCGGGAATTGCTCTTCACGCGTATTCGTCAGGATGGGCTGCCACTGAAATCCTTCATTGCGCGCCTGCCGCAATCGCGGACTGTCCGCGTCCCGGGTACCGCTGTTTTCATGACCAGCCAGGCAGAATTCCTGCCCGGCGCCCTACTGCATAACCTGAAGCACAACAAAGTGCTGCATGAGCGCGTATTATTCGTGACGGTGGCGAATGAGGATGTACCCCAGGTGGGCGCCGACCGTCGCCGGGCGGTCGAGGAATTGGCGCCTAATATCTACCGGATCGCGCTCCGCTACGGTTTTCAGGAAAGCCCCAATATCCCGCGTGAGCTTGAAGCGATGGCGGAATTGGGCATTCCCTATGAGCCAATGCAGACTTCCTACTTCCTGGGGCGGGAGACTGTGGTAGCGGCGGCGGTGCCGAAAATGTCACGCTGGCGGCAATGGCTGTTTGTGGTGCTCAGCCGCAATTCGCTCTCGGCCACGGAATTCTTCCGCATCCCATCGGATCGCGTGGTAGAATTGGGCGTGAAGGTCGCGATCTGAAAATTGATGAGGGGTTTTCCCCTTTCGATGGGATGATGCGACGAGGGCGGCAGGAGGAGGCGCGCATGGAACGGATGCTGGTGACACTCTCCTTGGCTGCGGGGCCAGGCTTCCCCATGGGCTGCGTGGATCACCGTTACGAAATTGAACTTACGCTTGACCCGGCAGGTCAGCCGGATGGCAAGGCTTGGGCGGAAGACCCCGCCCCCTGGCGCGCGCGGCGCTACCGCCCGGAAGGGCCGCCCGAACAGGGTGATGTGCAATATGATGGGGAAAATGGCTGGTTCATCCGCTTCAGCGGTAGCCTGGCCGAGCGCTTTGATGCCCCTGAGGCCCGGTTTGATCCCGGCAGCAGCCCGATTCGGCCGGGGGAATATGTGACGATCACGGAACCCGATGGCGGGGTGTTTGATTATCGGATTGTGGGGGTAGGCAACGCTTGAATTGGGCGGGCCGAACCATTCGAACCCTTACGAAGCAAGAAATGCCCCTTTGATGGCTGCTTCGGTGGCCGCAGTGAAACACACACACAAGCCAAGCTGTAACGTCATCATCCAGAAAGATTGAGGGATGTTGGGTGGTCCAGTTGACGCCGCGGTCTGCCCCAAAGGATCATATGGCGGCTCAGCCGGGGTAAGGTTGCCGCAGAAAAAGCTTTGCAGGGCGACACTGCGGGCGTATCGCGCATCATACAGTGACTCAAAGCGTTTATGCGCTTTAGGAATGATTTTGGTTCTATGCAGGGAGATTTTGGGGATGAAGATCAATGTGATTGGCCAAAGGAATATCCTTGGTTTTGGTACCCATTACGCAGGCCTTTGCGATCAGTTGTATAAATTTTCGTTTCTGGCGACGGTAACTGTCGAATACGACATAACTAACCCGCAATCTGTCGAAAATCTGGTTCGGAATTCAGCCCACAATGACATCAATATCTGGTTTCTCGGCTTCATGGAGCCGAAGGCAATCAAGACCAAGGGGCGCAATGTGGTTTGGGCAATTTTTGAAAATGATAAGCTCACGCCTGTTTACATTAACTGGCTGAACCGCGCGGACCTTGTCTGGGCTCCTAGCGCGTGGGCCAGAAATATTCTGTTGGCCCATGGCCTACCGGCCACCAAAGTAACGGTTGTGCCGGAAGGGGTGGATGCAGAACTTTACCATCCCCATTGTCGCCCATGGAATCAAGCACAATCACCCACGAAATTTCGTTTCCTGATGCTTGGCAAGTTTGAGGAACGAAAGGGCTATACGCAGCTTCTCGACGCGTTTGTGAAAGCTTTCGGCAAGAACCCCAAGGTAGAATTGCTCATCAAGGGGGATTACTACATTGATGAGAAACGCAAAGGCGCGATGCTTCTTGATTTCGTGAAAAGCTACAACGCGCCAAATATTCGGCTGTTGACCGGCGTAGCGTCACAAGAGGATCTGTTCGTCATCTACAATATGGCCGATGCCTTTGTTTTCCCAAGCCGCGCCGAAGGTTGGGGCCTTCCTTTGATTGAGGCTATGGCCACGGGCTTGCCCGCCATTGCTACGAATTATTCAGGGCAAACAGAATTTCTTAGCCATCTGGAAGGTCTGTTCATGCCGGTTCGCCATAATCTGGTACCGAGACAAGATCCGGAGCTTCACCGCCTTTTGACAGACCATGACGGAGATTTGGGCCGCTGGGCTGAGGCAGATGTGGATGACCTTGGCGACAAGATGCAAGAGATGGTGAGGGACTACCCGCAATGGCGTCAGAACGCGCTTAAGGCAAGCGGAATCCTTCGTTCAAGGTTCACCTGGGCGAATGCCGCTCACATCGCTCTAGAAAGCCTGATCACAAGTGGCATGCTGCCGCATGTCAAATTCCAGACACCACCAAAAATTTCGATGAAATAACCTGGCGGCGCGGGATGGTGGAGCCAAGGGGACGCGGCTTCACCAAGGAAAACAATACCATAGACTGGCGAAGCTGAGAAAATCGGGAATTGATTTCTCTCGATTTTTTGGCCGAGTGGCTACCCGATCTAAGATAACACGGCAGGCCGCAAAGACAAGGGCCATGCGCCCCGCCATCCGGTATCGTCGGGGGGGCTGGCGCCATGGCTGACGCATCCACACTGCGCACGCGCATCGCCAAAATCGCCGGGCGTTTCGGCTCCGATTTTGAGGGGGAGCGGGCAGCGGCGGCGCTGCTGGCGTCCCGTATCCTTAAGGACCATGGTACCACTTGGTCGGATGTATTGGCGCCAAGCCTGAACCCCAGGATGGCCACGCGCGCGACCAGGCCGGAACCAAAGCCCGCCCCCAGGCCGCACCCCGTGCATCACAAGGCGGTGGCCGCACTTCTGCTGCGCCCCGGCCTGCGCAACCATGAACGCGCCTTCCTGCAATCACTCCTCGGGCATTCAGCACTGACGCGAATTCAGTCTCATGTGCTCGCCAGCATTCACGCCCGGCTTGATGACCAGGCAGGAGGGCAGGGCCATGAGTGAGCGGCAGGAAATGGCGCCTATCACGGCGCTGCGCATTCAGCTTCACGCCAAAGGCTATGACCCGATCCCGCTCGACGGGAAGCGGCCTCTACTGCCATCCTGGCAGCGCATCCCGATTGATCAGCAGATTATTGCAAGCTGGTCGGGCAAGCGCGCCTGGCGCAATACCGGGGTGCGGTGCGGCGCGGTGCGTGCCATTGATATTGATGTTCTCGATGATGACCTTTCGCAGCTATTGGCGGCAGAATGTGAAAGGATTGTCGGGCGCAATTCACTGCGCAGAATCGGCAGGGCACCGAAAACGCTGATTCCATATTTCGCCGATGATGGCGCTGGCCCCAAGTTATCAACGCCACGCTTCACGCTGCCTGATGGCACTCCGGCGCAGGTGGAAATCCTGGGGGCTGGCAATCAATTCGCCGCCTATGGCCGACACCCCGACACGGGCGCAGAGTATGAGTGGCAAGGCGGCGGCCTGGACACTACCGCCGCGACTGACCTACCGCGCGCCAAGCTGGCCGACTTGCAAGCCTTCCTCGATGTTGCGGCGGACCTGATACGGCGGCACGGCGGCATAGAGGCAACCAAGCCAAACGCGGCCAAGAACCAGGCTGCCAAGCCCCTGCAAGCACGCACGCCAGCCCGCGCCAGCGCAGGCACTGAATGGCCTGCGCCAAGCCTGGAAGATGTTGCGCAGGCTTTGCGGCGGGTCCCGAATAGCGGCTTGGATTGGGCGCATTGGCATTCAATCGGCGCTGCCATTTATGACGCCTTGGGCGAGGCAGGCCGACCGCTCTTCCTCGATTGGTCGGCCCAATGTGCCGGCCATGACCCGAAAGCGACTGAGGCCAAATGGCGCAGCTACGCGACCAGTCCGGCAGAAATCACGCGCGCTTATCTGTTCCGCCACGCGCGCGATAATGGCTGGCAGCCTGCCAGCACGCGGCGGCCACCAGCACCAAGAAAAGCACCACAAGCCAAAACACCCGCCAAGCCTGACGCGGCTGATGAGGCGCCGGAGCCTGAGATTGAGGAATGGTCGGAAGATGGCGTGGCGCGTGTCTTTGAGCGGATCAATGCGGATCGGCTGCGCCATGTGGAACAGTCCGCGACCTGGTTGCGCTGGGATGGTGCCATCTGGCGCAGCGCCGCGAAGGGGTTGGCCCTGACATGGGCACGCAACCTCGTGCACCGGCAAAACCGGGGGGAGAAGGAGAAGACTCGCACCAAGAGCGGAACGGTCAGCTTTTGCCGAGGGGTGGAAACCTTCGCTATGCGCGGCCCGCTCGCCATTCAGATTCGTGAACTTGACCTTGACGAATGGCTATTGGGCACACCAGGCGGCACGGTGGATCTGCGCAGCGGCGTACTGCGGCCATCACGCCCTGACGAATACATCACCAAGGCAACGGCGATTGCGCCTTCCGCTTCAGTTTTTTGCCCTACATGGCTGCGCTTTCTGGAACAGGCAACGGGGGGGAATGAAGACCTGGTGCGCTTCCTGCGCCAATGGTCCGGCTACTGCCTGACAGGTAGCACGCGGGAGCATGCCATGCTCTTTCTGCATGGTGGTGGCGGCAATGGGAAATCAGTTTTCCTCAATACCATTGCGGCCATCATGGGCGACTATGCCGCTCAGGCACCGCTAGACGCCTTTCACGCGGCGCAGAGTGATAGGCACCCGGCAGACATTGCGATGATGCGCGGTGCGCGCATGGTCGTTGCAAGTGAGACGGAAGAAGGGCGGCAATGGGCTGAAGCCAAAATCAAGGCGCTGACAGGTGGCGACAAGATCACCGCGCGCTTCATGCGGCAGGACTTCTTCACCTTCACGCCCGCCTTCAAGCTGACGGTTGCGGGCAACCACAAGCCCGGCCTGCGCAATGTGGATGAAGCCATGCGTCGGCGCTTCCTGATGGTCCCCTTCAATCATCGGCCCGCCGATCCTGATCCCGATCTTGCGCAGAAGCTACGGGCGGAATGGCCCGGCATTCTGGCCTGGATGATTGAAGGCTGCCGCGATTGGCAACGGCATGGGCTGATCCGCCCTAACGCGGTGACGGAGGCAACGCGCGACTACTTCGACGCTCAGGACGTTATGGGGCGATGGTTGAAAGAACGGTGCATCATCGCGCCGCACCTCGAAAGCAAACCGGCCTGGCTGCTGAGTGATTATCGCGAATGGGCGGCAGAGAACGGGGAACACGCGGGCGACAGCAAAAGGCTACGCGGCTTTCTGGAACGTACCCCAGGCTGCCAATACAAAACCGTCAAAGGCGCCCAAAAGGTCTCGGGCATTGGGTTGAACGTCCCGATGAAAACGGCAGCGAGGGTGGAGGGTGGAGGGTGGGTGGCGGGTAAAACGCTATGAACGCCCACGCGCGCGCGCATGACGCGTGCGCGCCCGCCCGGATGCGCGGTGATGTTATGCCCAAACACCCTCCACCCACCCTCCACCCTCCACCCCTGCGGGTCCTTCCCGGCGCAGTCCGTATGCGGGCAGCTAGCGCGCCCGAGGTTGGTAGTGCGCAGCAGGCGGCAACGCTCAATTTTCAATCGTTTAAGTGAATCACTCAAATCCTATCTCATCCCGCAAAAGCGGGGAGACTGAAATGCAGAAAGGAACACGGCTATGGAAATCACCAAGGGCGACTTTGCCCGGCTGGTCGGGCTATCACCTTCCAGGATTTCGCAGATGGTACGGCTTGGCCTCCCGGTCACGCCGCACGGGCGCATCAATGCCGAAGCTGGCCGCGCCTGGATTGCGGCCAATGTTGACCCTGGGCGGCGGCCTATCTTGCCCAAGCTCCCACCCATTCCGCCCCTGCCATCGGCCGCTGCCGCGGCAATTCCTCCCCCGGCCTGTAGCGCGGCCTGGGCCATTGCGGCGGCTTTCCAGGCGGCAGGCTGCGCCAGCCGGGAGGAGGCACTACCCGAAGACCAGGTGGAGCGTATCGCGTGGCGGGCTGCGCTGATGGTTGGCGTGGCGCTGGAAGAGCTTCACGGCGAAGGCGTTGTGGGGGTGGAACGTGACCGGCTGCGCCTGCCGGAACCAGTCAGCACAACATACAGGGATTCTGCATGTTGCTGAAACGACTTGCAGGCCGCCGCGCGTCTGGGCTACGCATCAATTCGGACCCCGGAGACGCTGGACACGCCCCCGAGGCCCTAACCACAGAACGACCTTCGAAGGAGATCGTGACCCATGGCTGATAGCCAATCTACCGCCCTGAATCCGTCTGGCCAAGCGCCGGAAGCCTTCCTCGAACCAGGTGCATCGCCGCCCGCAGGCAAGCCCCCGGCGATGCCTTCGCCACGTCCGGCGAATTCGCCGCCATACCGTAAGAAGCCCGGTAAATCAGCGCCCCGCCGGAAGCCTGCAAAGCAAGCGCGGCAAGCGCCCGTGTTCGTGAATGATTGCACGCTAGAGAAATTCGTCCGCCCCATCGCGCATATGACGGCGATTCTATCGGACCTGACCTGCATCAACCCTGATCAGCGCGGGACCGGCACGGAAGAGGCAATCACCTGGTTGGCGGTGCAACTGAATGCACGCGCCGAAGAATTGCGCGCGGTGCTGGATCGGGAACCGCCGCGATGGTTCACCGATATGGAAGCGGATGCGCGGCGCGAAGCGCTTCAAGAGTATTGCGGGCGCAGCATTCCAGACACGCCCGCCCCTTCCCCGGAATGGTTGGCGGCATTGGCCGCAATGGAAAAGGCGCGCGGCTGATCCCGCGCGCCATGGCGCACCCTGAATCAATGATGTGAGGCAGCGGCGCAAAGCGCCATGCGCGCGCCTGCCTGCATATTGGAGGATTGAAGAATGAGCACCTATCGCAAGGCGAAATTCGGCCCGGATGGCTTTTATGAATTGCCCAAGGTGGAATTCACGGCACAGGAAATCGCCGAAATCATGAAGGAAATCATGAAGAAGGTTAAACCACCCAAAAAATCCAGTGAAGATGCCTGGCACGTTGGCTTTCCTGATTTTTTGCAGGAAATGGCACGTTGGTATGTTATAGTCGCCAGTCAATTAAAAGAAGCCCCGACCAATAAGCAGTTGGAAGACTATGTTGAAAAGCTGAATGACGCGCTTGAACGTCTTTACTTGGCACTTGGTGCTGATCGAAAGGGCGGCTTGGTTGCTCATGTCAGTTCCTTTGGTGCGGGAAAACCACATGTTCGGAATATGATCTTTAATCCGAAGTGGGACGCCTATCAGGAATTGATGGCCCTTGGCGCGCTGCCTGAAATGCGGAATCGCAAAGACTGGTTCAATGCGACGGCCAATCTGGCGCCAGAAGTCATCGCGGACATAACGGCAAAGGGCCAGCTTCAACTTTCTGAGTCGCGAGGCTTGCTGGATGATCAGCACACACTTGCGCGCGCCTTGGCTGGGGTGGATGCCCTCGCCGCCATAGCCCGGTCCGGGCAGGCCGCAGTTGCCAGCTTGCCAAAGTCCCGAGGTGGGCGACCGTCACGCCAAGAAGAACAAGCCTTCCTCTTCAAGAAGCTGGCCGTATTGTTCCGGAAAACCTACGACGGGGAGGAACCGAAAAGCACGAGAAGTGGGGATGAATTCAAAGGCACCTGGCATGATTGGCTTGATGTACTCCTGCCCAAGATCATCGCTAAGCTGAAAAATCTTGGCCTGAAGGAGGACCAGGTGCCGGGCGACACCTGGAACCGAGAGGCTGCCCATGCGTGGCTGAAGGAAGCCGAGCGACACCTGAAATCGAGAGGCTGCCCATGAGTGGCTGAAGGAAGCCCAGAAATCGAAAAAAACCTAATGGAATCATAGGGGGGAAAACCTCGGCCATTTTGGTTGGGTTTCACCCCCTGACTTTCGCCACGCGCTGCGGAATATGGCCGCAGAGGTGATTGATGACCAAACCGCTCCAGCCGCTCACTGACTCCCCCCCTGTCCCCAAGCCCGGCGATGCCGTCGCGCTGGTCACGGTGGTGCCGCAGATCGTTGTGCAGCAACGCCAAGATCATCACGGCCTCCTCGTTACCGGCGCTGGCGAAATCGCTCTCATGATTGGGGGAAACGGTTTCAAGGCAAAGCTTCCTTCGCATCTTTGGCAGGCCCTTGCCCACCTTGCGGGGCAAATGGCGCACCAGGTGGCGGCGGAGGAAGAAATCACCCGCGCCCGCGCCGATGCTGCGCTGGAGAAGGTGGTTGCCGATCATCCGCTACACGCGCTTCCGCCGGAGCGTTTCGGCAATGCTTGAACCCCTCCCCCAGGCGCGCGGCGCCATGACCATTGATCTGTTCGGCGATGTTGGCGCAGAAATTACCGCCGCGAAATTGGCGGAGACGCTGCGCACGCTGCCCCCGGCTGCGCCGCTTACGCTGCGAATCTTCAGCTATGGCGGATCGGCGATTGAGGGCTTGGCCATCTTCAATTCATTGCAACGGCACCAGGGCAAGAAGACTGTCATCATAGACCCATTGGCCGCATCCGCTGCCAGCCTGATAGCCATGGCGGGTGATGAAATCCTGATGGCCGAAAATGCGTTTCTGATGATTCATGACGTCAACGCCTTTGGTGGCGGGGCGGCAGAAGATCATCGTAAGCTTGCCGAAAACCTCGACCAAGTGAATGCCCAATACGCCAAAGCCTATGCCGCGCGAAGCACAAAGCCGCTTGAAGAAGTGATGGCCGCGATGCGCGCCGAAACCTGGTTTGATGCTGAAGCGGCGGTGGCCTGGGGCTTGGCGGACCGCATCATTCTTCCATCCGAATTCCTCGGGCAAACCGCGCCACGCTTGGCGGCGGCGGCCCATTATCGCAACACGCCGAACCGCTTCCGGCTTACCGAAAGGACGACCATGCAAACCCAGAATCAACCTGCGCCGCAGGCGGCGCAAACACTGCAAGCGAGTGTTGACGAGCTTGAAGGTATCGCCGGGCGCAATGGCCTTGGCAGCGACTTTATCCTCACGCAATTCAAGGCTGGCGCCACGCGCGAAGCGGCGCTCGAAGCGGCGCTTGAGCGCGTGGCCGCACACTCCCCGCGCCCTGTTTTGCCCGGCCAAGTTATCGGCGGCGGCTATGCCGACCCCAAAGCGCTGCGCAGCTACATGACGGAAGCGCTGGTGGCACGCGCCACAGGCCGCGCCCCATCCGACGCGGCGCGGCCTTTTGCACATATGTCGTTGGCCGATCTCGCGGCGGAAATGCTGGAACGCGGCGGAGATCGCTCCATGCGATACGCCAGTCCGGCGCGGCGCATCGCGGCGGCGCTTTCGACCAGTGATTTCCCTTTGCTGCTGACGGGCACGTTCAATCGCATTGTCCTGGACACGATGGAGGTTGCACCAGGTGCGGCGCGCGCGGTTTGCGGAATGCGGAGCGTACCAGATTTCAGGCAGGGCCGATTTCTTCAAATGGCGGGGATGCCGAGCCTTGCGCGCATTACCGAGGGCGCAGGAATCACCTATGCCCCGCCAGCTGAGCGTGGCGAGAGTTACGCGGTGCAGACCTTCGCGCGACAAATCCAATTCACCCGCCAAGCGCTGGTAAATGATGATCTCGGGGCCTTCGACCAGGCGCGGCTTGTTGCTGGTGCAGTGGTGGCGACCGAGGCTGCAGAATTCGTTTCGATGTTTGCGACGAATGGCGCGGGGTGGGGACCAACACTTTCGGACGGCCTGCCGCTATTCCACGCCACGCATAATAACGTTTCGACCGGCACGCCGGGCACTGGCGGCATTAGTGAAGGGCGGCGGGTTATGCGCGGCCAAACTGATGCGCGCGGAAACATCATCGGCGCGGCTCCGGCCATTATCCTGGTTGGGCCTGCCGGTGAGACTATGGCGGAACAGGCAATTTCGGATATGTCGCTCGCTGTCGGCGAAAGCTCTCGCCCGGTCTTTTCGGGCAAGCTGAGTCTAGCAGTCGAACCCAGGTTGAGCGGCATGCCTTGGTTCCTCTTCGCCAGCCCGCTGCAATTGCCAGCGCTGGCGATGGTCACGCTGCAGGGCACCAATGGGCAGCCCCAAATCACGCAGCACGAAACCAGTGATTTTGATGGCTTAGCCTTCAAGGTTTTGCATGATTTCGTGATCGCACCTACCGGCTTTGTCGGTGCGGTACGCAGTACTGGCCAAATCTGATCCATGCGCGAGATTGGCGAAGGGCGAGTCATGCACGCCCCAGCCATATCAGCCTGCCGGGGAATTACGGCGGGCTGGGGGTCATCGGCTGCGAGGTTGGCGCAGCCGATGGCTTCCCCGGTGACAGAAGCAGCATGCTGCTAACAGCATGAAACGCGCCGCACCCGATCTGCCGCATTGGCCGCGCATCCTGCGCAGGGAAATGGCGGCTTCATACATCGGTGTCAGTCCTTCCTACCTCGATACGCTGGTAAAGGCAGGGACAGTCCCCGGCCCTCTTCCGCTTGGGGAGAATCTTCGCGGGTGGGATCGGCATGATCTGGACGCGGCTATTGATCGGCTAAAAGGTGCTTCCCCAGGCAACCCATGGGACCAGGTGGCATGATCAAGATCACGTTTCCCCATGTACACAGCTACATTAAGGGGGGCAAGCGCTACCACTACTTCCGCAAGGGTCGGGTCCGCATTCGCCTTCCGGGGCTGCCTGGCAGTGCCGAATTCATGGCTGCCTATGAGGCAGCGAAGGTGAGCAAACCGCCTGCCATTGGCGGATCCCGCGCGATACCGGGGACGATGGATGCACTCGCCGCGCAATGGTATCAAACGCCTGACTTCCTGCGCCTGGCAGCGGCTTCAAAGAAGAACTACAAGCGCCACTTGGAACGGTTCCTTGCCAAGCATGGGAAGCATCCGGTGGCCTTGGCGGAGCCGCACCACCTGCGGGAAATAATTGCCCGGCTTCAGCATATACCGTCTCAGGCCAATGCGCTGCGCAATGTGCTGCGCCAGCTATTCCAATTCGCCTTCGATAAGGGCATGCGGCGCGATAACCCCATGCGCGATATCCGGAAGCTGCGCTACCAGAAGCGACCCTATGCCACCTGGGGAGAGAGGGAGATCGCCCAATTCCTCGGCCACTGGGCACCTGGCACGCGCGCGCGGCTGGCGCTGATGTTGCTGCTTTACACGGGGCAGCGCCGGGGAGATGTGATCCGGCTTGGTCCCCAGCATATCCGCGCCGGCTGCATTACCGTGACCCAGCAAAAGACCGGCAAGCCCATGGCACTGCCGATCCACCCCGACTTGCGTGCCGAATTAGACACGCTGCCGATGGATCACCTGGCCTTCCTAATGACAGAACAGGGGCGGCCATTCGCATCCGGCAACGCCTTCTATAACTGGTTCACCTGGTGCTGCGACAAGGCTGGATTGCCGAAGGGACTCTCGCCGCACGGGCTGCGCAAGGCTACGGCGCGGCGGTTGGCGGAGGCGGGATGCTCGCCGCATGAGATCGCCAGCATTACTGGTCACGCGACGCTTCAGGAGGTTGAACGCTACACGAAAGACGCAAACCAAAATCGGCTTGCGCGCGCTGCTGTCACTCGGCTTGGCACGCCGAAAAAAGAACATCCCTGAAACAGAATTGGCTACCGGCCTGCACGCCGGTAGCCAATAAGGAGAAATTACTATGTCTGATCAAGTAGTTACTTCCTCCATTGGTGGAGCCAAGGGGAATCGAACCCCTGACCTCTTGAATGCCATTCAAGCGCTCTCCCAACTGAGCTATGGCCCCCCAAGGGAAGAGGCGCGGTATTAGCGCCACCGGGGCGGCTCGGCAAGGGGGGCGCGCGTGATCCGCCAAGCCAGCATGCCGCCGCGGTAGAATAGCCGCCCACCCCCCAATTCCTGGCTGACCCGTGCCGGTAAGGCTGGCCCTGTCCCCTTCCCGTAGGGCGGATCAGGCGCTAGTGGTCCAGGCGAAACGGCAAGCATTGGGGGCAAGGCCCATGAAGAAAATCTATCCGGATGCCAAGGCGGCACTTACCGGCCTGCTGCGCGATGGCATGGTGATCCATTCCGGCGGCTTCGGCCTTTCGGGCATCCCTACCCTGTTGATCGAAGCCATCCGCGATTCCGGCGTGAAGGACCTGACCGTGGTCTCCAACAATGCCGGGGTGGATGATGCGGGGCTTGGCCTTTTGCTGAAAACCCGCCAGATCCGTAAAATGATTTCAAGCTATGTCGGCGAAAACGCTGAATTCGCGCGGCAATACCTAGCCGGGGAGCTTGAGATTGAATTCAACCCGCAAGGCACTTTGGCCGAGCGTATTCGCGCCGGCGGCGCTGGCATCCCGGCCTTTTTCACGAAAACCGGCGTTGGCACGGAAGTCGCCAAGGGCAAGGAAACGCGTGAATTTGATGGCGAGACCTATGTGATGGAACGCGGCATTGTGGCTGATCTTGCCATCATCCACGCCTATATGGGCGATCATGAAGGCAATCTAGTCTATCGAAAGACCGCGCGTAACTTCAACCCCATGATGGCAACGGCAGCGCGCGTCACAGTCGCGCAGGTGGAACACCTGGTCCGCCCTGGGGAGATTGACGCGGACCACATCCACACGCCTGGCATTTTCGTCAAACGAATGATCACCTGCCCGCCCGGCTACGAAAAGCGCATTGAACAACGCACCGTCCGCAAGCACGCGCCCGCCGCCGCGGCCGGCGCCGAGTCCCAGGGATAAGGAGAAAAACCATGGCCTGGAACCGCGATGAAATGGCCGCCCGTGCGGCGCGCGAATTGCAAGATGGCTTTTATGTGAACCTGGGCATTGGGATACCGACGCTGGTCGCCAATCACGTGCCCACCGGCTTCAATGTGCAGCTGCAAAGCGAAAACGGCATGCTGGGCCTTGGCCCCTTCCCTTATGAAGGTGAAGAAGATGCTGATCTGATCAATGCCGGCAAGCAGACGATTACTCAGTTGCCGACCAGTTCCTTCTTCGATTCCGCGCAATCCTTCGGGATGATCCGCGGCGGGCATATTGATCTTTCCATCTTGGGTGCCTTGCAGGTGGCGGAAAATGGCGACCTGGCCAATTGGATGATCCCCGGTAAAATGGTGAAGGGCATGGGCGGCGCCATGGATCTGGTGGCCGGCGTCAAGCGCGTGATTGTGCTGATGGAACATACCGCTGGCGGCAAGCCCAAGCTGCTCAAGCAATGCGGCCTGCCCCTGACTGGCAGCCGCGTGGTGGATATGGTGATCACCGATCTTGGCGTTTTTGAAATCGCCCGGCGCGGCCCTGCGGCCATGAAGCTGGTGGAACTCGCGCCCAGCGTGACGGAAGCCGAAATGCGCGAAAAGACCGAAGCGGATTACACGGTGGCCCTCACGAAATAGGGCTTTCGCCCTGAATTCACGCCAAAATCATCGCCATGCCAGGATCACGCTTGACCCCGCCCTGGCATGGGATCATTTTGCGCCGGATTGTAACACCCGCGCGCCCCGCGCGCCTTTCCCATGAGGCCCGATGCCCAAAGAAGATATGATGGAGTTCAGCGGCCAGGTGGTTGAGCTTCTGCCCAACGCCATGTTCCGCGTGAAACTGGATAATGAGCACATTGTTCTGGCGCATACCAGCGGCAAGATGCGCAAGAACCGCATTCGCGTGCTGGCCGGCGATCGCGTCAATGTTGAAATGACGCCCTATGATCTGACCAAGGGCCGCATCACCTTCCGCTTCAAGTAACCCCCCGCCCATGGATGCCGCGCGCTGGCCGCTGGTATTGGCGAGCGCCAGCCCCCGCCGCCTGGATTTGCTGGCGCGGCTTGGCATTACGCCTGCGCGGGTGATCGCGACTGATATTAATGAGACGCCTTTGAAGGCCGAACAGCCGCGCGCCTTGGCCGCCCGGCTTTCGTTGGCCAAGGCCGAAGCAGCGCTGCCCTTGGCCGAAGGTGCCTTGATTATGGCTGCCGATACCGTGGTGAGTGTTGGGCGGCGCATCCTTCCCAAGGGTGAGACTGAGGCCGAGGCACGGCACTGCCTCACGCTGCTGTCCGGCCATCGGCATTGCGTGACCACGGGCGTGGTGCTGGCGCTGCCGGATGGGCGGCGCGTTCAGCGGCTGGTCCAAACCAACGTCACCTTCCAGCGCCTGACCGAAGCGCAGATGGAAGACTACATCGCTTCTGGCGAATGGCAGGGCAAGGCCGGCGCCTATGCCATCCAGGGCCGGGCAGAGGCTTTCACGCGCTTCATCTCGGGCAGCCATTCCAATGTGGTCGGCCTGCCCTTGTTTGAAACCGCGCAAATGCTGCGAGGGATCGGATGGCTGAAGCCCTGATCCTGGCCGAGGCTTCGCCGGGCGAGGTGCGGACCGCGCTGCTGCTGGGTGGGCTACTGGTGGAAGCCTGGGTGGAACGCCCCGCGCGGCCTGATGGGGTGGGTGATCTTCATCGCGGGCGCGTGGTGGCGATCTCGGCTGCCATGTCGGGCGCCTTTGTGGCGCTGGCGGACAATGAAACGGGCTTCCTGCCAGAAAGCGCGGCGAGCGCACCGCGCCAGCCAATCAAACAGGCCGTGCAGGAAGGGCAGATTTTGGGGTTGCGCGTGACGCGCGCCGCGCAGGGGGGCAAGGGGCCAAGGCTTTCCGCCCTGCTGACGGATACGGAAGCCGCGCTGATCGCCGCTGCACCATCAGGGGCGCCACGGCTGGTGGCACGCGGGCCATGTGCAGCAGAACGCTTGGCCACACGTTATCCCAACGTTGTGATTCGCGTTTCAGGCGCAGCGCTTGTGGCGCGGCTGCGCCCGGCGCTTGGTGATCGGGTGCAGGCGCAGCATGGGGCAGCGTTCGACGAGGAGATTGAGGGCGAATTCGCGGCCTTATCCGAAAGCGCCGTGCCTTTGCCGGGCGGCGGCGTGCTGCATATCCAGACCACACGCGCGCTGACGGCGCTTGATGTGGATAGCGGCGGCGCTGGCGATGGCTTGGCGCGCTTCAATGAAACAGCGCTGCCGGAAATTGCGCGGCAGATCCGGTTGCGCAATCTCTCGGGTGCGATTTTGCTGGATGTGGCGGGGCTTTCCGCCAAGCGCCGCCAAGCCTTGCTTGAACCTCTGCGTGCCGCGCTGGCGCCCGACAGACTGGCGCGGCTTGTCGGGGTGACCGGGCTTGGGTTGGTTGAGATTGTGCGCGACCGGATCCACCCGCCCTTGGCCGAAATCCTGAACACGCCCTTGGCGGAAGGCTTGGCTGCCTTGCGCCAGGCAGCGCGTGATGCCGCGGCACGCCCCGTTCAGCGCCTCATGCTCGAAGCGCGGCCAGAGGTGATTGCTGGCTTGCGCGACCTGCCCGGGGCGCTGCAAGAATACGCCGCGCTTACCGGTCATGGGCTGGAATTGCGGGGCGTGACATCAGGCGCAGCACAGATACGAGAGGTGCCGCGTGACTGACACTGAGAAAAAACCGCGCCGCCAGCGCTGCCCGATTTGTGGCCGCGCCCCGGCGCCCGACCAGCGCCCCTTTTGTTCCGATCGCTGCCGGCAGGTGGATTTGGGCCGCTGGATGACCGAGGCTTACGCGATTCCAGCCGCCGTCACGCCGGAAGAAGAAGAGGATTAGCCCTTCCCCCTTGGCGAGGCTCGGCCTAGCCTTCCCCAAAAGGTTGAGGGGAAATCGCCATGGAAGAATTCGACTATGTGATTGTGGGCGCCGGTGCCGCGGGTTGCGTGCTGGCCAATCGGCTGACCGCTTCGGGCAAGAATAGCGTCGCCATTCTGGAAGCGGGCGGCAAGGACAATAACATCTTCATCAAAATCCCGGCCGGCTTCAACAAGACCGTCTATAACCCGAAACTGAATTGGGGTTATGAAACCGCGCCCGGTCCCTATATTGACAATCGGAAAATCCCCTTCCCGCGCGGCAAGGTTTTGGGGGGTTCGGGTTCCATCAATGGCCATCTTTATGTGCGCGGCCAATCCGCCGATTACGATATGTGGGCGCAGCTTGGTTGCCGTGGTTGGGCTTGGGATGATGTGCTGCCCTATTTCAAGCGCGCGGAAACCCGCGGCAATGGTGGCGGCGATCCCGCCGTGCGCGGCAATAACGGGCCGCTTTCCATCGAAGATCAGCGCGACCCGCATGAGCTTTCAGCAGCTTATATGGCAGCAAATGAGGCACTGGGGCTGAAGCGCACGCCGGATTACAATTCAGGCGATCAGGAAGGCACGTTTCTCTATCAGCAAATGATGCGCGGTGGCCGACGCTGGAGCCCGGCTGATGCCTATCTGCGCCCTGCCCTGTCGCGCCCAAATCTGAAGCTGATCCAGCGCGCGCTGGCGGAAGCGATTGTCTTTGAAGGCAAGCGCGCGGTTGGCATTCGCTATACGCAGGAAGGGGGCGCGCCCATCACCATTCGCGCGCGGCGGGATGTGATCCTTGCGGGTGGTGCGATCAATACGCCGCAGCTTTTGCAAATCTCGGGCGTTGGTGATCCGGAATGGTTGTCTGGCATTGGCGTTCATGTTGTCCATGCGCTGCCAGGGGTCGGCAAGAATCTACGCGACCATTACGCGGTGCGCGTTTCGGCTTTGGTGAAGGGTGCAGGTTCGCTCAATGAACGATCCCGTGGTCTGCGTTTGGCGATTGAGGTGCTGCGCTATGCCTTCACGCGCAAGGGCCTGCTGACGGCAAGCCCAAGCCATGCCGGCGGCTATATGAAAACGCGTGAAGGCTTGGCAACACCAGACATGCAGCTTTACTTCGCGCCAGCCAGCTACCCGACCGGGCGTTATGGCGTGACCGAACTTGATACGCAGGCGGGCATGACTCTTGGCTGTTCTCAGCTGCGCCCAGAAAGCAAGGGCTGGCTGAAGGCGCTTTCGGCAGACCCGCGCGCCAAGCCGGAAATCCAGCCGAATTATCTGCAGGATCAGATGGACCGCGATGCGCTGCTGGCAGCGATGAAATACATGCGCCAGCTTCTGCAAACACGCCCGCTGGCGGATCACGTGGTTGCCGAAAATTTCCCAGGCCCCGCGGTGCAAACCGATGATGAATGGATGGCGCATGCGCGCGCCACGGGTTCCACCACCTATCACCCGATCGGGTCCTGCAAAATGGGCATTGATCCCATGGCGGTAGTGGACCCTGCTTCCATGAAGGTGATCGGGCTTGAGGGGCTGCGCGTAGCGGATGCTTCCTGCATGCCCACGATGGTTTCCGGCAATACCTATGCCGCTACCAATATGATTGCCGAAAAAGCCGCTGATTTGATCGCGGCATAACATTTAGGGAGAACGCAAATGAGGTTCCAGGATCAAGGCGTATTGATCACCGGTGCCGCCAGCGGCATTGGCCGGCAACTGGCCATCGCTTTCGCAGAAGAAGGCGCGCGGCTCGCAATCGCCGATATTGATAAGGCCGCGGTGGAGGCCACAGCCGCTGATATCCGCAAGCGTGATGGCGAAGCACATGCCTTTGTTCTGGATGTGGTGAATCCCGATGCAGTGCGCGATTTCATTACGGGTGCGGAAGCCGTGCTGGGGCGCCTAGACGTGCTCGCGAATTGTGCCGGTGTGCGTGAAATCAGCCCGCTGCTCGATCTTTCGTTTGACGATTGGCAGCGCACCATGAACATCAACGTGACCGGCAGCTTCCTGCCATCACAGGCGTTCGCGCGGCGCTTGATTGCGCTGGGCAAGCCTGGGCGGATTGTGAATATCGCCTCCACCCTTGGCTTGGTGGCGACACCTGAACGGGTGGCTTACGTAACGTCCAAGCATGCGGTGGTGGGGCTCACCAAGGCGTTGGCGATGGAATTGGCGCCGCGTGGCATTCGCGTGAATGCGGTGGCACCTGGCGTGATCCGCACGCCGATGACGGAACGCTATTTCCAGGATGCAGATGTCGCGCGGAAGATTCAGGAGCTTCACGCCATGGGGCGTTCCGGCGAAACCCATGAAGTGGCCAATGCCATGATGTTCCTGGCGAGCGAGGAAAGCTCCTTCACCACCGGCGCGGTGCTGACAGTGGATGGCGGTTGGACGCTGGGGAAGAAAATGACGTGACGGGGTTGACGCTTATCTCACCAAAAAGCGCCGCACCAACCAACCACCCGCGCCGCAAAGCGCCACGACCAGTGCCATAGGCAACGCAGTACCATCCTGCAGTGCGCCCAGCGCCACACCGGCCAACGCACCCGCGCCAAATTGCAGCGTGCCCATGAGCGCCGAAGCATTGCCCGCAATCGCGCCATGCGGCGCCATGGCGCGCGCGGCAGTCAGCGGCATTACTGCGCCGATCATGGACACATAAACAAAAAGTGTGGCGACAATCGCGGCAAAGCCCCAAACCCCCATGGTGGTGACACCAAGCAGCACGAGGCCTGACAAAGCACTTATATTGACTGCAATGTTGAGCATCCGCGCAGGTGGTACATGATCCACGAGCCGTGCAGTGATTTGCCCTGCCAGCATAATCCCAATGGCATTGGCACCGAAGTAGAATCCGTATTCTCCTGGCCGCACGCCATGCAAACCCATGAACACGAAAGGCGACCCAGTGATATAGGCAAACATCCCCCCGATCACGAGGCCGCCTGCCAGCGCGTGGCCCATGAAATGGCCATCCCCCAATAAGCGCCGCCAGACGCCAAGAACCTGGCGAAAGCCATCACGTCGGCGGCGTTCGGCGGGTAGAGTCTCAGGCAGGAAAAGTGCAATCACCAACAGCAAAATCGCGCCGTAAGCCGCAAGACACAGGAATATCCCGCGCCAGCCAATCACGCCCAAAAGCGCGCCGCCGATAATGGGCGCGATGATGGGCGCCACACCCATTACCAGCATCAGCTTCGCCATCAGGCGGATCGCGCCGCGTTCATCCGCAACATCGCGCACCACCGCGCGGGAGATCACCATGCCCGTGCAACCGCCAAGCGCCTGCATCAGCCGCGCCGCGATCAGGCTTTCGATATTCGGCGCGAGCGCGCAAATCAGCGAAGCCACGGTGTAAACGCCAAGCCCGATGAATAATGGCAGGCGCCTGCCGTAACGATCCGCAATTGGACCGTAGAAGATTTGCCCCAGCGCCATGCCAAGAAAAAACACCGCAAGGCTTGCCTGCGCCGCGCCGGCTGTGCTGCCCAAGGCCTCACCCAGCATTGGCAGCGCTGGCAGATACATATCAATCGAAAACGGCCCAATGGCCGCCATGGCGCCCAGGATGAAGGGCAGGCGCTTTTGCGGAATGCTCACGCGCTCAGGTTTCGGGCGCGGCGGCGAAGGCATCCGCCGCCAGCTTGAGCGCGGCTTCGACAGCCACGCGCCCTTCGGGCGAAAGTGGTGCCTGCGGCAGGATCGGGTCACCCACCGCGAAGCCCTGGATTTGCAGAGCCCCTTTGATGCAGGCGGCGAGGGAATGCGCAGCGAACAATTCATTCACCCGCCATAGCGCGCGTTGCAGCGCCATGGCCGCATCCCAGCGCCCGGCGCGGCAAAGCTCATAAAGCCGCACGCTTTCGCGGGGAATGGCGCAAGCTGGCCCCGCCATCCAGCCCTTGCCGCCAATCATCATCACCGCCGCCGGAATATGGGCGGAGGCCGCAAAAACACCGATGCGGCCTTCCGTACGGTTCAGGATGGATAGCAAGCGCCCGGTATTGGTGGAGGCATCCTTAATCAGGCAAATGCGTGGATGGTGCGAAAGCTTTTCAATCGCCGGAAGGGAAAGATCAGAACGCTGAAAATTCGGATTGGTATAAAGCACCGTCGGCAGTTCAGTAGCATCGGCAATCGCGGTGAAATAGGAAACCACCGCGGCGTCATTCAAGGGAAAATAGGCTTCCAGAATGGCCAGAATGCCATCCGCACCAATCGCCGCGTAATCGCACGCCTGGCGTTCAGCATCCGCAATCGTGGTCGCGGCGACACCCGCCACCACCGGCACGCGGCCCGCAGTTTGGGAGACGACAATTTCCACAATCCGCCGCCGTTGCGCCAAATCCAGATAGGCAAACTCACCCGTACTGCCCAAGGGCGTCAGCCCATGCACGCCGGATGCAATCAAATGATCCACCAGCCGGCGCAATTCCGCTTCCAGCACCGTGCCATCGGGTGCCACGGGCGAAACCAGATAGGGGAAAACCCCATGAAATTCCTGCATGATCAGCTGCTTCCTACTGCGCCCGCGCTTGAGCGCGCAGCACATGCTTTTGGATTTTCCCGGTCGAGGTTTTCGGCAATTCCGCGAAGACAATATGGCGCGGCAGTTTGAAGGCCGCCAAATGCTGGCGCGCGAAATTGATGAGTTCTTCAGGCGCTGCCGTCATGCCGGGCTTCAATTCCACAAAGGCGCAGGGTGTCTCACCCCATTTTTCATCGGGTTTCGCCACCACCGCCACCACGGCAACGGCGGGATGCTTGTAAAGCGCATCCTCAACTTCAATGCTGCTGATGTTTTCCCCGCCGGAGATGATGATATCCTTCGACCGATCCTTGAGCTGAATATACCCATCCGGATATTTCACCGCGAGGTCACCGGTATGAAACCACCCACCGACAAAGGCGGATTGCGTGGCGGCGGCATCCTTCAAATAGCCCTTCATCACAACATTACCGCGCATCATCACCTCACCCATCGTCGTGCCATCAGCGGGCACAGGATGCATGGTTTCGGGGTCCATCACATCAAGCCCTTCAAGCGCCAGATAGCGCACGCCCTGGCGCGCCATCAGCGCGGCTTGTTCCGGCGAGGGTTTCTCATCCCATTCGCCATGCCATTCATTCACTACCGCTGGGCCATAGACTTCCGTCAGGCCATAGACATGGCAGACCGCGAAGCCCGCTTCCTTCATGGCGGCGAGTACGGCCTCAGGCGGCGGCGCCCCAGCCACCACGAATTGCACTTGATAAATCAGCGCGCGTTTCTCGGCAGCAGGCGTCGCCAGCAAGGTCGCCATCACAATCGGCGCGCCGCACATATGGCTGACCGCATGTTCCGCCATCAGCCGCCACATATCGGGGCCGCGCACGGCGCGGAGACACACATGCAAGCCAGCCTGCGCCGTTACGGTCCAGGGAAAGCACCAGCCATTACAATGGAACATGGGCAGCGTCCACAAATAGGATGGATGCTTGCCCATGCCGGCGGAAAGCACATTGCCAGTTGCCAAAAGGCAGGCGCCGCGATGGTGATAGACAACGCCTTTCGGTTTGCCCGTGGTGCCTGATGTATAATTCAGCGTAATGGCATCCCATTCATCGCCTGGCATCGGCCAAGCGAAATCGGCGCTGCCTTCGGCGATGAAGCTTTCATATTCCTGCCCGCCCAGGCTTTCGCCATGCACCGCTTCCGGCGCCAGCGCATCCTGCACTTC
>JBPCSO010000017.1:0-15526 GCA_051007055.1 Roseomonas sp.
GGCTGCGTGCGACGCGATCGAGAGAAGCCATGTTCAGCGTCCCATCAAGCCGGCAGCCAGCCGGTGAGTTTCAGAACCGCCGCAGTAATCACCAACCAAATCAGGCTGAAAGGCAGAAACACCTTCCAACCCAGCCGCATCAGCTGGTCATAGCGGTAGCGCGGGAAGGTCGCCCGCACCCAGATAAAGACAAACAGCAGGAAGCAGACCTTCAGCACGAACCAGATCGGGCCCGGTATCCAGGTGAAGGGTTCAATCGCCAATGGCGGATACCAGCCACCCAGGAACAGGATGGTGGTCAGCGACGCCATCAGGATCATATTCGCGTATTCACCAAGGAAGAATAACGCGAAGGACATGCTGCTATATTCAACAAAGAAGCCCGCCACCAATTCACTTTCGCCTTCCGGCAAGTCAAACGGCGCGCGATTGGTCTCGGCCAAGGTCGAGATGAAAAAGATCACGAACATCGGGAAAAGCGGGATGAAGAACCAGAGATTCTCCTGCGCCTTCACAATGGCATTCAGATTGAGCGAGCCCACGCACAGCAGCACGGTCACGATCACAAAGCCCATGCTGACTTCGTAGGACACCATCTGCGCGGCGGAACGCAGCGCGCCGAGGAACGCATATTTCGAATTGGAGGCCCAACCCGCGATGATGATACCATAGACGCCAAGCGATGAGATCGCGAAAAGATAGAGAATGCCGACATTGATATCGGCAATCGCCCAGCCATCATTCACCGGGATGACCGCCCAGGCGAGCATGGCCAGCATGAAGGTCAGCATCGGCGCGAACAGGAACAGGAGCTTATTCGCCCCTGTCGGCACAATGGTTTCCTTGAGCAGCATCTTGAGCGCATCGGCGAAGGGCTGCAGCAAACCAAAGGGGCCAACTACGTTCGGCCCGCGACGCATCTGCATCGCCGCCAGCACCTTGCGTTCCGCCAGCGTCAGGAAGGCAACCATGACCAGCAAGGGCACCAGCAGCGCCAAAGCCTTGGCGACCGTCAGCGCCAAGACACCAATGGGGGAGGCAAGAAATTCACTCATGGCCCTACTCCGCCGCCAAAGCCTGTTGCGGCCCATAGACTGCGGCACATTCCGCCATGACATCCGATGCGCGGCTGATCACATCGGCGCGGTGATAATCCGTGATCGGCAGGCGGAACGGGGTGGCTTCCATCGCCATCGCAGCCCGCGGGCCTGCCATATCAGCGCAGCCTGAAGCCGCCACTTCGCCAATCCGTGCGAAGATCGGACTGACACCCGCCATCCGCGCGCGCAAAGCATCCAAATCATTATAGGCCAGCGTCTTGCCGACACCTTCACTGAAGGCGCGGATGATGCGCCAATCCTCACGCGCTTCGCCTGGTGGATGAATGGCGCGATAGCCACGTTGCGCCCGGCCTTCGGTATTCACCCAGGTCGCGTCCTTTTCCGTATAGGCCGCACCGGGCAGCAGCACATCGGCGCGCGCCGCCATCGCATCCCCATGATGGCCCTGATAGATGACAAAGGTGCTGGCCGGGATGCGCGCCGGATCGAACCCATCCGCATTCAGCAACCACAGCGCATCCACGCCACCGCCGAACATTGCGGCAAGGTCCTTACCCCCCTGCCCTGGCAGGAAGCCAAGTTCCAAGGCGCCAACCTGACCACCGAAGTGATGCAGCAGATTGAAGCCATGCCAATCGGGCTTCAGCATGCCGGTCTCAGCCGCCAGGCGCCATGCCGCCGCAAGCACCGCCGCACCATCAGCACGCGCAATCGCGCCACGCCCTAGGATCAGCATGGGCTTCTGCGCGGCCTTAAGCGTCGCCGCAAAAGGATGCGACCCATCCAGCAGCGCTGAAAGCGCCGCAGGCTCATCACCCAAATGCTGAGCGCTATAGGTCAGATCAATGCCCGCCGGCCCGATGAAGCCGACAGGGAAACGCCCCTGCGCCCAACGCTTGCGAATGCGCGCATTCAGGACCGGCGCTTCCTTGCGCGGATCGGCGCCGATGATCAGCAGCGCGTCTGCTTCTTCAATGCCTGCGATGGTCGTGTTGAAGCGATAGAAATCCGCGCGGCTGCCATCAAGTGCCGCGCCATCTTCCCGGCAATCCAGATTGGCGCTGCCATAAGCCGCCATCAGATCCTTCAGCGCCAGCACGCTTTCCGCATCCGCGAGCGATCCCGCTACCGCGCCCATCCGATCCGCCGGCGTTTGCGCAAGCTTCGCAGCAATGGCCGCGAAGGCTTCCGCCCAGCTTGCAGCGACCAAGCGGCCATCCTTGCGCACCCAGGGCCGATCCAAGCGGCGGCGCTTCAGACCATCAAAGGAAAAGCGGCCGCGATCGGCCATCCATTCCTCATTCACAGCCTCATTGATGCGCGGCAGCATGCGCAGCACTTCGGGGCCGCGCGTATCAATGCGGATATTCGCCCCCACGGCATCCAGCACATCAATGCCATCCGTTTTGCGCAATTCCCAAGGACGCGACACGAAAGCATAGGGCCGGCTGGTCAGCGCGCCGACCGGGCAGATATCAATCAGATTGCCAGACAACTCAGAAGTCAGCGCCTTTTCCACATAGGTGCCGATTTCCATATTCTCGCCGCGATTGGTCCCGCCCAGTTCCGGCGTGCCGGCAACCTCAGCGGCAAAGCGCACGCAGCGCGTGCATTGAATGCAGCGCGTCATCACGGTTTTGATGAGCGGGCCGATATTCTTGTCCTTCACCGCCCGCTTGGCTTCGCCATAACGCGATTTGTCGTGACCATAGGCATAGGCTTGGTCCTGCAAGTCACATTCACCGCCCTGGTCGCAAATTGGGCAATCCAGCGGGTGATTGATCAGCATAAATTCCATCACGCCGCGCCGCGCATTGCGCACCACAGGCGTATCGGTGAAGACCTTCATGCCATCCATGACCGGATAGGCGCAGGACGCGACAGGCTTTGGTGCCTTTTCCACTTCGACAAGGCACATGCGGCAATTGCCCGCAACGCTCAGGCGTTCATGGTAGCAAAAACGCGGAATTTCCTTGCCCGCCGCTTCGCAGGCTTGCAGCACGGAAGACCCGTTCGGGACTTCCACTTCAATGCCATCAACCGTGACCTTCGCCATGGCGCTTACTCCGCCGCCTGCGGCAGCGCGTGGCGCCGCTTGTATTCACGAATGCGTTCTTCCATCAGCGGGCGGAAATGCCGGATCAGCCCCTGCACGGGCCACACACCACCATCGGCCAGGGCGCAGATAGTATGCCCTTCAATGCGGCGCGTGACGTTTTCCAGCACGTCAATTTCCTCGATCTCCGCATTGCCTTCCACCATGCGGTCCATCATGCGCTTCTGCCAGCCCATGCCTTCACGGCAGGGCGTGCATTGGCCGCAGCTTTCATGCTTGTAGAAGGCCGCCAGCCGCGCAACCGCCCTGATCACATCAGTGGATTTATCCATCACAATCACGCCCGCGGTGCCCAGGCCAGAACGATGTTCGCGCAGCGCATCAAAATCCATCAGCACATCATCGCAGATGTGCTTCGGCAACAACGGCGTGGAAGAACCACCCGGAATGACACACAGCAGATTATCCCAACCGCCGCGCACACCGCCGGCGTAGCGTTCAATCAGCTCCCGCATCGGGATGCTCATTTCCGCTTCCACATTGCAGGGGTTGTTCACATGGCCCTGGATACAGAAAATCTTCGTGCCTGAATTCTTGGGCCGCCCGAAAGATGAAAACCATTCCGGCCCACGGCGTAAAATCTCCGGCACTACGGCTATGGTTTCAACATTATTCACCGTGGTCGGGCAGCCATAAAGCCCAACCGCCGCCGGGAAAGGCGGCTTCAGGCGCGGCATGCCCTTCTTGCCTTCGAGGCTTTCGATCAGCGCAGTTTCCTCACCGCAAATATAGGCGCCTGCGCCGCGATGCACGTAAAGATCGAAATCCCAACCCGAACCAGCTGCATTCCGCCCGAGTAGTCCAGCGTCATAGGCTTCCTGGATCGCGGCTTCCAGCACCACGCTTTCATTGTAGTATTCGCCGCGAATATATATGTAGCCAGTATGCGCACCCATCGCGAAACCGGCGATCAGGCAGCCTTCAATCAGCGTATGCGGATCGTGGCGGATAATGTCGCGGTCCTTGCAGGTGCCGGGTTCCGATTCATCCGCATTGACCACCAGATAGGAAGGTCGGCCATCGGATTGCTTCGGCATGAAGGACCATTTCATGCCGGTCGGGAAGCCCGCACCACCACGTCCACGCAGACCGGAATTCTTCACTTCTTCAATGACGGTATCGCGCCCGCGCGCAATGATCGCCGCCGTGCCATCCCAATTACCGCGCATGCGCGCCGCCGCCAGATTCCAGGGCTGACGGCCATAGAGGTTCTGGAAAATCCGGTCCTTATCTGCAAGGGCCATCTCAGTCCTCTCCCCGCCCAGTCAAAACGGTCTGTTCGCCTATCGGTGCGCTAGCCGTGCGGCCAATGGCGCTGCTGGGCTTCGGTCTTTCGCCGCGCTTGAAGGCTTCCAACAGCTTCACCGTGCTCTCATAATCAAGATCTTCGTAGTAATCGTCATCAACCTGAAGGATCGGCGCATTCACGCAGGCGCCCAGGCACTCCACTTCCGTCAAGGTGAACAGGCCGTCCGCGCTGGTATCGCCAACACCCTTAAGCCCACCCGCATCCTTGCAGGCGCGCAACACATCATCCGAACCACGCAGCATGCAGGGCGTGGTACCGCAAAGCTGCAAATGATGCCGCCCGATCGGCTTCATGTTGAACATGAAATAGAAGGTCGCGACTTCGTAGACACGGATCGGCGGCATAGAAAGCCGATCAGCGATCACATCCATCGCCACACGCGGCACCCAGGCGCTTTGAGTCAAGCGCCCCATCTGGCGCTGCGCGACATAAAGCAACGGGATCACCGCGCTGGCCTGCTTGCCTTCCGGATAGCGCTTCAGAATGGTCGCAATCTTCGCTTCGCTTTCGGAATCAAAAGCAAAGCTATCTGGTTCCTTGTGGGCAGGCGCGCTCACCGGTCAATTTCCCCAAAGACAATATCAAGAGACCCAATGACGGAAACCGCATCGGCCAGCATATGCCCTTTTGAGAGCACTTCCATCGCCTGCAAATGCGCATAGCCAGGCGCGCGGATTTTGCAGCGATAGGGCTTGTTCGTGCCATCCGCCACAAGGTAGACGCCGAACTCTCCCTTCGGCGCTTCCACCACGGAATAGGTGGAGCCCGCCGGCACGTGATAGCCTTCGGTATAAAGCTTGAAGTGATGGATCAACGCTTCCATGGAACGCTTCATCTCACCGCGTTGGGGCGGTGCGATCTTGTTATCCATCAGCTTGATCGGGCCCGGCTTCATCTGCTTCAGGCATTGATCAATGATCTTCAGGCTTTCGCGCATTTCCAGCATGCGGACCAGATAACGATCATAGCAATCGCCACGCGTGCCGACAGGCACGTCAAACTCCATCCGGTCATAGACATCATAAGGCTGGCTTTTGCGCAGATCCCATGCGCAGCCGGAAGCACGCAGGCACGGCCCGCTGAAGCCCCAAGCCATGGCCTGTTCCGCACTCATGATGCCGATATCAACCGTGCGCTGCTTGAAGATGCGGTTGTCCGTGAGCAAGCCTTCCAGATCCTTCAGGAACTCTGGAAATTTCTTTGCCCACGCGGCGATCTTGTCTTCAAGCCCTGCCGGCAAATCCTTCGCGACGCCCCCCGGGCGGAAGTAATTCGCGTGGTAATGGCTGCCCGAAACTGCCTCGTAAAACTCAAGCAAGGTCTCGCGCTGCTCAAAGCCCCAAAGTGCCGGCGTGATGGCGCCGCAATCCAGCGCATAGGTTGTGATGTTCAGCAAATGGTTCAGCACGCGCGTCAATTCGCTGAACAGCACGCGAATATACTGCGCACGCTCCGGCGCTTCGATTCCCAAAAGCCTTTCAGTACCGAGCGCAAAAGCATGCTCCATGCACATCGGGCTCACGTAATCGAGGCGATCAAAATACGGCAGCGCCTGGATATAGGTTTTGTGTTCGATCAGCTTTTCGGTGCCGCGATGCAGCAACCCGATATGCGGATCGGCACGTTCCACAACCTCACCCTTCATTTCCAGGATCAGTCGCAGCACGCCATGCGCTGCAGGATGCTGCGGGCCGAAATTGATGGTGTGGCTGTCGCCTTCAATGGTGTGGCGTACCGTCTCGGGCTCTGCGGCCGCAATGGCGATTGCCTGGCTCTGGCTCATGCCGGCCCCTCCAGACGGTTCAAATGCACTTTCTCATCCCCAGGCAGCGTCGTCATGCCTTCCCAGGGGCTCAAGAAATCAAAGCTACGGAAATCCTGTTGCAGCGTGACAGGCTGATAAACCACGCGCTGCTGTTCCGAATCATACCGCACTTCAACATGGCCAGTCAGCGGGAAATCCTTGCGCAACGGATGGCCCTCAAAGCCGTAATCCGTCAGCAAACGGCGCAAATCCGGCTGGCCGGCGAAGACCACGCCATACATGTCCCAGGTTTCACGCTCATACCATGTGGCGCTTGGCCAAATCTCGGCCACTGAGGGCACGGGTGTCACACCATCAGTAGTGACCGAAACACGGATGCGGCGGTTCTCGGCAAGGCTCAGCAGATTATACACAACCTCAAACCGCTCAGGGCGCTCGGGCCAATCCACGCCGCAAATATCCATGCATTGTTCGAAGGCGAAGCGCGGATCGTCACGCAGCATCAGCATCACGGCCAAAAGCTGATCACGATTGGCATGTATAGCCAACTCCGCCCCACCGCGCATCAAGGTAAGGCCGGTCACAGCGCCCTGCGGGGCCGCCGCGGCAATCGCCGCGCCCAAGACCTTCAACGGATTCTCCGCAACCGCTTCGGCGGTCTCAGGCAATTGCTCAGCCACGGAGGATGGTCCCTGTCCTGCGGATCTTCTTCTGCAATTGCAGAATGCCATAGACCAAGGCTTCCGCCGTGGGCGGGCAGCCGGGCACATAGATATCCACCGGCACTACACGATCACAGCCGCGCACAACGCTGTAGGAGTAATGGTAATACCCGCCGCCATTGGCGCAGGACCCCATGGAAATCACCCAGCGCGGCTCTGACATCTGGTCATAGACCTTGCGAAGCGCAGGAGCCATTTTGTTGGTCAGTGTGCCGGCGACGATCATAACATCCGATTGCCGGGGCGACCCGCGCGGAATGATGCCAAAGCGGTCCAAATCATAGCGCGCCATATAAGCGTGGATCATGGGCACGGCGCAGCACGCCAAACCAAAGGTCATCGGCCACAGGCTACCTGTGCGCGCCCAATTCACCACCTTGTCCAGATTGGCGACAACGAAACCCTTTTCGGTGATTTCATCACCAACCGCCTTCACCACCGCATCCTGTGCGGCGCCAGGCGGCAGAGCCTGTTTATTCCAGGAAAGTTCGGAAGCGCCGCTCATATCATTCCCAATCCAGGGCGCCCTTGCGCCATTCATAGACGAAGCCAATGGTCAGCACGAAAAGGAAAGCCATCATGGAACCGAAGCCAAGCCAGCCTATGCCGCCCAGGGATATCGCCCAGGGGAACAGGAAGGCCACTTCAAGATCGAAAATGATGAAAAGGATTGCCACCAGATAGAAGCGCACATCGAATCGGCGCCGCGTATCGTCAAAGGGCGCAAAGCCGCATTCATAGGTGGAAAGCTTCTCGGCATAGGGCTTCTGCCGCGCGGCCAGCATTGCGCCAGCCACCATTGCTATCGCTATTCCCGCGGCAATGCCGAGGAAAACGAGCACAGGGAAATACGTCGCCAGCAGGGGCTGGGTCATGGCTTCCTCAACTCTGGCGCCCCCATGAACCTGGTTGCGCGTTATGGCCTGCCCACGGTTTTTACCGCATCGCAGCGCAACGAGATTAGACCCGCTTCGCGAGAAGCGCCATAGCGCATTCAGCCGTAATTTCAAGACGCTGGAATACAGCAACCCAGTTAGGAAAACATGATGAATAGTTTAAATTTTAAGGAAAAGTGGCGCGAGTGACGGGGCTCGAACCCGCGACCTTCGGCGTGACAGGCCGACGCTCTAACCAACTGAGCTACACCCGCATTCCATGCGTGACGCGTCTGATAGGACGCCTGGACCCTTGATGTCAAGGCGATGCAGAAGAAAATGGAATGGGCACTGACGGGTTCGAACCGCCGACATCCTGTGTGTAAGACAGGCGCTCTACCGCTGAGCTAAGCGCCCCCAAAAAAAGATAGCACGGGAACCAGCCCGCTGGACCGGCCCCGTGACAAGCAATAGCTTAATTCACAGCGTCCTTAAGGCCCTTACCCATCTTGAAGCGCACGGCGGTGCTGGCAGGAATTTGGATTTCCGCCCCGGTCCGCGGATTGCGCCCAACGCTGGCCGCACGCTTGGCTGCAGCAAAGGTGCCAAAGCCCATCAAGCGAACTTCACCATCCTGCTTAAGCCCGGCCGTGATCGAATCGAACACCGCATCCACCGCTTCAGCAGCTTTCTCCTTCGTCATGTCGGCGGCCTTGGCTACTGCGGCAACCAGATCTTGCTTGTTCACAACTAACTCCTTTCTTCTTGCTGAGATGACTTCAGCGCGAAACGACCAATCAGCCATCAAGACGGACAGGAGCACGTGTCACGAGCAGCCAAGGCTCCTCTACACCCTCCGAGCGAAGCTAGGCAAACGGCGCGCTTTGCGCTGCTGGCGGCGCTTGCCGCCAGCCTTTCTTCAGTGCGGCAGGTTGGACGCTGCCGCTGCTGCCTCCGCTGGTTTTGGGGGCGCTTCCACCGGTTCTTCCCAGGCAATGGCTTCGGGCTTGCGCACAAGGGCACGCATGATGACCTCATCCACATGGGAGACAGGGTTGATCTCCAATCCCTTTTTCACGCTTTCCGGAATATCGGCCAGATCCTTTTCATTATCCTTGGGAATGAAAACGGTCTTGATCCCGGCGCGCATCGCGGCCAGCAGCTTTTCCTTGAGTCCGCCAATCGGCAAGACCCGCCCGCGCAGCGTAATCTCCCCAGTCATGGCAACATCTCGCCTGACCGGAATACCTGTAAGAACAGAGACAATGCTGGTCGCCATGGCAATACCAGCAGAAGGCCCGTCCTTCGGGGTCGCCCCTTCGGGCACATGCACGTGAAGATCGCGTTTTTCAAACAGCGTGGGCTTGATGCCGAAGCTGGTTGAGCGGCTGCGCACGTAAGACATGGCGGCAGAAACACTTTCCTGCATCACATCACCGAGCTTGCCGGTTTGCTTCACATTCCCCTTGCCGGGCAGCAATACCGATTCGATCGTTAGGATTTCGCCACCAACCTCAGTCCAGGCAAGGCCGGTGACCACGCCAACCATATCCTCGGCCTCGGCCTCACCGTAGCGGAACTTCCGTATACCCGCGAATTTATCAAGATTCTTGGGTGTAATCGCAACCTTCTTGGCCTGCTTTGTAACGATTTCCTTGACGGCTTTGCGTGCCAGGCCCGCGATTTCGCGTTCAAGGTTACGCACACCAGCTTCGCGCGTGTAATAACGGATCAAGTCACGAATGGCGCTATCCGAAACCGACCACTCCCCTTCCTTCAGCCCATTCGCCTCGCTCACCTTGGCGATCAGGTGCCGTTTGGCAATTTCAACCTTCTCATCCTCCGTGTAGCCAGGGATGCGAATGATCTCCATGCGGTCCAGCAAAGGCTGCGGCATACGGAGCGAATTCGCCGTGGTCACGAACATCACATCCGAAAGGTCATAATCCACTTCCAGATAGTGATCGGCAAAGGTGCTGTTCTGTTCCGGATCAAGCACTTCCAACAGAGCCGAGGAAGGGTCACCGCGCCAATCCGCACCGAGCTTGTCAATTTCATCAAGCAAGAACAGCGGGTTGGAGGTCTTGGCCTTCTTCATCCCTTGAATGACCTTGCCCGGCATGGAGCCGATATAGGTCCTACGGTGGCCGCGGATCTCCGCCTCATCCCGCACGCCGCCAAGCGACATGCGCACGAAACTCCGACCTGTCGCCTTGGCGATCGATTTGCCTAGGGAAGTCTTACCCACCCCAGGCGGGCCCACCAAGCACAGGATCGGACCCCGAATTTTAGGCGAGCGTGACTGCACCGCCAGATACTCGATGATCCGTTCCTTCACCTTTTCAAGCCCGTAGTGATCGGTATCGAGCACCTTCTCAGCCGCCACGATATCCTTGCGCACCCGGCTTTGCTTCTTCCAGGGGATGGTGAGCATCCAATCCAGGTAGTTGCGCACCACGGTCGCTTCCGCGCTCATGGGGCTCATGCTGCGCAGCTTCTTGACCTCGGCCAGCGCCTTTTCCCGCGCTTCCTTGGAAAGTTTGGTGGCTTTGATCTTGGCTTCAATCTCGGCAATTTCGTCCTTGCCGTCTTCGCCTTCGCCAAGTTCCTTCTGAATCGCCTTCAGCTGTTCATTCAGGTAATACTCGCGCTGCGTCTTTTCCATTTGCCGCTTCACGCGGCTGCGGATGCGCTTTTCCACCTGCAATACGCCGATCTCGCCTTCCATATGGGCGAAAACCTTCTCAAGCCGCGCAGACACCGAAGGCAGTTCAAGCAATTCCTGCTTTTCCGGAATCTTCAGTCCCAGATGGGACGCAATGGTATCGGCAAGCTTCGATGGATCATCAATCTGATTGACGGAAACCAGCACTTCCGGCGCAATCTTCTTGTTCAGCTTTATGTATTGTTCGAACTGCGCCACGACGGTGCGCGCCAACGCCTCCGTCTCACGCCCTTCGGTGGGGGGTTCTTCAAGCTTTTCAACAAAAGCTTCGAAATACGGCGCAGTTTCCTTGAAGCCCGCAATGCTCGCGCGCCGCCCGCCTTCAACAAGCACCTTTACCGTGCCATCGGGCAGCTTCAGCAATTGCAGAACAGTCGAAACCGTACCGATCTGGAACAAATCATCCGCACCCGGATCATCCTGGCCGGCATTCTTCTGGGCAACGAGCAGGATCTGCTTGTCATCCTTCATCACCGCTTCAAGGGCGCGGACGGATTTCTCCCGGCCGACGAAAAGCGGGACAATCATATGCGGAAAAACCACGATATCCCGCAAAGGCAGGACCGGGAGGACATCGCCGCGCAATGTTTCAGTCATGTGACCTCACTATGGACAGTCGGCGCCCGGCCTGCCCAAAGGCGGCACAGACGGGGCGCCAGTAGAAGGTTATTTTGGACCTCGCGGACGCCCCCACAAGGCCCTGCCGGAATCACATTAGTACAAGTCCGCTTACCGCACTCACACCAATGCTTTGTTTGGTTGCACTTCCAGGAAAGCCAAGCCCTTCGGCTTGGCCTGACTTCGAAACGTCTTAGGCCGAAGTCTGCTCAGCCGCGCGCTCCCCATAGATGAAAAGGGGCTGGGCGCGGCCTTCCGCGACTTCACTATTGACCACAACCTCCTCCACCGTCTCAAGCCCGGGCAACTCAAACATGGTATTGAGCAGGATGGATTCCATAATGGACCGCAGGCCACGCGCCCCAGTCTTGCGCTGAATGGCCCTGGTCGCCACGGCACGCAGCGCGTCCTCAGTGAAGGTAAGCTTGGCCCCTTCCATTTCGAATAGCCGGCCATATTGCTTAACCAGCGCATTCTTGGGCTTGGTCAGGATTTCGATCAGCGCCTTTTCGTCGAGATCCTCAAGCGTCGCAACCACGGGCAGACGACCGATGAATTCAGGGATCAGGCCAAATTTCAGCAAATCCTCGGGCTCTACCTCACGCAGGATCTCACCGGTGCGGCGTTCATCAGGATCACGCACTTCGGCGCCGAAGCCAATGCCCGAACCCTTGCCGCGGGCGCTGATGATCTTCTCAAGCCCTGCAAAGGCGCCACCGCAAATGAACAGGATGTTGGATGTATCCACTTGCAGGAATTCCTGCTGCGGATGCTTGCGCCCACCCTGCGGTGGCACAGAAGCGACCGTGCCTTCCATGATCTTGAGCAGCGCCTGCTGCACGCCTTCGCCGCTGACATCACGCGTGATCGACGGGTTGTCCGATTTGCGGCTGATCTTGTCCACTTCATCAATATAGACAATGCCGCGCTGGGCGCGTTCCACATTGTAATCGGCGGCTTGCAGCAGCTTGAGGATGATGTTCTCCACATCCTCCCCCACATAGCCTGCTTCAGTCAGCGTGGTGGCGTCGGCCATGGTGAAGGGCACATCAAGAATGCGCGCAAGCGTCTGGGCCAGCAACGTCTTGCCAGAACCGGTCGGTCCCACCAGCATGATGTTGGATTTCGCAATCTCAACCTCGGCACCCTTGCCGCCTTGGCCAAGCCGCTTGTAATGGTTGTGAACCGCGACAGAAAGCACACGCTTCGCGTGTTCCTGACCGATCACATAATCATCCAGAACCTTGCAGATTTCCTTTGGTGTGGGCACGCCATCGCGTGATTTCACCAAATGCGTCTTATGCTCTTCACGGATAATATCCATGCAAAGCTCAACGCATTCATCGCAGATGAATACAGTTGGCCCGGCGATCAGCTTCCGGACCTCATGCTGCGACTTCCCGCAGAAGGAGCAGTAGAGGGTATTCTTGGAATCGCCGGACTTGCTCATACCGTCTCCATGCGGTCCGTAATTGCGGACCGCGATTCAGCTATCATACTCCCCGGGCATTGCCGGGGAAAGCGCGGCTGGGCGAAAATCCCCAACCTCATGCCGGTGTCGCCTCGCTCGCCGGCAAGGGACGCTTTTCAACCACATGATCCACCAACCCGAAATCCCGCGCCTCTTCTGCCGACATGTAGCTGTCGCGTTCAAGCTTGCGCTCGATGGCATCAATCGGCTGGCCGGTATGGTGGACGTAAATCTCGTTAAGCCTTTGACGAAGCTTGAGGATTTCCCGCGCCTGGATTTCAATATCTGTCGCCTGGCCCTGCGCGCCGCCGGAGGGCTGGTGTACCATCACGCGGCTATTCGGCAGCGCATAGCGTTTGCCCTTGGCACCAGCGCAGAGCAGCAATGACCCCATGGAGGCCGCCTGGCCGATGCACACCGTGCTTACGGGGCTGCGGATATACTGCATGGTGTCATACATCGCGAGGCCGGATGAAACCACGCCGCCCGGGCTATTGATGTAGAAGGCGATATCCTTGTTGGGATTTTCGCTCTCCAGGAACAGCAGCTGGGCGCAGATCAACGACGAAACCTGGTCAAAAACCGGGCCAGTCAGGAAGATGATGCGTTCCTTCAACAGACGGGAATAGATGTCAAAAGCCCGTTCCCCACGTGCGGTCTGTTCGACCACCATGGGCACCAGCGTATTGTTATAGACATCTACAGGATCACGGTCCCTGATCATCATCTCATCCTTTCGCGGCAAGCAGGCCGCCCTTCGTCACTTTTGCCTGACCCCGCATGTGGTGCGGCGACAAGACAGCGCAAATCCCATGCGCTCATTTTCGCGCCCGGGTCAACGCCCTGGCGCAGCGCCCGGTTACAACACCATGCCATCATACCCGGGTTCCACCCCAGGTGGCAGGGTCCGGCAAAGCCAGCCGTAATCCAAATCGCTGCCCATATGGGTCAAAATTGTCCGGCGCGGATGCAATATGCGCACCCATTCCAGTACCTGCTCCAGATTCGCATGCACCTTATGGGGCGCACGCTGGAAGCATCCCACAACCCAGGTATCCAGACCATGAAGAAGGGCCAAGCTTTCTTCCGGCAAGCGCACCAGATCGGTGGAATAGGCGAAATCCCCGATTCTGAGACCCAGCGTTTCCATCACCGCATGATCCTGGCTGAATAGCGTAAGTGGCAGCCCAGCAATGTCCCGAGTCTCCCCAGGGGCCACTTCATGCGCTTCAAGGGCTGGGCGGAAAAACCAGGGGCCAACCGCCGGCAGAAAGGCATAATCAAAGCGCTGCCGCAGGTTATCCAGCGTTCCTGCCATGCCGTATATTGGAAGCGGCTTACCCGTAATGCGGTTCAGCACGCGGGTTTCATCCGTCCCCATCACATGATCGGCATGGTGATGGGTGAAAAGAATCGCCTCCACCGCCCCGATGCCAGCCGCGAGGAATTGGGCGCGCATATCCGGGCCCGCATCAACCAAAAGCCTTTGCCCCTGATCGCCTTCGATCAGAACCGAGGAACGGCTGCGCCGATTGCGTGGCTCATTCGGGTCACAGGCGCCCCAATCACCCCGGCCATCGGCACCACCAATCAGTGGCACCCCGGCTGAACCACCACAGCCGAGAATCGTGACCGTGACCAAACCTCAACGCACCTTCCCGAACAGGGTCTCGAAATTGCGCGTTGTCAGCGCCTCAAGCGCTGGGATTTCCAGGCCCAGCACCCCGGCCAGCACCTTGGCGGTATGGGCCACCATAGCGGGTTCGCAGCGCTTGCCGCGGAAGGGCACGGGCGCGAGGTACGGCGCATCGGTTTCCACCAGAAGCCGATCAGCGGGGATATCCCGCGCAATCTCCCGCAATTCCTCGCTTTTCGGGAAGGTCAGAATGCCGGAGAAGGAAACATAGCCCCCCATCTCCACGGCCCGTTCCGCCAGAGCTCGACCACTGCTGAAGCAATGCAACAGGAAGGGGAAGGCCCCGCCCCTTTCGCGTTCTTCCAACAGAATATCGGCGATATCCTCATCCGCCTGGCGGGCATGGATGGCGAGCGGCAGGCCTGTGAGCTGCGCGGCGCGGATATGGTTTCGGAAATTCTCCGCCTGAGCGTCGCGCGGCGCCTTGTCATAAAAGTAATCAAGCCCGCTTTCGCCAAGCCCGATGATACGCGGATGATCGGCCAAAGCGGCCAGGGCCTCCGGCCCCGGTAGCGGGCCTTCCCCGGCATTATGCGGGTGAATACCGACCGTGCCCCAAACGCAATCAAAACGTTCAGTCAGCGCCTTGACCTGTTCGGCCTGGGCGAAGCGCGTGCCGATGGTGACCATACGGCCAATGCCGGCCTCCTGGGCGCGGGCAATCACATCGTCAATCTCCGCCTCGACATAATAATCGAGGTGGCAATGGCTATCGACCAGCATCAGGCGGCCTCGATCTCGATCTTGCGAAAGAGCGGGCTTGGCGGTGGCAGGGCCGTGCCGCCGGGCAAGGGGGTTGCGAGCGCGGCCAAATCCCGCGCATCGGCAGGCACGCCGAGTTGATCGAGCAAGGCCGCCATGGTGCCGGGCATGAAGGGCTGCAACGCTGTGGCCGCGCCGCGCAGGACGGAATGAAGATGGCGCAAAACGGCTTCCATGCGGGCCAGATCGGTCTTCTTCAAGGCCCAAGGGGCTTGCGCGGTGATATAGCCATTGGCAGCGCGCACCACGCGAAACACTTCCTCCAGCGCCAAGTGGAAGGCTTGGTCTTCCACATGCTTGCCCACCAGGCCGGGCATGGCGGCAAGTGCTTCCAGCAGCGCTACATCATCACCAACCGCCGATGCAGGTGCGGGCAGCTTACCCTCACAATTGCGCTGAATGAGCG
>JBPCSO010000018.1:0-91099 GCA_051007055.1 Roseomonas sp.
AGACCAGATCGCATGTCTTCACCACATCCTCCGCCAAAACCGCGTGTTGCGCCGGGCCTTCCGCACCCAGTTCCAGCATATCGCCAAAGGCAAAAATTCGGCGCGTGGCAGGCTGCGTCGCTAACACCGAAAGCCCCGCGCGCACGGAAGCGACCGAGGCATTGTAGGAATCATCAATCAGCAAAGCCTCTCCGCCCGCCACGCGGATAGGATGCATGGCACCTCGGCCAGCACCGGCGGTAAAATCGCCAAGGGCGCGCGCTGCGATATTTGCCGAAAGACCAAGTGCTTGCACCGCCGCGAGCACAGCGCAGGCATTCAGCGCCACATGACGCCCAGGCGCCGCAAGGTGAAGCGTCAGACTTTGCCCATCAAGCGCAACTTCCGCTAAGCCACCTTCCGATGAAGCCTGATAATTCAGCAGCCGTGCATTGGCGGCTTCGGCTTCCCCATGCGTCATCACACGCAGCCCCGCGTCACGTGCGCGCGCAGTCAGTTCAGACACAAAGGCGCTATCAGCGGGCAGGATCGCGGTGCCGCCGGGTGCAATTCCAGCGATGATATCACCCTTTTCGGCAGCAATCGCCGCCTGGCTGCCAAGCATGCCGATGTGCGCAGTACCGATGGAGGTGATGATGCCGATATCAGGGCGGGCAAGCCGCGACAGCGGCGCGATTTCACCGCGATTATTCATGCCCATTTCAATCACGGCAAAATCAGCCTCACGCGGTAGCCGCGCGAGTGTCAGCGGCACGCCCCAATGATTATTGTGCGACGCGGCCGAGGCATGGGTAGTGCTAAAGGCGCTGAGCGCCACGCGCAGCATTTCCTTAGTGGTGGTCTTGCCGACGCTGCCCGTGACGCCCACCACACGGGCAGCAGCGCGCGCGCGGCCAGCCGCGCCAAGCGCGGTCAGCCCAGCCAGCGTATCGGTCACGCGCAGAAGCTTAGTCGCATCCATGGCACCTGATGGTGTGTGATCCACCATCGCAAGGGCCGCGCCGCGTGCAAGTGCATTAGCAACAAATTCATGCCCATCACGCTGGTCACTCAACGCAATGAAAATCTCACCGGGCGCAATGCTGCGGCTATCTATCGAAACGCCGGTTACGGCAGCATCGGCGATAAGTGTGCCGCTGGTTGCAGCGCGCAACTCAGCACTGGTCCAAAGTGGCATCATGGCGCAAGCCCCGCCAGCTTGCGCACCACTGCGGCATCATCGAAGGGGTGCACAACACCGGCGATTTCCTGCCCGGTTTCATGGCCCTTGCCCGCCACTGCCAGCACATCTCCCGGGCCTAACGCGCCGATAGCCCTGGCGATGGCTTCTTCGCGCGCGCCTGAATCCACCGCATCAGGGCAGCCAGTCATTACTGCCGCGCGGATGTCATCTGCGCTTTCGCTGCGCGGATTGTCATCCGTAATCCATACGCAATCTGCAGCGTCTGCCGCTGCACGCCCCATCAGTGGGCGCTTACCAGGATCTCGGTCTCCACCCGCGCCGAATAAAACATGCAAGCGCCCCGCGACATGCGGCCGGAGTGCCGCCAAAAGCCGCGTCAGCGCATCAGGCGTATGCGCGTAATCCACATAAATCGCAGCACCATTCGGCAGGATCGCCGCGCGTTCCATGCGCCCGCGCACACCCTTCAAATGCGCCAGCGCGGCCGTGGCGGATTGTTCAGCAACGCCTGTCGCTATCGCCATCATCAGCGCCAGTAGGGCGTTGTCAGCCTGGAAGCGTCCCGGCAAAGGCAGCAGCACCTGATGCCGTGCGCCTGCAAGGCGGAACATGATGTCCTGGCCTTCCGGCAAGGGCCGCGCTGCTTCCAAAGCCAGCGCATCGCCACCCGCGCCAACTAAGCGCAAATCAAGCCCGCGTCGCGCGGCGATATCCCGCAATGCCGAAAGCGTTTCCGCCTCCATATCCGCCATGACGATGGCAGGCGCGGCTTCGGGTAGGATCGTTTCAAATAACCGCAGCTTAGCCGCGCGATAGGCTGCTATAGTTCCGTGATAATCCAGGTGATCACGCGTGAGGTTGGTGAACCCCGCCGCCGCCAGCCTGACACCATCCAACCTGCGCTGATCAATCCCGTGCGAGGAAGCCTCCATGGCGACCGCACTCACACTATCTTGCGCAAGCCGCGCCAAGTCTTCATGCAGCACCACCGGATCAGGCGTGGTCAGCGAAGGGCCAGGCGACAATCCTTCCGCAATCAACCCAAGCGTACCAAGCGAAGCTGCCTTTCTTCCCGCAGCACCCCAAATCTGGCGCAGGAAATCCACGCTACTTGTCTTGCCATTCGTACCCGTAATTGCGACCACGCATTCCGGCTGCACGCCATAAAAGGCGGCAGCCATCAGCGCCAAGGTGCGCCGCGGGTCTGGGCTGGTGAGAAGTGGGCGCGGCGGAGCCTCAGCAGGCCAGGCCGTGCCCTCGGGGGCAAGAATGGCTACAGCACCGCGCGCCACAGCATCGGCAATAAAGACGCGCCCATCAACGCGCGCGCCAGGCAGGGCCGCGAAGACCATCCCTTGGCGCACCGCACGGCTATCAGCCGTGAGACCCGTTATGTCGAGAGCGGCAGCGTCCTCACCGCCCGACCATCCGCGCATGAGATCACCGAGGCGCAAGGACAGCCTCGCGCTGAGTGACAGCGACGCGCGGCGGCGTTTCGGTGGCTTGGCGCGCCGGGGGACGATTGGCGGTTGGTGCCGCAGGCGGCGGTGCGGCACCGGGCACGCCGCGCCCATTCATCGGCATGGCGATGGCACGCTGAATTTCGGGGGTGGCGGGTTCCGGCAGCATGCCAAGAATAGGTGCGATACGTGAAATCACCATATTCGCAGCCGGTGCGGCTACCCAGCCCGCAGTCGCAAATCCATGGCTGCGCGCATTGGGCTTTGGTTCATCCACCATCACGTAGACGGAATAGCGCGGCGCCTGCATGGGAAAGGCGCCGATGAAAGCGGCAATACGCTTGTTTTCCAGATAACCGCCGCGCGGCCCGGTCTTTTGCGCCGTTCCGGTCTTGCCGCCAACGAAGTAACCGGGCACCTCAGCGCCCTTGCCTGAACCATCGGTCACGACAAGCCGCATCAGCCGGCGCAAGGTTTCCGAAGTGCGTGGATCAATCACCCGCACCCCTTCACGTTCACCACCCGGGGGCTGCGCAAGAATGGTCGGTTGGCGTAGGATGCCACCATTCACCAAGGTCGCGCCCGCCGTCGCTACGTGTAACGGTGTCACGGAAATGCCGTGGCCGAAGCCAATGGTCATGGTGTTCAGTTCGCGCCACGTCTTCTGCCCGGGCACCAGAGGCATCGCGGTTTCCGGAATTTCGATTCCCAGACGCGATGTCATGCCCATACGCTGCATGAATTCCCGATGCCGCGCCGGGCCTACGGCTGCGGCCATGTGCGCGGAAGCAAGGTTGGACGAATAGGCCATAATTTCGGGCAAAGCGAGCCAACGATTCTTGCCGCGATAATCATTGATTTCATGCCGCCCCACACGGATGGGGCGTGATGCGTCATAACCGCTCCAGGTCTGCACCGTACCCAGATCCAGCGCCATCGCAGCGGTCAGCAGCTTGAAGGTCGATCCTGGTTCATAAACGCCAACGGTCACGCGATTGAAGCGTTCATCAGTAGTGGCTGCGCCCACATCATTGGCGTCATAATCGGGCAGGCTTACCATGGCGAGAACTTCACCCGAATGCACATCCATCACCACGCCAGCGCCGCCGATGCCGTTGAAATCCGTAATGGCGTGTTGCACCGCATCGCGCAGCGCCAATTGCACACGAATATCAAGGGAAAGTCGAAGCGTATCGCGGCGCAGCGTACGCAGCCTTTCATCAAAATATTTCTCGACACCAGCGATGCCATTACCGTCCACATCTACGCCACCAATAATGTGTGCAGCGGTGCGCCCTTGGGGAAAGAAGCGTCGTTCCGCATCCTCAAAATAAAGCCCCGGTACACCAAGATTATTCACTGCCTGCATTTCACGGGGCGTCAGCGCGCGGGCGATATAGGCGAATTGGCGATCACCCGTCAGGCGTGCAATTAACCTCTCACGATCAAGTTGGGGCAATACGCGGCGCAGCTTGTCAGCAGCTTCGACAGGATCATCAATCTGGCGTGGATTTGCATAAAGTCCCGTCAACGGCAAGGAAACCGCCAGCACTTCACCATTACGATCCGTAACGGCAGCGCGCGAAACCGGTGTTTCCGCCGGCGGTGCTGGCGGGCGCGACAGCATTGCTGCGCGCTTGGGCTGGGCTGGATCAAATACCGTGGCAAGCGAAAGCTTTACGGCCACTGCGCCAAAAAGCATGGCGAAACCGCAGGCCGCCAGCAGCAGACGCGCGCGCGACCTTTCCAGTTGGGCGTGACGCATCAGATCGGGCTGCATCACGCGTACCAAGGCGCGGCTGGAAGATTCCGTTACGGTTGACTCACGCAGCCGATTGCCAGGTGGCGCATCGGGCGAAGGCTGGCGCGGGTTATTGGGGAAAGCGTCGCTCATACTGCGCGCGCCTCACTCAGCGGGCCGCCCCTTGCGGGGCTCCCACCGGCACGGGGCGCGGCAAGGGTACGGGCGGGGGCAGCGCGCCACTGGCGCTACCAAGTGCGGAGGTCACCACAGCGGGCGGCGGTGGCGCGGCGGGCGCCAGATGGACCGCCGGTGTTACCATCATGCGGGGCGGCGGCGCTGGCCGTGATACCGGCGGCGGATTAGCTGCCGCACTCAGGCGCGGCGGCGCTTCAGCCGGAACAGTGCGTGGGGCCGGCGTGGGGTTCGCTGATGCAGCCGGTTGTGCAACTGGTGCAGCCGTAACGGGCCGAGGAATCATCAGCACTTCAGGCGCTGCAGCCGGCACTTCCGGAGGACCAAAAAGGGATGGCGGGCCGGCAAAGGCCCGTGCCGCGGGCAGGCGGCGTTCCAATTCCGCTTCGCGGATAAACTGTGCTGGTGCCATGGGTTCCAGCGCCAGATGGCGCTGCGCAACCTGCCGCAGCCGGTCCGGTTCATTCAGCAGCGCCCATTCCGCGCGCAAAATTTGCGTGCGTTCGCGCACCACTTCCGTCTGGCGATTCACTTCGCGTAACTCACGATCCAGCATGGAAACGGAATGCTTCACTTGATACAAATGAAGCCCCGCACCGGCAGCGACAATCAAGCTGACAAGAGTAAGCGGGCGGATCATGCGGCGCATTCCAGAATAAGGCGTTCAATACCACGCAGCCTGGCGGAACGCGCGCGCGGATTGGCGCTGGCCTCCGCATCCTGCGGGCGAAGCGCGCGCGGTGTCAGCAAATGAAAGGCGGGTTTGCTGCGCCCCAATAGTGCTGCCGGATCATGGCGCGAAGCACCACCCCGGCCGGCAGCCGCCGCCAGCGCCTGTTTCACGATACGGTCTTCCAAAGAATGGAAAGCGACAACAACAAGCCGGCCACCGGGGGCGAGCAATTCCATGGCGGCCGCGATGCCGCGTTCTACTTCTGCCAATTCATCATTCACGGCGATACGCAGCGCCTGGAAGCTGCGCGTCGCACCATCAATGCCGGAAGGATCGCGCGGCACGGCGCGGCGCACCAGCGCGGCCAGATCAGCCGTGGTGGTGAAGGGCGCTTCCGCACGGCGCAGGACAATGGCGCGCGCAATGCGGCGTGCGAAACGTTCTTCACCGAAACGGAAAATAATATCCGCTAATTCGCGTTCCGGCAGGTTGTTCACCAGTTCCGCCGCGCTGGGGCCGGATTTTTCCATGCGCATGTCAAGCGGGCCATCGGCGCGGAAGGAAAAGCCGCGTTCCGCCTGATCCAATTGGAAGGACGAAACGCCAAGATCCATCACTACGCCATCAAGCGCGGCAATGCCGCGATCGCGCAGCAGCGTGAGCATATCGCCGAAGCGGCCTTGCATCAGATGCAGCCGGCCAGCGAAGCGCTGCGCCAGCGCCGCACCGCGCGCAATCGCATCCGGGTCCCGGTCTATCGCGAAAACCGTGCAACCAGGGGCGGCTTCCAGAATGGCACGAGTATAGCCGCCGCCGCCAAAAGTCGCGTCCAGATAGGTCGCGCCATCCTGCGGGCCAAGCGTTGCCAGCACTTCCGCCAGCATCACCGGCACATGGCCTTCAATGGTCATGGCGTGCGTCCTGAGGCAGCGGGTAACGTCAGGCCGCGTTCGCGGGCGCGCAGCCTGGCTTCTTCCGTGCGCCGGCGGGCCGCTTCCGGTTCCCAAATCTGAAAAATCCGCCCAACACCTACGCAGGCAATGGCATCCGTGAGCGCCGCATAAACAATCAGCGCTTCGGGCAACACAAGCCGCCCTTCATTATCAGCACGCGCAGCATGCGCATCGGCGAAAAGCGCTGCGGCCAGATCATCCGCCTGATCGGAAAAGGCATCCAGCCGATCAAGGCCGGAAGCCAGCGCCTCAAACGCTGCAATCGGCCAAGCTTCAATGCAGGGCGCGCGATGGGATGGGCGCAGCACAAGCTCCTCAGAGCCAGCCCGCTCCAGCACGGCACGAAAGGGCGCCGGGACGGAAATCCGCCCCTTGCGGTCCAATTTGCCGATATGGGTGCCCAGAAATTGGGTCATCGCCCCCCGCGCGCCTGCCTTGCGCCAAAATCAAAGACCGGGCGTTTCAGCGGCCGACGGGGCCCCCCGACCCCGCCGGCTCGCCCGACCATCCCGCTTCAACCCCGCTCGCCCCCCCGAGCGCATTGGGATTTTATGGGATGAAATGGGATACCATGGGATTATTTGGGCATACAAGCCAAAAAACGCTTTTGTGAAGGCATTTGGCGCAGAAAACCGCCGCAACGCCCTGGGTTAGGCAGCGCGCAACCGAATGGCTTGGAATTGTGTGAGAAAAGCAGCGTCAGACGGCCTGTAAGCCGGGTTCTGTCTTGCCCCTTGCGGGGCATGGACGGCCATTCCTCTGGAGCCCGCATTACTGCGGGCTTCGCGCGGCCAACCCGGGCGGAAGGGCGGAAATGCCCCTGCGCCAGCACCTTGCGGCGCCGCGCCGTCCGCCCCTATTCGGCCTTGCTCCGGGTGGGGTTTACCCTGCCGCCCCCATTGCTGGGGGCGCGGTGCGCTCTTACCGCACCGTTTCACCCTTACCGCGGGGTGTCGCCACGCCGCGGCGGTTTGTTTTCTGTGGCACTTTCCCTGAGGTCGCCCCCGCCGGCCATTAACCGGCACCCTATTCCCGTGGAGCCCGGACTTTCCTCCAGCCCGTGATCACTCACGAACCAGCGGCCGCCCAGCCGTCTGACGCTGATCGCATCTGGGGCTATGGGGGTGGGGTGGTCAAGGGGAGGCGCCAAGCCCAACCACGCGTAGCCTTGGCCAGCGCATGAGCCAGCCCTTAGCTTCAAGCCGTGCCAGCGGAATTTCTGGCTTGGTGCGATAGGCAGGCGTTGGGCGGACGATCATGTCCAGCACATCATCCACGCCAAAGGGTGCGAGGATTTCAACACCCTGTGGCCCAAGGCGCGCTGCGATGGCCGTTGCGGTTTCCGGCCAATAGGTCAAGGTATCCGCAGCATCATTATAGGGGCGATGCCCATTGCGTTCATGCATGCGCGCCTGGTTGCGTACGGACCATTGAAGGTCGGGCGTGGCTATGCTCAACGCGGCCTCAATCCTTGCATCCTGTTCCGCGGTTGCGATGACCGGATCATGAAAAACAACGTCCAGATCAGCGAGTGGCGTGGCTTCAGTACCCTTCCCGGAGAGATGATCCCACACGGAATTGCGTACAAAGCCCGCGCCAATCCAGGCGCCAGCGGGGCCATGCGCGGCGAGTACCGCAAGGCAGCGCATCATGCGCGGATTATGCGCGATGAAATCGGCGATATCGGCGGCATCGCGCATGCGTTTAGGCGAATGCGCTTGCCACCGCCGCCAACCGCGCCCGCGTCGGCGCATCCGCAATCCCATCGGCGCGCCCGGGCAGCCAATGGCGCTGAAACGCTGTCAGCAACGTGGAAAGCGGCAAATCAGTGCGATAGCCAATCGCGCCAAGCAGGGGCAGCAGCGCGGCCTCATCTACCGGTGCCCCATCCGCCCCCGGCCAAAGCCCAACGCCATTCGCAGCCAGCCCCTGCCAATCAAACAATTGCCCCGGATCCTGCTTGCGATCAGGCGCGATATCCGAATGCGCCACCACATTGCGTTGCTCAATCGGGTTGCGCGCCATGATCTCAAGGCACAAATCGCATACTGCCGCCATTTGCAGCGCGGGAAAGGGGCGATAGCCCCATTCATGGCCGGGGTTCACAATCTCAATCCCGATGCTATTCGCATTCAGCGCGCTGCGCCCACGCCAGTGTGAAATGCCGGCATGCGCGGCGCGGCGTTCCTCCGGGACCAGGCGAAACACCGCGCCATCTTCTTCCACCACATAATGCGCGGAAACCTTCGCGGCGGGGTCACACAAGCGCGCAATCGCCTCCTGCCCTGAACGCATGCCTGTGTAATGCAAGACTAGCGTATCAATCACCGCGCCTTCGGGCCGCGCCTCATGATTAGGGCTTGGGATGTCGCGGATACCGCGCAAGCTACAAGCCCCGTTCATGCTTGATTTTGTCCCAGGCCGCGTTGATCTGCGCCACTTTTTCCGTTGCGCGCTTGACGAATTCTTGCGGCACACCGCGGGAAGCCAGGCTATCCGGGTGGTTTTCCCGCATCAGTTTCCGCCAGGCGAGCCGTGCCTCCTCATCACTCGCTTGGCGGCTCAGGCCCAGCATCTGATAGGGGTCTTCACCCTGGGCTTCCGGGGCGGCCCGGCGGGCGCCATCAGCGGCGCTACTATTGCCACTGCCCCCCTTCGCGCGTTCCCAGGCCGGGGCATCAAGGGCGAAGCGCGCGTGGATGCCGCGCAAAATATCACCTTCGGATTTTGTCACCGGCCCGTCAGCGCGCGCAATCTGCACCAGCGCCACCAGCACATCTTCCAGCATCGCCTTGTTGTCAGCAAAGGTTTCGCCGAGCTTTTCCGCGAAAGGTTCCCACCCTTCAGCGCTTTCGCGCGCCTGATCAAACAGCCGCCCCACTTCACCCAAGGCGTCTTCCGGAACATGAAACAAGCGGCGAAAGGCCGCGATTTCCTCTCGCTTCACCGGCCCATCCACCTTGGCGAGCTTGGCGGAGAGCACAACGACCGAGAAGGAAAAAAGATTCTCCTTGCTGCCCAGAAAGGCCATGAGGTCCGGCGTCGCAGAGGGGATCGCGCCACCTTTACCGCCAAGCGCGCCCGCATCGGCGGCATGGCCAAGCGCCGCCCCCACCATGGCGCCGACCGGGCCGCCCATCGCGAAGCCTGCGACACTGCCAATCATCTTACCCCAGAAACCCAAAACGCCTCCTGCACGGTCAAAGCCGGGCGCTTTCCTATCATAAAAGCCTTGCCAGTCTGTAGATGGGCAGGCGGCCAATCACCGCCTTAATAGGGGATAAGCCGCCATGAATGCGTTTCCTGATAGCATTTTCGACTGACCAATCCAGTTCACCCAATAGCGGATGCTGGCAGCAGCCAGGGCGAAGCGGCCATATTCAACGCCATAAGGCGTCATGGGAGCATCCGGATCTCAGGCGGCTTGACGTGCTGCGGCCGAAGCCGCGCCAAGCACCATTTCGGCGCATTTCTCGCCAATCATAATACAGGGTGCATTGGTGTTGCCGCTGGTGAGCGTTGGCATGATGGAAGCATCGGCCACGCGTAGCCCCTCAATACCATGTACGCGCAGTTCTGCGTCCACAACAGCCATCGGATCCTGTCCCATTTTGCAGGTTCCAACCGGATGATAGGTGGTCTCGGCGGTGTTGCGGACCCATTCCAACATATCGGCATCGGATTGGATATGCGCGCCCGGCGCGATCTCCTGTCCTGTCAGTTCCTTCAAGGGGGAAGTCGCCATCAATTCCCGCCCTTTGCGGATAGCCGCCAATAGGCCGTCACGATCATGTTGCGATGAAAGGAAGTTGAAACGAATCGCCGGGGCCTCGGCTGGGTCGGCCGATTTGATATGTATGGACCCGGTACTTTCTGATCGTAGCACATTGACATTCATGGTAATGCCGCGCCGCTTCGCGATCCGCCGCTCCCCGTTCACCATCTCATAAAGAAAGGGCAGCACGGATATTGTCGCATCAGGCGTTTCCAGCCCTTCCCGCGTGCGGAAATACATGCGTATCGGCACCGCCGTTCGGGCAAGAAAACCTTCTCCAAACAAAGCGTATTTTGCAGCCTCCCGCATCAAGCGCCAGCCGCGCGCATTGTCGTTATAGGTGGCGTTACGCGCAATAATCTCAAACTTCACCCTTGGTGAGTAATGATCCCGTAGATTCTCACCAACGCCTTTCAACGCATGTATCGGGGCAACACCATAGGCGCGCAGTATATCTGGCTGGCCAATGCCCGATAATTCCAGAAGCTTTGGTGAATTGATCGCGCCTGAACAGATAATCACTTCGCGCGTCGCCCGCGCTTCATGTGGCTGCCCCTGAATAGTGTAACGCACGCCGAGGCAGCGCCTGCCTTCAAGGATAAGGTTTTGCGCCAGGGCGCCCTTTTGGATGGTCAGGTTGGGCCGCCCCTTCGCCGGATTCAGATAGGCGAAGGCGGTGCTTTGGCGGCGACCTTTCGCGATTGTTACCTGAGACATACCAATGCCTTCCTGGCGCACCCCATTCAGATCAGCGTTATAGGGAAGGCCAATCCTGCCTGCCGCTTCGATCATTTTTTCAAGTAGGGGTACCTGGTGGCGTGGTGTGTCGGTCACACGCAGCGGGCCACTTCGTCCGCGCAACGCATCATCGCCGGCATCATAGCGTTCCATACGCTTGAATACCGGCAATACATCGTCCCAACCCCAACCTCGATTACCAAGCTGCGCCCAGTGGTCGTAGTCCTGCGGCTGGCCACGCATGAACACCATGCCATTGATGGATGATGTGCCGCCGAGCATCTTGCCGCGCGGCACTTCAATCCGGCGTCCGCCCGAACCTTCATCAGGTTCTGATGAGAAGCACCAGTTCACTGCCGGGTTGCCGATCAATTTGGAAACACCGGCGGGCACGCGGGACCAGAAGAAATCGGCATCTTCAGTGCCTGCTTCCAGAAGGAGTACGCTGTACTGGCCATTTTCAGTCAATCGCGCAGCAAGCGCTGCACCAGACGAGCCGGCCCCTATGACAATAAAATCATGCATTGCGGTTGGCATACGCCCTCACTCCCTTGGACTTGCCCCCTCCTTGGATGCGGCGGCATTCGGGGACGGACAAAAGCCTAGGGTAGCCGCGCGGCGGGGCAAAGCAATCACGCCGGCCAGAACGCCGCAGCTTTGCTCGCCTCCGCGTACCGATGGGGGGATACAACGATCATGCCTGAGGAGTGATCCGGGCCCGAGGTCAGCGAAAGTTGGCTTAACCCCTTGAAAAGACTGGTGCCGACTCGGGGAATCGAACCCCGGACCTACTGATTACGAATCAGTTGCTCTACCCCTGAGCTAAGTCGGCCAAGCGAAGTCTTTTGGCTTTTCGCTGGGCTCTCTTAGCCTCAGCAAAAGCTTCGCACAACTATCGCGGCTCGCCCCCTTCATTTGTCCAGGCTCACATTGTCTCTGGCAGGGAAGCCAAGCGCCACCTGTCATGCTAGACTGACACAATGCGCGCCCGGATCATCATCTCGCTCCTGCTCCTTATCCTCGCCCTGGCAGGCGCTTGGGTCTGGCGTGGGTTGCCGCCGGCGGTTGCGGTTGCCGCCGCTACCACGGGCCCAGCCGTGCAGGCGGTTTACGCCACGGGCAATGTGGAGCCGGTCCATTGGGCAAAGGTCGGCCCAGCGCTGCGCGCCCGCATCACAGCCGTGCTGGTGGAAGAAGGCGCCCGGGTTGAAGCGGGCCAACCCATGGCACAGCTGGATGACCGCGAAGCCCGGCACCGCGCCGAGGAAGCCGAAGCCCGCGCCGTTTTCGCCCAGGAAGAACTGGCCCGCGTCCGCGCCCTAGTCGCGCGCGATGTCGCCTCTCGCGCCACGCTGGACCGCGCAGAGGCCGAGGCCCGCGCCGTACGCGCTGTGGGCGAAGCCGCGCAGCGCCGCATGGATGATTATGTCGTACGCGCGCCTTCCGCCGGCGTTGTGCTGCGTCGCGATGCCGAGGTGGGCGAGGTCGTGGATACCCCCGCCGCGCTTTTCTGGATTGGCGAGCCGAAGCCGCTCCGCATCACCGCTGAGGTGGATGAGGAAGACATTGCCCAAATTCGCGAAGGCCAGCGCGCCCTGCTGCGGGCAGATGCCTTTGCCGGGCAAGTCCTGAATGCGACGGTCGCGCAGATCACGCCCAAGGGTGATGCAACGCGCAAGGCCTATCGTGTCCGGCTGGCCTTGCCGGAAGACACGCCGCTGATGATCGGCATGACGGTGGAAGCGAATATCGTGTTGCGTGAGTCAGCCGATGCCGTGCTGATTCCACCCGCAGCGCTGCGCGGTGATCATGTGTTTGTCGCACAGGGCGAAGTGGCGCGGCGGCGCCAGGTGACCGTTGGTGTCCAGGGGCCACGCGCCGTTGAAATCCGCCAGGGTATCGCCGCTGGAGATGTCGTGGTGCTTGATCCCCCGCAGGGCCTAAGGGATGGGCAGGCGCTACGGCTTAAGCCATGAACCTGATTTTTGATCTGGCGCGCGGCATGCTTTCCCGCCGGCGCCGTCAGACCTTGGTTTCGGTGATGGGGGTTGCCTTGGGGGTGGCCTTCTTCATTGCCATCGCTTCACTCATGCGCGGTTTTCAAACCTATTTCATCGAACAGGTCATTGATGTGCAGCCGCATATCATCGTGAAAGATGAAACACGCCGCCCATTGCCGCAGGCGGTGGAAATCGCCCACCCTGATGGCGCGGTGGCGCTTTCTGGCGTGAAGCCGACTGAACGCGTGCGCGGCATTCGCGCAAGCGCTGAGAAAATAGCGATACTGGAAGCGATACCGGGCGTTTTCTCCTCACCCATTCTTACGGGCCAGGCATTGCTGCGTTATGGGTCACGCGATGTTTCAGTTTCCATCACCGGGATCGAGCCAGCGCGCTACCGCCGCGTTTCCAATCTGGAAAAAGACCTGATCCAAGGCAGGATGGAAGATCTGCGCAGTACCGCGAATGGCCTTATCATTGGTATCGGGCTTGCGCAGAAGCTTGGTGTGGCTTTGGGTGATACCATCATCGCTGTCTCGCCCAAGGGCGTCAGCCTGCAGATGAAGATCGTGGGCATCTTCCGAACGGGGCTGACCACGCTCGACAATCAGGCGGGCTATACGCTGCTCAAGGTCAATCAAATTCTGCAGGACCGCCCCAATGTGGTCAATCAGATCCTGCTGCGCTTGGATGATGTGACTGGGGCGGAACCGCTCGCCCGACAGATTGAGGCCCGATTTGGTGATAGGTCTGAAAGCTGGGAAGAACAGAACCGCAATGTGCTGACCGTCTTCGTGATCCAGAACGCCATCATGTATAGCGTCACCGGCGCCATTCTGCTGGTTGCTGCCTTTGGCATCTACAATATCATCTCAACCGTCGTGTTCGAGAAAACCCGCGATATCGCCATACTGAAATCGCTCGGCTTTACCGAAGCCGATATCCAGTGGCTATTTCTGTTGCAGGGCATGATTGCTGGCCTGCTTGGTGCCGTACTTGGCTGTGTGCTGGGCCAGATCATGATAGAAGGCCTGGCACAGATACGCTTTCAGAATGAAACGCCTGCGGGCAATGACCGCTTTCTGCTTGCCCATGATTGGCGGATTTTCGCCATCGCGTCCTTCTTTGCCATACTTGCGGCCAGCATTGCGGCAGTGGTGCCTGCGCGCCGCGCCGCGCGGCTTGACCCCGTGCAGACCATCCGTGGCGCCGCATGACGGTGCCGCCCGCCTTGCTTGAAGCGCAGCACATCACGCGCCGCCTGCCCGAAGGGGTGACGCTGGTGCAGGACGCGTCCTTGAAGGTGGAGCGCGGCGAATTCATCGCCATCACCGGGCCTTCCGGCTCGGGAAAGTCCTCCCTGCTTTATCTGCTGGGCTTGCTTGATCGGCCAACCGAAGGCTGCGTCCTACTGGAAGGGCGCGATACCGCAAGCCTGAGCGCCGCAGAACTGGCCCATCTGCGCTTGGCGCGGCTTGGCTTTGTCTTCCAATTCCATTTTCTACTCCCGGAATTCTCCACTTTGGATAATGTACTGATTCCAATCCGGCGGCTTGGGCGCTTGAAAGATGCTGCGGCGCGGGCGCAGGCGATGAAGCTTTTGGAAGCGCTCGGCATGGCGGAAGCGGGGGCAAAACTGCCGGAACAGCTCTCAGGCGGCATGCGCCAGCGCGCTGCGATTGCCCGTGCCTTAGCGAATGACCCCGCGATCATCCTGGCCGATGAACCCACTGGTAATCTGGATACGCGCAATGCCGCCGCTGTCTTTGACATCTTTACACGCCTTGCGGCTGAAGAAGGCCGCGCCATTCTGGTGGTGACGCATGATGCGGAACTTGCCAAACGGGCAAGTCGCCGCGTGCATTTGGTGGATGGGCGGATCGTCAGCGATAGCGCTTGATGGTTTGGGCCAATGAGGCTCGAAGCCCATCAGTTCACATTAAAGCCCTGCACCAGGCTGCCGGAAACCAAACGCCAGCCATCCACCAGTACAAAAAAGATCAACTTGAAGGGCAGCGCCACCACTGATGGCGGTAGCATCATCATGCCAAGCGACATCAAAAGGCTTGCGATCACCATATCAATGACCAGAAAGGGCAGGAAAAGCAGAAAGCCGATTTCAAAGGCGCGCTTTAATTCGCCGATAATGAAGGCAGGAATCAGGGCGCGCCACGGCGTCTGCGCCGGATCGTTCACCGCTTGAATACCACCCAGATCAAGGAACAGCAAAAGATCGTCTTCCCGGATATTGGCCACCATGAACATACGGAAGGGCTGTGCCGCCGCTTGCAGCCCATTCAATTCCGAAAGCCGCCCTTCCGTCATGGGTAGGATGCCCTGCGTCCAGGAAGCTTCAAAAACCGGCTGCATAACAAAGAAAGTAAGGAACAGCGCCAAGCCAACCAGCACCGTATTGGGCGGAATACTGGGCGCGCCAATAGCTGTGCGCAAAAGGGACAGCACAATAACAATCCGCGCGAAGGCCGTGGCCATGACAAGTAGGGATGGCGCCAAGGAAAGCAGGCCGATCAGCGCAGTAAGCTGCACCAGGCGCGCAGTAGCGCCGGGTTGGCTGGTCTGGCCCAAGTCAATGGAGACACTTTGTGCCAACGCTGCGCCGGCAGGCAGTGCCGCCGTGGCCAGAATGGCAAGGATGCGGATAGTCATTCTGCACGTCATGGACGCTTTGGTTCCTCCTCCTTGCTGGGCAACCAGCCCAGACATAGATCCTGCGGGCCGCCTGTCAGCAGTAGCACATCCCGTCCATCGCAGCGCAGGATCAGCAATCGGCGGCGTGCATCCAGCGCCAAGGCTTCCTGCAGCTTCAGGCGCTGACCGGTGGTTTGGGGGGCAAACCCGGTGGCGCGCAGCAGCCGCGCCAGCAGAAGAATGAGTCCCAGCACCAGCAGCAGGGCGGCGCCAGCCGTCAGCCAATCCATCAGGGTCAGGGTCATGGGCGCGATTCCTGGGCTTGCGGGGGCGGCAGGGCCTTACTCAACCGATCAATCTGGCCGAGCAATGCCTCAAGCCCACGCCGGACGGATGGGGCCATTTCGGGTGTTACCTTTTGCGCGGCGGCACAAAGCCTTCCCACTTCAACCTCCAACCCGGCAAGATCGAGCCGGTAGCCCTCGGCAAGACTTGCCTCCGCCTGGGTCAGGCTTTCCCCCATGGCCGAGATGGCAGCAAGCACCGCCATGCCCTGGCGCCGCGCCTCTGCCGCCGCGATATCCTCAAACTGATTGCTCACCGGGCTATCCAACAGGTTCAGTGCAAAAAAACCATTAGAAAATGTTGTAACGCGTCCGCTTTTAACGCATTTTGGCCCGGAACGTGCAAGGATGGGATCATGGACCCGACCAGAACTGGCCCGATTGCCCTCTCCGAACAGCGTATCCGCTGGCTGGAAGCGCGTCAGCGCGTCTTGGCGCAGAATATAGCGAATGCGGATACACCAAACTACCGCCCTTCAGACCTTCAGCCCTTCGCCAAGGTGCTGGCCGGCAAGGTGAGCGAAAGACCAATGCTCACCACCAACGCCAATCACCTTCAAGGGTCAAAGCAGAATGATGGCCGGGCCTCCAAGGAACGCATTGCGGCGAACCGGGAACCAAGCGGAAACTCGGTTTCGCTGGACCGGGAAGCGATACGTGTCGCCGAAACCGATACCGCCCATCAAATGGCACTTTCGGTGCGCCGCCGCTACATGAGCATGTTCATGACCGCCCTCGGGCGGCCCCAGCAGTAAAAAGAGCATTCAGCCATGGATCTTGATCGCGCTTTGCGTATCGCAGCTTCGGGGATGGATATGCAGACCCGCCGGCTTCGCATAGTGGCGGAAAACTTAGCCAACCGGGACACCACGGCCGAGACGCCCGGCGGCGATCCCTATCGCCGCAAGACCGTTACCTTCACCAATCGCTTTGACCGCGAATTGGGCGCCAATGCACCAAAAGTCCGGCGCGTTGGCACTGATCCGCGGGAGTTCAATTCCCGGTTCGACCCATCCCATCCGGCAGCGGATAACCGGGGCTATGTGAAAACCCCAAACGTGAATTCGACCATCGAAGTCATGGATATGCGCGAAGCTCAACGCAGCTACAGCGCCAATCTCTCGGTCCTGGAAGTCACCCGCGGTATGTTGACCCGCACTATTGAGGCGATGCGCTGATGTCCCTACCCGTAAGCCCTGGCGGCGTCGCAGCCGCCGCTTATCGCGCCAGCATGGGCGCACCGGGCGCCACACCGACCGGCAGCGCCAGCGAAGGCAATAGCTTTGGCGATGCGCTGTCCCGCGCCGTACAGAACGCGGTCAATAGCGGCCATCAGGCTGATGCCGCTTCAACCCGCAACCTGATGGGCGAAGGCAGCGTCACAGACCTGGTAGTTGCGGTGGGCCGCGCGGAATTGACCCTGCAAACGGCAGTTGCCGTGCGGGATCGGGTTGTTTCCGCCTATCAGGAAGTGATGCGTATGCCGATCTGACGCCCCCTTTCGGGGCGTGCAGTAGGTACGAGGAAAGGCAGGCCGATGGGCGGCATCGCTGAGGCAAGCCGAGAAGCGCTTTGGGTTAGCCTGCAAATTGGCGGGCCATTGCTGGTCCTTTTGCTGATAATCGGGCTCGTTGTCGCGGTGTTCCAGGCGCTGACCCAGGTGAATGAAGCGAGCCTGTCCTTCCTGCCGAAGCTCGCCGCGCTTGCCATTGCGCTGATCATGCTGACACCTTTCTTCACCGGCGTCCTTCGGGGCTATACGCAAAGCCTTTTCGATATGATCATTCAGGTTGGCAGCAGGCCCTAGTGGTGCGATCCATGCTGGCCTTTCCCGCCCCCAAAATGCGCCCGCGCACCACTAGCCATGAATTTGGCGGGCCGATTGACGCCGCTATCGGGAACCGACAGCAGCGATCGGACCACTAGAGCATGTCTTTTGCGCATTCGCTCACCCGCCATGCTCCAACCTATTGGTTGGTGCCGTTTTCCGAGCCGCCAAGTGTGACCACTTGGCCTCAAACTGCTCAGATATGACAGAGGCAGAGCTACTCGCAGCGCTGCCGGATATGGTGTTTCGCGCTATTCTGCTGCTAGCGCGCATCGGTGCCGTAGTCATGCTGATGCCCGGGCTTGGCGAACAGGAAGTCCCCACAAATATCCGCCTTGGCCTTGGTTTTGCGCTGGTGATCGTGCTCCACCCCGTGCTGGCGCCCGCCCTGCCGGCAGCACCGGATAGCGCTGGCGAATTGCTCCGCCTTATATTGGTCGAGATCATTATCGGGATCTGGTACGGTGCCCTTGCCCGGCTGGTCACGCTTGCCATGAGCATGGCAGGGCAGCTTTTCGCGCTGCTGATTGGGCTTTCGCAGGTATTGGTGCCAGACCCCGCAACCGGCGGCCAGAATGCGATCACGGGACGCTTCTTCACCCTGATATCCGTATTGCTGTTTTTGACTACAGGGCTTTATGCTCTACCGCTCCGCGCCTTGGCGGAAAGCTACGCGGTCATGCCGGTAGGCGAGGGTTTCCTGGCCGGGCCGGGGGCCGAAGCCATGGCCGAGGCAGTGGGGAAAAGCCTGATAGTTGCGCTGCAGCTTGTTGCGCCCTTTTTCCTTCTGTCGGTTGTACTGAATGTGGCTTTCGGCCTCATGGCCCGCATCGCACCTCAGGTTCAGATCTACTTTCTTGTGGTTCCAGGCCAGCTTCTGCTTGGCATGCTGCTGCTGGGGCTGTTACTGCCAAGTATGCTCGGCCTTTATGCCAGTATCGCCCGCGAAACCTTCCTAGCCTTGCCAGGGACACGCTGAGCCATGTCCGGTTCTGGTGGGGATAGCGATTCGGAAGACAAAACAGAAGAAGCCACGGGACGGCGGCTCGAAAAAGCGCGTGAAGAAGGCCAGATTGTCATGTCGCGCGAAGTGGTTGGCTTCGTTGCGTTTAGCGCCGCGCTGTTGGGAATGCTTTTTGGCCTACCGCCGCTTGGCCAAGAATTGATGCGTGGCATGCGCGGCATCCTTGAACATACGCATGAACTTCGGATTGACGTCGCAACCCGTGAAATGCTGCGCCTTGGCTTGCTGGCTGCGCTACCCGTAATGGTCATGGGCCTGATCGGCGCCATTGCGGGTACCATGCTGCAAAGCAAAGGGCTTGTTTCCGCTGCCAGCCTCAAGCCAAAATTTTCCAAGATCGATCCGGCCGCTGGGGTCAAGCGTCTGCTTGGCCCCGAAACGGGTATTGAATTCCTGCGCACCATCATCAAGCTTGGCGTGGTTGGCGGCGCGCTATGGTGGTCACTTGGCGATCCGGTTGAATTGCGCGCCGTTATTTCGATGGGGCCTGCCGAACTGCTCACCATGATGGTGCGCACTTCCATGGACCTTGTCATCGCAACCCTGATCGCCTTCGCGGCCATTGCGGTGTTGGATTATTTTGTAGTGCGCTTTCGGCATTTTCGCCGTCTCCGCATGTCCCGCCAGGAATTGCGTGAGGAAGCGAAGGACACGGACGGTGATCCCCATATCAAGGCACGCATTCGCAGCATCCGCATGGGGCGCGCACGCCAGCGCATGATGGCAGCGGTGCCAACCGCAGCGGTGGTGGTGACCAACCCTACCCATTACGCGATCGCCCTTGCCTATGATGAGAAGTCTCAGGCCGCACCAAAGATCGTGGCAAAAGGCGCTGACGCTGTTGCCGCCCGCATCCGCGCCGTGGCCGAAGAAGCGGGTGTGCCGCTTGTATCCAACCCACCGCTGGCGCGCGCCTTGTTCAAGCAGGAATTGGAAACCGAAATCCCTGCCGAACATTATCAGGCGGTGGCCGAGATCATTGCCTATGTCTGGCGCCTGCGTGGCCGTAGCGGAGGCACAGGATGAACGGGCGCGGTGAAGCTGCAGCGGATTCCTTCCGCAGACTTTTTGAATCCGAAGAAGAAGCCGGGCTTGCCGTGTTGGATGCCGAAGGGCGCATCCGTGCGGCAAGCGCGGTGCTGGAAAAGCTCTGTGCCAATGGGCCGGCACCTGGGCCCGGGCGCGACCCCTCACTTCTATTCGCAGAAGCTAGCCAGGAAGCGGTGCGCCAGATCATCACCGTTGCCTTGGCAGGCCCCCCTGCCCCACCAGCTATTGAAGCGCAGCTTGCCGGGGCTGATCAGCCATCCGATGCAGCCGTGGAAGTGCATTGCCGGCCCCTGCGCGGTGAAGCCGGCGCCTTGCTGCGTGTGCTTGACATCACTGCGCGCCGACGCCGCCAGGCACAATTGGAAGAAGCCGCGCGGCTGGAAGCTGTGGGCCGGCTTGCCGGCGGGGTTGCGCATGATTTCAACAATCTCCTCGCCGCTGTTGGCGCGGCAGCGGAAACAGCGCTGGCACGCGGCCAGGACACCTCCACTACCGAAGATCTCCGCCAGATATTGGATAGTGCTGGGCGCGGGGCGCGGCTGGTGCGTCAGCTTCTGGCCTTTGCCAGCCGGCAAGCGGTGCAGCCGCGCGTTGTAGCGCTGGACCGCGCGGTGGATGGCATGGCGCCACTGCTGGCGCGGTTATTGGGCCGACGCATTCCCATCAAGCTTGATCTTGAACGCCCTGGCCCCTGCGCGCGGGTGGACCCAAGCCATATTGACCAGGCGCTGATGAACCTGGCCGTGAATGCGCGCGATGCGATGCCCCAGGGCGGCAAGCTACATATCTCCGTCAAAAGCAGGGATCTTGAGGCACCTGAACCCGCCCAAGGTGGCACCATCGCCCCAGGTCCATGGGCCGTGCTGGAAGTGACTGATGAGGGTGCGGGCATGGAGCCCGAACAGATTTCCCGCATTTTTGAGCCCTTCTACACCACCAAGCGCGATGGTGGCGGCACGGGGCTTGGCCTTTCGACCGTGCTGGGTATTCTCCGGCAATCCGGCGGGCATGTATCGGTGCGTTCGCGCCTTGGGGAGGGTAGTCGCTTTCGCCTTTGGTTTCCACGCGTTGCCGCCGAACCGGATGCCGCAGTGGCGCATACGCCTGGTGTTCATGCGCTGGGCGCCGGCAGGCGGTTATTGCTGGTAGAAGATGAGGCGCCGTTGCATCGCTTGCTTTCCCGCGCCTTGACGAATGCGGGGTATGAAGTGACGGCGGTTGAAGATGGCGAAGCCGCACTCGGCGCCATTGCAGCCGGGCTGAAGCCTGATTTGGTGATTTCAGATGTCGCCATGCCAGGCAGCATTGATGGCCTGACCCTGGCGCGACAATTGCGCGAAAGTAACCCTGGCCTGCCGGTGGTGCTCATGTCCGGCTACGCGGAAGGCACGCTGAGCGGCGAGATGGTCGCCGAGAATTTCGTGTTCCTGCAAAAACCTTTCCGGATTTCGGAAATGCTGGCCCAGATTGCCGGAGCCCTGGCGCCTGACCCACGCAGGCAAACGCGCTAACCGGCAAGAATTGTCCTAAGGGCAAAACCGTACCCCACAGCGGGTGGCAGGATCCATCCGCGCTTGCGGCTTGGCCTGCGCCTGATTGGCCCCATCTGCCTCATCCAGAATGGCACTGCGCCACAAAAAAAGCGGCAGGGTTTTCCCTGCCGCCTTTTGCCGAATGATCCGAAGATCAGAAGGCGACGCGCACACCGGCGACGAGAACAGTAATGTCACGAGTCGTGCTGCCAGAGGAGTCAAACTTCGCAAGCGTCGTGCCCGCGCCAGCCGCACCAGCGGCAACCGCGCCCGTGCCTGCGGAATTCACAGAAGCACCCGCCAGCGGAATGTTCTTGTCCTGGATCTGGTTGTAGTTCGCGAACAGGGTCATGCCCGGCGCGAGAACATAGGCCACACCGAAGCCAAGATAGGTCTGCTCACGATCTTCCAGGGCAGCACCGGCCGTTTGGCCAAGCTGGGCGGAAGCGGTACCGTTATCCTGGTTGCCCTTGCCGTACATGGCGCCAATGGAGAAAGCACCGATGGTATAGGTGCCGCTACCGACCCAATGGTTGCTGCCGTCAAGGCCCTTGTTCAGAGCGGCCTGACCAGGAGCGGAGCCATTGTAGTTACCCCAGGTATATTCGCCACCCACCGAAAAGCCATAAGCGCGCACCACAAGGCCTGCCGAATAGGCAGACACGTTCTGCGGCTTATTGATCAGGTCAGTGCCGTTGGCGGCTGACTTCGGCGCGTCGGCAAACGACGCCACGAAGGAGGTGGCGACGCCGATATCACCAAAGGTACCGCGGTAACGCAGCGCACCCGTGATCTGGTTGGTCAGGCCGGTGAAGTCACGTTGGAACGCTGTGGTGCTGGTCGGGTTGAGGAAGTTCTCACCCTCGAACATATTCGGGGCGTAGGAGACACCAACGTCAAAGCCCGCGAATTGCGGTGACAGGTAGATGATCTTCGTTGCGTCGTTGCCGTCGTTCATGCCGGACATCACGTAAGGCGTACCGCCCGGCTGATTGACGGTGAACTCATCCCACGCATCGTCAGTGCCCATCCACAGCACTGAAGGACGGCGCACCTGCATCAAGGACGCCGCGGTGTCTTCCTGACCGAAACGGAGTTCACCCCAGCCACCCTTCACGAAGCCATAGAGTTCGTCATAGTCAAGGCCCGTACCAGAGCCCTGACCGCTCGGCGAGGTAACGTTATCCATCTGCAGTTCGAACACCGCACCATAGCGCATGCCGTTCGCGGCGATGCCATCGGCATAGACGTTCAGTTCAGCTTCCGTACGGAAATCGTTGCGCTGACGGCCCTTGGCGCTCGTGAGCGCGGTCCCGGAAATAACACCGGTGGTGCTATTAGCAGAAAGCGGCGCCATGTTGTTGCGGAAGAAGGCCCCGTCGGAGCTATCCGAAACATTGCCCATGGAGAAGTCAAAGAAGCCACCCAGACGCACAACGATACCGCTGGTCGTCGGCGTGGTCGGGCGGTTCGGGATACCATCGGCGCCATGCGGACCGGCGCCGGTAATGCCGACCGGGGTCTGGAAGATGGCGGCAGCGGTGCCGGTGGGCGCCACGGACGTGGCAGGCAGCGGCGGCGGGGCAGCAGGAGCAGCGGCCGGCGCCGGACGAGCGGCAGGGCGGGCCTGCTGGGCGTTGGCAGCCTGCGCCACGAGCGCGAGACCAACAACAGCCGTTGTCCCCAGAAGAATTTTACGCATTCAAGTCCTCCTCATCGCCGGAAAATCCGGCAGTGTTCCTCGGCCCCTGCCCCCGGCAGGAAGAAGACCCCAAACACCCAATAAGAGTATTCGAAGCCTTTAGACCTTGTTGGACTATGATCATTTCAGCGCGATCACCGCAACCTCTCAGCAAGGATCGCCGCGACTTGGTCACATCACTGTGGCAAACGCGCAACAGGTGGCGCAAGCCCCCCAATGGCCGCCACCCCCGCCGCGCGGCGGGGCACCGCACCCAGCCGGGCCGCGGTAATGCCCCCCAAAGCCATGCAAGGCGCTGGTGATATCCGCGCCAAAGCGCCCCAGCGCAGAACCCCCAAAGCCGCTGCGCCGGGGTGGCTTTGCGTGGGAAAAAGCGGGGAAAGAAACAGGCAATTCACCTGCAGACGCCTGGCCCGCGCTGCGCCGCGCTGCCCGCCATGCGCTGCCGTACTCAATATAAGGTGGCCCCCCGCCGCCCGGCGCGCAATCAAAAAGGGCAGCAAGCCGGTGCTTCCCTGCCGATCCGGCAGATGCAGCCCCGCCCCAAGCGCCAGCGCCGCCCGCCCATTGCCAGACACCAGCAGCCTAAGGCCGCGCTGCCGGGCGAGTCGCGCAACCGGCGCCAGCAACCCAGTAGCCAGCCCCCGCGCCACCACCCCCGCACCGCGCGGGAGAAGCCGCATGGCCGCGCGCGGGTCCGGCAGGCGAAAGGGGTCGCTGAACAGCCAAAGCCTGGGCAGGCCACCAGGGGCGGGGCGGGCGAATCGGCCCCAAGCGGGGCGCGCCCCTGGAACCTTGCCCGATTCCCTGCCATTTGGCTTTGCCATGACCGATACCCTTGCCATTGCCGACAACCTCTACCGCATTCGGGCGCGAATTGGGGAAGCCTGCGCCCGCGCCAATCGTCCTGCAAATGCCGTGACCCTTGTCGCGGTTTCCAAGACCAACCCCGTGGAGGCCGTGCAAGCAGCCCTCGCCGCAGGGCAGATGGTATTTGGTGAAAACCGGGTCCAGGAAGCGGCGCAGAAATTTCCGGGCCTCCGCGCTGGCCATCAGGGCTTGCAGCTTCATATCATTGGCGGTTTGCAGACCAATAAGGCGCGGGATGCGGTGAAGATCGCGGATGTGATCGAAACGCTGGACCGCCCCAAACTGGCCCAAGCCATTGCGGAGGCCATGGCAAAGGAAGGCCGCACGCCTGATGTTTTGGTGCAGGTGAATACGGGGGATGAGGCGCAGAAGGCCGGCTGCCCGCGCGCTGAGGCCGATGCCTTTATTCGCGCCGCGCGCGATGATTTCGGCTTGCCGCTGAAGGGCTTGATGTGCATCCCGCCCGTGGAGGGCGACCCGCGCCCGCATTTTGCCTTCCTCGCCAATTTGGCGGCAAAACATGGCCTGCCCATTCTTTCCATGGGTATGAGCGGGGATTTTGAGGCAGCGATTGCTGAAGGTGCGACCCATGTGCGTGTGGGCAGCGCCATTTTCGGGGCGCGCGGCTGATCACGCATCCACGGCTTGACGCGGCGGGCATTGCGCGGGATCACGCGACATCGTTTTTCCTTTGGTGAACAAGCTCATGACGCGCGTCTTTTCCGGCATCCAGCCTTCCGGTGTTCCGACCCTTGGCAATTACCTGGGCGCCATCCGCAATTGGGTGCCGATGCAGGATGCGCATGAAAGCATTTTCTGCATTGTGGATTTGCACGCCATCACTGTTTGGCAAGACCCGAAGGAGCTTTCGCGCCAAACCCGCGAAATGGCCGCGGCGCTGATTGCCTGCGGGCTTGATCCGAAGCGCTGTTCGCTGTTCGTGCAATCCCATGTGCCGGCCCATGCGGAATTGGGCTGGATTTTTAATTGTGTCGCACGCATTGGCTGGCTCAACCGCATGACGCAATTCAAGGACAAGGCGGGGGGGGACAGGGAAGCGGCATCCGCCGGACTTTATGTTTACCCCAATCTGATGGCGGCCGATATTCTGGCCTATCACGCGACCAAGGTGCCGGTCGGTGACGATCAGAAACAGCATCTGGAATTGGCGAATGATATCGCGCAAAAATTCAACCATGATTATGGGGTGGATTTCTTCCCGACCATTGAGCCGCTGATCCAAGGCGTTGCAGCGCGCGTTATGTCCTTGCGTGATGGCACTAAGAAAATGTCGAAGTCGGATGCTTCGGACCAGTCGCGCATCAACCTGACCGATGATGCGGATACCATTGCGCTCAAGATCCGCCGCGCGAAGACGGATGCGGAACCCATTCCGGAACACATGGCTGGGCTGGAAGGCCGGCCAGAGGCGCGCAACTTGGTAGGCATTCTGGCGTCCATCACCGGCACGCTGCCGGAAAACGTGCTGCGTGAGCATGCGGGGCAAGGCTTCGGCGCCTTCAAGGGTACGCTCACAGAAGCGCTGGTTGCGCATCTGTCACCCATCGCCGCCGAGATGCGCCGCTTATTGACCGATCCCGGCGCGCTTGATGCCGCGTTGCATCTTGGGGCAGCGCGCGCACACGCCATTTCCGAACCCATCATGAAGCAGGCGCGGGAGATTATCGGGCTGCTGCCCGCGCGGTGAAGTGATCGTTTTCGCTTATAACGCGCGGTTATCGGGCCTTTAAGCTTTTCGCGTCATGGAAGCGGCGCAGGAAGGGGGCAGCCGGTATGATCGGGCTGGATTGGGGAACCACATCTTTGCGCGCCTATCGGCTGGATCAGGCCGGGGTAGTGTTGGAAAAGCGTGAGGGCAAATCGGGCATCCTGTCCGTGAAGCCCAGCGGCTTTCCAGACGAATTGCGCGCGATTGCCAGGGATTGGCTGGAAGCTGGCGAAAAGCTGGTGGTGATTTCCGGCATGGCCGGCAGCAAACAGGGCTGGGCGGAGGCACCCTACTTGCCCTGCCCGGCAAGTGTCGTGGAAATCGCCCATGCGACCCTGCCGGTACCCTTTCCGGCTACCCGGGTACGCCTGGTACCGGGCTTGAAGGCGCGCGATGCAGAAGGCGTGCCGGAAGTGATGCGCGGGGAAGAAACCCAAATCCTTGGCGTGTTGAACCGCCTGCCGGATGCGGAAGCAACTCTTTGCCTGCCCGGCAGTCATTCCAAATGGGTGCGGGTGCGTGCTGGGCAAATCCTCGATTTCTCCACGCATATGACGGGCGAGGTCTTTGCCGCACTTTCCGCCCATACAATTTTGGCGCGGAGCCTGCATCGCGGCGCCGCGCATCATCCGGGCGCCTTTGCGCGCGGTTTGGATCGCGCGCGGCAAGGTGGCGGCCTGCTGCATCAGCTTTTTGGCTTGCGCAGTCTTTCACTGTTTGATGCCATGCCGCAGATGGAAGCCGCTTCCTATCTTTCTGGCTTGCTGATCGGGCATGAAGTGGCATCCGCGCTTGAAGCCGGTGTGGCGCCGCCGGTGCATATTATTGGCGCCGCAGCACTTACGGCCCGCTACAGCGCAGCCCTCACCGCTTTTGGCATTCCCTGTGTTTCGGAAGAAGAAGACGCCGCAGCCAAGGGGCTTTTCCGGATCGGCGCCGAAATCGAAGGCGCCCCAATCAAAGCGCGTTGATGATGCGCTTCATTTCGCTGGCTGTTTTCGTCCAGGTCAACTGCGACAAAAGCTTGGCGCCCGCCGCCCCCAAGGCCGCAGCGCGGGCGCGATCCGTGTAGAGCACTTCTAGCGCAGCGACGATTTCGTCAATGTTGCTCTCACGCCAGCCAGGCACGGTTGGAATCGGGCGTTGATCCGTGAGCGCCAGGGCCGAGCCATCCTGCAAAAGGTCCAGATGGCCGGTATTGGCGCTCAAGATGGTAGGCACGCCGCAAGCCATGGTTTCCATCGCGACCAGATTAGTCCCGCCTTCGCAGCGATTGGGAAAGACCGCCGCATCCATTTCGCGCAAGATGGTCGGCATGGAAGCGTTGTGGACAAGGCCAAGATTGAGGAATTGCTCAGGCTTGATACCATTGGCCGCGGCCCAGCGATCAACATCCGGCTTGCCATCCTGGGTAAAAGGGAGCGGCGCGCTGCGCCCTGTTTGGTCAATGCCGCGCGCAGTCTGAGGCCAAGGATTATGCCACGCTGTGATCAGCAGTGCATCAGGATGGCGGGCGGCGAAGATACGCCAAGCCGCCATGACAGTGTCTTGCCCTTTGCGTGGTTCAAGCTTGCCACCGCTGAATACAAGAAAACGATCCGGGAAAAGCCCGCGCCTTGGCGCCACGTGAAACAATGTGGGGTCTATGCCTTGCAGCACGGTTTCAACGCGGGGGATGCCATGCGCGCGCAGCACCTCAGCATTCCAACTTGATCCGGCTACGATGCAGGCGTGACGCACCGCATTCTGCGGCGCCGATTGACCAAGATCTTCGGTTTCAAAAAACACTACACCTAGGCTCGGCGTCCCCAAAAGCGGGCCACCATGCGGGCCTGGTTCAGAATTCAACCGATTGTTCAGGGCAGCAAGAAGGATTGTATTGAGTTTGAAAGGTTGATTGGGTTCCTTCAGCAAATGCTGCAATACCCCTGCCGAGCGAGCGCAAAAAGGTTGCAAGGCCCGCCAGCGCAATGGATCAATCGAAATCACATGCGCATTGATCTCTTTGGTGGTGGCATGCGCGATTTCAGAATCAGAGGCCCAGGAGATCGCCAAATTAAGTCCGTAAACACCCCAACCATGAACTGAGGTAACGGGCCAATTCATCACAATATTGCGCGCCATCGTCAGAAGTTATGGGCTTGGGCCTCGGCCAGTCAAGGTTTTACGGCTTCGTCTCATAGACATTGGCTACCGTTGCCGTTTATGAACCCGCGCAACAGAGGAAAACGCAATGCCAGGAATCATCAATCTGCCGCTTTCCCGCCGCGCCCTTATTGCTGGCGGCGCTGTCCTGCCTTTTGCGGCGAGCGGCCAAGCGGCCTGGAAGCCCTCGCGCCCCGTCACGTTGATTATCCCCTTTGCCGCTGGATCGGGTACGGATTCTGTCGCCCGCCTGCTCGCCAGCTTGCTGGAACAGGAATGGGGGTCCCAAGTGGTGGTGGATAACCGGCCAGGCGCCAATGGTGCCATCGCCGCCGTGGCTACCGCCCGCGCGACGCCGGATGGCCATACGGTGATGATCACCACTAATAGCCCACATGGCGCCACACCCGCGCTGATGAAGCGGCCAACCTATGACGCGATCAATGATTTCACCCCGATTGGGCGCATGGGTACTTACATCTTTGTTCTTGCGGTGAATAACCAGGTGCCGGCGCGCAACCTGCAAGAATTTCTTGCTTTGGCGCGGTCTCAGCCAGGTAAACTGACCTATGCTTCGGGCAATACAACGGGCGTTGTGGGTGGCGCCATGCTGACTTCCATCGGCAATATCCAGATGGAACACGTGCCCTATCGTTCCACCCCGCCCGCCATGACGGATGTGATTTCAGGCCGCGTCACCGGCATTATTGTAGATGTGGCAGCATCGCGCGCCTTCCTGCAGGAAGGACGCTTGCGTTCGCTTGGCATTACCTCGGCAACGCGCACACCCCTTTTGCCGAATGAACCAACGCTGGCGGAAGCTGGCCTTCCGGGCTTCGAATTACTGTCCTGGATGGGGGCAGTCGGCCCTGCGCGCATGCCGGCTGAGATCGTCAACGCCTGGAATGCCGCCATGCGTAAGGTATGGGAAAGGCAGGAAACTGCGGATCGTCTAGCTATTCTTGGGATCGAGCGTGTTACCTCCACCCCGGAGGAATTCAGCGCCTTTATCCGGAGCCAGATCGAAACCTGGGCACGGCAGATCAAGGCAGCCGGGATAGAACCCGAGTGAGCGGGATGAAATTTTGGCCGTTTGAGGCAGCGCAAGCCTTGATATCGCCACCTTTGCTTACCATGTAGGCAGAAGGCGCACCGGGGAGGGCTGCGCGAAAGCGATTAATGAAGGGGATCCACATGACTATTTCGAATAATGCCGCCGCCCAAGGGCTTGAGCGTATTCTCTCGGAACTGTCCGATTCCTGCCCGGTGGAACGGGCCCGGCTGGAAGCTGCCGCGCGTGTCCTGGTGGTGGCCCACCGCGCCGCCAGTCTCCATCTTCCATCCTCCGATGCGACACGCGCCGTGGCCGAAATCCTGCGTCACTGGGATCCCAAGGCGGTGACGGCTTTGGAGTATGCTGAAACCCTTCCCGATTCGGCCCTGGACCGCCTGCTGCGCGCCACGCCCGCCTGGGCCGCCGCAGCTAGCCGCGCTCTGGCGACACCCGATCGGCACGCAGCCTGAACTGTACCCTTTTGCTATATTCGGCCCGTCTACCACTTGGTAGCCGGGCCGTTTTCATTTTGGCCCGGTTTCCCAAACGCCTAGGCCCTCCTATAATGCTGGGCCCTTGGCCATTGGCCGGAGTTTCAGCGCCATGATCGAAAAACGAAGCAAACCTAATGGACCGCGTCGCGTATTGCTGCTGACCGGCGCGTCACGCGGGATCGGCCATGCGACGGTCAAGCGCTTTTCCGCCGCAGGGTGGCGCGTGATTACGGTATCGCGCCAGCCCTTTCCCGAGCAATGCCCTTGGGAAATGGGGCCAGAAGACCACATCCAGCTTGATCTTGGGGACGCCAGCACAACGGAGGCGATGATCCCGGAAATCCGCGCGCGTCTGGCGCCAGATGGCGGCATGCTGCATGCGCTGGTGAATAACGCCGCGATTTCGCCAAAGGGCGAGGGCGGGGCGCGGCTTGGCACACTCGCCATGCCGGCGGATGGCTGGCAGCGGGTGTTTCAGGTGAATTTCTTTGCCCCCATTCTACTCGCGCGGGGGTTGGTTGATGAATTGGCGCGCGCCAATGGCTCGGTCGTGAATGTCACTTCCATCGCTGGTGGGCGCGTGCATCCTTTTGCGGGCGCAGCCTATTCCACTTCCAAGGCCGCGCTTGCCGCGCTGACGCGCGAAATGGCAGCGGATTTTGCGCCGCGCGGCGTGCGGGTGAATGCGATTTCCCCTGGGGAGATTGATACCTCCATCCTTTCACCGGGCACTGATAAGATTGTGCAGGAGCAAATCCCGATGCGCCGGCTAGGCCGTCCAGAAGAAGTGGCGCAGGCCATTTATTTCCTGTGCACCGAAGCATCTTCCTATGTGAATGGCGCGGAAATCCATATCAATGGTGGCCAACACGTTTGAGGTGCATTGAGGCGTGACGCCCGCTCCGCGCGCCAGCTTGGCAGCACTTGGCCTACTGCTGCCGCTGTTGAAGCCCTATTTGCCGCGCGTTCTTGCCGCCATTGCGGCGCTTCTGCTCGCCGCCGGACTGACGCTGGCGCTTGGCCAGGGTCTCAAGCACCTGATTGATGATGGCTTTGCCGGCGGGCTTGGCGCTTTGGATCGCGCGGCACTGGTCATGGGCGCGCTTATTACCGCACTCGCCGCCGCAACCACCACGCGGTTTTACCTGGTTTCCTGGCTAGGCGAACGGGTCGCTGCGGATTTGCGCCAGCGCTTTTTCGATCATGTCACCGGGCTTTCTCCGGCTTATTTTGAGTCCGCACGCATCGGCGATGTCATGTCACGCCTGACGGCTGATGTCGGGCTGCTGCAATCGTTGATTGGTTCCGCCATTTCCATGGGGGTGCGCCAAGCCATTACAGGTATTGGCGCCTTCCTAATGTTGGTGCTGACCAGCGCGAAGCTCGCGGGATTGATTGCGTTGATCCTGCCCATGGTGGTGCTGCCACTCGTGTTTTTTGGCCGACGGGAAAGACGCCTTTCGCGTGCCGCGCAAGAACGGATCGGCGATTTGGCCGCACAGGCGGAAGAAACGCTGGGCGGCATTCGCGCTATTCAGGCTTTCACGCAGGAAGACCGCGCGCGGGCACGCTTTGCAACAGGTTCAGAAGCAGCGGTGCGCGCGGCGCTCAGGCGCGTATTCTCGCGCAGCCTGCTGATCCTGGCCGTCATTCTGCTTGGTTTTGGCGCCATCACCTTTAGCCTTTGGGTAGGTGGGCGCGACGTCATTGAAGGGCGTATCTCAGGCGGCGAATTATCCGCCTTTGTTTTCTACGCCGTATTGATGGCTTCTTCCGGCGCCACGGTCAGTGAATTATGGGGCGAAATCCAGCGCGCTGCCGCGGCGGCGGACAGACTTGGCGAAGTGCTGGCCATTCCACCCGCCATCGCCGCCCCCGCCAACCCGCTGCCCTTGCCGCCCGCGCAGGGCCGCGTGGTGTTTGAAGGGGTAACGCTGCGCTACCCGACGCGACCCGATAGCGAAGCGCTGAGTGATTTCAGCCTCGTGGTGGAACCGGGCGAGGCGATTGCGCTGGTCGGCCCCTCAGGCGCCGGCAAGACATCGGTATTGTCCTTGCTGCTACGCTTTTATGACCCAAGCGCGGGACGCATCCTGCTGGACGGGGCAGAGATTACCCGGCTTGACCCACGCGCGCTGCGATCCCGGCTTGGGTTGGTGCCGCAGGAACCGGTCATTTTCAGCGCAAGCGTCGCTGAAAACATTCGGCTGGGCCGCCCTGAAGCGACCGACGCTGACGTGATTGCGGCTGCTGAAGCGGCTGCGGCCGCGGAATTCATCGCCGCACTGCCAGATGGCTACGCGACTGAACTTGGCACACGCGGTGTCACACTTTCCGGCGGCCAGCGCCAGCGCCTTGCCATTGCGCGCGCCATCCTGCGCGACCCTACGGTGCTACTGTTGGATGAAGCGACCAGCGCCTTGGATGCGGAAAGCGAATTCGCCGTGCAACAGGCACTGGCGCGGCTGTGCAAGGGGCGCACCAGCATCACGGTTGCGCATCGGCTGGCCACGGTGCGGCGTGCAGATCGCATTGTGGTCATGGATCAAGGCCGCATCCTTGCGACCGGCACACATGAGGCGCTGCTGGCAGAAGGCGGGCTTTATGCGCGCTTGGCGGCGCTGCAATTCACGGATGCTGGCCGGACCGGATAAAGCGCCAGCCGCTTGAGATCCGCCGCCACTTACGCGGGCGACTATTTCTTTGGCTTGCGCGAAGGCTTGGCCTGCCACTTACCCGCCTGCTTCTTGCCGCGCGGCGCATCCTTCGCAGCCATCGGCGTCAATTTGCCCTTGGCTTCGCGCAGGGGGCGCGGGGCGGGCCTTGCCTCAACCGGTGCTTCCTGACGCGACCAAGCTACCTTTCCCTGTGTTGGCTTGCCATGCGGGCGTCGCGGTGCCGGTGCTGTTGCTGGTACTGGAGCCGCAGAATCCGCCACAGGCCTCGCCCGCGTCTGGCTGCGCTGGAGAGGTTGGATCGGCCGAATATTGATCTCCGCATTCTCGCCACTCGCTTGGCGTGCCGCAGCGGCAAAACGCTCGGCGGCGTAGGATGCGACTTCAAATTGCGTTTCCTGGCCAAGGATTCGGATGCGCCCGATTTCCTGGCGCGTCACGTGGCCGCGCCGACACAGGAATGGCAGCAGCCAGCGCGGGTCGGCATTGCCATCACGCCCAACGTCCATGCTGAACCACACGCCTGATGCACCGCGTGGCGCATCCGCCTCATAGGCATCGCGCCGCGCTTCGCGTCTTTCGGGGCGTTGTTCGGCAATTTCTTCGGGCGCAGGCAAAGGCGCGCGCAGCATTTTGATCAGTGCTGCCGCCAGAGCGTCCGGCCCAATCGGCTGATCCGCCAGCAGCCGGCGCGCAAGCGCCAGATCATCTTCCGATGCTTCTTCGGTCAAAACACCACGCGCCTGTTCCGCCAGGCGTTCCGCATCGCGCGCGCGCACGGCATCGCCTGAGGGCGCAGGCCCCCAGGCGGCGGCGACCTTGGCTGCGCCAATCAGCCGTTCGGCAGCGCGGCGACGCGGATGCGGCACCAACAGCACACTGGTGCCCTTGCGCCCCGCGCGACCGGTGCGGCCGCTGCGATGCAGCAGGGTTTCCCCATCCCGCGGCAATTCCGCGTGAATCACCAAATCCAATTCTGGCAAATCAATGCCGCGTGCCGCGACATCGGTTGCCACACAAACGCGGGACCGGCCATCGCGCAGCGCCTGCAGGGCGCGTAGCCTCTCGGCCTGCGTCAATTCGCCGGAAAGCGCCACGGCAGGAAAGCCGCGTTCGGCCAGATTGCCATGTAGCCGGGCCACCGCCGCGCGCGTCGCGCAGAACACCATCGCCAGCGGCGGGTTTTCCAAGCGCAGCAAATTAACCACCGCACGTTCAATCTCATGCGGCGCCACCAGCATGGCGCGATAGGTGATATCGCCATGCGCCTCTCCCCCGCCGCCAACTTCAAGCCTGAGCGCATCGCGCTGATAGCTTTTCGCAAGGGCGGCGATGGCGCGCGGAACGGTGGCCGAAAACATTAATGTCCGGCGTTCCGGCGGTAGGCGATCCAGGATCGCTGCCAATTCTTCCCGAAAGCCGAGGTCCAGCATCTCATCGGCTTCATCCAGGACAACAACGCGCAAGGCATCGGGCTTCAGATTACCGCGTTCCAGATGATCACAAAGCCGGCCAGGTGTGCCGACAATGATATGCGCGCCGGCGAGCAATTGGCGCTTTTCCGCAATGGGATCCATGCCACCAACGCCGGATGCAATACGCCCACCGGCGGGGGCGTAAAGCCAGGTGAGCTCGGCCTTTACCTGCAACGCCAATTCGCGCGTGGGCGCGACCACGATGGCGAGCGGTGCGCCGGGTGGTGGCAGGCGGTCAGCGCCGCCCAGCAATTCCGGCGCGATGGACAGGCCAAAAGCGACCGTCTTGCCCGAGCCGGTTTGGGCCGAGACAAGCAAGTCCCGCCCGGCAGCGTCTTCCGCCAGGACTGCGTTTTGTACGGGGGTGGGGGCGGCATAGCCGCGTGACGTCAGCGCCGATTGCAGCGCCGCAGGGATACCAGAAAAGGACATGGGGAGATTGGTCTCGGAAAAAGCAAGCCTTTCCTTGCGCCCCCGCGCCGTGCCGCGTCAAGCTTTGCGTGGTTTTGGGCATTGATCCCGGCGCATGGCTGGGTCACGGTGTCGCATGTTGAAAAGGAGGATCACCATGCAAGAAACCATCCTGTTTCCGGGGAAAGTCGAATGGTCGGGCGAGAATCCGGGGATTTCCCTGAAGGAGGACCCGAATGGCCCCTTCACCACCTTGGCCAGCTTCTTCCGCGTGGTGCTTTCCCCCCATGGCGCAGGCCATGCGCTGGTGCTGATGCAATCCCCGCATGAGGCAAACCCACCGGAGGCGGCAGCGAATTGGTGCCTGACGGATAATGAACCCCTCGCGCGCTGGCTGATTGCCGAATACCTCAGCCATTTCGGTGCCTTTCGCGGCATTGCCGGGCTTGCCGGCCTGCGCTTTCGCAAGCTGGATGAGGTGAAAACCGCCGGCGACCCACGCAGCCATTACAGCGAAAGCGTGCGCGCGGGGGATATGACCGTTTCCATGGCCTGGCAGGGGCTGGGTGAGCCCTTCTGCTTCGCTTTCGCGCCGCCGCAATCGGCGACGGGCAAGCATGTGATGCCGAGCCTGTTCATTGGCTGCGAAAGTGCTGCCGTGACGGTGAATAGCGTACGGCGTCCCGGCGCGCCCATTCCGCGTGAGGTGGCGGGGCACAAGATCAGCACGGCGATGCTCGCCTTCAGTGAGACCTGGCTGCGCGTTTAGTCGCGATTACGCCGCGCGGTATTGCCGGAGCGATCCAGCATGCATGATGCGCCCCGCAAGCGCGCGGCCAATGATGCGTTCCGCAAGCCGCGCGGCTTCAATCAGCCGATCGAGATCAATGCCGGTTTCGATACCCATTTCATGACAGAGAAACACCATATCTTCGGTGCAGATATTCCCGGCACCGCGCGCATCACCATGCCCAGCGAAGGGGCAACCGCCCAGGCCCGCCACTGAACTGTCAAATAGCGAAACACCCATTTCAAGCGCGGCCAGCACATTAGCCGTGCCAAGCCCGCGCGTATCATGCAAATGCAGCCCCACTTCCACATCCGGTAGCTTTTCGCGCAGCATCCCAACCAAGCGTCGCACCGCCTGTGGATTGGCCCAGCCCATGGTATCGGCGAAATAGAGCTTCTTCAGGTCTATGCCGCGTTCCGCACAGACGCGATGCGCCCAAAGCAATTCCTGCACCGGCCTTTCGGGCGGAATTTCGCCTTCATAATTGCAGCCAAAGGCGGTCATCACCAAGGCGCGTTCCACGGTGACTCCAGCTTCGGCATAAAGATCAAGCCAGCGCACCACGCGGTCCCGCATTTCAGCCGCGGTGCAATTATTGTTGCGATTGGCGAATGCATCCGATGTGTAAAGGCTGATCTTGCCGACCAGATCAACACCCTTGGCAGCGCGGGCGCGATTGAAACCCTGTTCATTCAGCCAAAGCGCTTCATAGCGCACGCCGGGGCGCTTTTTGATGGCAGCAAAAAATTCGGCTGAATCCACCATTTGCGGTACCGCCTTGGGCGAGACGAAAGACGCCACCTGAATGGCCGTGAGCCCCGTTTCCGCAAGCGCTTCCACCAGCGCCACACGATCGGCCAAGGGATAGATTACGGGTTCAATCTGAAACCCCTCTCGCGGGCCTTCTTCGTGGAAATGGACATGCTTTGGCAAATCAGACATGGCGGTTTCCCAAATGATGTAGGCGTTGACAGAGCCGCGCGGCGCGATGACGCTTGGGCGCAACTATGGCGCTGCCTGCGACGCCGCGCCAGAGCCAAAGGGAAACGCCGTGAAACACACCATCATGCCGCGCCGCGCGGCGCTTTTGGGGGCTTTGGGCTTGGCGGGGGTGGGCAGCGCCGCGGCGCAGCAGGCCGGGCGCTGGCCGGATCGGCCCATCCGCTTCATCGTCGCCTTTCCCGCCGGCAGCGGCACCGATGTCACCACGCGTAATTTCACCGATGCGCTGAGTGCTGAGCTTGGGCAGCCTGTTGTCGTGGATAATCGCGGCGGCGCCAACGGCTTCATCGCATCCGAAGCGGTCGCACGCGCGCGGCCTGATGGTTATACTTTCCTCTCCACCGCCAATACCACGCATGGATCAAACCCAGCGCTGTTTCATCGCCTGCCCTATGATCCGGTGGCGGATTTCGCCCCTGTCGCACTGATTGGCTTGGGCGTGCTGCTGGTGGTGGTGAATAATGATTTGCCGGTGCGTTCCATGCGCGAACTTGCGGATTACGCGCGCGCCAATCCGGGTAAGCTCAATTTCGCCTCTGGCAGTGCCTCATCACGCGTTGCGGGCGAAATGTTCAAAGCCATGGCCGGCGTTGACATGGTGAATGTCACCTATCGCTCAAACCCGCTTGGCATTACGGATGTGATTGCAGGTGTGGCGCAGGTGATGTTTGTTGATGCTACAACATCAATGCCGCAGGCGCGCGAAGGGCGTGTGCGCGCCATTGGCGTGACAAGCCGCCAACGGGTGCCGATGATGCCCGATGTGGCGACAGTCGAAGAACAGGGGTTTCTCGGTTATGAAATGCTGTCCTGGAATGCGATTTATGCACCAGCCGGCACGCCACCCGAAATCGTCACGCGCGTCAATGGCCTGGTGAATGAGATCATGGCGCGCCCCGCCGTACGCGATCGCTTGACCGCAAGCGGCATGGTACTGCGCCCGGGTTCGCCCGATGATCTGGCGCGCTTCCAGGCAAGCGAGATCGAGAAATGGAAGCGCCTGGTGCGCGAATCAGGAATTGAATTGCAATGACGAGCGTATTGTCTGGCGTGCGGGTGGTGGAGCTTGGCCAGGTGCTGGCCGGTCCCTTTGCGGGCGCGATTTTCGCTGACCTCGGCGCTGATGTGATCAAGGTGGAAAAACCCGATGGCGGCGATGATGCACGCCGCATGGGCCCTGATTTTCGCCATGGTGATGCGCTGAATTTCCATGAATTCAATCGCGGCAAGAAATCCGTGACCCTTGATCTGAAATCACAGGACGGTGTGGAGGCTTTGCATGGCTTGCTCGCCCATGCCGATATCATGCTGCATAATCTTCGCCCCGGCACGGCGGAGGCGTTGGGGATTGGCGCGCAAGCGGTAACGGCGCGGCATCCACATTTGATCTATTGCGAAATGTCGGCCTTCGGCCATATCGGGCCGGAAAAGCTGCGGCCTGGGTATGAACCGCTGCTGCAGGCATTCGGCGGGCTTTCTTCCATCACCGGGGAACCGGATGGGCCGCCGGTACGCATGGGGGCTTCGGTCGTGGATCAGGGGACGGGGCTTTGGACCGTCCTCGGCGCGCTCGCCATGCTGGAACGGCGCCATCGTACGGGCCAGGGCGGTGTGGTGAATACATCGTTGTTCGAGACAGCGCTGTTATGGGCCGGGCAGAAAATCAGCGCCTATGTGAATATGGGCAAGCTGCCGGAACGCCATGCCTCTGGCCATCCCAACCTGACACCTTATGAGGCCTTTGATGCAGCTGATGGGCCAGTGCTGGTCTGCTGCGGCAATGACCGGTTGTTTGCGAAGTTTGCCGCTGAATTAGGCCATAGGGAGTGGGCAAGCGATGAACGGTTTGCGACCAATCGTGCGCGCTTGAAGCATAAGGCGCTGCTGCTGCCGATGATTGCGGCGCTGATGCGCGTGACACCACGCACGGCATGGCTGGAACGCCTGGCGCGGATTGGCGTACCCTGCGCGCCGGTGAACAGCATTCCGGAAGTCCTGGCCGAACCACAAACCCAGGCGCTTGGTATGGTACAGCCCGTGCCGAATGAGGATTTTTCCTTGGTGGCGATGCCGCTTTCCTTCAATGGCGAAAGGCCGCGCATGGCCGGCCCGGCGCCACGGCTCGGCGCGCATAACAAGGAAATTTTGAAAAGCTGATCAGCCGGCCAAGCGCGCGCGACCCTTGGCGGTGACGCGCACTTCCATATCAGTAGTACAATCGCGCGCAGGTTCCAGCCGGATCAGGCCATCCTCCAAAGCGTCTTCCCAGGCGGAAAGTCGCGGGCAATTGCTGCGCCAGGCATCCATGGTGTCGGCGTAGCTCCGCGGGCGTTCTTCCAGCCAGCGCAGGAATTGCACCATCAGCGTGGTCGGGATGGCGGGGGCGTCTTGCAGCATGGGCTCAGCCTAAATCCGCGGGCTGTGACGCTCAAGAGGCCAGAATAGTCTCCACAATCTCCTGCACCTCCAAGGCTTCGCGTAAAGTTGCCAGCCGATGCGCCTCACCACGCGTCATGGCGGCGACCTCGGCCAATTGGCCTTTCAGCACCATGGGACGCATTTTCTCATTGGGCAGCGCATCCGGCGCCTGCGCCCAATTGCCATCCACGCCGAGCCTTTCGGCAAAGGACCAATCACGCAGCCGGATCGCGCCATTCAGCGTCCAGGTATTGTGATCATCCTTGGTGGTGGTGCCGACTGAGCCTTGCAGCATCACCGGCACGCCCCCCGCCATCAGTCGCGCGGTGATAGCGGATTCCGCGCCATCGCCGGGCGGATAGGTGACCTGTGCCTCCAATAGCTTGAGCGGACCCAGTTGGCGGCGCGTGAGGAACAGGAAGTGGGAGACAACTTCGCGCGTAAACCCGCCCTCCGCCCGTTTCGCGAGCCAGCTTGCCGCCGCCTGCTGCCAGCCGCGCGGCCAGGTGGGGAAGGCAACTTCAATCGCGAGGCTTTCGGGCGTGAGCGCCGCGCGCCAAACAGAGAGCTGAGCCACGGCTGGGGAGGATGCCATGGGGAAGTTCACCGCCGCACGTGCACCGGCTGCTTCTGCACGCGCGACAAAGGCGCGCGCTTCGGTGAGCGATGTCGCCAAAGGCTTTTCGATGAAAACGCTGCGTGCTGCTGCAATGGCCGCATCGGCAAGCGGGATATGCGCCACAGGCGGTGCCGCGATGTACAGGCATTCGCAAGCGCCGATCACCGCATCCGGCGTTGCCAACATGCGCGGCGCACCAGGAATGGTCGCGAGCCGCGCTGCCGCCGCCGGTGCCGGGTCCCAGACCGCGACGGGCGTGACGCTTTCGCTGGCGTGGTCCAAGGCCGCGCGCAGCAAACGCTCACCCATGATGCCAAGGCCGATGATACCAAGCGTGATGGGCGTTGCCATAAAACTGATCCTATTCCTACATGGGGCTTGTTCCGAAGCCTGACTGCCATCACCATGGCGGAACCGCAACCCAAAAGCCGGAAGGACGCGCATGGTCCAGAAAATCCCTGAAGCGGGCTACCGCTTCATTCCTGGTGTCTATCAGTATAGCGCCGGTGTGGCGGCCGAGCCGGGCTTTCGGCTGGAACGTGTGCGCTTCGCGGAACCCGTACCGCTAATGTCGGGCTTTACGCGCATTGCTGCCTATCTTGAATCGCTTGGGCGGCCCAAGGTGGCTTTCGCGGCCTGCGAATTACGCTCCCCCGCGCCCTTTACCGAAGCAGGCTTTGCTGAATTCAACCGGATCTATGGTGGTATACTACAGGAATGGGGGCTGTTTCGCGATGGGCTGAACCCAATTGCGCGCAGCAATGTCTGCCCAGAAATCGCTCCGCCGGCAGCACCTTGCTTTCACGCCTTTGTCTATACGGTACCGGATGCAGCGGCGGCACCTTCCTTCGCCATTGCCGGCAGCGGCGAAGCGGCAGAAGGCAAGGGCGATTATCGCAGCAATACAGTGGCACTTGGTGATGCCTCACCAGCCGGCATGCTCGCCAAGGCGCGCTGGGTGCTAGGCGAAATGGAACGCCGCATGGGATTGCTTGGCGCTGATTGGCGCGGAACGACGGGCGTGCAGGCCTATACAGTGCATGACATGGCACCATTTTTTGCCGAGGAGGTTGTGCGCCGTGGGGCCGCACGCCACGGACTCACCTGGCAATATTGCCGGCCCCCGGTGAAGGACCTAGAATTTGAAATGGATTGTCGCGGCTTGAAACAAGAGATTACTCTCGTTTGAGACTTGGCCGTCATAAACGCCGCCCCAAAGGAGATTTTGTGACGTGTCTGTGCCTGAAAATCCAAATAAGTCTGATGAATTCGAATACACGCATGATTGGTTTTCCCGGTACATCCCGGTGTGGAACCGAATTTTCGATCAGCATAAGCCGCGCAATTTGCTGGAAATTGGTTCTTTTGAAGGACGATCAGCGTGCTACATCATCGAGAAATGTGCAGCCACTATCGACGGCGGCGCTTCCTTGACCTGCGTGGATACATGGGAAGGTAGCGTTGAGCATCAGTCAGGTGGCCCGGTTGCATCGGTAATGAGTGAAGTCGAACGTCGGTTCGATCACAATACTAGGATCGCGTTGTCCAAGGCTTCGAACCGGCTTACTTTGCGAAAAATCAAACAGAGTTCGCACGATGCGATGGCGACAATGATTACTGCCGGCCAGCTACAGAGTTTTGATTTGATTTATATTGATGGTTCGCATGAAGCGCCCGATGTCTTGGCCGATGCGGTACTTGCCTTTCAATTGTTGCGCCAGGGCGGGATTATGATTTTTGACGATTACCTCTGGTCAATGCATCGCCCAGGCACACAAGATGTTCTCCTGATGCCAAAGCCGGCCATAGATGCCTTCATGAATATCTACCAACGCAAGATGCAGGTCTTTGCGGGCCTACCCGTCGGACAACTCTACACATACAAGGTGATGGCCTAAGGACTCTCTGATACGGGAAATCCTAACCACCGCCAGCCTTAAGCAGGTGACAGTTCAGCAAGCGGCCAGCGCGGGCGGGGATTACAAGAAAGAGGGTCAGTTCCACCGCAACGAAGCCTTTCTAACCCGGCCCAGGCTACCATTACCGCGTTATCGGTGCAGTAACGCAAAGGGGGGGCAAGCATCTGTAGCCCTCGGGTAGCGGCAAGGGCGCTCAGGGAAACACGGATCGCGGTATTGGCCGCGACGCCGCCGGCGACCACAAGCGCTTTTGCACCACGCGCTGCAATCAGCGCATGTTCTGCCCGATCAACCAACACGGCCGCCACCGCCGCCTGGAAGGATGCGGCGATGTCTTCTGGGCGCGCCTCACCGGCCATGACAGCCCGTGCCACGGCAGTCTTGAGGCCGGAGAAAGAAAAATCGCAACCCGGTCTACCCAAAAGCGGACGCGGCAAAGCCAATGCCGCAGCATTGCCCTTCGCGGCCAAACGTTCCAAATACGGTCCACCCGGCCAGGGCAAGCCAAGCAGCTTGGCGGATTTGTCGAATGCCTCACCTACCGCGTCGTCCAGGGTGCTGCCCAAGCGCCGATAACGGCCCAGCCCTTCAACAAAAACGCATTGGCAATGTCCGCCAGAAAGCAGCAGCAGTAGATAAGGGAATTCAGGCGCCGCACCATCCACAAGGCCTGGCAGCCGCACCGTGAGCGCATGGGCTTCAAGATGATTGATCGCAAGGAAGGGTAGCCCATGAGCCAGCGCCAGTCCCTTCGCGAAGGAAGAGCCTACGATAAGGCCGCCAATTAAGCCGGGCCCTGCTGTAGCCGCAACGCCATCCAATTCATCATAGTGAATGCCCGCACCCCCCATAACACGCGCAACAAGACCAGGCAGATGCTGAAGATGCGCCCGCGCGGCGATTTCCGGTACCACACCACCGAAGATCGCGTGTTCGGCTTGCTGGCTGAAGACCGCTTCCGCCAGTATGGTACCGTCCGCGCGCACCACTGCCGCGGCAGTTTCATCGCAACTGCTTTCGAAGACAAGTATGATGGTGTTCGATTTCATGCGAGGCTTGAATACACGCCTTCGCGCCTTGCCGGAAGGCCACAAGCAACAGTTTCGAAACTACAATAAGCCGCCCTACAGCCTTTGCGGGAACGGCTATCTCAGCCGCCCCCTTTGATCAAGCTTGCAAAGAACGCCTCAACGCAGGCCTTCTGCCACCTGCTCATTCACTTCAATGAGAAAGCCGAGATCGGGCTCGGTGCCTTCCATTTCCCGTAACACGGCACGCCCTACATTCAGCATGGTGATCTTTGTTTGTTGCGGTAGCTGATTTGCTGGATGCCGGATGGAGGCTTCAAGCGCAATCCAAAGCCGCCGATTATCAGCAATAGCGCGTGCGCGCACGATACCTTCCTGCGCGAGGGCCACCCTTAAGGCACCTGTGACACGGCGAAAGACGTCGGCTTCCTGTTCGCGGGGGGCCATTGCTTGCCGTGTCTGCTGGTAAGCCCGGCGGGCATGCATCATGTTCATGCCACATCCTCCGCTACCGAGACAGAGGCTACCGGGGGAAGGCCTAGCACCACTTCTTCATGCCGCATAACGCGCCGGGCAAGCTTCAGGGCCTGGTAACACTGGTCCGCCTCTGCCGCGTGCAATGCACGGTCGAGTAAGTCACGAACCATGTTGGAAGTGGTGGCTTCGCGGAATTCTCCGATCAAGTCGCGAGCAAGCTGCAACCCAACCTTACGTTCCTCATGATCGCCAATATAAGCAGTCTGGAGCGCGAAATAGATGCGCCTGGCCGGTGTGCTGGCCATATCCGGCGTCATAAGCTGCTTCCCAAAAAGAAACCGCGCGCGCGCAGTCAATTCGATCCGTGCGCGATTGCGGAAGCGTATCGGGGCGCCATTGACGATCATCATGTCGCCCTGGCGAAGTTCAAGTACGAGCGTTGACATTTTTGTCTCCCGCCAAAGAAGGTGGCCCCGCTTGAAGCGGGGCCACCACCCTAATTAACGGAACAGGCTCAACAGCATCTGCGGAGACTGATTGGAGATGGAAAGCGCCTGTGTACCAAGCTGCTGCCGGATTTGCAGCGCCTGGAGCTTCGCACTTTCCTTGGCAAGATCCGCATCAATCAAGGACCCGAGGCCGCCTTCAAGGGCGTCAGACTTAGACTTATTATAGTTAATCTGCGCGTCAATGTAGTTGCTGTCGGAGCCGAACTGATTGAGCGCATCGGCGATTGCCGATTCAACCGTTTCGAAGTCGCCGCCAGTCTGCAGCGCTGTCTGTGCGGCTGCCGCATCCGCGGGTGCCGCCGCCACAACAAGGTCGGTAGCGCCATCAATTGCGGTCACCGTAAAGGTCTCGCCGGATTCATTACGGGTCGTGACAATGTCGCCATCCGCAGTATCGAGCAAGGTTCGGCCATTATAGGTCGCGTCAGAAATGAAGTTCTGAATCTGCGTCCGAAGCGCGGTGTATTGCGCAGAATACTGATCAAACTGCTCATCGTTCAGCGTGCCATCCGCCATGCGGGTCAGCGTTTCGCGTACCTTCACCATGGATTCGGAAACCTTGCCCAAAGCGGCGAAAGTCGTTTCCAAAACGCCCTTGGTGCCGCCTAATTGTTCATTTGCGGCAGTCAGGCCCGCCACATCGGCACGCACGGCCTGCGCCACGGCAAAGGCGCCACCATCATCCTTGGAGTCAGCCACGCGGTAGCCCGTGGAAACGCGCTTCTGCACGACAGAAAGCTGGTCAGAAGTGTTATTGAGGGACCGGAGTGCCACGAGGGCATTCGTGTTAGTATTGACTGAGTTCATCGCCATTGGGGTATTCCCCTTCCAAATCGCGATCCGCGTCCTGTTGAAAGTGACGCCAGATCAGGTTGCATCCGCTTCTTGCGAATAGGACGATCATGACGGGAAAGAATAAACCTCGACTGAAAAATCTAGTAAACGCCGATGATTTTTATGCATTCATGATTTAACTTTAAGGTGAATGCGAATTTTCTATGATTTTTCCGTAATTTTATCATTTTAACATGCACGCCACTAATTATAGATTATCAAAGCATTCATTTTCCATCACCTTTCTGGTTCATAAGTCATCCTAGTTTTCGCCAGAAAATGATGAAAATGTTTCCAAGGTCTCTTATGCGTCGCCGACAACGCATGCGGGGTTATGGCTCAGCAATAGCTTGTTCTGGGCTTGTGGGGCGGGGCACAACGGTACAGTCCCCATAATGCTGCACGCGGCGTCATCCTGGGGGCGAAGCACGCGAAGGCTCAATCTCTATAGCTGACCAAGCGCCCCGGCCGTTACCGTTGCGCCTGAGGCTTAGGAATTACAGGAAGCGTGTCAGGCTCATTTGTTGAGCGATAGACATGGCGCGATAAGAAGCTTCCAGTTGAGATTGCGTTGCCTGGAAAGAGCTTATCGTCTTCGCCATGTCCACTTCCTCAAGGTTGCTCAGCTGCAAGGTCAAGGTAGTGGTGACGCTTTCCTGGCGGGTCGAGATTTCCTGCAAGCGCTTTTCCGTCGTACCAAGGGCGCCGCGTTCAAGCGCTAGTGTCTTGACGGCAGTGTCAAGGCCCTGGCGCACTGTTGTGATGAAGGTTGTATAATCTCCGCTAAGCTGGGTCTTGTCTGGGGTGAGACCGGCAATGCTCGCCAGCCCGCGCAGCAAATCCCTCGCCCATGAACCAGTTGTTTCGCCAAGGCTGGTCACGCCCGCATTCCGATTTGCGGGGACACCATATTCCACGCGCTCGCTATCGTTACCGATAATATTGCGCCGCGGTTCGCTTAGTCCCCCGGCAGGGTCCGACAAGAAAGCAGAAAACGGTGTAGTCCCAGCGGCATTGGATTGCGCGAGTGTTTTCGTATTGGCCAGCACGGCCGAGGCATTACTGCCATTAAGCGAGGCGACCTGATTGATGATCGCAAGGCCCATTCCGCTTGTGGCGATACTGCCAGGATTCGGGATTGGAGGGTTTGCAGTATCAGACCCACCAAAAAGATACTCACCATTGAACTGTTCATTGAGCAAGGACGCGACCTCGACCATCGCGGATTTCGCCTGAGCCGCCTGAACCTGAATTTCTTCCGCCTGGGCAGCGCCCATCAGCTTAGCGGCGCTGGCATTGAATTTTTCTGCAATAGCACCGATCCTAGTCAGCACGTCTTGCGTGACGCTGATCTTGGATAGTGTTTGGCCAATGGTGGTCTGGTAGGCTTCCCGACGGCCAAGCTCTGCACGTAGATCAATCGCTTTGGGCGTATCCTTGCCAATGGAACCGTCCGTACCAACCGTCGCGTAGGTATTGCCCTTGCGCCCAGTAGAAATCTGTTCCCCCAGAACAGTCATGCGTTCCCGCAGAAGGCCGGCATTTACGTCAATACGACCTATCAGACTGATGCCTGTCATGGTTTACCGTACCGCTCCGATCAATGTTTCCCACATGCTTTGCGCCGTGGACAACACGCGCGCATTCGCGGCATAGGCACTTTGCAACTGGATAAGCGACGCCATTTCGCTATCCACATCCACGCGTGATTGGCGGGTGAAACGTGCCTCCAGTCCCTCACTGAACTGCTTCGCAGTCTCAAGCGATCTGATCGCTTCAGCGCTATCTGCAGTCTGGGTTCCAGTGATCAGGCTACTATAATCCTGGATCGTGCTGGGGGACCCAAATGGGCTGGAAAGGGAACCATCGGGACCAAGGCCGATAGTCCTGAAGCCGCCCCAACTGGTGCCGCCAGATGCTGTCGCCCCAAAGCTTTGGTTCAGTACGCGATCAATAAGCCCCGTAAAGGCCGCTGGTCCGCCAATGGGGTTTGGCGTGAAGGCGGGTGGACCGGCAATTGTTTCGGTACCATCACGCACAAGCCGCACGTCATTCTGCACGGCGGAATTGACCTGCATGCGTGCAGCAAAGCCAATCTGCGTACTACCCGCATAAGGCAGGTCAGGATTAGGAACGCTGCCATCACTATCGGTGAAAAGGCGTAAGCCTTCAGCCCTGAAACGGTCGGCAATTTCAGCTGCAGCGATGTCAACCTCTGCCTGGTATCGGGGCAGGGTCTGGTCGCGTAGCGTCAACTGTTCGCCAATGCGCCCCCCCATCATCTGGCTTGTTATATCCGCGCCCTTCAGCGTAATGGGCGGGATAGAGCCGCCTGTACCGTAGAAGCTATCATCCTCGATGGTCGCGCCATCAATAGCGAAAACATCCCCAAGCTCTAGCAGCGGGATCGTCAGGCCACCAGCACCAAGCAGTATCAATCCACCATTTTGCTGGTGGATCGGTGTGACGCCAATCGAATCACTCAACCGCGCCAGGGCCAGGTCGCGCTGATCTTCAATATCCGCGGTGGGAATGCCAGCGCCTTTGCGTTCCATGATGTTGCGCGTCAGCGTGGTGATCTCACGAATTGTTGAATTAACCTGAGTGATCTCGGAAACGATGCTGTCATGCGCGCCCTGCCGGGCTTCACCAATGACATGTCCCAATTCGTTAAAGCGGTCGGTCAGGTTTGTTGCCGCCCCCAGGACAATCGTCTGCTGCTTTGCCACTTGTGATGGATCAGCGCGCAGCTCAACAAAGCTGGTACGCAGCTTCGCGACTAGATCACCAAGCCCGTCCGCATTCGCCGGATTGCCATGGGCTTGGCTGATGCGTTCCATTACGGCTTCACGAATTTCGGCTGCGGATTTAGCGGAACGCCGCTTATTCATTTCATTGACAAGCGCCGTATCAACTTCCCGCATTGGGCCAAGCGTGCGTACGCCGGACCCCTGACCATTGGCGGAAATCGCCTCCCCAGCTATGCGTTTGCGCGTGTAGCCTTCGGTATTGGCATTCGCTACATTTTCTGCTGCATTTGAAAGGGCGCGTTGCGTATGCAACAAACCCGATCTTGCAATCAGAAGAGCGGCATCAATGCTCATGGCGTCTCACCAGGGACTAATTTCACGCGGCCTTAGCGCTTCATGTTCAGCGTTTCTTGCAACAGCTCATCCGCCGTGGTCACGATTTTCGTGTTTGCCGAATAGGCGCGCTGCGCCAGGATCAGCTTGGAAAATTCCGAAGCGATATCAACGTTGGAACGTTCAACGGCGCGCGTGGTCAGAAGCCCCGAACCATCTTCACCAGCTTCCACATCGCGGGCCTCTCCGCTTTCATTTGAACGCAAAAAGGCCTGGCCATCCAGGCGTTCCAGCTTGTCCGGATCCGCGAATAACGTCAGTGGCGCGCGGGCAATCACTCGATTCTGCCCATTATCATAATTGATCCGAATATCACCATTCTTGCCTGTGCTGACTGAGGAGAAAGCGCCAAGCGGAATACCATCCTGAGTGAAGCTGCTCACGCTCAGGCCACTAGTGCCGGACTTGGCAAACTGCGTCAGCCCGCCCGGGCTACCGAAGTCTCCGAGATTAAGCGAAAAGGTCTGATTGCCGGTGCCAAAATCAGCTGTGAAGGTAACATTTGCCGGCTGCCCAGTGCCAACGGTGCTACCAGCTAGGTTCCCGACTGGTGTCGTGAAGTTCGCCAAGGTGCCGTCTGCCTGATCCAACGCTGTTCCGGCAGGGTCCTGGCCGAATTGCAACGTCAAGCTACCAAGTGTCCCAGTCGGCGTGCCGCCGGGCGCACCAGTATAGGTATCCGCATCGGGCGCCACGATCGAAAGAGTCCAGGTATTGTCACCGAGTAGCGCCGTCGGCGTGAAGGTCAGTGTCACTGTGCGGGCATTACCGAGCGAGTCGATAACTTGAATCGAAGTACTCTGTGCCGTTGTACCATTGGCATTTAGATTTCCTACGAACTGAAGCTCTTTAGTCGGCGTTGGGGTAAAGACATCTTCCTTGATTTGAATGGGGACAAGCTGTGTCTTGTCTACCACCCCATCGTTTACGGGCCAGCCTTTCAGCACATACCCTGAGCCATTCACCATATAGCCCTTATCGTTCCGGTTGAAATCGCCGGCACGCGTGTAGAAATTGCGCGCGTCGAAATTCAGCGCATCATCAGTACCCGTACCAACCGGCAGGGCCGTTGTGAAAAAGCCATCTCCAGAAATCGCGAGGGCTAGCGGGTTTTCAACCTGCTCAATACTGCCTTGAATCTGGTTAGTATAATCCGGCCGCGCCAGAACCGTGCCTGGCCGATGAATGTCATTGTTGCTCTCTGTTATTAAGGAAACGAAATTCGTGTCCGTACGCTTGAAGCCAACCGTTTGGGAATTGGCAACGTTATCGGAGATATGCCCCAGTGCACGGGACTGCGCGGTCAAGCCGCTAATGGCGGTATTCATCGAACTATAAAGCGACATGGCTCAAACTCCCGTCGAAGGTTCCAAAACTTTGTCTAGGGGCCGTGACGCAAACGCCATGCCAGCGGAAATTGCCGAGCTGACACGCTAATAAGGGTTAATCCGGTCATCACAGGGCAAGTATTGCGCCTTCTCCGGCAATTCCTGCCGGGCGATGGCGAAAATTCCTTGGCCCGCACCTTGCTGCTCACATCTCGCTTCAAGGCTTTTGCCGAGCGGTTCGCCTGGATCATTTTCAGCGCCGATCGCGTTCAGGTGAAAGTTGCAGACGCCTTTCACTATGGAATGTTGGATCACTGAATGTTGGAACTGCCTTCAGCCTCGGCCTCAGCCTCTCCGCCCAATCAGGCGGCGGGCGCGGCAATTCGGCATATTGATAGGCAGGATGCGGGCTTTCAGAGCCGCCTGCGCGAAGTGCTCGGCAGCCAGGATGCCCAGCAGCCGGCAGGCCTGAATCAGACAGCGGCGAAGTGTGCGCAGCCTTCCGATGCCGCGAACGGGATGGACGAAGGTCTGCCTGGGTCCGGAATGCCTGAGGATTACACGGCAGCCAAGGCGGAAGCCCCTGTCAACGCCGAAGCCCAGGTGAACTTGGATGCCCCGGTTAGCTCGGAGGCCTTGTTGAATGCAGCAATGAGCAGCAATCCAACCCTTCTGCCGGCGGCCATCGTGGGCTTCTCTTTTGGGGGTGCTGTCCCAGCACCTGATGCCGTGGCCCCGCAGGCCCAACAGATCCTATTGGTCGAAGCGGGTTTGATCGGTGATGGTCAGACCCATACGGGCATGGCCGGCTCGGCATCCATGGCAGCTGGCGCGATGCCCGCATCAGCGCAGATACCATCTGCTGCGATCCTTAAGGATGGCAAGGCCCAGATTGCGGATCAGCCCACGGCGCAGACCACAACAATGCCAGCAAGCGCAACGCTTGCCGAGGCACAGACACCCCAGCTCACGGGCCAGAAACTGAACGCTGACTCGACCCATGTTTTGGGCCAGGTCCCCCCAGGTCAGCCGGATATGATGGTTGCCGACGCGCAGATATTGGCCGCGGCCAATCAACAGCGCGGTCCGGCGACGGTGACGCAGCCCGCGGGTCAGGCCGCGCCCGCACAGCCGGCGCTGGTTCAGTCAAGCGATCCCAGCCTCGGCACGCCGGAACAACAAGCGTTTATCGTCACCCTGGCGGCTGGCACCGGCCAGGCAGCAGCAACGCAGTCTGGCAAACCCACCCAACCCGCGCAAACGGCGCTGAAGGTCAGTATTCCGACGCCTGTTGAAGCGGCGGAAGCTGCCAAATCCGGTCTGCCAAGCGCGCTCCTGGCGCAAAGCTTGGGCGCCGGGGAAGCGGCGGAAGAAGCGAATCCCATTCTGCGCAGCGAAGCCGCGGAAGCTGGCCTTGGCTCAGTAGAGCTTGGGGGGGCCAAGAATATCATCGCCAAACATGTGGTAGAAAATGAGAGCCATATTATACCAGGGCAGGGCTTTGGCCTTGCCATCCAGGATGGCACGTTCTCGCGTGCCGATGCGCCGATGCAGAGCGCTGCGGCGCGCGAATTGCCGGCGCCGCCCCCGCCCGTGCGGCAGCTTGCACCAGTTCTCGTTTCTCTGGCCCTTGGCGGGGGTAACGAAGCACTGACCATTACGCTGGACCCGGGCGAACTTGGTCGGGTTGAAGTCAGCATTGGCCAGGGCAAGGATGCCGGACAGGTCCGCATCATCGCGGAACGCCCGGAAACCCTTGCATTGCTGCAACGCGACCAGCGTGAGTTGGACCGTGCCCTGAACCAGGCCGGCCTTGGCGATATGGCGCGTTCGCTATCTTTCTCTCTTGCTTCGGATCAGGGCCGGCAGCAGCACCAACATGCTGCGCAGGATGGCGCCAACCGCTTCGCCGCCCTTACCTCCGGACAGGAAGCGGAACGCGCCCTGATTCCACCCATGCCGGCGCCGCCGCGCGCCTCCACCTCTCTTATTGACCTTGCTGTCTGAACGGAACCCAAACCATGTCCGGATCCATCGCTGCCGCCAGCGCCAATGCCGCCACCAACACCACGCAATCGTCAAGATTCGGGGGTGATTTCAATACTTTCCTCACCCTGCTGACGACGCAGATCAAGAATCAAAGCCCAACCGACCCACTGGACGCCAACCAGATGACCAATCAATTGGTCCAGTTCGCCTCGGTCGAGCAGCAGATCTCCATGAACCAGAATCTCCAGCGGCTGATCTCCCTGGAGCAGGCATCCCAGTTCACGGCCAGCGCGCCGTTGATTGGGCGCCAAGTAGAGGTGGAAGCCCCCCAAATCAGCCTGCAGGAGGGGGTTGGGGCACTGAAATTGCCTTCTGCTGGCTCGTCGCAGGTGGCGCAGGTCACCATTCGGGGCAGCGGCAACCAGATTGTCCGCCAGGAAACGGTACAGCTGGGCAGCGGACCCACCACTTGGTCCTGGAATGGAAAGAATGGGCAGGGCACCACCATGCCGGATGGCGCCTATAATGTGAGCGTGACCGGTATCGGCACTGGCGGTAAGACCGAGGCACTTGCCTCCACAACCCTTGGTAAGGTGACGGGGGCCGAGAGGGTCAATGGGGAAATGACGCTCATCATGGGCCAAGTGCGGGTCGGCTTCGACAAGCTACGCAGCGTTAGTTCCGGGAGCTGAGGGGCCAACCCCCTCCCATTGGCGGGTAGGCGGGGCGGGCCCCTCCTGCCCATGCGCCCCTTCATCCTTTGGGCTGTAGAAAATTTTTGACAAAGAACTATTTTTGTATTTTTAAAATCTCTTACGGAATTTTTTGCCGATTGTGTTATAAGTACGCTAATCCAGGCGGAGTTGCGGCTCGGGGGAGCCTGGGGAAGAAGGTTCGGGGGTGATGGCGAATTTCGTCGCTCAATTGCGCGCCTTTGGGCTATGGCGCTTGGGGGCTTTGGCTGGCACAGCGCTTCTTGTCCTGGGGCTGCTGACTTGGTTCGTGATCCGGGCCAATCAGCCGGTGATGGGCTTGCTTTATGCTGATCTTGAACAACGCGACGCCGGTCAGGTGGTCGCGGCGCTTGATCGTGCCAAGGTGCCCTATTCGATCGAAGGCGGTGGGGCCAGGATCATGGTGCCCGCTGATCAGGTGGGACGTCTGCGGCTTACTTTGGCGCGGGATGGGCTGCCGGCCGGTGGTAATGTCGGCTATGAAATCTTTGATCGCAACGAAAGTTTGACCACTACGCCCTTCCAGCAGGACATGAACCGCGTCCGCGCCATGGAAGGCGAATTGGCGCGCAGTATTTCTTCCTTGGCGGGTGTTCGTGCTGCGCGTGTGCATCTGGTGCTGCCGCGTCGAGAGGCTTTTTCGCGTGAGCGCGGCGATGCGCAAGCTTCGGTCATGTTGACCATGCAGGGCGCGCAGCGGCTTGATCGCGAAGCGATTCAGTCCGTGCTACACCTTGTTTCCACCGCAGTGCCTGGGTTGCGCCCGCAAAATGTTTCGATTGTTGATTCGCGCGGTTCACTCTTGGCGCGTGGCGGTCAGCCCATAACCGGCCCGACAGCAGCAACATCCCAGGATGAAATCCGGCGCGGTCAGGAACTGCGTATTGCCCGCGTTGTTGAGGAAATGCTGGAACGTAGCCTTGGTGCTGGGCGCGTGCGGGCCGAAGCGTCGGTGGATATGGATTTTGATCGGGTTCAGACCACCGAAGAACGCTTTGATCCTGACAATCAGGTGGCGCGCAGCCAGCAAAGTGTGCAGGAAAATTCTCGCGGGACTGAACCGGCGCCCACAACGGTGCAGAACAATCTGCCCGGCGGCAATGAAAATTCACCCGGCACTACGCAGGAAAGTCGCCAGGAAGAAACCACTAATTTCGAAATTGGGCGCATCATGCGCAGCACCACGCGGGATCAACCGGTGGTGCGACGCATCAGCGTTGGTGTTCTTGTGGACGGCGTTTGGGAACCCCAGGCCAGTGGCCCGCCACAATATCGGGACCGCTCTCCGGAAGAATTGGCGCGGATCGCGACGCTGGTGCGGAGTGCGGTCGGCTTTGATGAACGCCGGGGCGACAAGGTGGAAGTCGTGGCCATGCGTTTTGCCGAGCCCCCGATTCCGATGGATACCGGTGAACGCGGCTTCTTTGAAGGGCTGTTTACTTCGTCCACCATCGCACGGATTGTCGAAAGCTTCCTTTTCGCCCTAGTGGCGCTCGTGGCCATTCTGCTTTTGGGCCGCCCGGCTGTCCGGCGCCTGGTGACTCTGGCCAAGCCATCCCAGCCCAGCCCAGCGCTGGCGAGCGCCGGCGGGGCGGCGGCGGCCTTGGCTGCGGGTGGTGGCGGTGGCTTGCCTGCCGTGCAGGGCGCCGCAGCGCCCGACGGCGAAGAACTTGTCACCCTAGCCATGGTGCAAGGGCAGATGCGCGCTTCATCCATCAATCGCATGCAGGAATTGGTGGATAGCAACCCGGAGCAATCACTTAACGTCTTGCGGCGCTGGATTGCGCCACCTGAGGAACCGGCATGAGCGACAAAATGACCGGCCCGCAAAAGGCAGCCACATTTATGCTGGCAGTGGGCGAGGAGCATGCTTCCAAGCTTTTCTCCATGATGCATGAAGATGAAATCCGCGACATTTCCCAAGCCATGGCCAATCTGGGCACCGTGCCCGCCATGGCGGTTGAGAATTTGGCGCGTGAATTCTCAGAAAATATCAGTCAAACCGGCAGTCTGGTAGGCAGCTGGGAGACTACGGAACGTATGCTGCTGCGCACGCTTCCACGCGAACGCGTTGCGCAGATTATGGAAGAAATTCGTGGTCCCGCTGGGCGCACCATGTGGGACAAGCTTGGCAACGTGAATGAGGCGGTGCTGGCGAATTATCTGAAGAATGAATATCCGCAAACTGTCGCCGTGGTGCTGACGAAGGTTAAGTCCGAACATGCGGCGCGGGTATTGTCCATGCTGCCGGAAAGCTTCGCCATGGAAGTGGTGATGCGGATGCTGCGCATGGAAAGCGTGCAGAAGGAAGCGCTTGAAGGTGTTGAAAAGACCCTGAAGGCGGAATTCATGTCCAATCTGGCGCGGGCGCAGCGGCGCGATGCGCATGAAATGATGGCAGAAATCTTCAATAACCTGGATCGTCAATCTGAATCCCGCATCCTGGCCGCGCTTGAAGAACGCAACCGCGATGCTGCGGAACGTATCCGTGCCCTGATGTTCACCTTTGATGATCTGGTGCGGCTGGATAGCGCAGGCGTGCAGGTGCTTATCCGTAGTGTTCCGAAGGAACAATTGGTCCTGGCGCTGAAGGGTGCTTCGGAATCCTTGCGCGACTTGTTCCTGAAGAACATGAGCGAACGCGCCGGCAAGATGTTCAAGGAAGACCTGGCCGGTCTTGGTCCCGTCAGGCTGCGCGATGTGGATGAGGCGCAGGCAGCCATCGTTGTCATGGCCAAGGATCTTGCCGCGCAAGGTCAGATTACGCTCCAGGAAGGGCGTGAGGATGAGATGGTGTATTGATGTCTGACGGTTTCGCCCCCGGTCTACGCTTTCTGGAAAGCGACTTTGCGCCGACATCATTGATCGCGGCCTTGGATGCCGCGCGCGCCGAGGCCGCCAGAGCCCCGCCGCCGCCACCCTTAGAGCCTGAACCCGACCCCATGGAGGAAACGCTGCGCGCCGTAGCCGCGGCCGCACGAGAGGATGGCTTTGCTGCAGGCCGCGCTTCTATGGCGCAGGAGGCTGCCCAGCGCGCAACTGAAAGTTTGGCGCAAGTTGCAAAAATTCTGGCTGCGAGCCAGCAGGCCGCGGCGGAAATTGCCGCCGAAGCCAGCAACGGAATGGCTGGCCTTGCTCTTGCGATGCTGGAAGCAGCTTTGCCGGGCTTGGCCTCACGCCAAGGCGCTCAGTTAATCGGTGATTTTGCCGAAAGGCTACGCCCGGCGCTGGCCTTCCTGCCGCAGGCCGAAATACGCCTCAATCCCGCCCTGGTCGAAGAAGTGCGGGCACTGGCGGGTGATCTGCCGGTAACGCTGGTGCCGGATGCAGCGCTTGCCCCCGGCGATGCACGCGCGGTTTGGCAAGGCGGCGGCGCGGAGTTTGATCTTGCAGCGCGCCGCGCGGCCATTATGGATGTGATGCGGGCCGCCGGTCTCAATCCTGAAGCAGAATTCAAACAAGGGTAATCTGGCGGCGGCCTTTGATTTCAAAAAGGCGCCCCGCTTAGAAGACCCGAAGCCCTAGGACAGAAACATGAGTGGATCGGATAGCTTTGAAGCCATGGCACCGCCGCCGCAGCAGGAACAGCGCCCGCAGGTGCAGGCCAGTTCAATGCGCGACCTTGATGCGGTTTATGACATCCCGGTGCAAATCAGCGCCGTGCTGGGCCGTGCCACCATGCAGGTCAGCCAATTGCTGAAGCTTGGCCGTGGTGCCGTGGTGGAATTGGACCGCCGCCTTGGTGAAGCGGTGGACATCTACGTCAATAACCGGCTGGTCGCGCGCGGCGAAGTGGTGATGGTGGATGATAACCGCCTTGGCATCACCATGACGGAAATCGTGAAATCGGATCGCGGCAGCTAAAATGGCGCGTGTCCTGATCATTGGTTCGCTGGAAGCAGAACTCGGCCAGGCCGCACGCATCGCCGTGGCGCGCGGAGCGCGCCTTACCGTTGCCGAAGGCGCCGCTGCCGGCCTTGCGCGGCTGCGCGCCGAAGGTGCCGATCTGGTACTTTGCGACGTCACCCATGATGTCGCATGGCTGATTTCTTGCCTGGCGGAAGAACGTATCGCCTGCCCAGTCATTGCCTGTGGGCGGCCCAATGATGCCGATGCGGCAGTGCGCGCCATACGTGCCGGCGCCAAGGAATTCTTGCCCCTTCCGCCGGATGCCGAACTCATCGCGGCCATGTTGCAGACCGTGGCGGGTGAGGCTGACAAACCCGTCGTCAAAGACCCGGCCATGGTGGTGCTGCTGGATCGGGCCACGCAAATTGCGCGTGCCGATGCTTCCGTGCTGATCACCGGGGAAAGTGGCACGGGCAAGGAAGTGCTCGCGCGGCATATGCATGCCGCATCGCGCCGGGCCAATGGCCCCTTTGTGGCACTGAATTGTGCTGCCTTGCCGGAAGCACTGCTCGAAAGTGAGCTTTTTGGCCATGAAAAGGGCGCGTTTTCTGGCGCAGTAGCGGCGCGCAAAGGCAAATTCGAACAGGCCAATGGCGGCACGCTGCTGCTGGATGAAATTGGCGAAATGGATCCCCGCCTTCAGGCTAAGATCTTGCGCGCGATCCAGGAACGCGAAATAGATCGTCTGGGTGGCATGGCGCCTGTTCGGGTTGATGTGCGCATCTTGGCTGCGACCCATCGGGACCTACAGGTCGAAGTCGCAAAGGGCCGTTTCCGCGAAGACCTTTATTTTCGCCTCGCAGTAGTGCGGCTGCGCATTCCGGCGCTGCGTGAAAGACCGGCCGATATCCTGCCTTTGGCGCGCTATTTCGCGGAACGCTACGCTCATGCCAATGGCCTGCCCCATCGGCCTTTGCTGCCTGAAGCGGAAGCCATGCTGCTCCGCCATCCCTGGCCCGGCAATGTGCGCGAATTGGAGAACGCCATCCATCGCGCTGTGCTGCTGGCCGAAGGCAGTGGAATCGGGCCAGATGCGGTTGAATTGATGACGCCAACTGCGGTTGCCGCCACCGCAGCGCCCATCACCGCGGCCATGCCGGAACAGGCGCCCGCCCATACTCAGGCAATGGCCCCCGCCTTCCCGCCAGCGGCGCCTCCGCCAGTCGCCGACGCGCCGCGCGGCGTGACAACCCTGGTTGGACGCCGGATGGAGGAGGTGGAGCGGGAATTGATCCTGGAAACCCTATCCCATTGCTTGGGCAACCGCACCCGTGCAGCGGAAATGCTGGGTATTTCTATCCGCACCCTGAGAAACAAACTGCATGAATATCGCGCCTCTGGCGTGCCGGTACCGCCCATCCCCGGGCAGATGCCGGCGACCGCTGTAGCTGACTGAAGCACGTGTCAGAAACGCTGGTTCCATCATGGTTGCGCCGGGTTCAACCCGGCAATGATGTGGCGCTGGCGCTTGGCGTTGCGCTGTTGCTTGTTGTTCTTATCGTACCGCTACCCGTTATTCTGCTTGATCTTGGCTTGGCAATTTCCATCACGCTTTCCGTGCTGGTACTGATGACATCGCTGTTTCTTAAGCGCCCGCTTGATTTCACTTCCTTCCCAACCTTACTGCTGCTGACCACGCTTTTGCGTCTCTCGCTGAATGTGGCGACCACACGCATCATTCTGACCCATGGCCATGAAGGCCCGGAATCCGCCGGCCATGTCATTTCGGCCTTTGGTGGCTTCTTGATGGGCGGCGATGTGGTGGTGGGGCTGATCGTCTTCTTCATCCTGCTGATTGTGAATTTTGTTGTCATCACCAAAGGTAGCGGTCGCATCGCTGAAGTCGCGGCACGCTTCAGCTTGGACGCTATGCCCGGCAAGCAAATGGCAATTGATGCCGATCTTTCGGCGGGCCTGATTGATGAAAGCCAAGCCCGGCATCGGCGCAAGGAGCTTGAGGCCGAAACAGGGTTTTATGGTGCGATGGATGGTGCGGCGAAATTCGTCCGCGGCGATGCTATTGCCGGTCTGATCATCACGGCCATCAATCTTGTTGGTGGCATCGCGATTGGTTTGGGTCGCCACGGCATGGGCTTTGGTGATGCCGTGATGAATTTCTCAATGCTGACGGTAGGCGATGGGCTTGTTACCCAAATCCCGGCGCTGCTCGTTTCCGTTGCGGCAGGTATCGTTGTCACTAAGGGCAGTACCGAAGGCACTGCCGATCAGGCGCTGATCGAGCAATTGGCCTCAAGCCCAAAGCCGCTTGCCATTGCATCGGGTGCTTCGACCATTATGGCGCTGATGCCTGGCATGCCATTTCTGCCCTTCATCGCCCTCGCGGGCGCGGCGGGATTTGCGGCCTGGCGGCTTATGCAGGCCGAAGAGCAGCGCCAGAGCGCGGCACTTGCCCCGCCATTGCCAACGCCAGAGGCTGACCAGCCCATCGCCGAATCCCTCAAGATGGATCTCCTGCGGCTGGAATTGGGTTATGGGGTGCTTTCACTTGCTGCCGGTGACGCGCCGCGTCTGACGGAACAGATCAAGGGGCTGCGCCGAACCATCGCGCAGGAAATGGGATTTGTTCTGCCTTCCGTCCGGATTCAGGATAATCTTTCTCTGCCTTCCGATACCTACAGCATCAAGGTGAAGGAAATTGAGGCGGGCCGAGGCCAGTTGCGCCATCCCATGCTGCTGGCGATTGATCCTTCCGGCGGCATACCGGATATGCCCGGCGAACGCTGTACAGAACCGACTTTCGGACTACCAGCACTTTGGGTGGACGAAACGAGACGAGAGGAAGCGCTTGCACGCGGCTGCACAGTAGTGGATTGCGCCGGTGTGGTGGCCACGCACATCACTGAAATTGTGCGTGAGCATATGTCCGAACTTCTTTCCTTCGCGGAAACCCAGAAATTATTGGATGAATTACCCGCGGAACAGAAGAAGCTTGTATCCGATCTTGTGCCGCAACCGATTGGCGTGGGCGGCATTCAGCGCATCCTGCAAAGCCTGCTGACCGAACGCGTTTCCATCCGCGACCTACCGACCATTCTGGAAGGCATCCAGGAAGCCAACGCCGCTGGCGCGCGCACTGTCGCGTCCATTCTTGCTATTGTGCGTCAGCGTCTTGCGCGGCAATTATCCGATGCGGCGCGTGGGCCGGAAGGCTATTTGCCCATGATCACGCTATCCGCAGATTGGGAAGTGGCCTTTGCCGACGCGCTAATTGGCCCTGCCGATGACCGGCAGCTTGCCATGGCCCCTTCCAAGCTTTCCGAATTCATGCAAAAGCTGAGGGACGTTTTTGATAACGCCAACGCCATGGGGGAACAGCCCGTGCTGGTCTGTTCCGGTACCATTCGTGCTCATGTCCGCGCCATTGTTGAACGTTTTCGCCCATCCACCCCCGTGCTGGCACATACAGAAATTCATCCGCGCGCGCGGATACGCACCGTAGGTTCACTTTAGTGCCTGTCCTTTTATCCATCCGCGCTAGAGCGCATAGGGGCTGCTGAAACATGCGGCTCAAGATTTTTCATGGCGCCAATATGGCGGAAGCCATGGCACAAATCCGCGCGGAACTTGGCCCGGATGCGATTATCCTGGAACAGCGCCGGACCCGCCTTGGTGTGGAAGTAACTGCGGCGCTGGAACCTGAGGAACCGCTGCTGATCCAGCCCGCCTTCAGGCCGGCACCTCTCGCTTTATCCGGACCGCTCGATTTTCATAACCTTCCCCCAAACATGGTGCAAACCTTGGCGGCGGCGCCCCTACCGCAAAGCCTGGCTGAAGCGCTGGCCTTTGCGCCGCTGCCGCTGGGGCGGGATCGGCCCTTGTTACTTGCGGGTCCACCAGGTGCAGGCAAAACCCTCACGACCGCAAAACTTACCGCGCGCATGGTGCTGGGCGGTGACGCACCGCTGGTGATCACTACAGATGGCCAGCGCGCTGGTGCCGTGGAACAGCTTGCCGCTTTCACCCGCGTCTTGGGTGTAACGCTGGCGGTGGCGCCAACCCCCGCCGTGCTCGCCAAGGCCCTGGCGCATCGCAACGCTAGTCAGCCAGTGCTGATTGATACTGCCGGTTGCGACCCTTTCAACGAAAATCAGGCCCGGCACCTGCGCCAATTGGCGGTGCAGGCCAATGCGGACATGGCCTTGGTGCTTCCCGCCGGCCTGGATACAGCTGAAGCGGCAGATCTGGCCCGTGCCTTCGCCGCGCTTGGCGCGCAGCATCTATTGCCGACCAGGCTTGATGTTGCGCGGCGGCTCGGCAGCATTGTGATGGCGGCCAAGGCGGGGCCGCTGGCGCTCACGGAAGCGGGTATTGGCCCGGAAGTTGCCGATGGGCTTGAAGAACTGACCCCGGAAGGGCTGGCATCGCGCTTGCTTGCTTCTGCACAGCGCGGGACTGCTACGTCCGGTAAGGAAAACTCCTGATGTCGCAAGGTCGCTTTATGTCCCCGGCTGGGCGTATGATTGTTGTTGCTTCCGGCAAAGGGGGCGTCGGCAAGACGTGGTTTTCTATCAGCTTGGCCCAGGCACTGGCGCGTCAGGGCAGGCGCGTGCTGCTCGCCGATGCCGATCTTGGGCTTGCCAATATTGATGTGCAGCTTGGCATACAACCTGAACGCGATCTTGTCGGCGTGCTCTCTGGCAAGCTGACGACCATTGAAGCTGCCACCCCCATCACCAATGCTGGGTTTGATGTCCTGGCCGGGCGCTCTGGCACTGGCGCGCTTGCCTCGCTCAGCCCTGCGGCCTTGGATGCCTTCATGGCGACGTTGCAGGGCGCGCGGCAGCACTGGCAGGATGTTGTGGTGGATTTGGGCGCCGGGCTTGATATGCCGCAGCGGCGCATTGCTGCCGCTTCTGATCTGCTGCTGGTGGTCGCGACCGAAGAACCCACCAGCATGACTGATGCCTATGCTGTGCTGAAACTGCATAGTATGGATAACCCGAAGGGTATTTCGCGCATCGTGATCAATATGGCGGATGACCGCGCAAGCGGGCAGCGCACCTATGAAGCGCTGCGCCGCGCTGCCGGTGCCTTCCTCAAGCGCGAAATTCCCTTGGCGGGGGTGGTGCGGCGTGACCCTAAGGTGCGCGACGCCATTCGTCATCAGACACCCTTGCTGACCCGCCATCCCAGCGCGTCAGCGGCTTTGGATATTGAGGCGATTGCGCAAACCTTGCGGTAGGGTGTTTCGCGCGACGCGAATACCGAACCTTGTCGCGGCCCGCCCTGCTCATGAACGGTAAGCGCGACGGTTGACGAAGAATCCAGCCACCACCAGGGCCCCGACCAGCGCCGCACAGAAGCTGAAGATAGCCCCGAAGGCGGCGCGAAACGCCTCCATCCCCAAAAGGCCGCGCGCGGCGCCGGCCACTTCCAAGGCTGCGAAAACCGTACTCAGCAGGGAAGCAGCAGTCACAACCCCAAGCGTGCGCGAAACCTGCGCTAGGCTGCCCGCCACGCCGCGATCCTCACGCGGCATGCGTTCCAGCAAAAGATCCGTGACACTCACCTGAAACAAGCCAAGCCCAATGCCTTGCAGCGCCATTACCGCAACCAGCAGCGGGATCGCGCCGCCCGCAGCGCCAATGCTGCCAATCAGCCAAAGCCCGGCAGCGGTCATGACAGAACCGATCAACGCGAGCCACGCGGCGCTGATCCGCGCAAGCAGGGCGCCGGCAAAGGGCGAAGCCGCCATCGCCGCCAAATGCCCAATCGCCAGCACCAAGCCGCCCCAACCCGCCGGTAATGCAGCGCCATGCAGCAGCAGATAAGGCAGAAACAGCAGCACAGCGAAACAAGCGAAATTCACCACTGCGGTTGCAATACAGGCAAACAGAAAATCCGCATCGCGAAAATACTTCAACGCGATTACCGGCCGAGCAATACGCCCCGCATGGCGGCCATACCACCAGCCCAAGACCAAAAACCCAAAGGCCAGCGCCAAAGATAGCGGATTGCCCACCGCGATATCCGGCGCGCGATTAATGCCAAGCAGCAGGCAGCACATCATGCCCGTGATCAGTACTGCACCGGTCAGATCAAAACTCTCGCGCTCAGCCGCGCGCGGTGGGGCGCGCAGAAACACACTCAAGGCCAGCGCAAAAGCCGCAAGCGGCGCGCGATACCAATAGACGGCCGACCAGTCGAAATGCTCCACCAGCACGCCGCCAATCAGCGGCCCAAGCCCGCCCCCCGCGGCAAAGCCAAAGGCGTACAAGCCCAGAATGCGCGGGCGTAAATCCTCGATGAAACGGCTGGTGGCGAGGGCGGGCCCGCATCCAATCACCAGCGCCGCGCCAATGCCCTGCATCACGCGCGCCGCCAAAAGCCAGGTGTAGTTTTCCGCCGTGGCGCAAAGGATGAAGGCCACAATGCTCCAGGCCAGCCCCAATCGAAACACGCGCAAATAGCCGAAAATATCGCCAAGCCGCCCAATGCCCAGCATCAGGCTGCCATAAGTCAGCACATAGCAGATCACCACCCATTGAATGCCCGTGCGCCCAAGCCCGAAACGCTCGGTAATCGCCGGAAAGGCGATGTTTACCGAGGTATCCAGCGGCACAATCATCGTACCGATCGCGATGATGACCAGCACCAGAATGCCCGGTGCGCCAATACGGGGAAGTGTGCCCTCAGCGCGCAAAGTACCAGGCTTCAAACGCACCGAGCCCCGCCATGGCACCAACCCCAACCAGGATCGCCGCCGCCAGGCTGCGGGAGAAATACTGCACCGCCACCACCGCCACTGCCGCCACCCAACCCTTCCAGCCATGTGCCGCGAGTGCCGGCATGGCATAGGCCATGAAAATCGGCCCGGGCAGATGCTGCAAGACCACTTCGAAATAACGCGGCGGGCGCAGCGCGCGAAAAAGCGCATAGCCCCCGGCGCGGCAAAGGTACGTCGCCACCGCCATGCCAATAATGGCGAGCAGTACATCGGGGCGCAGCGTCATTCCTGGCGGAGCTCCAGCCAAGCGCCCAGCGCTGCACCGGCAAAGGCACCGATCAGTAGAGGCCAGGGCGCACCAAGCCCCAGCTTCCAGGCCAATACCGCCAGCGCGCCAGCCAGCAACCAAGGCCAGAAATCACGCCTGACCCCGCGCCAGAGTGGCACAAGGATCGCCACAAAAGTCGCGATGGCCGCGAAGTACAGCGGATGCCCCGCCGGAAATCGCACCGCCGAGCCCAGAATATGCCCAAGGCTGACCGAGATATTCCAGAAGCACCAAAGCGTCACGCCAATGCCCAGCAGATACCCGGCATCGCGCCCGCCGCGCCGTTGCTCGGCGGCGGAAAGCGCAAAGGCGTGATCCACCATGAAGGCAAGGCTACCCCAAAGCTTCACGCCGCGCAGCTTATCCAGCCAGGGCGCCAAGGCAGCACCCATGGGCGCCATGCGGATATTCACCACAATCGCCGCAATGATCGCGGCCAGAATGGGTGCGGGTTCAGACCAGAGTTCAAGCGCCAGCAATTGCGAAGACCCTGCGAAAACAAGTGCCGACATCAGAAGGGTTTCGAGCCAGGAAAGCCCCTTCTGGTCGGAAATCACTCCCACCACCAAACCAAAGGGAAAGGTGCCAATGACCAATGGCAGGGCCGTGCGGATGCCGCGCGCCACACCATGCCGGGTGAAGACCACCGGCCCTTTGATTTCAGTCCGATCATTCATCCGCGCCGACCTGCCAGCAGCATTTCCTCGGCCTCTGTTGGGTCCATGGACAGGGCGCGCCGCGCGACTCCCTGGGCAAAGCCCCCGCGCGCCATTGCCGCCAGCGCCTTCATCCGCACCGCCGCATCGGGCGCAACCCGCGCAAAGGGTCCAAGGCGACGACGGCGACAAAAGGCAAGGGCAGACAGAAGCTCTGCCTCCTCACCTTCCGGCAGGGCAGCGGCGGCGGTTTCGGTGGCGACACCTTTGGTCGCCAGATGCGCGGCAATGGCGCGGCGGGAATGGCCGGAACGCGCCAGGCGCCGGGCGCGGCTTTCGGCAAAGGCGGCATCATCTATCGCGCCCGCCACGACCAAGCTTTGCGCCAAGCTCGTGATTTCTACATGCAGGGCGGCGGTGGTCGCGGCAATAGCCTCGCGCGCTTGCCCCTCAGCTTCGGCGGCGCGGGCCCAGCGCGCGATCCGGCGTTCCAAGACGCGCCTCAGCCCCACCTCTGTAGCGGCGAAACGCGCCAGATGGGCCAGCGCCGCTTCACGCAGCCGCGTCGCATTGGGCGGCGGGCCGGCGGCGCGGCGCGGGCGTTTTGAAGCATCGGACATGGGCGCTTTCTGGCATGGACAGGCCGCGCCGCACAAACCGCTTCAAAGTGCCAATTTCCGCGCTATGTTTCCAGGCAAAGGCGCCTCAAAGGCGCCAAAGGAGGAAACCATGAGTGTGACCATCACCCCCGCCAATCCGGCGCGGCCTGATTTCGTTGGCGTGGTTGCCGGCGTTGATTTGAAGATGCCCGTGAGTGCCGCGGATGCCGCCGCCATTGATGCCGGTATGGACCGCTTCGGCGTGCTGGTCTTTCACGGCCAGGACATCAATGACGAACAGCAGCTGGCCTTCAGCCGCCATTTCGGCCCGCTGGAGACCGCCACCGGCGATATCGCCAAGGCCGCGGACCGGCGCCTTTCGATGGAGGTGAATGACATCTCCAACCTTGATAAGAATTCCAACGTGCTGGCGCGGGATGATCGGCGGCGCCTGTTCAGCCTGGGCAATATGCTCTGGCACAGCGATTCATCCTTCAAGGCGACGCCGGCGAAGTACTCCCTGCTCTCAGCGCGCGTGATTCCGGGCGAGGGCGGCAATACGGAATTCGCTGATATGCGCGCGGCCTGGGATGGGCTGGACGCGACGATGAAGGCAGAAATCCGCGACCTTATTACGGATCACAGCCAGATATTCTCGCGCGGCATTTTGGGCTTCACGGATTTCACGGAGGAAGAACGCCAAAGATGGGCGCCGGTGCCGCAGCGCCTGGTGCGCCGCCATCCCAATACCGGGCGGCTTTCGCTGTTCCTTTCAGCCCATGCCGGGCAAATTCATGGGTGGCCGGTGCCCGAAGCCCGCGCCATGCTGCGTGATCTGACGGAACACGCAACCCTGCGCGAATTTGTCCATGCCCATGTCTGGCGCGCGCATGATCTGGTGATGTGGGATAACCGCGTGACCATGCATCGCGCGCGGCGCTACCCGGCGGATAAGCCGCGTGATCTACATCGGACAACGGTGGCTGATAGCGCGCCTACCTTGGCGCAGGCAGCATAATGGCGTTTTGACGCAATCAATCCACCGCGAAATACCGTAACGCTGCCGCATCCCATTCAAGCCCAAGCCCCGGGGCATCGGGCACCAGTGTCATGCCGTCACGCACCTGCAAGGGCTGGCGCAGCAGGGGTGCGGCGATATCGAGATGTTCCAGATAATGCGCCGTGGGCGTCGCTTGCAGTAAATGCGCGCTGACTTCGACAAAGATATGCGATGACATGGGCACACGATGCGCTGCCGCCATGGCAGCGGCGCGTAGCCAGCCAGTGACACCACCAATCTTCATCGCATCCGGCATGCAAAAATCGCAGGCACCAGCAGCCAAGGCGCGCTGCATGCCCGCCGGGCCCCACCAATTCTCACCCCCCTGAATCGGGATTTCGAGGCGCGTGGCCAATGCCGCCATGCCCACATCATCCTGCACCGGCAGCGGTTCTTCCAGCCAGCGCACATCAAGCGCGTGCAAGGCGCGGCCACGTCGTTCAGCCTCGGGCAGCGTCAGCGCCTGATTGTAATCCACGAAAATCGCAACATCATCGCCGACCACGCCGCGCACGGCACGCACAGTCGCCAGATCATCTTCAAGCCGTGGATGACCGAGTTTGAATTTCACTGCTCGCACGCCGAGTCGCGCGACCGCCTGACCGGCTTCTTCCGCCAGCATCTCAGGTCCCCAACCGCGTAATGAGGCGTAAATCGGCATGGGTCGCGCTTCCGCCCCCAGCATGGCGTAAAGCGGCAGCCCGGCGCGGCGGGAAAGCGCATCCCAGAACGCCATATCCAGCAAGGAAAGCGCAATCTGTACCAACCCCTCACTGCCCAGAATGCGAAACCCGTCATGCAATTCGCGCCAGAGCGACGTTGGCGCCAATGGCCGGCCAATCAGACCTTCGCCAATGGAACGCGCCAGCGCTGCGGTCGGGCCAAGGGCAGCGCGCGTATAGGGAAAGACATAAGCCGTGCCGGTGGCGCCATCCTGGGTGGTGACTTCCGCAATCACCAAGGGCGCGCGGGGAATGACATTCAGGCTATTGCGCAGCGGCGGTTCAATGGGAGCATCCACGCAGCGAATGCTGATGGCGCTGATGGTCGTATCGGTCATGAGAGGCCTCCGTACCGAGTCTGGCCCGGCTGAGCGCCGCTGTCACCACGCCCCGGCTTGCGTCGCCAGAGCGACATTCAATTCGGCACCCAGCAGCACAACATAAACACTCACATAGAACCACATGAGCAGACCGACAGTCGCACCAAGCGGCCCATACATGGCATCATAAGTTGCGAAGTCCGAGACATAAATACTGAAGGCCGCAGACCCCAAAGCCCATAGTAGCGTGGCCAAAAAAACGCCCGGCAGGATGCTCCGGATCGGCAGGCGGCGCGCGGCCGGACCTAGCCGATATACCGCCAGCAGCGAAAGCCCAATCAGCAGCAATAGCGTCAGCAGCGAAAGCCCACGCAGCGACAAGGCGCGCAGCGCCGGCAAGCCGACCAGCGCCAGAATGCCGGGCAGGGCCACCAGCGCCGCAATCGCAATTACGGCGGCCAAGGTTGCGCCCAGCGTCAGCCCAATCGCTAGCGCGTGGTAGCGAAAGAAGGGACGCGATTCTTCCACATCATGCGCCATATTCAGGGCGCCAATGGTCGCACGCGTGCCAGCAGAAGCGCTCCATATCGCAATACTTGCGCTCAGGATCGCACTCCATTCCAGCCGGGGGCGCGGCGCTTCCACCAGATCATGCACCCGCGATGCGATCATCTCAAAAGTATCTTCCGGCACCAATTCGCGCAGCACTTCAAGTTGCGGTTCCACCGCCGCCGCGTCAAACACCATGCCGTAGAGCGAAATCAGTAGGAAGATGCCAGGAAACAGCGCCAACATCGCGTAAAAGGCGCAGCCGGCTGCGGTTAGCGCAATCCGATCAGACGCAGAAGCACGCAGAACGCGCAGCAGAATGGCGGTGACATTGAATTGGTCTGGCCTGGGCTGAGACATGGGTGCTGTATAGGCAATTTTCAGATTTCCAGTAATCCCGGAATGAAAAAAGGAAGGCAGGATTAGATGCGACAAACTCAGGGAAAGCGTACCGCGACGCCAGCAAGAAACCCGGCTGCGTTATGAAACCGCTTCGCCGCTTTTAGCGTCCTGGCTTGACCCCCGCTTTGAGCCAAGCAGCCCCGGCACCAACGCCTCAGCGGCCAAGGCGCCCGAAATAGTCACTGCCTCAACTCCCGCGCCATGAGTCGCCGCGCCGGCAAGCAGAAGGCCGGGTAAGGGTTGCTTGGTCGGTAGCGTGCCTTGCACGCCATAAACTGCGCCGCTGGTACTCCAAGCATAGCGCGCATAGGTAATGGGGGAGGCATCAGTTCGGAAAACGATGCGCTCCGCGAGATCGGGAATCACTTCTGCCGCACGGGCAATCAGGGAATCCGCCGCTTCCGCTTTACGGCGCAGATAATCATCCTTGTTGCGCCAGGCATCATATTCGGGCGGATACGTATCTTCACTGGGAAACCAGCCTTTCGCTTCTGCTTCGGAAAGCAGACCGAGTAATTCAAGGCTGGAATAGCCCTCTGGCGCGGTTGAGGGATCAACCGCGGAAGGCACTACGATATGTATGGACCCCTGTTTGGTCTGCGCATGAATTATTGGTGGCAAGTGAAGATCACCACGCAGGCCAAGATGCACCGCCACTGCGGAACAGGCAGGGCGTAACATCTGGGTGCGGCCCGCCATTGCACTCTTCGGCAGCAGGTGGCGCGCAGCGTGAAGGGGATCGGTGTTCAGCACAATTGCTGAAGCCGGCAGAATCTGCTCACTCCCCCTGAAGTCGCGCACGACAATGCCGCTGGCCCGGCCATGATGCGCAAGTATCTTCGTGACCTGATGGCGCAAATTTACTTCACCGCCGCGTGCTTCAATCGCGCCTTGCAGAAGTTCAGCCAGCCGGCCCGAACCACCAATCGGGTAATGGCCACCGAAGAAGCTATAGCCAAACAACGGTATCATTTCTCTGACGGTCAAGGATTCTGGTTGGTCAGTGATGTAATAGGAAAGGCTGGTCACCGCCTGGCGTGCCGCTGCAGTCACCAAGTGACGATCCAGAAAATCAGACCAAAGCCGCGGCATCCATGTTGCGGCCAAGGGATGATCATGTGCGAAGCTCAGTAAAGCTTCCGGCGACGTCGGTGTACCGGGGATACCGTCACGCGCGATACCCGTTGCATACATAGCGTCATAGATCAGCCGTGTCTCCGCCATGAAGGTGCGCAGGCCAGCGGCATCCGCGGCATGCAATTTCATCAGCCCTTCAAGATGCAAGGCAGGGTCGCGTGATTGATCCAGCACCGCGCCATGATCCCAGTGGCGATGATCCAGCCGCCGCATACCGAGCGAATCTTCCAGGCCCAGACGCGCAAAGACCGCGCGCACCGGCCCACCTGGCTGCCAACCCGAGATATCATGCACACCGGAATCAAAGCGAAAGATAATTGGCTTGCCGGTTTTCTCATCCCTGCCGCGGGCGCGTCGCACCCAACTATGCGCGAAGCCGCCCGGCAGATGATGCTGTTCATGCACCGCCACACGCACCCCGGCATCTGCCAACAGCGCCGCAGCGGTCAAGCCGCCCAAGCCTGCACCGATAATGCGGACCGGGTCTGTGGCCTGGCCCACCAAGGCCGGTGCGGGCCAGTCACCCGCTTCCGGATCACGCAGCATCGCCTTAAGGCCGTGTTGTACCATCAGTCTTGGCGCCATGGCGGAAGCAACCGCGCCAAGCAGTAATGGCCCCCAATGCAGCCAAGCTGGCGTGGCTGTGATGCTAGTTAGCGCCAACCAGGCAAAGATGGCCGCCCAAAGGCCGGACATTTTCATATTGATTGTTTTGAACAGCGGCATGTCCACCATGCCCGGGTAGTCTGCGGCGGCGCTTGCGGCTGTCCACGGCCGGCGGATCAGCAGGCTGACCGCCGCGCCCGCGGCAAGCGCGCCATACAGCAGCCCATTTCCTGAGTGGGGTGACAGTAAGGGGTCGAAAAAATGCAGCGCCGATAGCGCGACCAGGACCAGAAGAAGCGCCCATTCCAGAACAAGCCACCGTCGCCGCCGGGCCAGCAGGACCGCCCGCACCATAGCCACAAGCAGGCCAGCCAGCGCACCCAAGGCCGGCCACCCCGCACCGGAGCCGACCAGATAAGGGATCATCGGCAGTAAACCGACATTCGCGCGGAGGAATGACAACATGGCGACCCATCCAGGAAACCAGCACATCAGGTTCCCGCCCGCAGAGCGGCACGTCAAGCAAATCCCTGATCCGAGCGCGGCAGAAGCCGAACAATGGCCAAATAGGCGCCCTTTGGCAGCCACAAGCAGTGCAGCAATGTCGCCAGGAGCTTTCCTGCGCCGCGGCGTCCTTGGATCAGATGGTTTTAGGCAAACCCAACCGCCCAACGGGGGCGGCGAAATGAAGCTCAAGTTTCGCGCGTATTGGCCTTTGCCGGCACCGTATAGGCGCGTTTGGCAGAAGCCCGCAGCTCCAGCGGAGAGATGCGGCCGTCTTGGTCCGTATCGATCCGCTGGAGCATGGCAGCGAGCGTGTTGCCCGTGGGTGTCCCCGGACCGGCAGTTTTTGCCGGGCTGTGCCGCAATTCTTGCAGCGTGGAAGCAAAATCTTTTTGCCCCCCTGCGACGTTAAGCCGAGCCGCATCTTGCGTGCTCTGCATGCGGCGGGCTCGGATCTCCTGAGGAGCTGTCAAAGACTTTTCCGAAACCACCAACATCGTCGCAACCCCGTTTTGGTTGGCGCCGGCGTTTTGACCGGCGGTACCATTTTGGTACACCAGGGCTATTGCAGATGCCGTGCCAGATTTTTCGTGAGGTCGCGAAGAATTCAGCCGCCGAGGCGCGCGAAGGTCACTTCATGTTTGTTATGGCTTGAATGAAATAAAATAGCGCCTTGAATCTGCTGAAATTCGGAAATCATGCCGTGATCGGTCATGCCCTGGAATTTGATGGTGCAAAAGATGTTTTGGGCTTTTTCCGCCTCAATCCAGCGCCGCACCAGGCCCAGAAGCCGCGCTGGGTAACAAATAACATCACTGAACAGCCAGGCCACCGGTGATTCTTGCCGGGGGTTCAGGGCAAAAGCGCTCTCTGGGCGGAAATTAACGCCGGGGTGGGCAGCAATGGCCGGGTCCAAGGGTGCTTTATCCACAGCCGTGACCTGCGCGCCGAGTTGCGCGATGGCCCAGCTCCAGCCGCCGGGGGAAGCACCAAGGTCCAGGCAGCGATCGCCAGGGCCGGGATGGCGACCAAGTCGGGTCAAGCCTTCCCATAATTTAAGGTAGGCGCGGGATGGTGGGCCCGCCTTGTCTTCCACGAAGCGGGGCTCGCCATTCACAAAGGGGCTGGTCTTGCTGGGGCTGGCCAGAAGCCGGTCCGGTGCCAGCAGAGTCCAGGCCCCCAAGGGGGCGGTCGGGGCGGGTTCCGGGAAGACCAAGGGGCGCGCCTTCACCGGCGGCAAGCGTTCGGCGATCAGCGTGCTGCGGCGATGATGGAGCAGGGGCAAATGGGACCAATTGCGCTGGATGGCGCGCAACGCATCGGCAGCCGCCTTGACCGAAGGGGCAGGCAATTCCTGCGGATCGGTCCAGGTATCCAGGGCCCAGACCGCCGGCGTGGGCGGGTCTGGTGAGAGCGCCAGCCTACCGTGCCAGACATCCACGCGCCGCCGGGTCAGGCGCAGCTCCTCGGCCAATTCTGCCTCGAAGCCATCGGCGGCCAGATAAGCGGCGCGGATCAACGTTTCAGCGCCGCCAGCGCCAACAAGCCCCAGCCTAGCATGAGCAGGGTACCGCCCAGGGGGGCAATCGGCCCAAGCCTTAGGCCGAAAAGCGCCGCGCCCCAGACCGCGCCACAGAACAGGATGATACCCGCCAGAAAGGCTGCTGCTGCACCATGGGCCAAGCGCCTGCCGCCTTCCGCCATCAGCCCCGCTATCAGCAGGGCGAGCGCATGCCAGCCCAGCATGGTCAGCGCCTGCTGGATTGCGGCGAGCCGCCCCGGTTCAAGCCACGTGGGCAGCCAATGCGCGGCCCAGGCGGAAAGCCCGACCGCAATCAACCCCGCCAGTGCGCCAGTGATGAGCCAAATGCGATACATGAAGCCGCCCTTACGCCGCATGGGCGCTTGAGGCCATAGCCCGACCTATCGCCGCAGTCGCAATAGACTTCCCGCCCGCCCGGCATAATGGCGCATGCGGGCCGCAAGCTTGGTTTCCATCGCTTCTAGCCGACCCACCATATGGGGCCATCGCCCAGCTACCCAGGTCCAACGGCGCGCTGCCCAAACATGCTGGTCCCGCAGCACGAAAACACCGAAGGCGAGAAACAAAAAACCTTGCAGAAAGGGCAGCACCAGACCCAGCACGCCGAGCACAAGCATGGCCCAGCCCATGATTTTGCGTTGGAATGACGGACGTAGAATGACCATGAGGCAGAATTGGCGCCTCGGTATCCAGCAAACAAGGCACGGAAGCCTTTTGTAACAAGACTGGCGCTTGCTGACGTGCTTGCCATTCGCGCCTGGCCACTTAAAAGACTGGCTTCCCTTCCAGCACGGAGTTGTGAATGCCTTCCCTTAAACGCGCCGCGCAGCGTGCAACTATTCTCATGTTGCTGCTTGGCTTGGCGCCCTTGGCCCATGCGCAATCTGCGGCGCCAAGCGGCCTAACGGTTGCGGATCGGGCGCGTGAATTGGCCGATGCGCGACCCTGGGCGGGGATGATTTTCGCCGGCTCATCCGTAGCCGATGGCAAACTCCGTGATATCATGGTCGCACCTTGGACCGGTTCCTGGGGCGATGACACGCTGGCCGGCGGGGCCGCCAGCTATCGACTGGCGCGGTTCTGGAAGTTCTTCATGCTTGATGCGGAATTGGGCGGCGCCTATCGCTTCGGCGATACGGAAGGCGGGGAATTCTGGGCGGCTGCCTATCTGCGTTATGATGGCTTTCCTTGGACCAACTACGTGTACACTACCTTCGGGCTATCCATGGGGCCCAATTACGTCACGCGCCTGCCGCAGGTAGAACGCGGCACGGATGCGCGGCCAGAACCAAACCAATCACATTTCCTGAATTTCTTCGCGCCCGAACTCACTTTCGCTCTGCCCTCTTGGCCGCATCAAGAAATCGCCATTCGCTACATGCATCGCAGCGGCATTTTCGGAACTTATAACGGCGTTTATGAGGGCGCGAATTCCCTTGTTGTGGGCTTCCGTATGCGCTTCTGAAGTAGGTGGAGGTTATGGTGGGCGCACGTGGGATTGAACCACGGACCTCCTGCGTGTCAAGCAGGCGCTCGTACCACTGAGCTATGCGCCCTTAACCAATGCAGGGCTCCATAAACGCCTAGCCCCGGCGACGCAAGCCTATGATCGTCAGGCTTTAACGGCCTGCTTCTCCGGCAGAAAAGTGACATTGCTGGAGCGCCACATCCAGGAGCCTCTCCAGTACTTCCGGCTCCTGCGCCCCGGCAATGGCCTGTTGGCCGGAAATGATGAAGCAAGGCACCCCATTGATACCCAGTCGATGCGCGCGGAGGTTTTCCGTATGCACCGCCTCGATCTCCTCACTGGAACGAAGAAACGCCAGCGCGGCGCGGGCATCAAGACCAATGCGCACAGCGAGTAAAGCCAGCCGATCCAGATCGCCGATATCTGTACCTTCGGCGAAATAGGCGTGGAAAAGCGCCTCCACCATCATTTCACTAAGGCCTTCGCGCTCGGCAAAGCGCACCAGGCGATGGGCATTGATGCTGGATGGCACCCGCCCCATCAGGTCAAAGCGAAAGCCAATCCCCTCGGCCCGGCCAAGTTCCGCAAGCGCATTCTGCAGGCGCCGCGCGCGATCCTCCCCGCCGAATTTGCGCGCGACAAATTCCGCGCGCGAAACCCCGTTGGGCGGGATGTCAGGGTTGAGCAGGAAGGGGCGCCACAGGAGGTGGGGGAGAATATCGGGCCGAGCGCGCAAGGCGCGGCGCAAGCGCCTGACGCCCAGGTAACACCAGGGGCAGATCAGGTCGAAGGCGATATCAATCTCCAGTCGCGGCTGGAGTGGGGCCAGAATATTCACAGGCCGACTTTAGCGCGCCGGCGCACATAAGGCAGCCCCCTTTTGGGACTTAGCGGCTATTCCGCCACCAGCTTCAGCTGGCGGATCAGCGGTGCCCAGCGTTCGCCATCGCGCTTGGCGCGAGCGGCGAAGACTTCGGGCGGGGCGGGGTCCGCGGGGTCGGCACCAACGCGCTTATAGGCCGCGCGAACCTTCTCATCCGCCAAGGCCTCACGCAGCGCGGCATTGAGCCTGATGACAATCTCCCGCGGGGTTTGCGAAGGCACGGCCAGGCCGAAATAGCTGGAACCTTCAAAGCCTGGGATGGTTTGGCCCATGGTGGGCACGCCCGGCCATTCAGGGCGCGGTTCCACGGTGGTGACGGCCACTGGGCGCACGCTTTGTGTCTGGCGCAGGGGTTCGCCTTCCGGCAAGCCAAGGCAGCGCGCATGCACGCGCCCGGCGATCAAATCCGTCATGGCATTGGTGGTTTGGCGATAGGGCACATGCACCATGTCCAGCCCAAGCCTGGCGCCCATATCTTCCATGATAAGGTGCGTAATGGCGCCCACACCGGCAGAGGCGAAGGTGAATTTGCCGGGGTTGGCCTTGATCCAGGCCACCACTTCGTTGAAATCCCGCCCAGGGATGGAGTTATGCACAATCAGCAGGTTGGAGGTGGTGCAGAACATCCCAACCGGCGTGAAGTCACGTTGCGCATCATAGCCCACAGATTTGTAGAGTAGCGCATTCAGCCCACTATTCGTGCCCATGGTCGCGACCAGTACAGTGTAGCCATCACCCGGCGCGCGGGCGACCAATTCCGCTGCCAGATTGCCGGCCCCACCTGGGCGGTTATCGGCCATCACCGCCTGGCCAAGCCGCTGCTGCAAGGCTTCCGCTGTCACACGTGAAACAATATCGGTCTGCCCGCCACCACCATAAGGGATCACCAAGCGAATCGGACGATCCGGATAGGTGCTGGCGCGCGCCAAGCGCGGCGCGGCAAGCCCCGCCAGCCCCGCCAACAGCATTGGACGACGCTTGATGCGATTTTGCGGCATGGTTTTCCCCTTACTGGCGCGCCGTGATCTCAGCGGCTATGGAATCCAGAATACCAGCATGATTTGCGCAGGCATCAAAGCGCATAGTTGGGAGAGGAACGAAGAACATGCTTCATCGCCGCAGCCTGATGGCCATGCCCGCCATGCTTGCCTTCAAGCCCCTGGCTGCACAGAGCGTTTGGAATCCGCAGCGCCCCATACGCATCCTGGTCGGCTTCGCGCCAGGCGGTGGGACGGATATTACGACGCGCACGCTGACCAACAAACTGCAGGCATTGTTGGGCCAGCCCATTATTGTGGAAAACCGCCCGGGTGCTGGTGGGAATTTGGCGTCCGAAGCCACGGTGAATGCCCCATCTGATGGTTACACCCTAATGATGGGTACCATTGCTTCATTGGTGCTGAACCCGATCCTGGCGAAATTGCCTTTTGACGTTATGACAGATCTGACACCGATTTCGCGTTCGGTCGAAGTGACCAACATTCTGGTTGTGCCGGTGGATCGGCCCTGGCGCAGCCTGCCCGAATTGATCGCCGCAGCCCGGGCGCGGCCTGACCAATTGACCTATGGTTCGTCAGGCATCGGCAGTGCTGGACATTTGGCCGGCGCTTTGCTCGATTCCATGGCGAAGATCAGCACCGTGCACGTGCCCTATCGCGGCGGCGGGCAACTGATTACAGACCTGATCTCAGGAAAGGTAGATTTTTCGGTGGCCACGGCGGCCACCGTGCTGCCGCAAATTGAAGCGGGCAAGCTGCGCGCCCTGGCCGTGCCACTGCCACAACGCAGCCGGCTTCTGCCGGACGCGCCGACGATGGCGGAAGCGGGGCCGCTACCGGGGTATGAAGTCGCCAATTGGTATGCGCTAATGGGACCGCGCAACTTGGCCCGACCGATTGTAACAAGGGTCAATGAAGCGCTGGTCGAATCGCTGCGCTACCCCGAGATTGTCGCACATCTTGCCCGCCATGGCCTGGAAGCCGCCCCCAGCACGCCCGAGGAATTGGCGGGCTTCATGCGGACTGAAACCGCAAAATGGACCCCAATCGTGCGGACTTCTGGCGCTTCTATCAATTGAAGACCACAGAGGGTGCCTACCGGAAATCAAGGGTTCTTTTGGCCCAGGGTGGGGGAGCCCGGCGTCATCACTGGGCTGCTACTGAATTTTCTTGTCCTTGACGCAAAAAAATGGCTTTCACCTGCTGACAAGCAGATAAAGCTCGGCTATGCCGACGCATCCTTAAGGGAGAATCGAACCATGTCGAAAAAGTTCCTCACTGATGTAATCGCGAAATCTGCCGATATGTCGGCTGTTGCCGCTGGCAAGTTGGCCGCAGATATCATTGATGCGATCAAGTCAGAAATCGTCACTTCTGGCCGTTTCACCATTCCTGATTTCGGTGCTTTCGCGGTACGCGAAACCCCGAAGCGCACTGGCTTGAACCCCAAGACCGGTGAAAAGGTGCAGATCAAGGCTGGCGCCACTGTTCGCTTCAAGGCGAGTCCTGCGCTGAAGGGCGCTGCGCTAGCCGGCGTGAAGAAGGGCAAGCGCAAGGCGAAGGCCTGATTTTTCGCTTTCCAGGAAAGGCGGTGCTCCACTGGGACACCGCCTTTTTTTGTGCCGTTTGTTGAATTCAATCGTCAATCGACCCGCCACGCAGGCGCTTGACGCTAGCGCGCCGTGTTTTTGCTTCCAGCCTTCGAACCTTTGAACCAAAGGTTGGTTTGGTGGCCTTGCGCGGCGGTGGTGGCGGTAGCGCCGCCTTACGCAGCAGGGCGATCAGCTTCTGGCGTGCGTCTTCACGATTGGCTTCCCGCATGCGGTGGCGCTCCGAAGTGATGATCAGCACGCCATCCTGAGTCATCCGCCGCCCCGCCAATGCCACCAGTCTTTGCTTCACTGCATCCGGCAAACTGGGCGATGCCATGGCCGCGAAGCGCAACTGCACCGCAGTTTCCAGCTTATTCACATTCTGGCCACCAGGTCCCGAGGCACGCAAAAAGGCTTCCTTCAACTCCTGCTCGGCAATGGCAACGGCGGGGGTAATGCGGATCATGCGGGTTCATAGAACATCTTGGTGCGTCTTGTCTTGCCATGAAGGCCCGGGCGCAGGATGTTGGGGTCATCAAGGAACGGGAAACCATGGACCAGCATTCAATTGACAAGGCGCCCGACGCTGCGGCCGAATGGCCGGATCAGATCTATTCCCTGCTCAAGTCGCACAATATCACGCAAGTGGCTTTGGTGCCGGATGCGGGGCATTCGCGGCTGATCCGCCGCTGCCTGGCAGACAATGAGATGAAGGTGGTGACATTGACCACCGAAGAAGAAGGCATTGCCCTTTTGCAAGGCGCCTGGCTTGGTGGTGCGAAGGGCGTGCTGCTGATGCAATCTTCCGGTGTTGGCAATTGCATCAACATGCTTTCGCTTTCCATCATGCATCGCTGCCCGCTGCCCATGCTGGTGACGATGCGCGGCGATTTCGGTGAATTCAATCCGGCGCAGGTGCCCATGGGCAATGCGACGCAGACCGTGTTGGAAGCCATGGGCACGCTGGTGCACCGGGCCGATACGCCGGAGGATATCGCACCCACGGTGAATGCCACCATTCGCCTGGCCTTCAATACCTTCCGCCCCACCGCAACCCTGATTGGCCAGCGCGTGCTTGGCGCCAAGACTTTCGGGAAGGACTGAGAGAATGCTTGCTGCTTCAGGAAAACTTGATCGCCGGGAATTGACCCGCGCGCTGCTCGCGGACAGGGGTGAAATGCTGGTGATTGCCGGGCTTGGTGCGCCGGCCTGGGACATCACCGCCATTGGCGATTGCGCTGAAAACCTGCCGCTTTGGGGTGGCATGGGCGGTGCGGCCATGATCGGCCTTGGTCTGGCTTTGGCGCAGCCCAAGCGCAAGGTGCTGGTGATTACCGGCGATGGTGAAATGCTGATGGGCATTGGTGCCTTGGCGACGATTGCGGTACAAAAGCCCGCCAATCTTTCCATCGTGGTCCAAGACAATGAGCATTACGGTGAAACCGGCATGCAGGAAACCGCGACGGGGCATGGCGTTGATCTGGTAATGATGGCGAAGGGTGCCGGCATTCGGCACACCATGTTCGTCACCAAGCCCGATGAAGTGCCAGCGCTGCACAAGGCAATCCATGCTGGCCAAGGCCCCTTCTTCGCGGTGGCCAAGATTGATGCCACCAGCAAGCCTTTGGTGCTGCCGCCGCGTGAAGGCGCGCTATTGCAAGCGCGCATGCGTGAAGCGGTGATGGGGCCGGCAGCGCATCATCAATTGTGATTCAACAGCGCCAGCCGACGAAGATCGGCGGCGCCCCATCAAAGGGAGGATCGGATGCAAAGACGGCAAATTCTGGCGGGGCTCGCGGCAGTCGCGGCAAGCCCTGCACTCGCCCAGACGCAATGGAGCCCGGATCGCCCCATTCGCGTTATTGTTCCCTTCGCGCCCGGCGGCAGCACGGATATCACCGCGCGCCTGGTCGCTGAGGCGATTTCGCCCCGGCTCGGGCAGCCGGTGGTGATTGAAAATCGCCCTGGTGCGGCAGGAAATATCGGTAGTGAGGCTGTCGCGCGCGCCGCGCCCGATGGCTATACGCTGGTGATGGCGACAAGTTCCACGCATGCAACGAATGGGGCGCTCTATCGCAATATGCCCTTCGATGCGCAGCGGGATTTCGCGCCGATCAGCCAAACCACCTTCATCCCGAATTTGCTGGTGGTGCATCCTGATGTGCCGGCGCGCGACTTTGCTGGCCTCATGGCGGAAGCCAAGGCGAAACCTGGCGTGCTCAATTTCGGCAATGCGGGTTCCGGCACGTCGCAACACCTCTCCACCGCATTGATCGCCGCGCGCACAGGCATTGATGTGACGCATGTTTCCTATCGCGGTGGCACCCCGGCAGTGACCGATCTGATCGGCGGAAAAATCCAGGCCATGGCGGCGCCCTTGGTGGAAGTGATCGCGCATGTGCAAGCAGGGCGGCTGCGCGCGATCGCCGTGACCACCGCACGGCGTTCCGCGCTGCTACCTGACGTGCCAACGATTGCGGAAACCCTGCCTGGCTTTGAGGTAGCGCTCTGGAATGGCTATATGGCGCCGGCCAATACACCGGCACCCATCGTCAATCGCATCGCCGCTGAAATCCGCGCCGTGATGCGCACGGAAGACATGAAGGCGAAGCTCGCTCAGCAGGGCAGCGAACCCGTTGGGTCCACGCCGGAGGAGTTTCGCGCCTTTGTCGCTTCCGAGATTCCGAAATGGTCAGAACTAGTGCGCATTTCTGGCGCCAAGGTAGAATAGGAAACACCATGCCCCATATCGTTTGCCTGAGACCGCTGCATCCTGACGCTATGGCAAGGCTGCATGCGGAACCTGATTTCAAGGTCACCATGTTGACCGAGGTGAATACGGATACCCTGCGGGAACCAATGAAAACCGCGGAAGCCATCATTGTCCGCGCAACCCCGATCAATCGTGATTTTCTGGCCAAGGCGCCGATGCTTTCCATCTGTGCGCGGCATGGTGTGGGTTATGATGCGGTTGATGTGAAGGCGCTGACGGAACGCGGTATTCCGCTGACCGTCACCCCTGACGCCAATGCGCTTTCGGTTGCCGAACATGCGATGATGCTGATGCTGTCCACATCGCGCCGCACGCTGGATTATGACAAGAACCTGCGTGCGCTTGATTGGGGTTCCAAGCCATCCTTACCAACATGGGATTTATCCGGGCGGAAGGTGCTGATCATCGGCTTTGGGCGCATTGGTGGCCGCGTCGCGCGGCTATGCGCTGCCTTCGGGATGGAGGTGCTGGTGCATGATCCATATATCCCGCAAAACACCATTAAGGGCGCAGGCTTCCGCCCGGTGAAGGTATTGCATGAAGGCCTGGCGGAAGCCGATATCGTCACCACCCATTGCCCGAGCAATGAGGAAACGCGCGGCATGGTGAATGGCACTTTTCTTGCCGCCATGAAGCCAGGTGGCACCTATATCAATACCGCGCGCGGCACGCTGGTGGATGAAGCCGCACTCACCGCCGCGCTGAAGACCGGGCATTTGGCGACCGCCGGACTTGATGTGTTCTGGGAGGAACCCGTTACCACACGCTTGCCGCTGCTTGATCTGCCGAATGTTGTCGTCTCACCGCATTCCGCTGCGGCTACGGAACAGGGCATGCGCCGTATGGGGCTTTCCTGTGCGGAGAGCATCATCAGCCATTTCAAGGGTCAACTCGACCCCGATGTTGTGATCAATAAGGAGGTGCTGCGCGGCAACGCGTAGCAGCGACCATCATGGAAAACCCCCTGCTTATTCTGGCCGATCACGCCGCTTCCTGGCGCAGCCGCCCCGTGGATGCGGAAGTGGCGCATCACGCGCGGCGTGCTTTGGTGGATTGGTTTGCTGCCTTACTTCCGGGCGCATCGCGCGCGCCCGCAACGATGATGTCAGCCGCGCTTGAAGATGAAACGCGCGGCGGTGGTGGTGCGGTGTGTTACGTGAGTGGCCGTCAGGTGCCGCTCCGCCACGCGGCGCTATTGAATGGCGCTGCATCCCATACTGTGGAATTCGACGATATCTATCGTTACGCCGTTTATCATCCCGGCTGTCCGACCATTGCGGCAGCGCTGGCGGCGGCGCAGTCACGCGGCGCGGATATGGATTTGCTGCTGCGCGCCATGATTGCGGGGTATGAGGTTTCATGTCGCATCGGCGTTGCGGTGCAGCCCTCGCACTACGATTTTTGGCATACCACCGGCACGGTCGGCACTTTCGGTGCCGCGGCGGCGGTGGCCGTTGCGCTGAATTGCGATGCGGAACGCACGGCGCATGCCATTGCAACCTGCGCCACCATGGCAAGCGGCCTGCAACAAGCCTTCCGCGGAGAGGGCATGTCCAAGCCTTTGCATCCCGGCCATGCGGCAGAAGCCGGCGCCATGGCGGCGATGGCAGCGGCGCGCGGTATGACCGGCGCGTTGGATGTGCTGCATGGCCCAGCGGGTTTTGCCGCCGCCACCAGCGAAGATACCGGCAAATGGGAAAAGCCGCTGGCCAATATCGGCAAGCCCTATGCCATCACTGATATGACTTTCAAGAATCACGGCTGCTGCGGGCATATCTTCGCAGCCCTTGATGCGGTGCGCGATTTGCAACGCGAAGCGGGCTTCAGCGCGGGCGATGTGCTTGGCGTGCATGTTGGCGGCTATAAGGCGACCAAGGATGTCTGTGATCGCCCGACCGCCGCGACAGAACAGGATTGCCGTTTCTCCACGCAGTTTACCGTCGCGACCATGCTGCTTTATGGCGGTGTACGGCTGGCGGCATTCGAGCCAAATCGCCTGACTGACCCGGCAATTCGCGCGCTGATGCCGAAAGTAAGCGTGTCGCTTGATCCGGAATGCGCCGCGGCCTTCCCATCCAAGCGGTCAGCGAAGGTGGAAATCAAACTCCGTGATGGGCGCGTGCTGAACCGCCATCAGCACACGCGCAAGGGTGATCCGGATGCGCCGCTTTCGGATGCTGATCTGTCCGACAAGTTCCTGGAACTGACCGCAGATGCGATTGGTACGCAGGAAGCCAAGGGTTTGCTGGAAGCGCTGTGGAAGGGCGCCGCACTGCCCGGCATTGTGAAGCTGCGCAGCCAAACGGCGCTTCGAGCCGCTGAATAACTGCGGAGGGCGCAGGTTCACGCCTGTGCCCGGTCTTCCTTGCCACGCCAGCACATAGCCTTAGGCCTTATTGCTGCGATTGCCGCTGCTGGCCCCGATATGAGAAAGAGCTTGGGAGAAATCCCTCCTGGTGCCGTTCGTTTTTTATTTTTCGGTCCGTGGCATAGGCTAAAACGCTTCAGATGATATCACCTTCTTTAGTAGGGGGGGGGAACATCATCTTATGCGCTGATGGCACTGAAAATCACCGGCCCGGCAAAATGCAAAGGGCCAGAGAAACAGGCTTGTCTTGCAGCGCTGCGTAACCCTATTGAAAGCACAACAAACACGAAGGAGGATGCCATGATCTCTCGCCGTCACCTCGCCCTGCTTGCCGTCCCTGCGCTGCTGCCCAGCATAGCGCGCGCGCAGGATGCCTGGCCAAGCCGCCCGGTCACGCTGGTCGTGCCTTGGGCCGCAGGCGGTTCCACGGATGCCGTGGCGCGCATCCTGGCACAGAAGCTCTCCACAGATACGGGCCGCAGCTTCGTGGTGGATAACCGCACCGGCGCCAATGGTACGATCGGCTTCAATAGCGTCGCCCGCGCGCGGCCTGATGGCTATACCATGCTGGTCAGCACCGTCAGCACCTATGCGATGGCGCCGCATCTGATGCCGCTGCCCTATGACAATGAAAAGGATTTCGTTGGCATTGGGTTGATTGCTTCCATGCCGATCATCATGGTGGTCAATCCAAGCTTCCCCGCGCGCACGCTGGCGGAGTATGTGGAAATCGCGCGCCGGCCCAATAGCAACCTGACTTATGCCAATTCGGGCACCGGTTCTTCGACGCATCTTGCGACCGAACTTTTTTTACAGGAAGCGCGGCTCACGGTTCAGTATGTCGGCTATCGCGGTGGCGCGCCCGCAGTGCAGGCGGTACTCGCCAATGAAACGCCGATGGTTTTCCAGGCGGCCTCAGGCATTTTGCCGCATATCCGGTCTGGTGCCCTGCGCGCGCTTGCCGTGGCGACAAAGGAAAGAAGCCCCCTCACGCCGGAAATCCCAACCTTCGCCGAACAAGGCTTCCCAGGCGTGGAAGTGGTGGAACATATCGCCCTGCAAGCGCCAACCGGCGTGCCCGCCGATATTTTGGCGCGCATGCATGCGCTGACCAAGGCCGCAATGGAAGCACCCGATACGCGCGAACGCCTTAGCGCGCTTGCCGTGGTGCCAACGGTTGGCAGCACCGCCGAATGGCCCGCCTATTTCACGGCGGAAAACGCCAAATGGCGCAATATGATTCAGGCGCGCAACATCAAATTGCAGTAAGCGCTTCAGGCCGAGGCCGGCTTGCCGATGCCAGCGGCGCCCGGCCGCCCATAAAGATGCATCGCGCGTCTTTCAAAGGCGCGCACCATCAACCGCACTGCTTCATTGAAAACAACGCCAATCGCCACTTGCAGAATGCGGCTGCGGAATTCGAAATCCACGAAGAAATCCACCTCGGTCCCGCCAGCCACCGGCGTGAAGCGCCAGTGATTGTTCAAATAGCGGAAAGGGCCGTTTTCGTAAGTTACATGAATATGGCAAGGCCTGTTCAAGCCGACGCGCGACCGGAAGGTTTCACGAAACATGCGAAAGCCGATGGTCAAATCCGCGACCAGTACCTGTTCATCGCGGCTGAGCACGCGCGCGGCGGCGCACCAGGGCAGGAATTCGGGATAGCGCGCCACATCGGCGACCATGTCGAAAAGCTGCGCCTCCGTATAACGGAGCACCTTCTTTTCCGCATGGGTGGGCATGTCAGCTTCGCGCGGCCAATTGCGCGCTGCGCGCCGCACTCAGCGCCGCGAAGTCTCGATCCGCGTGATAGGAAGACCGCGTCAAAGGTGTAGCGGATACCAGCAGAAAACCCTTACCGCGCGCGGCCTTGGCGTAATCCTCAAACTCATCCGGGGTGACGAAGCGATCCACCGCCGCATGCTTCACCGATGGTTGCAGGTATTGGCCGATAGTGAGGAAATCAACCTCCGCACTGCGCAGATCATCCATCACTTGCAGCACTTCAATGCGCTTTTCGCCAAGCCCCACCATGATGCCGGATTTGGTGAAAATGGAAGGATCAAGCTGCTTAACGCGATCCAGCAGGCGCAAAGAATGATAATACCGCGCGCCGGGCCGAATGCTGGGGTAAAGCGCGGGCACGGTTTCCAGATTATGATTGAACACGTCCGGCCGTGCCGCCACCACCAATTCCAGCGCGCCATCCTTGCGCAGGAAATCAGGCGTCAGCACCTCAATCGTCGTGCCGGGGGCGGCAGCGCGAATGGCGCGGATGGTCTCTGCGAAATGCGCCGCGCCACCATCGGCCAGATCATCACGATCCACGCTAGTAATCACCACATGGCGCAGGCCGAGCGATGCCACGGCTTCAGCCACACGGCGCGGTTCATCCGTATCCAGCGGCTTCGGAATGCCGGTTGCGACATTGCAGAAGGAACAGGCGCGCGTGCAGGTCTCGCCCATGATCATCATGGTGGCGTGGCGCTGAGACCAACATTCGCCGATATTGGGGCAGGCCGCTTCCTCACATACCGTGACCAGCTTTTTCTCCCGCATCAGGGCGCGGGTTTCCAGATAAACCGGATGCGTCGGCGCCTTTACCCGTATCCAGGCCGGCTTGCGCTGGATGGGGTTGTCCGGGCGATGCGCCTTTTCCGGATGCCTTTCGGCACCCGTCTTGGCGGCGCGATGGTCAATTTCGATGCGGTTTGCAGCCATGATGTTACTAGATGTGGATCACCCGGCCATAAGCATCAAGCACGCTTTCATGCATGGCCTCAGAAACTGTGGGGTGCGGGAAGACGGTGTGCATCAATTCGGCCTCGGTCGTCTCCAAAGTACGGGCAATGCCGTAGCCCTGGATCATTTCCGTGACCTCCGGCCCCACCATATGGGCCCCCAGCAAGGCGCCCGTCTTGGCATCGAACACAGTTTTCACAAAGCCTTCCGGTTCACCCATCGCAATCGCCTTGCCATTGCCGATGAAGGGGAAGCGCCCAACCTTCACCTCATGCCCCTGGGCCTTGGCGGCGGCTTCCGTGAGCCCAACCGAGGCAACCTGAGGCCGGCAATAGGTGCAACCTGGGATGTTCAGCGTATCCATGGCATGCGGATGCAGCCCGGCGATGGCTTCAACGCAAATGATCCCTTCATGCGATGCCTTATGCGCGAGCCAAGGCGGGCCGGTCAGGTCACCAATGGCGTAAATGCCGGGCTCGCCGGTACGGCCAAAGGCATCGGTCACAATATGCGTGCGGTCCACCTGGATCTTGGTGCCCTCAAGGCCGAGGTCTTCAATATTGCCGACAATACCAACCGCACTGATCAGCCGATCTGCCTTGATCTCGGTTACCTTGCCGCCGGCTTCCACAATGGCGGCAATCGCGTCGCCTTCCTTGCGCACGCCTTGCAGCTTGGCGCTGACCATCACCTTCATGCCCTGTTTTTCAAATGCCTTATGCACAAAGGCAGAAACCTCAGCGTCTTCTACCGGCAGAATGCGATCCATCGCTTCAATCAGCGTCACTTCGGATCCCATATTGCGATAGAAGGACGCGAATTCAGACCCAATCGCGCCAGACCCAATCACGATCAGGCGCTTCGGCAAGGCCGGCGCAGTCATGGCTTCGCGATAGGACCAAATGAGCTTGCCATCCGGTTCAATCCCCGGCAGGACTCGCGCCCGCGCGCCAGTTGCCAGAATGATGTGCTTGGCCACCAATTCGGCCAATGGCTTGCCGTCCTTGGTCACGGCCAGCTTGCCGCCACCTGCCAGCTTGCCATGGCCATCAAACACCGTGACCTTGTTCTTGCGCAGCAAATGCTTGACGCCACCGGAAAGCTGCCCCGCCACACCGCGTGAACGCTTCACCACCTTCGCAAAATCGAAGCGGATATTGTCTGCCGCGAAGCCATAGGCATCCAGGCTATGCAGCATGTGATTGATTTCGGAAGCGCGCAGTAGTGCCTTGGTGGGGATGCAGCCCCAATTCAGGCAAACGCCGCCAAGGTTCTCACGCTCCACCAGCGCGACCTTCATCTTCAATTGGCTGGCGCGAATGGCTGCGACATAGCCACCAGGCCCGCCACCCACCACCGCCAGATCAAATGCTTCAGCCATGTCTCAGGCTCCTTCCTCTATTCGGCCAGGCGATCGAGCGCCGCGCCGTCAACGCGTTGCATGGTCCATTGATCAAGCCCGCGCGCACCCATAGCGCGATAGGCGCCAATGGCGGGTTCATTCCAATCCAATACATTCCATTCCAGGCGCCCGCCGCCTTCATCCTTCACCTGCCGCGCCAGGCGCCGAAAGATGGCGCGGGCAATGCCGCGGCCGCGATAGGCGGGCTCCACAAAAACATCTTCCACCCAAATACCATGGCGCACGGTGAAGGTGGAAAAAGTCCGGTACCAGATGCAAAGCCCAACCGCCTTGCCATCCGCTTCCGCGATAATGGCGGCAGCACGCGGCGTTTCGCCAAAAAGTGCGGCCGCGAAATCAGCCTCTGTCCCCTTGGCCTCATGCAGTAGTTTTTCATATTCGGCCAAGGCACGCACGAAATGCACCACCACCGGCACATCGGCCGGTGTGGCATCCCGCAGCGTGAAGCCAGCGGCCATCAGAGCATCAGGCTCAGCGGATCCTCGATATTGCGCTTGAGTGCTTGCAGGAATTCCGCCGCCAAAGCGCCATCAATCACGCGATGATCCACGGAAAGCGTGAGTGTCATCACTGTTGCGATGGCAAGCGCGCCATTCTTCACCACCGGGCGTTGTTCACCGGCAGATACTGCAAGAATCCCGGCCTGCGGCGGATTGATGATGGCGGCGAAATCCTTCACGCCATACATTCCCATGTTGGAGATGGAAAAGCCACCACCCTGGAATTCCTCGGGCTTCAGCTTGCCGGCTTTGGCGCGTGCGGCGAGGTCCTTCATCTCATTGCTGATGGCAGCCAGGCCCTTGATATCAGCGCCCTTCACAATCGGCGTGATCAGCCCATCAGGGATGGAGACCGCGACCGAGATATCAACATCATGCAGTTGCAAGATGGCATCTTCGGTCCACATCGCATTCACATTAGGGAAGCGGCGGAGCGTGACGGCTGTTGCCTTGATCACCAGATCATTAACCGAAAGCTTGAAGGCGCCGGGGCCATCCTTGGGGCTGCGCGCATTCAAATCGGCGCGGATTTTCAGCAGCGCATCAATTTCCACATCAGCGCTGACATAGAAATGCGGAATCGTCGCCTTGGATTCGGAAAGACGGCGCGCAATCACCTTGCGCATGCTGCTATTGGGCACCGCAGTATGCGGCGCGGTGATGGCGACCGGCGCGGCAGGTCGGGGCGCGGGTGAGGCCATTGGCGCCGCAACCGGCGCGGCGGCAGCGGCAGGCGCGGGGCCGCGCGACAGCGCCGCATCCACATCCGCCTTCACAATCCGCCCATTGGGGCCGGATCCAGAGACTTTGCTGATATCCAAACCAGCTTGCGTCGCCATGCGGCGCGCCAGCGGGCTTGCGAATACGCGATCCCCCGTTGCGGGCGCGGGCGCCGATGCAGCCGCAACAGGCGCGGCGGCAACCGGCGCAGGCGCGGCAGGGGCAGGTGCCGCAGCGGGTGCTGCTTTCGGCGCAGCGCCAGCGGCGGGCACGGCTTCGCCCGCTTCCACCAGCACGGCGATCACATCATTCACCTTCACGCCTTGTGTGCCGGCGGGCACCAGGATGCGGCCCAGAATGCCCTCATCCACTGCTTCCACTTCCATCGTCGCCTTATCGGTTTCGATTTCCGCAATCACATCGCCGGCCTTGATCCGGTCACCTTCCTGCTTCAGCCAGCGCGCCAGATTGCCTTCCGTCATGGTGGGCGACAAAGCCGGCATCAGGATATTCGTTGCCATGATCTTTCCCCTTACCGCCGATAGGTGACGCTACGCGCCGCTTCCACCACCTGTTCCAGGCGCGGCAGCGCAAGCTTTTCCAGATTGGCCGCATAAGGCATGGGTACATCCACACCTGTTACGCGCACCGGCGGCGCATCCAAATGATCAAAGGCCGTTTCCATGATTTGCATGGCAACCTCGGCCCCGATGCCGGCGAAGGGCCAGCCTTCTTCCAGCGTCACAAGGCGATTGGTCTTGCGCACGGAAGCCGCGATGGTTTCCGTATCCAAGGGCCGGATGGAGCGCAGATTGATCACCTCTGCGCTGATGCCCTGTTCCGCGAGCTTTTCCGCCGCCTGCATCGCCATGCCAACCATGATGGAGAAAGCGACGATGGTGACATCACTGCCTTCGCGCTCGACCTTCGCCTTGCCGATATCCAGCACGAAATCATCCGCCGTCGGGCATTCAAAGCTTTGCCCATAGAGGATTTCATTTTCCAGCACGATCACCGGATTGGGATCGCGAATGGCCGCGCGCAGCAAGCCCTTGGCATCAGCGGCAGACCAGGGCGCAACAACCTTCAAGCCCGGGCAATGCGCATACCAGGATGCGTAGCATTGCGAATGCTGCGCCGCGACGCGTGAAGCCGCGCCATTCGGGCCACGGAAGACGATGGGGCAGCCCAATTGCCCGCCTGACATATACAAGGTCTTGGCAGCGGAATTGATGATCTGGTCAATCGCCTGCATGGAGAAGTTGAAGGTCATGAACTCCACAATGGGCTTCAGGCCAGTAAAGGCCGCGCCCACCGCCATGCCGGTAAAGCCATGTTCGGTGATCGGCATATCCATCACGCGGCGCGCGCCGAATTCTTCCAGCAAGCCTTGGCTGATTTTATAGGCGCCCTGGTATTGCGCGACTTCTTCGCCAATCAGGAATACATCCGCATCGGCGCGCATTTCAGCCGCCATGGCATCGCGCAGCGCTTCGCGCACCGTGATGGTCTTGGTCGGGCCCCAATCCTTTTCCGCCAAAGCGGCACGCGGCGCGGCGGGCAGGGATGCCGGGGCAAGCGCGACGGGTGCGGGCGCTGCCACTGGTGCAGGCGCGGCTTTGGCGCTGCCGGCGCCGCCATCCAATTCGGCAATCGCGGTGTTCACTGCGACATTCTCCGTGCCTTCCGGCACGAGGATCGCGGTCAATACGCCTTCATCCACCGCTTCCACTTCCATGGTCGCCTTGTCGGTTTCAATCTCGGCAATCACTTCACCGGATTTCACCTTGTCGCCGGTTTTTTTCAGCCAGCGGGCCAGCTTGCCTTCCGTCATGGTGGGGGAAAGCGCGGGCATCAGGATCACGGCACCCATCTTAGTTTGCCTCCACCAGGATATCGGTCATCAATTCGGATTCCGGCGGTTCTGGGCTTTCCTGCGCGAAATCGGCGCTGTCCTGGACAATCGCCTTCACGTCATCATCAATCACTTTCAGGTCGGCTTCCGTCACGCCAAAATCATCCAGCAGCGCCTTGCGTGCGGTCTCAATGCAATCCGATGTCTCGCGCATTTTCTGCACTTCTTCGCGCGTGCGGTACTTCGCCGGGTCGGACATGGAATGGCCGCGATAGCGATAGGTCTTCATCTCCAGCAAATACGGCCCCTTGCCGGCGCGGCAATGCGCGACGGCGCGTTCGCCCGCTTCGCGCACGGAAGCCACATCCATGCCATTCACCTGCTCACCAGGGATGCCCCAGGCGGCGCCATTCTGCGACAGGTCCCGCGATGCCGAAGCACGCTCCACACTCGTGCCCATGCCGTATTTGTTGTTTTCGATGATGAAGATGCAGGGCAGCTTGAAAAGCGCAGCCAAATTCAGGCTTTCAAACACCTGCCCCTGGTTGGAAGCACCTTCCCCAAAATAGGTGACCGCGACCCGCCCATCCTGCCGATACCAATTCGCGAAGGCGAGCCCATTACCGAGCGAGACCTGCGCGCCAACAATCCCATGCCCGCCGTAAAAACCCTTCTCCCGGCTGAACATGTGCATGGACCCACCCTTGCCCTTGGAGTAGCCGCCAATGCGCCCAGTGAGTTCCGCCATAACGCCGCGGGCTTCCATGCCGGTTGCCAGCATATGCCCATGGTCGCGGTAGGAGGTGATCACCTGATCCCCTGGCTTCAGGCACATTTGCATGCCAACCACGACCGCTTCCTGGCCAATGTAAAGGTGGCAAAAGCCCCCAATCAGCCCCATACCGTAAAGCTGGCCGGCTTTTTCCTCAAAGCGGCGGATCAGCAGCATGTCGCGATAAGCACGCAGCATTTCGTCCCGAGAGAGAGACGGCGCTTTGGCTTTGCCGCGACGCTTAGTGGCGGCTTCTGTGGCCTGGGGCATGGGGACTTCCTCCTGCGCTTAGCTTCCAAGCGCAATTAGCGCCCGGCAATTCCGAATTTCAAGCCATGAAAGACTAAAAAACCGTGTTTTTGCAATGCAATAATACAATTAACCTAAATTCAGTTAAGTGTTTGTTTCGCCATATAGACGCAAACACGGCACCCACCTCAGCGCCACAAGCCAAGTTCCGTAAGGCTTGAAAAATCAGCAAAAACCAGCGCACAGCGCCAGGGGGTCAATAAAGCCGGCGTTCCGGACCATAGGGCACAATCACTTCATCCCGCCCGACCATATTCAACAGCGACCGGGCGCGTTCTTCAAGCTGGTCCCGATCAAGCCTATCGCCCCTAAGGCCAGCCACGCGGCGTTCCATAGCGTCACGCTCGGCCTCTGCCCGAGTCAGCTCGGCCCGCGCCGAAACGATATCCGCTTGCCGCTTGTCGCGCGCCATCAGCCCGCGTTCGCCATGCACGGCGTGCCAAGCGAAATACCCGGACACTGCCAGGAACACGGCCGGCATCAGTATCCCTTTAAGGACCCGCTTGAAGGTGGAAAGCAGCGCCATGGGCGCGGATACCCCGTAACATGAATCGCCTGCTAAAGAATCAATTCTTAAGCCGCTTGTCCATAGGCAAATGCGGAAAGCCTGAAACTTCATCGAAAATCGCCACGAAAACAAGGACTTCTTGACATGCATCATGTGGGTGGCCCCACATGGCCAACGAGAAAGCCAACCAAGCCGCACACTGGAACCACATGCAACGTACAGAGCCCGAAATCAGCATCCTGATGGCCGCCTATGGCCTGCGTGCGGAGATTGCGGCTGCTGTCGGTTCGGTCTTTGCCCATGCTCAGGCCACGGCGATCGAAGTGATTATCGCTTCTGATGACGGTACGGATTATAGTGATTGCTTACCGGCTGACCCCCGGCTCGTTTTCACGCCCATCGGGCCCATTGCCTCAGGCGCCGCCGCCGCGCGCAACCGCGCCCTGGCGCTGGCGCGCGGCAGCTTCGTCACCATGCTGGATGCTGACGACGGCTATGAAGGGCAAGCCGATGGCCTGGCCGCAGCGCTAGCATTGGCGCGCTCGCAAGGCGCCGCGGTGATCCCGGCCATCATCCGCACTCCTGATGGAAAAGCGCTACGCCGCGTCCCCTCATCTGAGTTACCAAGCATGGGTTGGCTTGAATGGCGCAATGTTTTTGCGTCGCTCCACCTGCTGCAGCCGCGGGCCAAGGTGGCGCCCTTTCTTCCGTTCCGGCTGATTGATGATGTTTTATGGGATTTACACGGGCTGGCTGAAGCTGGCGGCCGGGCGCCGGTTTGTGGGGCGCTTGCCTATCGTTATCAGCTTCGCCCTGGGCAGCTCACCGAAAGCTTGGTGGGGCGCTTTGATACTGAATATGCTGAAGCCTTGGCGGAACTGCACAACAACCCGGCCAGCTTTGGCGCCGCGCCATCCGAAATCGCGCGTATCCTTTGGCGCTGGCGCGCCATGAACCGACACGCCGAGATGGCAGCCAAGGGCAAGGCACGCTCGCTCGGGCATTATCAGCGCCATGTCACAGAATATTTGGCAAAACGGAGGCAAAGTCTGGGACTTTGAGCCACGCCCCATCTGCCTCTGCGTGGCGGCGCAGGCATATGCGCCGACCAATAGGTGGTTCAGACTGAGCTTAGGCGACGCGCCACTGAGATCGCAGGCTCCGGCCTACAATAATCCCACCGGCGCCTGACACAGGCTGACGCCCTTATTCCTTCCGTCCCAACTCGCCCAAAAAGGACTGGAAATCCTTGGCCTCGCCAAAATTGCGATACACGCTGGCGAAGCGCACATAGGCCACCTGGTCCAATTCCTTCAGCGTTTCCATAACAATCTCCCCGATCTTGTTGGAGGGGATTTCGCTCTCGCCTTCGGTTTCCAGCCGGCGCTGGATGGAGTTAACCAGTTTCTCGATCCGATCCTCATCCACCGGGCGCTTGCGCAAAGCCACACGAATGGACCGCGCGAGCTTTTCACGTTCAAATGGCACGCGTCGGCCATCGGTCTTGATGATGGTAATCTCGCGCAGCTGCACGCGTTCAAAAGTCGTGAAGCGCGCGCCACATTCTGTGCAGGCGCGGCGGCGGCGAATGGCCGCGCTGTCTTCCGCCGGGCGGCTATCCTTGACCTGCGTATCCTCAAATCCGCAGAAGGGGCACTTCATGCCGGATAGATCGGGAAGCGATGGCAGAGCTCCATCACCCGCGCCTTCACCGAAGCTTCCACCGCGCTATTGCCGGCTTCATCATTGGCCCGCGCCGCGCCATCCAGCACTTCGCCGATCAGCTTGCCAATCTGGCGGAATTCCGCCTCACCAAAGCCGCGCGTGGTGCCGGCGGGCGTGCCAAGGCGCACACCGGATGTCACCATCGGCTTTTCCGGATCAAAGGGAATGGCGTTCTTATTGCAGGTCAGATGCGCGCGATTAAGCGCGGCTTCCGCGACCTTCCCGGTTAGCTTCTTCGGGCGAAGATCAACCAGCAACAAATGATTATCCGTACCTCCCGTCACCAGATCCAAACCCTGCGCCTGCAATTCACCCGCCAGCGCCTTGGCATTGGCGACGATCTGGCGCGAATAGGCGCGGAATTCCGGGCGCAGCGCTTCCCCAAACGCCACTGCCTTGGCCGCGATCACATGCATCAGCGGCCCGCCTTGCAGGCCGGGGAAAACAGCGCTGTTGAACTTCTTCGCCAGCGCTTCGTCATTCGTCAGAATCATGCCGCCGCGTGGACCACGCAAAGTCTTATGCGTGGTGGTGGTCGCAACATGCGCATGCGGGAAAGGCGAAGGATGCGCGCCACCCGCCACCAGCCCCGCGAAATGCGCCATATCCACCATGAAATAGGCGCCGACCTCGTCCGCAATGGCGCGGAAGGCCGCGAAATCCCAAATACGGGCATAGGCACTGCCGCCGGCGATGATCAGCTTCGGCTTCGCTTCACGCGCAATGCGCGCCACTTCCGCCATATCAATCTGTTGGTCTTCGCGCCGTACCGTATAAGGCACCGGCTTGAACCATTTGCCGGAAAGATTGGCGAGCGACCCATGCGTCAAATGCCCACCCGCGGCCAGATCAAGCCCCATGAAGCAATCACCCGGCTGCAATAGCGCCAGGAACACCGCCTGATTGGCCTGCGCGCCCGAATGCGGCTGCACATTGGCAAAGCCGCAGTC